>ALYD01000014.1 GCA_000513555.1 Lachnospiraceae bacterium JC7
TAAGCTCTATTGGATATTTACAGAAATCGGCAATCTCCTTTGGGGTCTTTCCATCGCGTAGTAGCTCTGTGATCTTCTCTTTATCTCGTGCTTCACGGCCTTCCTTGCGGCCTTCTTCACGACCTTCTTCCTTAATACCGTTTACAAACGTTTTTTCATCATATTCTGTCAAGCACATATCTATTACCTCCGCCCTATGAGCAATCAGGAAGTCTCTCAGGATGCCTTCATCAATACATGAAACAACTGCTGAATCCACAGCCTTCTCAATATCTTCCTTGCTTTTAAGATTTGCCCTGATTCGCTCAATCAGTGTCATATATCCGTCCAATACTTTACATTTAAATCTGAGCTCATCATTTTTTCCTTTATTAAGGTTGATTAACGTTGCTGTCCATTCAAACGATCCTGTATTATCCGGATTTATAAAGGAATCTGATAAACTCAGCTGCTTGATCGAATCGATATCCTCTTTCCCATTGTAAAACACTATATATCTTGGTGTTGGTATCTTTATAAGTTTTGATCCATAGATATTGAGGGATCTGCTTTTTATGTATTTATCATACATTTTAGCGTAATACATTAATCCTCGCACCGGCATGTTCGGATTATATGTACTTTGCTGTTCCCACAATGACAAATAGCTGTCCAAAATAAATGCCACATCATTCTTCATCTTGATATAAATAACATCATCTATAGTATATAATTCCAATTCTGATACATCCTTGTAATCAGAATTGTTCAATGCGTTATAGAGACTCAGGATAGACTCTTTATTTTCCTCTCTGCCAAACAGAAGCCTGAACAGTCTGTCTTTGTATTGCACGTTTATATTGATTTTTTCTTTTCCCATATATGTTCCTTCATATAACTTTATTATAGCATCAAAAATAACAGCATTTATTAAATTTTTCGTTAACAAACACTCATTTACAATTTATTTATGTTTCTTGGATTATTTTTTGAAATAAACAGAAGATTATGATCCGGAAATAATCTTAGACCTTAATGCTCCGTAGAAATGGAGCATTGAAATACTTACTCAGAATACTGGAATATAAGTTGTTCTGTCAATGGATAATTATAGAAAAACGTATAATTGTTTTGAGACCAAAAGATTCAAGATTTAATTATTATACTGGATATAGTATATAATAATTAAATCTTGAATCTTTTATACCAGTTAAAGTATAAATATGATGTTTTTATTGCAATTATACTCTTTCTACTCTTTCTAGTATAGAATTTATATATGCACCATTAAATACCTGCACGCAACGTTCCCATCTTTCCTTTGTTTCATAACCACAGAACTCTGTCAAAACCCTGATATAACTTTTCCTTAGATTCTCCGTAGGCAGCAATATAAGATCCGCCGAAACACATCCCGGTACGGTGACATAATGCCTCATATTTGCAACATCCATCGCGCATGCAGGATCATCTATATCTATGTCATCAGTTATGAACCATGGAATATACACGAGTTTATCACATAGTTTTTTTAGATTATCTGAGAAGAAATATCTGTTCACCTCACTCCCCATACTGTACCCGTCGTATGGATTCTGAATAACGATCACATGAGGCTTCATATCCTCAAAAGGAAAAGTTTTATAGTCTTCTATTTCAATAAGTTTCTCCAATGGCACTCCCTTGTAAACCTCAAACTTCTTTAGCGCATATCCTTCATAAACCTCTTTCTGAAGACTCGTATCTCTGCCTCGTAAGTAATATGGTATCGGCACCACATGCAGATTAACCTCCGGATCATCCTTGTATTTCTCGAAGAACGGCATCATGTTTTTCCATCCTGACACTTTAAATGGAAGCAAAACTATTTCTTTTCTTTCTTTTATGATCTCAAGTTCTGTTTCTGCCAGAGATAGTATATAGTCCATCTCATCAAGGATATCGGAAATATTTATATCTTCTTTGCTCTCATAAATCCGATATGCAGCTTCGCAATACTCCTCCAATAATTTAACCATGTTTTCCGGATTGATAGCTGACTTCTCAAGAATTTCACCAAGCTCTACAGCAAATTTCTGACACAGAGCCATAACCTGAGATAGCATATCACTCTCGCCATTTGATATGGATTTTCCTGCAAGCTTATGTAATTCAGATAATTTTGAAATCCTTAATCTGCATCTTTCTTTAAGTTGTTCTCTATCCGGTGCCGTATGAATCAAAGCATTTTTATCAAACTCATAAAGGTATGGTATCTTAGCGCCTAGATCCTTAATCTGTTTCTCCCACTTGATATATGCCGGATACTCATGCCATGCTGATTCCTTGACAAATTTGTCATAGACACCATAACTATCTCTAAGCAGCAAATCGTAGTATGGGGAAATCGGCAGCATCGCTCTTTCAAAGCGTACATTTATTGTTTTATCAAATAATTCAGATTCGAATATAGAATTCCCTGAAACCATATAATACTGCATATACGCAAGATATTTAGTCTCTTTACCGCAAAATCTCGAGGATTCTTCATCTATCTTTTTAGATATCTGATGAGCTATTGATTTCCCGTAATCAAACTGAAAACCATAATCAGAGGAGTACCTCTTTAAAATACCTATCCTATCTGCTATTTCAGCACTTCGTAACTCCTTTTCCAACTCAAGAAGTCTGTATATATTCCCCATCCTTTCTGATTCTTCCTGAGCATCATCAGATACCTCATCCAGCATAAAAACGTCTACTCCAACATTATAAGGAAACCCATGATATTTTATCGTCTGCTCTGGCGTCAATACTGCCGCTAAATCATTATTTACACTGGCCATCGAACTATCATAATCTTCCGTATCCTGAACGGATACGATAACATAGCCTTCGGGCAGCTCATCCTTATGGTTTTTTAACTCATTGAAGTCCTTCCGTTTCATAATGATATCAAGATCATCATCCCAGGGAATATATCCTTCATGTCTCACAGCCCCAAGCAAGGTGCCATAACAAAGAAACCACTTAAGTCCATATTTATTGCAGATTTTATCTATCTCCAAAAGAACTTCTATTCCTGCTGCCCAGTTACGCTTCATAAGACTGGGAACATAAAAGCCTTCTCTTACCTCATCTTCATAATAGTTTTCAGGAAAATCCATCTTGTTCTCCCTATATACCGGTCTGTATCCTGCTCAAGCGGAGCTGACGCCACTGTTTCTGGTCGCTACACAGCCCATCTTTGATTCAGGAAATTTCTATCATGTTCTTCCTTTCATTAAAATCCTCGATAACTCCGGCGATAGCTTCCGATATCTCTTTAGACACATTGCTCATGTTCCTGCCGGATTCAACAGCTTTGGCAAAGGCTACTATCTCATATCTTATTCCTTCACCATCTAATTGATAGAAGAACCGTTTATTCTCATCCGGATTTTCATACCTGATTTCAAAATAGTCTGTCTTCCACCAGGGAGCCGGAACATATATGTACCCTTTAGTACCTGCAATAACCAGCTCGCCTTCAGCCTTTGCACCTTTAGCAACTTTAACTGTTGCAACCCCCGAAGGATAAACAAAATCTATTTTTGTAAAAGCGTCAATATTCTCTTCTTTATCCTGGAACTTTGTATAAAATACTTTGTCTTTATAGTCAGTACCAAAAATCTGTAATACCGGAAGCATTGCTGCCGGCGCCCAGCCACACATACTATTCCACTTCTTCGAAAGATCGGTTCCCTCTATTGATATGCCATCACGCAGGCTCGTACAAACTGCATCTACTGACACCACCTTGCCGATCTTACCGCCTTTAGCCATCAACAAAAGACGTTCATAAGCTGTGGAATAAGCCGTTTTTATAGCATCCATTATAATCAGATTTTTCTCGGCAGCTAATGCATAAAGCTCCTTAGTTTCCTCTCTTGTATAAGCTATCGGAGACTCGCACAGAACATGTTTCCCTGCCAGCAAAGCCTTTTTACTATCTGCATAATGATTTTCAGGTCTGGAAATAATGTAGACTGCATCAACCTTTTTAAGGAGTTCATCATAATCGTAAGTATGGAATAAATCTGCCACCTCCGGTTCGTTTCCCGGATGTGACTCACATACACCTACAACCTCAACACCATTTACATACTTGGTTTCATGAATAAACTTGGTTCTGAATACAGCTGTACCGACAAGGCCGATACGAAGTTTTCGTTTCTCTGCTCTTACCTCAGTACTCGATACTCCTTCGGTTCTTGGAAGATAAACCACCTTGCAGTATTCGTTTAGATAATCGAAATATCCTACCCAGTCAGAGCCGACAGTGAAAATATCAACACCAAACCTGCGAATATCATCTATCTTCTGCCCCTCGTATTCTTCTACAATTATTGCATCTGCAAGACCTGTAGCCTTTACACCGGCAATACGTTCCATCAATGTCTGCTGATTATTTATTTTCCCTCTTGTCTTATCATAATCATCAGAAGTGACTCCAACGATCAAATAATCGCCAAGTGCCTTTGCTCTCTCTAATAACCTCTGATGACCATAATGAAGCATATCATATGTTCCATATGTAATTACCTTAACCATTTTTATCACCCCGGTTACAGCATTCCACGCTTTTGCATATCCTTCAATGCATCAATCAGTGTCGTATTATCCGCATGTGTTAAATGCCCAATATGCCCAACTCTGAATACTGTATTCTTCATATCACCGCCATTAGGACATATCCAGATTCCATAATTATCCTTAAGTTCAGTAAAGATTTCATAAGCATCAGCATTAATTGGATGAACTGGAGTCACACCATTTGCCGGAGACTCAGAAACAAACTCAAACGGCAGCACCTTAATCTTTTGTCTGAAGTCCTCAGCTTGAGCAGCTACACGCGCTATTTCCGCATCAGCACCGCCCGCAGCATCTATCTCTTTAAGCCTTTTGTTGATCTGTCTGAGTATTCCAACTGCAGGCGTAAATGGCGTCTGTCCTCTCTCCATATTTTTTAAGGCATCTGCCAGATTGAAGTACATAGATTTTACTTTTGCATTTTTCACTCGTTCCACAGCTCCCGGAGCTAAGACAATAATAGAAATCCCGGGGGGGCATGCAAGAACCTTCTGAGATCCTGTAATCATCACATCTGCTCCACATTGTGCCATATCAAACGGATCGGCCAGGAAAGCAGACACGCAGTCACATACATAAAATATATTGTTCTTTTTACAAAACTCTCCTATCATTTCCGAGTCATAAAGAACACCTGTCGACGTTTCATCGATATTTACCAGAAGTCCTGTAAATCCTTGTTCATCATACTCAAATAGCTGTTCTTTTGTTAACTTTTGCCCATGACTAAGCTGGAGTACCGTATGTGGGACATCATGTATTTCGCACAATTCCACAAACCGATGACCGAAACTGCCGCCATCGATAACAAGTACAGAGTCCGTCTCATCAAAGCAGTTCATCACTATAGCTTCCATCGATCCTGTGGAAGAATTAGTCATAAAAACAGCCTTTGAACCTTCCGGTGCTTTAGCAAACTTAAGCATCAATTGTTCATTCTCAAACATAGTATTTGAAAATTCCGGTGTTCTAAAATATGGAACCTGTTCGCCACCAACAGCACAGACTTCATCGCTGCACATTACAGGTCCTACTGTGAAATTAAGCATCACGATTAGTTCCTTTCTTACAACTGCTCAAACTTTTGTGCTCGTTATAAATGCATCTCAACCTCACCCGAATTCTTTTATAAAAATACTTGTATTCTTTATTGTATAGCCCATGGATTTATATAATTCATGAGCTCCTTTTCTAAAATTCGCACTTGTGAATTCAATAGATGAGCAATTCATACTTTTACATATACTCTCAAGTTCATCGATAAGTAGATGAGCAATTCCTTGTCGTCTATATTCCTTCGACACAACAAGGTATTCCATATAAAGCGTTCTGCCAGGTCGTACAAAATCTTCTTTGACTTTCCAAAAAAAGCAGCCAACTACCTTTCCGATTGTGTTTTCTTCCGCAACAATAATATTTTTTTCATCCCCAATATAAATCTTTTCCAACTGAGTCTTTGTAATACTTGATTCATATCCTTCATTTAGAATCAGAGCAATATCTTCGTAATCATCTTCCTTGTATGACCTTATTACAACACTACACAATTTATATATCTCCTTTTTCAACTATATGCTGATACAAATGAGTATATTTTCTTGATTCTAAATTAACTCTTCCATACTATTCATCAGGAAAACGGATATATGAAAATGGTGAATGCTGCTCTCGCTTATTCTCCGGTGGTAATTTCATGTAATCACCATAAATATATTTTAAAACTGTATCAAAATCCTTTGAACTGTAAAGCTTCTTTCCTTCAAAATCATACTCAGCCCTGTCAGTAAACCAGCTTTTGGGCATACCATATCTTTGACGAATTGGATTTTTTTTATATAGTGTTCCCGTCGATGGAAATGAAATACATCTTACTCTGTTGGGTGAATCACTACGGCTCTTTTTCGCATAGTATTCGTACCCCCTGAATGGAATCGAAACAGGAATTATTGATAGAATGGTGTACCACACTTTCCAAAATCCTACCGTATTCTTTTTTGCAACCTCAGACCATAATATTTTTCTCAGACAACAGCAATGAACATCCTGAACTATTTGACCAATCAAAGAATTCGGAATATCATCCATCGGAAATACATCAACAAATATTCCTGTTTTGCATTTTAGATGTTCTTGTCCAACCCTAATATAAACAGAATTTGTTCGCCTAAGTTTTCCATACCCCCATCGATATTCTGGATCTGTCTCATGATCCTGAAAATAACAAATGTCTGGATTCATCTCATTCATATGCGCCTTAAACTTCTCATAGTCTTCTCTAAGCATGCCTATATCAGCATCATCATCCCATGGAATATAACCCTTATGTCTAACAGCTCCCAGTAAGCTTCCTCCAAATAAAACATAATTGATGCCATGAATTCGACACACCCTATCAAACTCTACTAACATATCTAATTCAGTAAGCTGCATTTTTCTAAATTGTTCTGAAGAGAGTTCCTTTGCTTTACTCATAATACTCCCACTCGCTTATATGCTCCATCTTTCATATACTGTTCGCAAGCAAAAAGCTAAGCCTCGATCTCGTTTTTATCTGTATTGTCATAGGTCTATTCGACTATCATGATCTTCACATAGTCCTCTGTCTTATCCTTCATGATTCGAAGTCCTTTTTCAAGCTCACTGAGTTTAAACCTATGTGTGATCAGCTTCTCCGGTTTTATCTTTCCCTCCAAAAGCCTCTTCAGCACGTAGTGCCAGTCATCTGACTTCGTATCTTCATCGGCACCAAGATACGATGAATTCCAGGTTCCTTTAAGAGTCAGCTGTTTTCTAAGTATTTTCCAGTAGTTAGTTTTAGAAAAAGTCATATCACCTGCGGGATTTCCCATGAGACACACCTGTCCGCCTGCTTTCACAAGCTCAACACTGTTACCGATAGTTTCATTCCGGCCAACGCATTCAAAATAAGCATCCACTCCACGATGTGACGTTTTTTTCATTATCCACTCATGAAGATCTCCGGTCTTAATATCATAAAAATGTTCCTCCGGAAACCCTATATCCATAAGTACCTTTTTTTGAAAATCCTTGTTTCCTGCTGCATATACATTTTTGATTCCTCTCTCCAGCAGGAACATGATAAGTAACTGCCCTATGGTACCGGCACCGCACACAAGTACAGAATCTTCCGGTCCTATAGAAAGCTGCCTCATGGCATGAACTGAAACTGCCATAGGTTCCATCATCGCTGCCTGTTCCCATGTTACACTATGCGGAATCTCTATAAGATTCCATTCCGGCACTGTTACATACTCAGAAAATCCTCCGTCCCTCCTGGAACCTAGATAACTGTAATTCGAGCACATTTCGTATTTTTTCCCGAGACAAGCTGCACACTTCCTGCATGGAATCAGCGGAAATATCCCCATACGTTTTCCAAACTTACTCTTATCCACATTTTGCCCAAGCTTTTCCACCTGCCCTGAAAATTCGTGGCCTATGATGAGAGGCATATTGTGTGCCCCATCTTTGTAGACTCTGGGAACATCAGAACCGCATATACCTGCTGCCTTTACTTTTATTAGTACTTCTCCATCTCCCGGATCAGGAACAGGCTCATCCTCATAGTATTTTATATCCCCAACGTCATTCAGTTTCCAGGCCTTCATATCCACGCTCCTATCCTGTCTCAACCATCCTTTTGAATCTCTCCAGATCTTCTCTCGTAGTGATTTTGAAATTATCCTCATCTCCAGGAATAGTTGTGATATTCATCCCGGCAAGAAAAGCAGGTTCAGTCGATCCGTTAATGCTTACCATGCGACCGTTTTTTATCATTTTCTCATTTGCCTTCATATACTCTGAGAACTGGAATAGCTCTGGAGCCTGACCTGCCACAATATTTTTTCGCTCAAGAAGAGATTTAAGCTTTCCGGATTCATCAACCATGTAAACCGTATCCTTCATAGGAAGAACCGGCATGACTCCCTCGGTTCCTTTAGAAGCCTCAAACATTTTCTTTATCATAGTTCCTTTAAGGCAGGGTCTCGCTGCATCATGTATCATCACCCAGTCACTTTCAGAAACATTTCTCTTCAGTTCTAAAAGTCCGTTATATATGGATAACTGTCTTGTCTCTCCCGGCTTCGCAAATCCTCTGAACTTGTCCTTATTTTTCTGCTTTTTCAGCGCTTCGGATATCACATTCCAAAAGGCCTCATCCGAAACTATAATAAGCGAGTCCACTTCCTGACTTTCCAGTAATGTCTCCATACTGTACTCTATGAGCATTTTCCCATTTACTTTAAGATATTGCTTCGGAATATCCTCTCCCAGTCTGGTTCCCTTTCCACCGGAAAGAAGCAGCGCTCTCACCATTTCTGTGCTCCTCCTATATTCAGAACCTCATATCTCTTACATCCGCCAAGATATCTTTATAGAGCCTATCCTTTCCGAACAGAATAGTACTTCCTAAAACGAATCCATCTATACCTCTCGGAGCATAAGTTCGTATCTTATCATAGGAACATGCCCCATCCCAGTAAAGTTTTATATTCATCTCATCTTTCAGAGCAAGAAGTTTCGTAATCTTCTTGTCCACATAGGGAAGGAACATCTGACCGGCACTTCCCGGATTTACGCTCATTACCAGCACCTTGTCAACAACTCTCATGAGTTCCATAATGGTTTCTACACTTGTTCCGGGATTTATAGCAATTCCCGGAATCATACCTGCATCAGCTATAGCCTTAAGTGTGGCTGCAGGATGATACTCTGCTTCGGGATGAATATAGACTGTATCCCCCGGTCTAAGCTCGTTCAGAAATAATTGTATACTGTTTCGCGGATGTACTATCATAAGATGAACATCCAAAGGCTTCTTTGTTGCTTTTGCAATACATTGAAGATCGTAAAGTGACATGGCAAAATTAGGCACATATCTTCCATCCATTATATCCACATGAAAGGAGTCTATATTCGCCTCTTCAAGCTTCCTGATTTCATCATACAAGTGTCCAAAATCCGCACACATCATTGATGCATTCAATTCAAACTTCATTCCTGCTCCCTATTTTTTATTCACCGCCAATCACCCGAACATTCTGTATCATTATGGGCTTTCCTATTTCCTTACAAAGAGTCACCAGACTGCTGGAATCTCCGTAATAAGCATCTGCCATGATAAGTGCCCTATCCATATCGGGACTGTCATCATATATTCCAAAATCCTCTTCCTTATATCTTTCTACTATTTTCTCGTAGTCTCGATAGAGCTGTGGCATTATAGAGCATATAGTTGCTTTTATCAATGGATGCGGTCTCCATAAAAGAGTCACTTCACTCCTATGCTCATTGAAAATCCTGAACACATCCTTCATCTTTGCAAGCATCTCTTCCTTTTCGTCGAGAAGTGCCTGAACGCTTGTATTGTATATGATTACTTTTTTACGATTTCCATCCTCTTTGTATATATATTTTTTCCACTCTTCAGGTATTTCCACATCATCAATAGTCATACTTCTGATTTTTTCTATTTTTGGCGAACCCGTTCCCTTTATCTTATTTTCAAAATACCTTCGGTTTTTCTCCCCTGTATTTTCCACTAGACATTCAACATAGGCTCTCCGCATATTTTCTGATTGTACGATAACTTCATGAGCATTTATCACAGCAGGAGCCCCGATAAAATGCCTATATTTTTTAAGTGCCTCCTTGTCTTCAGGATTAATTTCCTCAAGCACAAAATACGGAATATATATAAGCTTATCTGTGAATTTTCTTATATTTCTTGAATAAAAGAAAGGATGCACGCTCGTAACTGCATTTATATCGTCATAGGGATTGTGAATATAAATTTCATCAGGATGATTCTTTTCAAAATTGTATTTCTCATAAGAAACAATAGGAACATCACTTGGAAACTCTCCGCCTTCATAGTGAAATTCCCCAAATGAACCGTCAGGCTTTCTATCATAGTATGGGATAGGAATGACCTTGGCCTCAACCAGAGGATCAGCCGCTGCTTTTTTCCACACGCTTTCAAGAGAATCCCACATAGAAGCTTTATATGGTAAAAAAACAACTTCCTTAGTATCCGGTATCTCATAAAGGAATCTATTGGAAATATCTACAAAGCTGTTCTCTAAGCGGGTCTGAATATGCTTTCTGTCCGCATTCCCCTCTGAAAACTCCTGATGGATATGGAACAGCAGCTCACAGTATGCTTCCAGTGCCTTCACCGTCGATGTTCCTTCACCCTCAGCTTCGTCAATTCTTGTTCCAACTGCAATAGCGGTATTCTGGCAGTCAGAAAGACACACTGCCGCGGTATTTATATCATTTATCTCAACAGATTTAAGTATAGTCTCATGTGCTTTCGGCAAAAGCGCAATAAGCTCCGCCAATTGGTTTTTCAGGGCCTTCCGCATGCCACACCCCCACTACTATTGACAATACAGGCAAAATAATCCTCTCATAAAAAATCAGATTACAGAATAAATTTCGACAGTTCATCAGAATTGTATAAATATTTCCTGGGTTTATCCTTACTCCAATTAGCTTTTTAATAATCTATACTTATGTGTATCAATTGCACTATAGACTTCCATCCCAATCCTCAGGAATTCTTTTTCTGCCATTCTCATATTCATAAAAAGGCGTATCAGGATCATAATAAGAATTTTCATGTAAACTCCCCCCCATAACGAATTCGTTATAGTCTCCATATATATCCCGTAAGACTTTATCCCAAGCCGCAGGAGCCGGAACCATTAGATTCTCAAATGGTAATTCACAAGTATCACTCCACAAATCCACATCATTGTCATATTTTCCATCGTATACTAAACTTGAGTAGAAAAGATATACTTTGGAACTTTTCCCCCACATAGACAAAGCATGATCCTCAAATAGTTTCATTCTGTCATCATCAGGCAACGAACATACTTTCTTCAGAATCTCATCGCCCAAAATACTTGTCCCTCCCAGAGCCTGCTTTACATTTTCAGGATCGCCTTTTCCGATTACAAAGCAAAGCCATAGCTCATATCTGATACGCGTATTTCGTGCCATTGTTTCTGTCCCGTCAAATGTAGCATCATAAGGAAAAATATCTATTGATATACCCGCAAACGTACCATTTTCTATCATGAATGGTTCAGCAATGGTTGTCTCACAGTCCCTGATCTTTGAAATATATGATCTAAATACGGTATTCTTTGAATATGCATCCTCAAATACCATCCTTCTTCCATTTATAGCTTGTCCGCAAAAATACTCCCTGGCATATTTGGCCATTTTCATATAATCATCCCGCATCATAAAGATATCTACATCATCATCCCATGGGATAAAGCCTTTATGTCTTGCAGCACCCAATAGCGTGCCAAATCCGGCATAATATTTTAAATTATACTTTTTCGCGAAAGCATCGAATTCATTAAGAAGATTAAGTTCAACTGCCCAAACGCGCTTACGTTTTTCTGTTACTTTGAATCCACACCTTACTTCCTCTTTGTAAAATTCATCATCTAGTTTTAACACTTTTCTATCTCCTCTCCACCAATATTAGATTAAATGCATCTTTTTATTGATTTTATAAAAGCCCGTTCCAATCGTGAGGTAAACATTTTCTCTCGTCAATATACTCCTGAAATGGAGTATCAGGATCATAATAACTGTTTTCATGTTCAGAACCGCCCATAACATACTCATTATAATCACCATACTCTGCATGTAATATCTCATCCCACCCTGCAGGTGCAGGAACCATAAGATTTTCAAATTGTAATAAGCAAGTGTTCTCCCATGATGACAGCTCACTATCACGTCGCCCCATATACTTTATGTTTTCAATATAATCTCCAACCTTTTTACTTTTCCCCCACATAGACAGAGCATGATTCTCAAATAATCTCATTCGTTCATCACTTGACATTGAACAGATTTTTCTAAGTAGTTCATCCCCTAAAACGCTAGGCCCCTGCAGTACTTTTTTCAATTCCTCAAAACCTTCTATTCCATGTACCCAGCTAAGCCACAGCTCACTTCTTATAAGAGTATTCCTCAACATTTCATCCGTTCCGTCATACATTGCATCAATAGGAAAAATATCCACTGATATTCCGGCAAATTTTCCATGTCTTATCATATATTGCTCAGCCATAGTCGTTTCATAATCTCGTAGCTTTGAGAAATATGTTTTTTTAACCGTATTAACAGAATATGCATCTTCAAATACTATTCTTCTTCCGTTTATTACCCTTCCAGAAAAGTATTCTCTGGCAAATTTGGACATCTTCATATATTCGTCCCGCAGCATTACGACATCTACATCATCATCCCATGGGATAAATCCTTTATGTCTGACTGCACCTAATAAGGTTCCATACCCCACATAATATTTAAGACTATATTTTTTTGCAAAAGCATCAAACTCCTTTAGCATATTAAGCAGAACAGCCCAACAACGTTTACGTTTTGACGTAACTTTAAAACCACACTTTATTTCTTCTCTATAGAAATCTTCACCTAACTGAATCACAACCTCATTCCATCCCTCTTATATTCTTACATCACCTGTTATCCAAAGGCGACAGCTGCATCGATAAGCTGTTTAACTATACTTTTCCATGTAAAACTTTCCAAAACTATTTCTTTTCCTTTGACTATGATTTCCTGAGTTTTTTCTGGATTACTGAGTGCCTCATCAACAATCAACGGTAGTGCAGAAAGGTCATTAAGATCATAGAATAGAATAGATGACTTATCCTTAAAAATATCTTTTAAGTAGATACTTGAATCTGAAAGAGGTAAAGAATCTCTTAGTAAGATATTGAATATCCTTTCATGAGTTCCATCCTTAAACCATGGTAATACATTCAGGTTTATTTTTGACTCAGCCATTATTGCAAGTGAATCAGCAAAGTCAATTCTGTCTGATATGATATGAAAGTTCTTTGAACCGGATTTAGGATGATTTTGCCAACCACGTCCTAAAAGCCATAGATCTCTGCCTGATTCCAGAATGGAGGATATTACTCGCTCTCTATAGTACATTCTTATGAACCAATCCGCTTCTTCTCCACACTCCATTACACTTAACCGTGTTTCATCATCGGCGTTATAACCATCTGAAGAAAGTATTCTGTCGACAGCTCCAGGAAAGGAGAATGATGGATTCTTTTTCATAAAATCTATAACATCAAATAATGTATTTTTTATATTCCCGCTGTATTTTTCATTTATTGTATCAATATAGCCTTTAGGTACATAATAAGTTCCGGAAAACAAGAGGTCATACTTTTTCTCATTATATGAAGGGATTTTACATGTTGGAACTGAACCTGCATGTGGAAGAAAATAAACGTTTGGAATAGTTGCACTGTAAAACCTTTTACAGAAGGTAACATGTTCCATATCACAGCAAAATCGTAAGTAGTTCTTGGGAATATTTATATTGAAGGCGTTAAATCGGAATGGCGGATCAACAAAAATAGATATGACAGGAATCTGTCTTTCGTTCCAGAGATCAACAAAAGCCGGTCCGGTCACAGGCATCTGATCATAACCTATAGCTGCATCCACAGGTGTTTCCATAAACTTTAACATATCAGTTAAAGAATGATTTACAACGCCGTTCGCATCCCTAAGATCTAATAAGAAAGTCTCATGCCCGAGAGTTGTCAGTTCCTTAACAAGCTGGTCCGTGTAGTAATTAAAGGATTCAATCCCAGAATAGAATAAGATAAATCTCATTTATATCCTCCGGTACACACCATATAACAACATCCAAAGAATATCCTGCTATAATGCAAAAAATCTTTATGCTCTCAATATATATTGTATTTATGAATTATTTCTGATTATTTCAAACATATTAAATATCGACTGTTAAGCAGAACATTATTAACATTGATTGGTTTTTTGCACCCAAAAAATGACAAAAAAAGAGAACGTTGATTCATCAACGTTCTCCTGAGCCCTTTATAATAGCGAGAGGGGGACTTGAACCCTCGACACCGCGGGTATGAACCGCGTGCTCTAGCCAACTGAGCTATCTCGCCATATTTGGTTTTCTCGACCCAGGCCGCGCATAAAGCGCAGTCCAGACCGAAGACGTGGGGCCTACAGGGCTCGAACCTGTGACCCCCTGCTTGTAAGGCAGATGCTCTCCCAGCTGAGCTAAGACCCCGTCTATCGCTTCGTTTCAGTGCTTTTGTTTCGCTCTGTCTTTCGGCGACTCGTATATATTACTAAATAGATAGGTCTTTGTCAACAAACTTTTTTAATTTATTTTTTATTTTCTAGAATAGTCTATGGAATAGTTTTTATTTCTACTTCCCCTCATCCATTATTTCCTGAAGCATCATCCAGTCAAGCTCATCCGCCGCCTGAATGAGTCTCTCTATCCTCTGTTTATGAGGTTCAGGAAGAGCAAACCCTTCCAGAGACTCCAGAACTCCTGTCAGTTTATCGTAATCGTAATCCTCCACAGCCTGTCTTATGACTTCATATGCCTTATCAAGTCCGCCTGCTTTCTGTTCAGCATTAGGATTTTTGTTTATCCTGCTGAAATCCACATCCTTGATGCCGGAATATACCTTGGCTATCATTCCTATCAGTTCAGGGAACTTCTCATGGATATCCTCCAGATCTCCTGAGTCGCCGTCCTTCTCAAGTATTCCGCAGAGACGGCTCAGTCTCATGAATCCCACAAGTCCTGAAGAGCTCTTCAGGGCATGTACCTTTATGGTAAATCCCTTTATATCATTTTCTGCATACAGAGCCTTTATCTCTTCCTCCGCCTTCAATAAATACTTACTGAACTCCTTAAGGTTCACAAAGAATCTCTGAGGTCCTCCGCAGGATTCAAATGCATGATATATATCCAGCTCTTCGTTGAGGTAAAGTTCAAGAGGAACAGGCGGTTCTGACACATGTCCCTTGTTATCCACCTCTATGCTCTCAGGGGCTCTGATTCCGCGGACTTCAGCTTCAGCCTGCTGGCTCTTTCTGGTCACCAGACTCTCCGGCAGATACTGTAATATGGTCTTTTCCAGAAGTTTCGGCTTGATAGGCTTCGTTACATAATCGTCAAAACCGGCATTCAGGTACTGCTCTCTCGCTCCGGTCAAGGCATTGGCAGTAAGACAGATCACCGGAACCTTTTCTCTCCATCCTCCAAGTCTTCTCAGGGCATGAAGAGTCTCTATTCCGTCCATCTGCGGCATACGATAGTCGAGAAGTATCAAATCATACTCATTTTCCTGCACCCAGCTCAGACAGTCATGCCCGCTGATGGCAGTATCCATCTGCATCTTCGTACCGTCCAGAAGTCCCTCAACCACCTGTAGATTCATGGGCGCATCATCAACTATCAGTATCCTTGCATCGGGAGCTTCAAACCCCGGTCTGTAGACTTCGCTCTGGGTGTTGTTTATATTAAGGAAAAAGGCGAAATTGCCCACTGGATTCCAATCCAGTACCTCCTGCATAAGTGTAAAACCGAAATTTGATCCTACGCCGTAGATACTGTCCACTTCCAGATGGCTGCCCATGGCCTGAAGAAGTCTCTGGGTAATGTTCATGCCCAGTCCCGTTCCCTCTATGGCCCTGTTCCTGTCTTCCTCTATACGGTCAAAAGCATTGAAAAGACGAGGGAGATCATCCCTTTTTATGCCGATTCCCGAATCGATGACATTGAACCTGATTCCGGAAACGCCCTTTTCCATGTCCTCATCCTTCATGATGGCCTTAAGCATGATGGAACCATAATTCGTATACTTGATCGCATTGTTTACGATGTTCAGTACGACCTGCTTTAAGCGTATGACATCGCCCCTCATGATACACGGTATTCTTGGGTCCACCTGAACACGGAACTCCAGACCCTTATCGCTTGCACGTTTTTTAAGCATGTTAAGGAGATCATTGAGAGTAGATCTCACGTCATACTCCACAGGTATGATATTCATTTTACCTGCTTCTATCTTGGAGAAATCCAGTATGTCATTTACAAGCGAAAGGAGGATATTTCCGGCATTCTGTATATTCTCTGCATATTTCCTGGTCTTTGGTTCCTGTGTATCCCGGAGTATGATCTCATCCATACCGAGTACTGCGTTTATGGGGGTACGGATCTCATGGGACATATTCGAAAGGAAATCCGACTTTGCCTTATTAGCCTGTTCCGCAATATGAGCCATTTCATCATATTCACTTGTGGTCACTTCAAGGAAATTTATCAGACGTTCATTTAATGGAATGATATCCTTCTTTTCGGAGTTGCTGCGCATCTTGAAAAGTGTATTCTCTACCTCTTCATTCTTATCTCCTTCACGCATGGCAACAGCCGTCAGGCTTCCGCTCTGGACACCTCCGGTGTGATCAAATCTGTATATCTCACCAAGGGAATAGAAAAAATTAAGACTCACACAGTTACGAAGAAAATACTTTATCTCCTCTGCCACTTCTTTTTTAAGTATCATGGGATGCGTGAAGCAGACGAAAAGAAGCACAGATTGAGCTCCGAAAAGATCTATGATCTGGCTTCCCGAATCTGCACTGGAAAGAAAATCTTCGGGATTTCCATATCCCAGTCTGAGCTTGTCTCCGTCCCGGATCTCACTGTAATAGAACAGCTCTCCTTCTCTGGTAACGTACATAGGAATATGAACTACGTCATTACTGCCGTAGCGCTTTTGTATAAGCGGAAATTCACTGACATTTTGAAGGAAGAATTCATTGAACTCTACACCAAGATAATGTCTGTATATGTCAACCGCCGGCTTTCCGTCAAGCTGTGTCAGGCAGACCTCTGCAGCATCATTTTTTTCTTTGCTCTCCACTCCGGCAGTAAGCTCTCTTCCTACGGCCTTCCACGGAGTCTGCTGATTAACCATGATATGAAGATTTTCTCCTGACAGAGCAGCCATTGCTATTCCTCTGTCAGTCATGCAATCAGCCATAACTGATCCCGACTGATCTTCAGGAAGCTTTGAACCAACAGGGTCTCCCGTAACACTTCCGAAGAAAGGTACATCGGGAAATTCATCGGAAACTTCCTCTATAAATCTTCCCAGCTCAAGGTTGTTGCCTATGGTCAAAAGACATACACCCTTCAGGTCATTCTGAGTTCTGAGAAAATCTTTGGCATTTTCTATGATCTCATCTTTACTGAATTTGTTGTAATCGAAGACCTTGGTCTCCACATAAGACTCATCAAAATAAAGGAAACTGATCCTGACTGTACATCTTCCTTCCATTCCGTCATTTACAGCCTGAGTTCCCGCTATGACCTTGATATCAGGATAGGCACTTCTCAGTACTCTCACGACCTGCTGCATCTGTATGTGAGAAATATTTGAACAGCTTAAAAAGGCAAGGGTCGTTTTTGCTTTCTGATACCATGAATACAACGTCACACTCGCCAGCAGTTCAAATGTTTCACTTTCGTCATGAATGATGAAGGTCTTTTGAATCATGTGTTTCCTCTACTATTTGTCATGCTATATGGACTGTGCCATGAAGTCTTTCTCCCACTTTTGCATTCACAAGTGCGAGAAAGACTTATGACACTTATCTAACACAATGCAGAGAGTCCGATTCCCCCTTTCGGCTCCCTGCTTGCATAAAGTAAGTAGAAACTTCAATAAAGCTCCTATCGTCCTATTTAGCTTGTGGTAAACAAAAACTATGCACCATGCTCTCTGTAATAATCCTCAAACAGCTGATTAGTTGCATCGAGAGTCTTTGAGCAGATATCAGGAAGATCGCCTCCCCATGCTTTTGCCGCTTCATTGTATCCGTCCAAAACCGATGACTGAAGCTTCTGCATGAGTTCAACATTATCTCCTGCCATGGCAGCCACAAAATCAAATATTCTCTGAGAAGTGTTCTCTACACTGTAGTAGCCACCCTCGGAAATAGCCTCCTGTGCCGCTGCCTTTGTCTCCGCATCAACTGTATAGTTTCCGCTTGCTATAAATTTCCAGATACCATCACCATCCTGGGTGAGATGGGCATTGGCAGCGCTCCACTGACGGAACTGCTCACCGATGGTGCCTGATGTCATCTTCTGTAAAAACTTTTGCTGTATGGATTCCTGTTCTTCTTTAAGCTGAGATACCAATGCTGCACGATCTGCTTCACTGAGTTTTGTAACACCGAATTTATCAGCCTTTGAAACATCAAGAAGTGAACTTCCCTTACTCTGAGAGTCGGCTGCATCCTTCTCTGCTTCATTACCTGAGCTCTTTGAATGTACAAATGAATCAACGGAAACCTTTAATTCCGCTGCCTCAGCAGAAACATCCGCCGTTGTGGCCGCCTTTGAATCTGCCGCGGACTTCCCTGTCCCTTCAGTCTTCTTCAGCGTTTCACCACTTTTAATAATCGAACTGGTCAAATTGTTAATTTCGAGTGCCATCCTTGTCTCCTCTCTATTACAATTATCATTACATAGCTGCGCGAAGATAGACCTATACGTTCCATCTTCTTACAGCATATATCGACCATTTTGGATTTTTTATAAACAACCTCTCACGAGGCAGATCTCCGGCTCCTGTCCCGCAGTGCCGAAAAAACGTCCCTCATCAATTCGCTATAAACCGCCCGTAAGCATAGGGCTGCTTATAATCATAGCGGTTCACTTTGATTCCGGCTTTCTTATTCGCCGCATGGATGATCATATAATTTCCCGCATATATGGCAACATGATTTATATATCCTGTAGAGTCGGCATAAAATATCAGATCTCCCGGCATCACTTCTTTACCCTTCAGATACAGACAGTTTGCATACTGATCTCTGGATGTTCTTCCGGTCACTATACCGAAATGCTTGAAGATCTCCTGTACAAATCCCGAGCAGTCAGCACCGTTTGTAAGCGATGTTCCGCCCCATACGTATGGATTTCCTATAAACTGCATGGCATAACTCACCACAGCCTGCCGCGCCCTCGTGGTATACTCACTTTCGTTTGTAAACTGCTGCAATACGGAGTAATTTGCCTTTACATATTTTTCTATTTCAGTTGTGCTGAGGATCTCTTCTTCCTGTTCTTTTGTCAATGTCTCTTCCGGGTCGAAGACGACATATCCCTCATTTATGTTCCCGCTGCTTCCTGTACTTCCGCTGCTTCCTGTGCTTCCATAGTCATATCTTAATCCGTATCTTCCGGCAAAAGCAGGAGTCGACAGAGATACAGACAAGGCCGTAACCACGGCTGCTGCAGAACACACAAGATGCCTCACCCTAAAAAATAACCTTTTCAAATAAATACCCTCTGTCTCTATACTCTTACTACAGAATTTATTTCGACCTTATGGAACTCTCAAATAAGCAAAAAAGCGGCCCTCGGATGAAAAAACATCTGACGACCGCCTTTCGAATTATTTAATTTTAAGACGCTGTACACCTTACAGCCGGAATATATCATTTCATGAAGTCTATGACCGCCCTGCAGATCTCATCAACACTCATATGATCCGTCTCGATGACCATATCCGCCGCCTCACGATATACAGGATCTCTCTTACCGAGAAGATCTTTCACATAGTCTACATCAACATGTCCCTTGAGAAGCGGACGGTCTGTCTGGTTGACAGAAAGCCTGCTTACGACTGTTTCAGGTCTTACGGAAAGATAGACCACCTTTCCCTTTCTTGACATGACCTCTCTGTTCTGAGGCCTCATGGGTGCGCCTCCCCCGGTTGAAACAATGGCTCCTTTTTCAGCACCGACAGCCATGAGAGTTTCTGTTTCTATCTCCCTGAATCTGTCTTCACCGAACTTATCAAAGATATCCGATATGCTCATGCCCATCTTATCCTCGATGCACTGATCCATCTCATAGATCTCTTTTCCGGTAAGCTCTTCGAGCCTAGCGGCTACAGTGGACTTGCCGGATGCCATGAAACCGATCAGATAAACATTGGGCTCCTCTGAGCCTTTGAGAGCCTCCATAATATTACGGACAGTTCCTATGGGCATCTGTCCCGGAGCACTGGTTTCGCCTACTGCTGCAAATGTATAGTCCGAACCGAATATGGCTCCGCTGACCCTGCTTATCTTTCCCAGATCTCCCATGGACATGGTGATCATGCCGCTGTTTCTGCCGTCATGCTCCTTATAATAAGCTGTTGCGCTCATGACTCTGGCAACATCACTTGCCGTTCTCGGCATGAAAGCTGTCTTTATGATATCCGCACCTGTATTTTTGATGAAATCGAACTTCGCAAGTATCTCATCAAAGTCCGGTGTCTTTTCAAAATCATGATAGGATACTATGGTCCTTACCTTATACTTTTTGGCAAGATCCATGATTTTTCTCATCCTGCCCTCATCAGTAGTATCCTCTATATCTATGAGACTGATACATCCGCTCTTTATGGCCTCGCTCACAAGCTTTTCATAGGCAGGCTGCAGATTCGGGAACTTTCCGCCCTGGCACTTCGTTCTGATGGTGAACAGGAGCTCTTTACCCTGAAGCCGTTCTGAAAGCAGCTTCAGTATATCCTGCAATGTCTCTGCCGCGCTGTATACTTCAGCATCTCCTACATTGTCCTCGCTGTCAAAGCTGTATAATGCCTTTGCCAGATCAAATCTCCATTCCACCGCATCCGCATCTGTTCCCTGTATGGCTGCAGCTTCCTTCAATATCGTCTCTTCATCGGCTCCCGTAATGGGCACTATCACCTTAACTTTATGCATTGGCATCTGATTCCGTCTCCACCTTCTGATTTTTTAAGAGCTTTCCTATTTCATCCACAAAGGTATTAACATCCTTAAACTCTCTGTAGACCGATGCAAATCTTACATATGCCACCTGATCCAGAGCCTTCAGCTTGTCCATAACAAGCTCTCCTATCTCCGATGTAGGTATCTCTCTTTCACCTGTGGAGAATATCTCATTCTCGATTTCATCCACCAGAAGGTTTATCTGAGCTGTAGACACAGGCCTCTTATGGCAGCTTCTGATGATGCCTGCCTCTATCTTTGAACGGTCATAGGGAACACGGCTCTGATCCTTTTTGATCACCATCATCGGCATGGTCTCAAGCTTTTCATATGTTGTAAATCTCTTGCCGCATACCTCACACTGACGACGTCGTCTTATGGCTGTGTTGTCATCCGCAGGTCTGGAATCTATGACTCTCGTATCTTCTGCATTACAAAACGGACACTTCATTTTCTTACTCCCCTTTTTTATCTTGATACTTGCCGTGGAACGGATCCCTGTTGTCCATAGTTATTCCGTGATCTTTCTTCCACTGCTCATATGCTGAAAATGTATCTTCTTCAGTTTTATCGTCCCTTGTTTTATCATCATCCTCGCAGGTGTACTGACGTCTCACCTCCTCAAAGCTTCTTTTTGCCTCATTCTCAGGCACTGCGTCTCCCTTTACATATGTATCTTTGGGTTCAGTATATTCCGCATTCTGAATGTCCTGATCTCCATCGTTCTTACAGGTCTCCTGATCACTGTCCTTGCCGGTTTGTTCAGGAACATCATAGGTTTCACCTGTTCCTGTCCGGTACTCCTCATCATATGCGCTCAAATAAAATACGGATAGGGAAGCATTGAAATATGGAATCACTATGAATGTCGCAAGCCCGCAGGATATGGCTGCAAGCATGAACCATAAAATAAAGCTCAACTCCAGGAGAACGAACTTCAGCTTACGATAACGCATGAGCCTAAGGGAAACCTTTATGGCATCCCAGGTCTTAAGCTCCCTGTTATCCGCCGATGCAAAGGTGGACATGTTAAGGAACAGCATCACGACAAAGATAACTATACTTGTTATATGATTTGTGATCCTGTAGTCAGTGGATCTGACTCCGTATCTTACACCTATTATTCCCAAAGGGATCATAAGTATGAATTCAATGGCATAAAGGATGAGCAGAACTCCGAAGTAGTGTTTAAAATGGCTCATGTCGGAAAACCCTTTAAAGACACAAAATGCATCCACCTGCTTTCCTTTCGCCATATCAAGATAGAACATCTGGGTTCCAAGCATGAAGCCTGCCCCCAGATATAATCCTATAAATATCAGAGCCGCTATCATTATCCCGACCACTGCAAAGAAAAACATCCTGACAGTCTGATCCTGACCTAAATCGAACAGCTGAATTCGTCCGGTCAGAGGTCCGAATATGCCTATGACCATGACCAAAGAGATGACCGTAGTCCAAAGAGTAAAACAGATCAGTGTAAGGAGCAATACTCCAACGGCAGATAGCCAATTACCTTTCAACTGACGTCTCGCGAAACTTTTGATCTGAGAAATCGTCATCATGTTTTAGAAAACCTCCCCTTGAATCGATGCTCTTGAATTTAAGTATTATACCACATATTGTATCATTCCTACAGTTAAGTACACAAAAAAGGACTTCAGTCATCCCATCCTTATATTCATGAAAGGCATTCCATGAATACAGGTCAGGATTCCGATGTCCTTTTCCGCTCAACTTTTAACCCGTTTTTCTTTGTCCGGACCCTGTATGCAGCTTAACCCAGCCGCATACAGACCCTGAACTGATCACTATATATAATCGATTTATCCTTTAAGGCAGCTTAAACGGCTCAACCAGTTCGTGAAGCCTGTTAGCCTCATTGGCAAGCTCGATACTTGCAGCCGCACTTTCTTCCGACGTTGAAGAATTGTTCTGGATGACCTCAGAGATCTGTCCTATTCCGATGCTGATCTGATTCAGGGACTCCGCCTGTTTAACTGATGCCGCAGAAATCTGCTTTATCATGCTGTTGGTCTCATCCGCATAACCAGATACCGTCTTGAGAGCCTCTGCTGTATCATCTGTGATGACCTTTCCGTTGTTGACAGCCTCTGTCACCATCTGGATGAGATCACTGGTACTCTGGGCCGCTTCCTGACTTCTCTTTGCAAGGTTACCTACCTCATCCGCAACTACTGCAAATCCCTTACCTGCCTGACCCGCTCTCGCAGCCTCTATGGCGGCATTAAGAGAAAGGATATTGGTCTGGAAAGCGATGTTATCGATGATACTGATTACATCCTGAATCTTGTTGGAAGCTTCCTCGATGGCATCCATGGAGGATGTAAGCTTATGCATCTCCTGGTTGCTTACCTCGATCGCTTCCTGAGTCTTCATGGCTATCTCGCTGGCTCTCTCCGCATTCTGGGCATTGCCCTTTACCTCTTCATTTACTGTATTTATGGTAGCACTGAGCTCCTGAACCGAACCGGCCTGTTCAGTAGCGCCCTGTGCAAGAGTCTGTGCTCCGGCAGAGATCTGATTTGAGTTATTGGCAACCTTGGCAGAAGAAGCATTGATGGCCTTGAGTGAATTTCCAAGGATGGAGCGGATCTTGTTGATGGAGTCCAGAGTGCTCTTCATGTCCCCCACGTACTGATCAGGGCAGGAACTTGTCTTCGTAAAATCTCCATCCGCCATGTATGCAAGTACCTGATCCATATCCTTTATGATGGTCCTCAGGTTTCCCTCCATTTTTACAAAGATCTTTGCCAGATCTCCGAGTTCGTTGTTAGGATAGTTATAATTAGTATGTTCACTGCTCAAATTGAAGGAACCTACATTATCCGCTATCCCCATAAGAGGCTTTATAGGATAAAGGGCACGTCTGACTATAATTGCAGAGATCATACCCAAAAATACTATTCCAACAACGCCTATAACCGCTACAATTGCGAGAGAACGATAAAGATCTGCATAAAGTTCCTTCTTGTGAACTATGTCTGTCAGAACCCATCCGAGATCGGACCCCTCCAATGTTACAGGTGTAAAAATCGCGAAAGACGAAGCATCACCTATGAAGTCATGAACAGAATTGATGAAGGTTTCGCCGCTTAATGTCTTTTCCGTCTTTTCCATAGAGAATCCGGCCTTCTCACCAACCGACTTGGGATCTGCCGTGTGGGCGATCATGGTATTCTCCCTATCGGACAGAGTCATGTAATTACTCTCATATCCGCCGTCTGTATAGTCAAGCTTTCCCAGAGTCTCCACCAGCATATCGCAGTTTGCCACGCCTATAAAGGTGTCTTTTTCTATGATAGGAGTACTCAGTGTTATAAGCTGGACAGTGGTGCCGTCTGTCAGCTCATAGGCATAGGGTGCCGTAACATGGGTCTTTAGAGTTTCCTTGGTTGGCGCATAGTAGTCCTCTGTACTGTAGATATCATAGTCATTATATATGTCAGTAACGACATCACTGCCGCTTGGATATACATAGTAGGAAAGTCCCTGAGGTGTATCCGGGAACAGACCGTCCGGCTCAAATGCAAAATATGCGGAGAATATCTTTCCGGATTTTACCGCTTCCGTAAGCTCTGCCACTATGGCCTTTTCTCCCTCTTCACGTCCCAGAGCTTCATAATTTATGATACTGCTGCCCAGGGCATCTGCGTAAATATTCATACCGTTCATGTATTTCTGAACAGTAAGCACATTCTGTCCGGCTATGTTCCTCATCTGATCCTGAGCCATATTGTCAACATTCTTAAAGGTCAGGTAACCAAATGCGACGCAAATGATTGCGACCACTACAAATACAGCCGCCGCAACTATTACAGGAATTCGTACAGCAAGGCTCACATACCGCTTGCTGGCCTCTTTTTTATTTCTTTCCAATTTACTCATACTGCCTCCTGCTAAGTATGACAAAAATGCAGGAATTTGTCTGATAAATTCCATGAACCACGATGTTTCTATAGGTTTTATCGGCATAAATTTTCTATCCATTAACAAGTTAAAAGTATTTTCCCATAACACTGTAAAGTTTTAATTATTCTCATATGCCTTATGCTCTCCCTTTACACCGGTGAAAATTATCACCTACTATTTTCAAGAACCCTTTTATCATATAAAAAAGAGACCTTGTCCCGATGAACATATCATCTGAAACAAAATCTCCTGTATTTTAAATACGTTTTATATCTTTAAATCATATGGCCCTCTGTCAGACAATAATAATTTACAGATGTGTTGTTTTGGAAACTGTGGTACCTTCTCCCGGATCCCACTGCACTATCTCTCCTGAAGCAAGGGATCTCTGTACATCTATGGTCCTCTGATTCGAAGATCCCTTGTAGAGCAGTGTTATATCTTTAAGTGCCAGCTTGAATTCTCCATCCACTATGACATCAGCACGCTTAAGTATTTCTTTCGTCTCCGGAAGCTTTTCAGACATCCATCCCAGCATATCCTCATCAAAGAGATATCCGGAGAATATCCAGAGATCCTTTTCGGGATATCTTTCCTTGAATCTTACGATAAGTGACAGAAGCCCCTTCTGGTTCGCAGGCTCAAAGGGCTCCCCTCCGAGAAGGGTCATTCCCTGATACGCTTCATCAGACAGCTCATCAAGTATCTGATCTTCAACCTCTTTAGTGAACTCCATTCCGTAATCAAAAGGCCATGCCACTTCGTTGAAGCATCCCGGACACTTATGTGTGCATCCTGAAACAAAAAGGCTTAGTCTCACTCCGGGTCCGTTTGCTATATCAAAATGCTTAATTTCAGCGTAATGCATATTCGTCTCCCTTTCCTATTTATCAAAAAACACAAAGTCGCAGGTTTTTCTCCCTGCGACTTCCTAAAGCTCTTTAAATTGTCGTTCCCTCAGGGGTCGGATCTTCATCCTCCGCATCATCCTCTTCTTCAATTTCTGTTTTCTTTTCTTTCTTTTTAAACACTCCAAAAATAGTACAGAGTATGATACTTAACTCATATAAAAGAAGCATCGGTAATGCGACCATCACCTGTGATACGATGTCCGGAGGAGTTACTATTGCGGCCATAAGGAAGATAAGAACTATCATGACCTTACGGGCCTTTCTCATCCACTCGACCTTTATGATGCCGAGCTGTGAGAGTAGTACAGATACCACCGGAAACTCAAACAGTACCGCAAATATGATGAATATGGTCATCAAAAAAGAAACATAGTTGCCGACACTTATAGCCGCGTAGACATCAACACCCTTGCTCATATCCAGAAGGAAATAGAGCATGAACGGGATGAGGATCTTGTAGGCAAAGAGTATACCCAGAAATCCGAAGATCATGCCGAATATGATCGCCAGCATCATGAAGATCTTCTCTCTGTGCCTGAGCCCCGGACTCATAAATGCATACACCTCATAAAAAATGATAGGCAATCCTATGAGCGCCGCAAATATAAGGGACAGCGAAAAATACTGGATAAGCATCTCCTGAGGTGCCAGATATACGAACTGATATCCTCTGGCACGACCTATATCCAGAAGCGCCGTTATGATGGTCTCAGCATAATGCAGTCCCACAAGCATAGCCGCTATCAGCACGACGATGATGACTATGATACGGTTTCTTAATTCAGTGAGATGACCTGAAAGGGTCATCTCTCCGCCGTTTTCACTGTTTTCAGTCCTTCTTTTCATCCTCTGCTGCCTTTGTCTCGCTTACCTTGGTCTCGTCCTTCTTCTCTTCTTCTGCCTCTGCCTCGCTGACACCGTCACGGAAGCTCTTTACAGACTTACCGAACATCTTTGTAAGCTTTGGAATCTGTGTAGGTCCAAAAACGATTACTACGATTGCAAGTATGATTATTAATTCCTGTGTTCCGATTCTCATGATTATCTCCTTTTAAATGCAGTTTATCTGCAAAATTTACTTATCTATCAGAAAGCGGCACAGCCACATTTCCTTTTATATTTTACTCCCCGGACATCCTTTTGTGTCCCGTGAAAGACTAATGTTTTTAAACTGTCTCTGAGTTATCCTGATCAGCTGAACTGTCAGGGACTTCATCGTCTGCAGCTGCTGCATCTCCAGTACTTTCAACAGTTTCATCCTTCACTGAAGTTTCCTTTTTAACAGTCTCTTCTGCTGCATCTACGGATACTCCCGCCTGAGCCTCGGATGCATCTATAGTTCCGGCAGCTGACTCTGAAGTTTCAGGAACCGGTTCATCCTGAGAAGCACCACTTTTCTCTGCAGTTTCCTTCGAAGCCTCAGCACTCTCCTCAACTGACTCTTCCTTTACTGCCTCAGCCTTCTTTGGAGTCGCCTTACCGATGTTGTTTACCGATGTCTTTACTTCTGTGATGTTCTTCTTGATATCATCAGCCGCCTCAGTCATAGGCTGTAATGCCTCTCTTATAGGCTTCTGAGCCTCCTCCAGAGGTTCTATAACTGTTTCCTTGATATCCTTTGTAAGGTCACTTGATACATTACGGAACTGGCGCAATGCTTCTCCAAGCTTTCTTGCATACTCCGGAAGTTTTTCGGGGCCGATAACGATCAGAGCCACGATGAAAATGATTACTATTTCAGAAAAACCAATCTTCATAACAATTCCTTAAATATAAAAAATTTATTAAATATAACTAACTTATTATATCGGTTTAATATAAGACTATGCAATCATTTTCGCATTTTTTTAGTATTTTTTGACGAAACGAAGTAAAGATAACTTCCGAAAACAAAAACCGGTCAGTGAATCACAGACTGTAATTCTCCTGACCGGTTAATAATATCTGTTTTTATTTTTCCGGGGATGCGCCAGGATTACAGATGAAGTACTCTGTCCTTTATCTCCTGAGTTCTGCCCTGATTCCAGTACTGTGTTCCGATGTAGCCGCAGGTTCTTCTGGCTACTGACATCTTACTCTCATCACGGTTTCCGCAGTTCGGGCACTCCCAGACAAGCTTGCCCATATCATCCTCAACGATCCTGATCTCGCCGTCATAACCGCAGCACTCGCAGTAATCCGACTTGGTGTTAAGCTCTGCATACATGATGTTGTCATAGATAAACTTCATTACGCTGAGTACAGCAGGAATGTTGTTCTGCATGTTGGGAACCTCAACATAGGAGATAGCTCCTCCCGGTGAAAGCTTCTGGAAATCAGCCTCAAACTTGAGCTTTGTGAAGGCATCGATCTTCTCACGAACATTTACATGATAAGAGTTCGTTACATAGTTATGATCTGTTACGCCCTTGATGATTCCGAATCTCTTCTGAAGCGCCTTGGAGAACTTGTAGGTTGTAGACTCCATAGGTGTTCCGTAGAGTGAATAGCTTACATTCTCAGCCTTTCTCCACTCTGCACACTTGTCATTCATGTGCTGCATTACCTTAAGTGCAAATGGCTTCGCCTCAGGATCTGTGTGTGATTTTCCGGTCATGCGTACGCACATCTCATAGAGACCTGAATATCCCAGGGAGATAGTTGAATAGTTTCCGTAAAGAAGTCTGTCGATCTTCTCACCCTTCTTAAGTCTGGCAAGAGCTCCGTACTGCCAGAGAATAGGCGCAACATCTGAGGTTGTTCCCATGAGTCTCTCATGACGGAGTCTCAGTGCTCTGTGGCAGAGCTCCAGTCTCTCGTCGAAGATGTTCCAGAACATATCCATGTCTCCGTGAGCGGAACATGCCACATCAACGAGGTTAATGGTTACAACGCCCTGATTGAAACGTCCGTAATACTTGTGCTTTCCTTCTTCAAAGGTCTTGCTGTTTGACTTGTTTCCTGCATCGCAGAGACCTTCGTCATTCTGCTCATTATCCGGTGTAAGGAAGGATCTGCAGCCCATGCATGGATATACATCACCCTTGTACTCGATCATCTTCTTTGCGGAAATGTAGTCAGGTACCATTCTCTTGGCTGTGCACTTGGCAGCAAGCTCTGTAAGATAATAGTATCTTGACTGAGGATAGATATTGTCCTCATCAAGTGTATAAATGATCTTAGGGAATGCAGGTGTGATCCATACACCCTTCTCATTCTTAACGCCCTTCATTCTCTGCTTGAGAACTTCCTCGATGACCATGGCAAGATCGTCTCTTGTCTGTCCCTCAGGAACCTCATCGAGATACATGAACATGGTAACGAAAGGCGCCTGACCGTTACATGTCATGAGAGTGATGAGCTGATACTGGATAGTCTGAACACCGCGGGTGATCTCCTCATGAAGACGCTTCTCGACCACCTTATTTATCTGCTCTTCAGTCATCTCCACACCGGCCTCGGTATTTTCCTCAACCACCTGACTCTTGATCTTCTGACGGGAAATGTCTACGAAAGGCGCAAGGTGTGAAAGAGTAAAGGACTGTCCGCCGTACTGGTTCGATGCCACCTGTGCGATGATCTGGGTCGTGATATTGCAGGCAGTATAGAAGCTGTGAGGCTTCTCGATCATAGTCTGGGAGATAACCGTACCGTTCTGAAGCATATCTTCAAGATTGATGAGATCACAGTTATGCTCCTTCTGTGCATAGTAATCAGCATCATGGAAGTGGATAATGCCTTCCTCGTGGGCTCTAACTATATCCTCAGGAAGAAGAAGTCTTCTGGTAAGATCCCTTGAAACCTCTCCTGCCATATAGTCACGCTGTGTTGAGTTGATAACAGGGTTCTTGTTGGAATTCTCCTGCTTGAGCTCCTCGTTTGACTGATCGATAAGTGAAAGGATATCGTCATCGGTCGTGTTGGACTTACGGGCGATCTCTCTCTTATAGCGGTAACGGACATACTTCTGCGCAACCTCATATCCGCGCATCTCCATGATACCGGTCTCGACCATATCCTGAATCTCTTCAACGCTTACAGCACGGTTGAGCTTTGCACACTTGTCGGCAACGTTGTCAGCCACGCCCATGATCTGATATTCATTCATCTGGTAGATCGGCTCTACTTCATTGTTTGCCTTACGGATAGCGTTAGCGATCTTTGTAAGATCAAACTGAACTTCCTTTCCGTTACGCTTGATAACATTCTGCTTTACAGCTTCTTTTAATTCTCCCATCATAGTATTCCCCTTTATGTTTACCCCACAAAAAATCAAATCGAAGTGAACTAACGACGATTTGATTTGTGTTTGTTATGAAATCTGATAATAATGAAATTTTAATCAAATCACCAAACAAAAAATATTTATTTCTAAAATCTGCATTTTACCAAATATTGGTTTTATTCATGCCACCGACACTATATCTTGTGCCTGTATTTAATATACTACTATTCTCACTGAATTGAAATACGAAATTCGCAAAAGTCGCTTTTTTGTAAAAAACAGAGAATTTCTGCATATTTCCACCAAATTGACAGCATACGTTTTTTCGAGCAAAAAAGCAGCCTTATCCAAGCATTTTAGCGCTTGCAGCCACCCTCAGTGCCTGCACCTGTGTTTTGTGGAAAATGCCATATTGATTTAACTATATTAAGTGTTCAAATAATTTTTTTCGCCCCAAAACCACCATATATAGAAAAAACTCTCCGTGTGGCACCACCACCGGAGAGTTTATAACATTTATTTTCAGATGTCTACATACAATATCTTGTATAGAAACATCACTTAATAGGAATTACGCCGCCTTCATATGTGCTTGTGATGTAGTTGGCGATCTCATCGGACTGAAGAACCTCTACGAGCTTCTTTGCCCAATCTGAATTTGCATCAGCCTCAGCTACTGCGATAACATTTGCAAAGGTCTGAGCAGCCTCTGACGAAGCATCCTCCTGTGCAAGTGCATCTGATGGCTTAAAGCCTGCATCGATGGCATAGTTTCCGTTCATGCACGCAAAATCAACTGAATCGATAGATCTTGGGATCTGAGCAGCCTCTACCTCAAGGATCTCGATGTTATGAGGGTTCTCAAGGATATCCTGCTTTGTGGCTGCAAGACCTACACCATCCTTAAGTGTGATGATACCCTTTGCCTGAAGAAGCTGAAGTGCACGTGCCTCGTTTGTTGTATCGTTAGGAACAGCGATCTGAGCTCCATCAGCAATAGCGGAAAGATCATTTGACTTTCCTGCATAGATTCCGAAAGGCTCATAGTGTACAACACCTACAGATGTAACATGAGTGTTGTTCTCCTTGTTGAAATCATCAAGGTATGGCTGATGCTGGAAATAGTTGGCCTGAAGCTCTCCCTGATCTACTGCGAGATTAGGCTGAACATAGTCATTGTAAACAACTACCTCGATGTTGATTCCCGCTGCAGCAAGAGCATCCTTGGCCTGCTCGAGGATCTCGGCATGAGGACTTGGTGTTGCACCGATCTTTACAGTTACAGACTCGGCGAGAGGCTCTACCGCACTCTTCTCACCCTCAGCCTTTGCAGAAGCTTCTGTTTCTGCTGCTGTTTCCTTTGCAGCCTCTGTCTTGGCTGCCTCGGTAGCTGCCGCAGTTGTCTCAGGTGCCTTAGAAGAACCGCATGCCGCAAGTGAAGCTGCTGCAAGAAGTGTTGCAAGTGCCAATGTGATCTTTTTCTTCATAATCTCTCCTCCTTTTTGAAAAGTCTCCGTACTTTTATAAAAACGTGACTTTTCTCAACTATCAGGATATCTTCATATCCTTTCACCACCGGCCACTTGTGCCGGTACGCATCTTTTATTTTATGCCAATGCCTATCCCGGAAATCTCTCACCTTTCTTATAAATTCCTGAGACCGGACACGGCTAAAATACGATTGTTTTATTTTTCTCTTTTTCAGTTTCTTGCTCTCTTGTCAGTTGCCCTTGAAAGTCTCATCCATATCTCCTGAATTATCTGAACAAGCAAAACAAGGATAACCACTGCGATCATCATGATATCAGTCTTATAACGATAATATCCGTAATTGAGAGCGATGGCACCAAGTCCGCCTCCTCCGACGAAACCTGCCATAGCTGAATAACTGAGTATGGTAGTGATACAGATCGCGGCCCCAACCAGAAGACTTGGCTTAGCCTCAGGTATCAGAACCTTGTATATGATCTGCCAGTTGCTTGCACCCATGGACTTTGCAGCTTCGATGACACCTGCACTTACTTCCTTAAGCGAGGATTCCACCATTCTTCCGATATACGGAGCAGAAGCAATGATAAGGGGAGGAATTATGGCCTTAGGTCCAAGTGTTGTTCCCACCAGAAACTTCGTAAGAGGAAGTACCATAACAAGCAGGATCAGGAAAGGAATAGAACGGAAGATGTTAATGATAAATCCAAGCACCGTATGCACCGGACTGCATGGAGCTATACCGTCCTTATCCGTCACCACCAGCACAACTCCGAGGGGGATACCAATAAGATAGGAAATCGCACTGGAGATAAGTGTCATATAAATGGTTGACCAGGTCTCCTCTAAATACATGGAAATTGATGCTGCGTCCATTAGTCCACCTCCTCGAATATTATATTGTTGTTTTTCAGATACTGTCTGATCTTCTCAACATCCTGTTCATCATCCGGAAGCTCCACTATCATCTGTCCGACAGCCTGTCCCTCAACTTCCTTTGTATTGGCAAAAAGGATGTTCACCGGAACCTTACAATTAAGGATCATATCCGAAAGAATAGGCTGATGAGCTGAATGACCGTCAAATACTATACGTATCTTATTGTTGCTGCTTTCACCGAAGATAACCGGCTTAACGGAATCCGCATCACCGTCTCCGAGGATAAGTCTCTTTCCTATTTCTGTCTTCGGATTGTTAAAGACCTCTGAAACAGGGCCGCTCTCGGCGATATGGCTGTGATCAATTATAGCAACATTATCACATATTGCTTCAATGACCGACATCTGATGTGTAATGACTATAACAGTAACTCCCAGATCCTGATTTATCTGTTTAAGAAGATCAAGGATCTGCGCAGTAGTCTTTGGGTCAAGTGCTGAAGTTGCCTCATCGCATAAAAGTACCTTAGGGTTCGTTGCAAGGGCTCTTGCGATAGCAACTCTCTGCTTCTGTCCTCCGGAAAGCTGTGCCGGATAGTTCCTGTATCTGTCCTCAAGTCCAACGAGTCTTAAGAGCTCCATGGCTCTTTCCCTGGCCTTTTTCTTGTCCTCACCGGCTATCTCCAGCGGAAACGTAACATTGGCAAGAAGATTTCTCTGTTCCAGAAGATTGAACTGCTGGAAGATCATCCCCATGTTTCTTCTTGCTTCTCTCACCTCTTTGTCTGAAAGATCACCGAGAGATTTTCCCTCGAAAATAACCTTACCGCTTGTGGGTATCTCAAGATAGTTGATGCATCTTACAAGAGTTGACTTTCCTGCACCTGAAAGTCCGATGATTCCCTGAATGGAACCCTCCTTGATATCCAGATTGATATCATCAAGAGCAAGTACATCCCCTGAACTTGTGTGGAATGTTTTGCCCATGTTGACCAATCGGATGATATTATCACCCTTTGCCATTAACCCTCCATAGTTCCGCAGCTTTCGATGCGGATGCCGCCTATACGGCTGTTTCTCATTTTGATGATCGCGGGTTCGACGTCTTTCACCCACCATCTTATAAATATCACTTTACATCGTTATCATAGCCCTTATATTCAAAGGAATATGAACCAACAATTATTCCGTGAGATTCGTACCACAGATTTTATTATATGTAAAAGCTTTAATCAATTAGGGATAAATGATAATGAGTTATAAGCTACGGCTATAACAGAGATTACAAAATTGAAATAATGCGGAGGATGGGGCGCCAGGCGCCAGTGGCGCCTGCTTAGCGCGGACGGTCGCGGTGTGTCGATATCCTCACTGGGTTCAAGCGACGCCTTGGCTTCGGTTAAAAGAAGAGGGCTCACCTGCTTCGCAAGTGAGCCCTCTTCTTTTTAAATGATGCGGAGGATGGGACTTGAACCCACACGTCCTACCGGACACAAGATCCTTAGTCTTGCCTGTCTGCCAATTTCAGCACCTCCGCGCGACTCACTTAAGATACAGGATTTGCTTTCATTTGTCAACAATTAATTTTAAAATTTCCTACAAGGTATAGACACAGAACCAACCCACTCCATCCATTGTGTAGAACATGGCGCTTGCATAGCGCCTCGGCTCCGGCGAAACAAAAAAGCCCCAGACTTTACATCTGGGGCTCTCTCATTTAAATGATGCGGAGGATGGGACTTGAACCCACACGTCCTACCGGACACAAGATCCTTAGTCTTGCCTGTCTGCCAATTTCAGCACCTCCGCGCGACTCACTTAAGATACAGGATTTGTCTTCATTTGTCAACAATTAATTTTAAAATCTTGAAAAAAACCGTAGAAGCTTCTGTCCTCAGGTCCGTCACGTCCGCTTTTATTTTTCGAGCTTCTCGACATTCCATAAACATCCCTGAGGCCATTCCGATAAATCAATAAAGGGAACCTGCCTAAAAGGTTCAGGTTCCCCGATAAAAATTCCCAAATAAGATTATGACGTGAGTGTCAAAAGTCGACATAGAATCGTTCCGCACTCCCAAGCCGCTAAAGCGTCCTTCCGTGCTCCATGTGGGGCGTGTCATGAAGTCTATCTTCCACTTTTGTGCAAGCACAAGTGGGAGATAGACTTATGACACTTATGTCAAATTATGCGCAAAGTCTGATGATAGCCTCTGCATACACCTTTGTGGCGATGAGAATATTATCAAGATCGAAGAACTCATCTGCACCATGCATGCGTGTATCGATTCCCGGAAGAACCGCGCCGAAAGCAACTCCATTCTTTATATCGTGAACGTAGGTTCCGCCGCCTATAGCCAGGGCCTCACCCTTAAGACCTGTTACATGCTCATAAGCTCCAAGGAGAGTCTTGACAAAAGGTGAATCCGATGGAACCGCATGAGGAGGAACCATACCTCTGCTTGAAAACTCAAGTCCCAAAGTAGCAACATTCTTTGCCACCACATCCTCACAGTTTTCCTTATTTGCCACCAAAGGAGTACGGCTGTCAAACTGAACGCTAAGAGAAGTTGTTGTGATCTTATAGAGATCCAGTGTACATGTAAGATCCTTTGACTCTTCATCCGCCATCTTGATTCCGAGTCCTGAACCGTCAGTTACTCCGTAAGGGAAAAGCTTCAGAACATTTTTAATAGCCTCTATCTGCTCACAGTCTGCAAGAGGAAGTCTGGATACCAGCATAAGCGCTGCTATACCTGCATTCTTACCTGTCTCAGGAGTTGAAGCATGGGCAGAAACACCTGTAATGGTGATCTCGTTGATTCCTGTCTGCACACACTCTACACCGCACTCAGAAGCGACACTGTTCATCACATCCTCTGCAAGATTCATATCGAGACCCTCGAGAGTTATGACTGCCTTCTGCGGAACAGCATTGAGAGCGATACCTGCCTCAAGAGAAACAAGACGCGGAAGTGCCTTTGACTCCTCAAATTCCTTTGTGATCTCTCCTCTGAACTGTCCCTTTTCAATGTTAATAAGAGGGAACTCGGCATCAGGAGAAAATGTCATCTCAGCCTCAGGCTCTACTGCATAATACTTCGCAATATCTGTAGAACCGGTCTCCTCGTCTGAACCCATGATGAGACGTACACCCTTCTTGAGAGGAACACCGCACTCCTTGAGAGCACGCATTGCATACATAGCGCAGAGAAGAGGACCCTTGTCGTCGGAAGTTCCGCGACCGTAGATCCTTCCATCCTTAACCACAGGCTTAAAAGGCTCAGTCACAGTCCAGCCCTCTCCCGCAGGAACAACGTCACAGTGAGCAAGCATATCGAGGCTTCTCGGAAGTGAAGTATCGAAATCCGCTGTGCCCACATAGCCGTTATAATTATTTACAGAAAAACCATACTTTGCAGCAAGATCAATGGCAAAGTTAAGCGCATCGAAAGGACCGTCTCCGAAAGGCTTTCCCTGCTCATAGGATCCCTGTACAGAATTTATAGAAACGAAATCCTTAAGATCCTCTATATACTCATCAAGATGTTCATCTATCCATTTATTTACTTTTTCGTTCATAATCCAACTCCTTAAAGCTGATTAAATATTATATGCCAACTCTGTTACTTCTTTAGTTCTTTCCGAACTCAGTGAGCTTCAGATCCTTGTTTCTGTCAAGCACCATACCCACTGACCACTCATGTGCAAAAAGAAGCAGCGGGCGGTCCTTAAGATCCTTTACGATCTTCATATCGGAAGTACCCTGTATTTTGTCAATGTCTATCTCGGTGTAATTCTCCACCCAGCGGATATACTCATACGGAAGTGTATCCAGCTTAACGTCAACATTGTACTCATTCTTAAGTCTGAAGGTCAGAACTTCAAACTGAAGGGCACCGACTACACCTACGATGATCTCTTCCATTCCGGTGTTGTACTCCTGGAATATCTGGATAGCACCCTCCTGTGCGATCTGGGAAACACCCTTCAGGAACTGCTTACGCTTCATGGTATCCACCTGACGTACTCTTGCGAAATGCTCAGGCGCAAAGGTAGGGATACCCTCATATGCAAATTTCTTTGAAGACAGCTCAAGTGTATCACCGATGGAGAAAATACCCGGATCGAATATTCCGATAATGTCTCCGGCATAGGCCTTCTCAACTATCTTACGCTCATCCGCCATCATCTGTGTAGGCTGACTGAGCTTTACCTTACGGCCTGTCTGCACATGATTTACTTCCATGCCTGCATCAAACTCACCTGAGCAGATACGCATGAAGGCAACTCTGTCTCTGTGCTTAGGATCCATGTTAGCCTGAATCTTAAATACAAATGCTGAGAATGGCTCCTCAACAGTATCCACAACGCCCTTGTCACTGGTTCTCGGCATAGGGGGCTGTGTCATCTTCAGGAAATGCTCAAGGAATGTTCTTACACCGAAGTTTGTAAGAGCAGAGCCAAAGAATACAGGAGTGAGATCACCTCTGTTGATCCTCTCCTCATCGTACTCGTCGGAAGCTCCGTCAAGAAGCTCCAGATCCTCCTGAAGCTTGTCGTAATATTCAAATCCCACAAGATCCTTTAATGAAGGATCGGAAAGAGCCACGTCCTTCTCCTCTACAGCCTTGGTGCCGCCTGCATTGGCAGTAAAAAGTTCAACAGTTTCTGTCTCACGGTCAAATACACCCTTGAAATTTCTGCCACAGCCGATAGGCCAGTTTATAGGACATGTACGGATGCCAAGAACGTTCTCGATCTCGTCAAGGAGCTCGTACGGATCACGGGCCTCACGGTCGAACTTGTTGATGAAGGTAAAAATAGGAATATGTCTCATGACACATACCTTAAACAGTTTGATGGTCTGAGGCTCTACACCCTTTGCGCCGTCAATGACCATGACCGCACTGTCTGCCGCCATAAGTGTACGGTATGTATCCTCAGAGAAATCCTGGTGTCCAGGTGTATCGAGGATATTGATGCACTTGTCTCCATAATTAAACTGAAGTACTGAAGATGTAACAGAAATACCTCTCTGCTTCTCTATCTCCATCCAGTCGGATACTGCATGCTTTGTAGCCTTGCGTCCCTTTACAGTACCTGCAAGATTGATAGCTCCTCCATAAAGAAGGAACTTCTCTGTCAATGTTGTCTTACCGGCATCCGGGTGAGAAATGATCGCGAATGTTCGTCTCTTCTCAATTTCTTCTTTTAAATTTGCCATATTTTCTCCATATAAAACATCTAAAACGGACATCGGACCGTTTCACGCTATGCGTTCCCACGGTCATAAATCAAAGAGACTATGTCAGAAGACATAGTCTCAATTAACATCAGATAGTGATCAACTATCAGTAATCCAAAAAATTATCTTCTGTTTCTCAAGAAGTCAGGAATTACGATTCCTACATCATTGCCCTGCTGAGGACGATATGGCTGCTGTACCGGAGTCGGAGCAACACTTGGAGCTGCAGGCTGTACCGGCTGCTGAACAGGAGCAGGCTGTACAGAAGGTGCTGTAGGAACAGTATGTGCTGCAGGAGCTGAAGTATTAGCTGCCTGATATCCTAAATTAGAACCCTGCGGGTTAAGGAAGCTTGGCATAGGTCTTGCTGCAGGAGCTGCCGGCTGAGCAGCACGTGGCTGAACTGCCTGCTTCTTCTCTGCACTGTCAAATGAAGAAGCTGTTGCGGCACTGTCCTGAATTCCTGTGGCGATAACAGTGATCTTGCACTCATCCTGAGCATTCTCATCGTACATTGCACCGAAGATGATGTTGGCATTATCACCTGCAAGCTCCTCAACATATGAAGCTGCCTCGTTTGCCTCTACAAGAGAGATATCTCCGGAGATGTTGATGATAACATCTGTTGCACCCTGAATAGTTGTCTCGAGAAGAGGGGAAGAAATAGCCATCTTAACGGCCTCAGTTGCCTTCTCATCACCCTTTGCAGTACCGATACCAACGTGAGCAACGCCCTTGTCCTTCATAACAGAAGAAACATCGGCAAAGTCAAGGTTGATAAGACCGGGAACATTGATAAGGTCTGTGATACCCTGAACTGCCTGCTGGAGAACCTCATCAGCCTTTCTGAGAGCATCCGGCATAGTTGTTCTGCGATCTACGATCTCAAGAAGTCTGTCGTTAGGTATAACGATAAGTGTATCAACAGACTCTTTAAGCTGCTCGATACCCTTGATTGCGTTGGTCATACGCTGGCGGGCCTCAAAGCGGAATGGCTTTGTCACTACACCAACTGTAAGGATACCCATATCCTTCGCGATCTTTGCAATGATAGGCGCTGCACCTGTACCGGTTCCACCACCCATACCGCATGTTACGAATACCATGTCTGCACCCTGTAAAGCTGCAGTTATATCTTCTGAACTTTCTTCAGCCGCCTTGGCACCAACCTCTGGTCTGCCGCCACAGCCAAGTCCTTTAGTAAGCTTCTCACCGATCTGCATCGTAGTTGGAGCCTGGCTATACTGTAACGCCTGCTTATCTGTATTAACGCCTATGAACTCAACGCCAACGATACCGTCAGTTACCATGCGATTCACAGCGTTATTACCTGCGCCACCAACACCAACAACTATAATTCTTGCAGCTGCTTCTGACTCAGGAAGTTTAATCTCAAGCATAATCTTCCTCCTTCAACACTATATGTTTTTATAATCATAATAGTAGCTTGAATTCAATCCGTATGACCTCTTACGCTTGTTACTGTAAAAAACCAAATGTGGTCACACGCCCGTCTACTATACATGTATTTATTATTAATTTCAATAGCTTTACAGATTTTAGCACGCACATAAGAGATACATTACTAAGTTTTTTTCACTTAATTCTTACGTTTTTATAACGTTTCTAAATATTATTGTTTTTTTGTCTTAAAAATATAGCTCTCATGGTCAGAACTTTCGTTATATATGGAAAGATTAAGCTCTCCTTTCATCCCCTGTATCTTGGGAAGAATGTCTCTCAGCGTGAAGATCTTCATCTCCATGTTCTCATTTCCCCCAAGATATACCTCTATATCATCAATATACAGTGTGGCGTTCAAAAGATTATCATAAGCTATCTCACTACATTTTATATTATTGTCGCTTAAAGCACCTGTTAAATTCAGTATATCCCTAAATACCTGCATATTCTGAACCGGCAGTTCCCGGTACAGTACTATAGAGCCGAAGCTGAGACCTGTGATCATGGGGATGCCCTCAAGCTTTTCTCCGGTGGACTCCACCACTATTCCGTCCTTATCGAAGTACATATGACTGGACATATAGTCGACATAGCCGACAATGTTTTTCTCATAGACGGTTATGACCACTGAAAACGGACTTTCCCAGTCAATGTCATATCTCTGAATGAAGGGGATCTGCTTATGTTCTCTGGTTTTATCCTTGCAGAAACAATAAAAGGAGTTTGTGTCCCAACTATCCGAAAATATAAGGTCAACAATCTCCTCACTGGTGTATCTGGTGTTGCCGATGACACTGAAGTTCTTGATCCTCGCACTGGCAAGAACTATGGCTGTCAAAAGGAGCATCAGCACCATTCCCCATCGTATAAGATGCTTTTCTTTCTTTTTTTGTTCGGAACGGTAGTCATAATCATCCGTGTCATCCGGATCAAAGAACTCCCGATTCCTGTTAATGTTTCTTATTTTTCTATCCATATTGCCTATTTTACAAAAAAGCGATGTTTTTTCAACATCGCTTTTCAAAACAATATATTGATATATGTGTCATAGTCTACTCCCGCCTTCACCTGCACAAAAGCGGGCGGAACAACGTGCCATATCAACTGTAACACTCAGTTTTTATGTTTCAAGTCTTATCTGTCGTGAGACGGATAATGCTATTCCCATTTCAGCCATCAGGATGAATAGTGAAGTTCCTCCGTAACTGACAAAAGGAAGTGTTACACCGGTATTCGGAATAGTGTTTGTAGCAACCGCGATATTGAAAATGATCTGCAATGCTATATGGCACATGATTCCGATGGTAAGCATGGATCCGAAGAGGTCTCTCGCATTTCTCGTATTGTCATAAAGTCTGTAAATGATAAATGCATATATCAGTATGATGGAAACCGCTCCGAAAAGCCCCAGCTCCTCACATATGATAGTGAAGATCATATCATTCTGGGCCTCCGGCATCAGAAATTTCTGAACCGATTCTCCCAGACCCTTTCCGAAGATTCCTCCGGAACCTATGGCGTAAAGCCCCTGCAAAGTCTGGAATGTCTCATCCGCATAGCTCGAAGGATCCTTCCATGCAAAGATTCTGACCAGCTGATACTCCTGAAGGATATTGAGACGCTGAAGCATTTTGGCGAAAGGATATGCAAAAATGTAAACCAGCATCATAATTCCGCCAACCGCCGCAAAGGGAGCGACTCTTTTGCAGGATATCCACAACATGAAAAATGTTATACCCATGATGATCATGGCCGTTGACAGGTTCGTCTTTGCAATGAACACTGCAGGAAGGACTCCCCATGCCGCTGTAGTCATTATCTTTTTCCAATCATTCATCTTGTAACCGTTATGAGTGATTATTATGGACAGCTGTATGATGACCGCAACCTTCATAAGCTCCGAAGGCTGGAAGGTAACTCCACCAAGTTTAAGCCATCTTGCAGAACCATGGGATGCAAAACCTATGACCGCTGTGGCTATCTGAAGCAATACGGAAATACAGTAAAATATAAATCCGAACCTTGCACAGAGATGATAGTCAAACTTTGAAACAACCAGCATTACCGCAATACCCAGGGCCGCAAATAATGCCTGCCTCTTCAGGAAATACATAGCATCCTGCATGGTAGTCTGTGCAGAGTAACCGGATGCCGAGTACATAACTATAAGCCCGAATCCGGCTATAAAAATTACAGTGAACAGCAGGCTGTAATCAAAGAAATGTTTAATTTTCTTCTTTTTCGCCAAGTACTTCCTCTCCCTTTTATAAAAGTAATATTTCTACTTTATATATTTTAATGAGTAAAGTGTCAATAAAAATTCATTATAATGCCATAACGCATTCTTTAAAGATACGGCCTCTCTCCTCATAATTCGGGAACATTCCCCATGAGGCACAGGCCGGACTCAAAAGCACGTAATCACCCGCATCGGCATAAGCTGCGCAGTCCTTTACGGCCTCATCCATGTCCTCTGCGAACATAACATTGGTAAAGCCATACTTCTTTGCACATTCGGCAATGAGATTTCTGGTCTGACCTATAAGTACCAGGTACTTCACTCTTCCCTTGAAAAGCTTGCACCACTCATCAAAAGGAATCTCCTTGTCATATCCGCCGCCGATAAGAATGGTCGGTCCCGGCATAGCCAGAAGCGCCTTTATGGCAGCATCAGGATTTGTTCCCTTGGAATCGTTGTAATATCTTACCCCGTTTCTCTCACGGACAAACTCTATACGATGCTCTACGGGTTTGAACTTTCTGATCGCCGATACGATATTTTCCATAGGAACATCCATGTTCATACAAACGGCAATGGCGCACATGATATTCTCATAGTTATGCGCTCCGAGAAGATTTGTGTCATGAACGTTTAAAAGCACCTCATCCTCGCCATCGTGAACGTAATGTATCTCCGGCTCTTTGTAATAGAATCCATCCTTAAGAACATGTGTCGAACTGAACCAGATAACCTTTGGCTTCAATGTCTTTCTCTTGCCGAACTTCTTGAGCTCAGGATCATCATAATTGAGTACTACGAAATCCTCTTCTGTCTGATTTGCAGCTATGGTCTCCTTCGCCTTTGCATAGTTCTTCATGGTCTTGTGGCGGTCAAGATGGTCCGGTGTGATGTTTGTTATACATGACACATGCGGATGGAAATCCATAACCGTCTCAAGCTGAAATGAACTCACCTCAAGAATGGTTGCCGAATCATCTCTTGTATCAAGAGCATCTGCAGTAAAAGGATTACCTATGTTGCCGCAGACATGAGTATCATCATATGTTGTCTTAAGTATCTCACCTATAAGAGATACTGTTGTTGTCTTGCCGTTAGTTCCCGTAACTGCAGCAAGCTTTCCTTTACTTGACTGATAGGCAAGTTCTATCTCACCCCAGATAGGAATATTTGCAGACTTTATCAGTTTTACAAAAGGCTTATCCAACGGGATGCCCGGGCTGATGACAGCCAGATCCACCTGTATAAGATCCGACAGATTCAGGTCTCCCACAATAACCGATATCTTGTCTTTTTTGTTGAAATTCTTAAGGACCTTGATTTTATCAAGTTCCTTGTTGGAGTCATACAGTATTACATGACCTCCAAGACTCAGTATCTGCCTCGCAGCACAGATACCGCTCTTTCCCGTACCAAGTACGAGCACCTTCCGACTTTGCATGCACTTCACCTCATCAAATCCCCTACTGCCCTATTTGTTACATCCCCAAAGCTGAAACAAAACAAAGCAGGATCGTTATAATTGTAAATACTGTCACAACCTTGGTTTCAGACCACCCTCCGAGCTCAAAATGATGATGGATCGGAGCCATTCTGAAAACTCTTTTACCATGAGTTGCTTTAAAATAAGTCACCTGAATGATGACTGACAGTACTTCTATAAGATATATAAGTGCGAATATCGGAATATACAGAGGCATACCCATTTCAAATGCAGCTGCCGCAACGAAACCGCCCAGTGCAAGAGAACCTGTATCTCCCATAAATATCTTTGCAGGATGACAATTATAAACCAGAAAACCAAGCAGACTTCCGAAAACTCCTCCGGCCATAGGAGTAAGTGAGCCTTCACCGGTCTTCATGCTGACAAATGCGATGAAGATAGCTATAACCGCAGTAACTGAGCTTGCAAGCCCGTCGATACCGTCTGTGAAGTTGGCACCGTTGTCTGTTCCGAGAACTATGAAGAGAAGAGCCGGAACATAGAACCATCCAAGGTTAAGATCTATTGATGTAAACGGTATTCTCATCACATTCGGATAGTCCGGTGACATATAGAGATATAAAGCAAAGACCAGTGTGAATACAAACTGACATGCAAACTTCTGTTTAGGATTGAATCCCTCAGACTGATGCTTGACCACCTTCAGGTAATCATCGATAAAACCAACTATTCCGAAGGAAACCGTAAGAAGCAGTACGGGCATGATCTTTGGATAACGTCCCGCAAAGATAAGGCTCACCGCAAGGATGGCGATTATGAACACGATGCCACCCATGGTAGGTGTTCCCTGTTTTTTCAGATGGGACTGAGGTCCGTCATCTCGAACCTCCTGCCCGAATTTCAGCTTATGAAGCTCCGGAATCGCAAACGGCATGATAGCTGCCACTATAGCGAATCCAAGCAAAATTGAAATTACCAAATCTATATACATTTCAAACTCCAGTATTAAATATTATTACTCAATAGTCAGATGTTTTCGCCGGATCATTTCCGGCAAGGGTTCCTCAAGATTCTTCTTCATCAGGAACTTCATCGGGAAGACCGAAGCCCTCTTCCTCATCCGCCGGCTGAATAAACTCGTCAGTCACAGGAGGTAAGGTCTCCCTTGCTGTTTCGGATTCCAATGTTTCCTGATTCTCAGTGTCATCACCGGAAGACTCCTGTTCGGAAGCACTCGTCGCCTGCTCTCCCATAGGATCACTTGAGATCCCTTCCTGATTCTGGGCAAATCTCGCATTGAGATTGTCTGCAGGATCCGTCTCGCTTGAAGGTGCGATATTCATGAACTGCAGTGCATCGTTCATTATCTTCTTTTCAATGTTTATGGCGAAGGATGCTGTAGCCTGAGCCTCACCCTCGAGATTAGGTGTATCTACTATTACGTAAACAAGAAGCTGAGGATCCTCCACAGGTGCAAAACCCACAAAGGACACGAGATAGTTCTTTGCCGAACGCGGGATCTTCTCCGCTGTTCCTGTCTTTCCTCCCACACGGTATCCCTGAATCTTTGCCTTGGTACCGGTACCTGCTTCAACAGTCTGGTACAGAGCATCCTTCAGGAACTCACTTGTGCTCTTTGAGCAGGTGATTCTCGTAACTTCCGGCTTAATGTTCTCCACCACAGTCCCGTTTGAATTCAGGATCTGCTTTACGACGTGTGGTTTATAGTAGCTTCCTCCGTTTATGATGCTGCAGTAGGCCGCCGCCATCTGCACCATGGTGACATTGTAGTTCTGTCCGAAGGAGTTGGTTGCCAATGTTGTCTTTCCGAGCTTGTCCGGCGCATATACAAGTTTCGAAGTATCAGCTTCCGCCGGAAGATCGATTCCTGTTTTTTCTCCGAATCCGAAAAGATGCTGATATTTTACGAACTTTTCAGACCCAAGAGCAAAGGCTGTGTCCATGAGATAGACATTGCAGGACCTCATAAGACCGGTCTTGGCATCTATGATTCCGTCACCATCATGATTGTGGCATCGGATCTTCCATGAATGGACACCGTCGCTGAGCTCGATGTAGCCCTCGCAGTTGAACTCCGTGTCAGGAGTTATGGCTCTTTCCTCAAGTGCCCCTGCCAATGTTATGGCCTTGGCCGTTGAACCGGGCTCGTATGTATCGGATACCATGACGTTTCTCCATATCTGGTTCCACGCCACCTGTTTTCCATAGGAAATGATGTCTGCCTGAGAATAATACTTGCTTACCTCATCCTCAGAAATAGGAGGTTCCTCCGGATGCTCTCTCTTGTAGACACCCACAGCTTCCTTTCTTCCAAGTTCAGTGAGATATGCATCAGTATAGACGCTTTCATCCAGAGCTCTCGGATTGTTAAGGTCATACTGGTTCGTTGATCCCATGGCAAGGACTTCGCCTGTATTGGGATCCATGACCACGGCAGCCGCTACCTTTGAACCTACGTCCTCGGTCTGCCATTCATTGAGATATTTCTCAAGAGACAGCTGGATGTTAGTGTTGATTGTGGTAACGATAGTCTCACCGTCAGTCGGCTGCTTGAGTACCGACTGAAGCTTCGTATCGCTGTCCATGTATCCATACTCTCTGCCGTTTACTCCTACCAGAGTGTCGTTGTAATACTGTTCAACTCCGCCGTTACCGTTGCTGCCGTCTGCATTGGCAAATCCGATAACGTTGCAGGCCAGAGAACCGTAAGGATAGGTCCTCTTATATTCATCCTCAAACCAGATTCCGCGAATACGACTTTTGACACCCGCCTTGAGATAAGCGGCATTGTGTTCCTTCATGTACTCTTCAAATCCTGATTTCTGGTCGTAGGAAAGCTCCTTGGCATACTTAACGTATGACTTATCGGCTTTATCCTTCAGAAGTGTGCGTATCTCACCTTCCTCATATCCGAAAAACTCGGAAAGTGCCTTGACCGTAGGTTCCACATATCTCTCTTCAGCTCCGGAATGAATGACTCTCGGATCGATGATCAGATTGTAGACCTTCTGACTTGTGGCAAGGACCGTGCCGTTCCTGTCCATGATATCGCCTCTGCGAAAAGGGATGGTACGGCTTGAGTAGGACGCCTGTCTCTGGGACAGTACGATCTTGTTATACTCCTCACTGTTATTTCGGACAAGCTGATAAATCACCACGATAAGGGCAATTAAAGCTAGCATTATCACACCAAATGTGATGGCTAGCTTTGTTTGCATATAAGGGGCAAGTATCTTCCCCCTTCTTCTTTTTCTATTTTCATCAGTACTTTGGGATGTCCTCATATTGTCTTACATACTCACTTTCAGTCTTGTCAAAGGTAATGGTCTGACTGTCGTCAGCATAAACCATTCCCAGCTCCTGTGTCGCAACACGATAGATGTTGTCGAGATCCAGTGAAGTATCTATGCTGTTCTGAAGCGCATCATTACTTGACTTAAGCTTATCAAGCTGCTGCTTCATACTTTCTATTGAAGATATCCTTGTATTGATCTGTGTCTGTAAACGAATGTAGGAAAAACAGAACACCAGAGTGCAGGCGAGAGCCGCACACATCATGACAAGAGCTGTGGCATCCATGGTCTCAGACTTGTTTCTAAGTCTTTCCTGCTGAGCCCTGTACTGCTTCTCCCTCTCCTCAAGTATCCTGTCTCTTTCCAGCTCTCTTCTCTTTCTCTGCTGGCTATATCTGTCTGTATTTCTCTGGGTCTGTGTCTTACGGACCGCGTTTCCATCTACGTAAGTTCCGGCTGTTCTTGATGCCGCAGCGGCACCCGCTCGTCTTCTTGCCATCACTATGCCCCCTGTATGTTAAACGGTAAACACCCTGACCTTTAGCTGCTCTTCACACTTTCCGACTAAATATCTCTCATTTTGAAGAGGACTTCCATAAACGCGAACCTCATGTAAAGACACAGAAATCCGCGCACTTTGACGCCCTTTCAAAGTATTATGGCCTCAGGAAGTCCCTCGGCCATTTCTAACTTAATACTTGCTCCTATCCTATACAGGCTGCATAAAGCAAAAATCAGGACCAATCCAATGTTCTCATGCCTGTATGTCCCCGTCAGAGCAAATACTTCGTGTGTCAACTTGCGCTGTAAACTTGATGTTACCTTTGCTGTCATTTATTTTTCAGAGTCAAATACCTAACCCTTCCATCAAGTCTCCTCGACCTTGCCCTCAGGGTATTTGATTTACGACTCCAAATGTCTTTCAAAAATACGGAGCTTCGCACTCTTCGATCTTGAGTTCTCCGAAAGCTCCTTTTCACTCGGAAGTATCGGCTTCCTTGTGATGACCTTGCCTTTGGACTTCCTTCCACATGTGCAGATAGGAAATTCCGGCGGGCAGATACACGGCTTTTCAGCTGTACGAAATTTGTTCTTTACTATCCTGTCCTCCAAAGAATGGAAGGTAATGATGCAAAGTCTTCCGCCTTCCGAAAGCGAATCTATCATTTTATCTATAGAGTCCTCGAGAACATCCAGTTCTCTGTTGAGCTCTATACGAATTGCCTGAAATGTTCTCTTGGCAGGATGTCCGGATGTTGCACGGATCCTTGCCGGTATAGCACCGGAGATAATATCCGACAGTTCAAGTGTTGTCTCGATACGCTTATTCTCACGATACTGACAAATATGCTTTGCGATGTTCTGGGCAAATCTGTCTTCCCCATAGTTCTTTATCATATGGAAAAGCTGAGACTCGGTGTAGTCATTAACGATATCAGCTGCTGTAACAGGATTTCTGTCATCCATTCTCATGTCAAGCGGGGCATCTGCCCTGTAGCTGAAACCTCTCTCAGCAGTATCCAGCTGATAGCTTGATACTCCGAGATCAAGATAGATTCCATCCACTTTATCTATACCCAGATCAGCAAGTACCTTATCTATCTGCTCGTAATTACTGCGAACGATGGTTATCTTGTCACTGTGTTCCTGAAGTCTCTCTGTTGCGGCTGCTATTGCGTCCTTGTCCTGATCGATACCGATGAATCTTCCTTTATCCGAAAGTCTGCTGCATACAAGAGATGCATGTCCGCCTCCTCCCAGAGTTCCATCAACATAGGTTCCGTCCGGTTTTATATTGAGTCCATCTACTGTTTCATTTAAAAGAACGGAATAATGCTTAAACATCAGATACCAAGGCCTTCCCAATCAGCTTCAAGAGCTTCTTCATCGTCAAAATTGTACTTTTCGTTATAAAGATCTGCATTCCAGATCTCGATGTGATCACCCACACCAAGTAAAGTGATGTCCTTATCAAGTCCCGCTTTTTCTCTCAAGACCTGAGGAATAAGGATTCTTCCCTGCTTATCGATCTCGCAGGTGTTGGCAGAACCGAGCAAGAATCTCTTTAAAGATCTTGCTTTTTCGTTTGTCATAGGCAGAGCGTTGAGTTTGTCTTCAAGTGCTTCCCACTCCCTGGCTGCGTACATTGCGAGGCAGCCGTCCAGACTTCTGGTTACCGTAAACTCCATTCCGAGCTGGTCCCTGAACTTGGCCGGGATTATCAATCTGCCCTTAGCATCTAGGTTGTGGTGATATTCCCCTGTAAACGACATACCCTTTTCTACCACTTTCTACCACTTTCTACCACTTCTATAATTATAATGCCTTTTTTTATATTGAGTGTCAAGATAAGATACCGTAATAATGACCTTTGTTCGGGTAAAAAAATCGAAGTGATTTTTACGATATTTTTATACATTTTTATATTTAATTTTTAATGTTTTTCCCTCGTTTTTATAAAATTAAGCCTTAATTTATGCGGATCTTGACTGGTCTTTAATGATATACGGGTGGCAGACGATCCCATCCACGAAAGTCTGAATGTAAGAATAGTGATTTTTGCAACAGCAGAATACTGACATTGAAAAGTGGTGGTGCGTATTCCCACTTTCAAACCACTTTTTGGGAATTCACACCACCACCATATTAGATTCTATATAAATAGTATAAATTTTAAGTTTTACCACCATTAAAAAAGGCTGTGCCCTATTGGCACAGCCTGAATATCAGACATTGAATCTGAACTCTACAACATCTCCGTCCTGCATAACGTATTCCTTACCTTCCATACGCATGAGACCCTTCTCACGAGCAGCGGAAGTTGAACCGCAATCAAGAAGATCCTGATAATTGATGACCTCAGCCTTGATGAAACCTCTCTCAAAGTCGGAGTGGATCTTTCCGGCTGCCTGAGGAGCCTTTGTTCCCACCTTGATGGTCCATGCTCTTGTCTCCTTTTCACCTGCGGTAAGGAAGGACATGAGACCAAGAAGACTGTAGGATGCACGAACGATCTTATCAAGGCCGGACTCTGTCATTCCGAGACTCTCGAGGTACTCGGCCTTCTCCGAATCATCAAGCTCTGCGATCTCTTCCTCGATCTGAGCGCTGATAACGAATACTCCTGAGTTGTTGGTCTTCGCATACTCACGAACCTTCTGAACGTATTCATTGGAAGCTCCGTCATCCGCAACAGAATCCTCATCAACATTGGCAGCATAGATAACAGGCTTTCTTGTAAGAAGATCAAGTGAATCAACGAAAGCATTCTTATCGTCGTCACCTGCGTCAAAAGAAATAGCAAGCTTATCCGACTCAAGGTGTGCATGAAGCTCTTCAAGAAGCGCATACTCTGCCTTTGCATCCTTGTCGTTGTTTGCAAGCTTCTTTGTCTTCGCCATACGTCTGTCAAGAAGATCAAGATCAGAGAAGATGAGCTCCAGATTGATGGTCTCGATGTCTCTGATAGGATCTACGAAACCGTCTACGTGAACGATGTTGCTGTCATCGAAGCAACGAACCACATGAACGATGGCATCTGTCTCTCTGATGTTTGAAAGGAACTGGTTACCGAGACCCTCTCCCTTTGAAGCGCCCTTAACGAGACCTGCTATATCCACGAACTGAATAACTGCAGGAGTGATCTTCTGTGAACTGTAAAGAGCAGCGAGCTTGTCGAGACGCTCATCAGGTACAGCAACCACACCTACGTTTGGTTCGATGGTACAGAAAGGATAGTTGGCTGACTCGGCACCGGCCTTGGTTATAGCATTGAAAAGAGTTGACTTGCCGACATTAGGCAAACCTACGATTCCTAATTTCATAATTTATATTTCTCCTTCTAAAAAGCTCTTTTTTAAGCCATTTGTAACATGCGATTGTTTGACCGACACCAATCGAGTGCCATTTTTTGTCAAAACCTAAAGTATATTATCACATTTCATTATAATAGACTAGTGCTGTCTAAGCCGCCAGGATACTAATCCATGTTTCATAATTACATTAAATGCAATATACAAACTGTTTTGCAAGTTTATCTTTCCAGAAACTTTAATAATTTATCAAATGAATCATATTTTTTTCTCAGCTCATCAAATTCCGCCTCTCCAACAATTGTATCAATAGTTTGAAGCAATTTAAGTTTGCTAAAATCTTCCACATCTGGAATAAACCAATCTTCTACTTGATTATTTACGATCAATAATTGGTAGCCATCTTTTCCAACTTTCTTTTCAAATAATGCTTTCGTCTTTTCTTCTTCTCCATCAGAATCAATAACAACCAAAATTTGCGCGTTAGCATTTCGCTCATGCACATTGGATACCAGATTTGAAATATTATTTTTTCCATCCGCAACCACAAAAATCGGTTTGCAATTTAATTTTTGAGCAATTGCATCAATAATTATTTCATCATTTCTCCCTTCGCATACAATTATCTTATCAAGTACATTTCTGTCGCTTTCTTTTTCAGACAACACGCTTTTCTGCAACTCATTTATAATATATCTTACCTTCTTATCTTGTAAAACCAACTTTAAAGCATCACAAAATGATTCCTCATTTTCTATCACAATATATTTATCTTTATCCGATTTAATTCCCCTTAAACTTAATTCATTCATAACATGCTCATATACTACTTCTTCAATTTTCATTTTTACTGGATAAATTGAAGCCATTTTTAAGCTAAATAACCTATACCGATAAGTATCAGTATATATCTCAAATGCATATTCTTTTTCACAATAAATATCACTTGCATCAATCAATTCATTTATAGGCACTTCACCTACTGTATCTTGAATCGTTGCATTCTTTGATACATATTTCGAAACTTCTGACATTGTTTTAATTACCGAAAGCAATGCACCCTCTCTCTTTATTACATCGAATATTGCAAAAACCTTTCCTTGTGTATAATCATATAAGTATTTGCACTGATCATTCATAACTTCAACAATTCTATCCGTAGCCACCAGCTCATCCATAGAACTGTTATCAAATCCCCAAAAGCTTTCATTTTTCATTTTGTCTCCTCCAAACATACAACTAATGGCAAGTGATCACTTATGTTTCTTTTAGGTGCCACACTTTTTATTAAATTTTGTGCATTAATTTTTCTTAGATATTGCATATTCTTAATGGAATTAGCAAGCTCTTTTCTCACCAAGATTTGATCTAAGCAATACCAATATTTTGTATCATCATTAGTAGTATTATATAAACTCCCATACATCTTCGTTTCTTCGGAAATATAATGAAGAATTGGATTATAAAAACGTTTATATATCATATCTTCAAATTTATTAGTATCAGACTTTTCTATTATATCCCTATACAATACCGCATTAAATCCATGTACGCTTGTCAACTCATGTCCAAAAGGATTCGCATTAAAATCTCCTATAACAATAGAATTAGTGCATTTAAAACTATCTTCATTTTTTTCAATGTTGCTCTTTAAATCTCGGATCGTCGCTTCTCTATCCGCTGCACTGTAATTTCTAATATCTTGCAAATGCACTCCAGCCAAAATATATTTTTTAACTCCTGTATCAAAGGAATACAAATTATATCTATTTGTAGTTTGAACTTTACGTATAGCCAATGTCTTCTTAGCAACCAGCGTCACTTTTTTATCTGATTCAATTCCAGTAATACGAGTATATTTTCCACCCAATTTGCGTTCTAACGAAGGAAACTTTACTCCCTCATATTCAGCAAAAACAGCAATGTCAATTTCATGCTCACCTATGCATTCAGCTATATAGTCCTCTATATCATTTCTGTTTAAATTCCAAAACAATATATTTAGCAACTTTTTTCACCCTCTCGAATTTTCCTAGTACCACATTTACGCATGCCCCTACTTAAAAAACCTCGTCAGCCATACATATTTTTTATTCTTCAACCGATTCCACAAATATATCCATCAAAGTTTAATTTTCACTTTTTCCAAATTAGATGTATACAGATTAGCTGGCGCTTGCTTTATCTCTAATAGCATTCCCTTTGCAACCAATCTATCAATAACCCTACTTCTAAAATAAGTTGAAGGAGTAACACCTATATTGGATGCTATTTCTTTCACTGTACGTTTATTGTTGTAGCAATATGAAAGAATTCTTAAATCATTCTTTCCTTCCAGTATTTCCTCAACATACACATTCGGAGAATCTGCTGTAATATCTATTACTCCTTTTTCAAACGTCAAATCCGGAAGCGTTAATGTAAACGAATTGGCATCAGCAGTAATAAATGGTGCAAATTCCTCGCCAGCTTTTGCATAATCTTCTTCTATAAAATCAAATCCGGAACCTTTTTTCTCCATGTACTTACACATTTCAAGAATATTGCATATAACTTCATTTCTTCTACGAGGAATAATAGATGCAATGTTCTTTTCTTTATATAATTTTCTTACACCAAGAAGAGCTCCTGGAGATGTAATCTCTAAGCGATCCGGAAAAATATTTACTTCTACTTGTGTCCCATACATGTAATAGTTTCTATGGCCTATAGCATTCACAACACCTTCAGTCACAGCACGCGCCGGAAATGAGATATATGGAACAGTTTTTGTATCCATTTTTTTGAAACCATTTGCAGAATGTGCACTTATAAAACTAATTGTTTTTTCTAAAACTGATAACAGATTTCCGGTGTACTCTTCTGACGCTGTAACAATTGATCCTCCTTTTGTTAGTCCTGGCCAAACAGTAGCAACAACCTTTGTTCTTAGACCATCATAATCATCCGCAAATAATTGCATACCCTTTGTAACTAATTTGTCTTCAGTAATCGCACTTTTTGAAATCAATTCCTTTTCAGTTATCTTTGTTTTTCTTTCCTCTGCAACTACATGCAGTTTTTTATAATTATTCTCACTGTATAGAATATCAGTTTTAGCAGTATCAAAAGGAATATTATCACTAAGCAAAATAAGATCTTTAATCTGCTCTGGTGATGCCATATCCGTACGTCCGAAATTTCTCACATAGATTCCAAGCAATCCGTCCTCATGCAAAGTAACAGGCAGATTCTTACTTTTTTTCACGATAACTTCGATAATGTATCTAATTCCATCTCCTACATTCACATCAATTCCATTTATATCGTACGAAATCTCAGGTTCTACGCGCTCTTTTATTTGTCGATGAATCATTAAAATCGTTTTATCAGCTGTTTTCTTATCTAAAGCAACAATTTTATGCGTATTATCCTCTACTCCAACCAGAAGACGTCCGCCATCCGTATTAGCAAAAGCAACAATTGTTTTAAGCCAGCCAACTTCAAGACTCTTACCATTATCGCTTTTCCCTTCTTTTATGATTCCTTTGTACTCAGTCTTTTTATCTTCCAGTCCATATTGTGGAAACATTTCTTCAATACGCATACAAAGCCTCCTATTCTCTCTATAATATGAATTATAGAAAAAGGAAATGAAGTTGTAAACAAAAGCTTCACTGCACTTCATTGCAAACTTCATTGTGCTTCACTGTATACTTCACTTAATTCATTACGTATTTGTTTACCGATAATAATCGTCAAACATCTCTCCCCACGTTTATTAGCAAGCGACAAAAAAAGAGCAGCCATTCTGTTAAGAACAACTGCCCTTTTATGTAAGTCCTATGTAAAAAAGACCTAACGGTAAAGGAATGACGTGAATCCATAAATCTTTATTTTCCTACCCTTAACTTCAATACCACTCTAGAGCAAATCTTTTAACATGTTTTTCAAACTTGCTTCATGCTCAAGTCTCTTAATCTCTTGCTCTCTCGCTTGCATCTGCTTTCTAAATTCAGCCTCTGCTTGTTGTTTTTTTCTTCTGTTATAAATTCCTGTCACAGTCGGAAGCCAACTCTTAAAACATCCTACTACCTGCTTAATCGTGCTATCACTTTCTCCAGCATGAATTATTACGGAAGCCATATTATTACGCCCACTAAATGTATGAGTCTCATAACCCATCACAGACGTATGACCAAATGACTCACATGTAAGAATTTCATACCACTCTTGTGGTAGATTTCCAGATAAAGTAAATACTAATTTGTTGCTTTCCATATCAAGATTCACTACCTGTGGAACAGGAAGATTATTTGAATCGCAACTGGTAAATGCCATCTGTAAATCTTCTCTTCTAAGATTATTAGCATTCTTTTCTGCCGCTCTTACATCAATCTCTAGTAAGATTTTGTTCACGGGAAAAATTCTATCGTTTGGATTCTGGCAATATAGTCCCTCAAACACTTTATCTAAATAATCGTATCTCTCATCTACCTCACCTATTTTTTTATAATTTCCGCCCACAACAAGTTTTCCAGTAAACATTTCATTTAATATAAGACCCGCCGCATAAACATCAGCTCTTCCATCAACAATTGCGCCTTTTTCTCGTTGCTCTGGAGCTGCATATTGAAAGTTTGCAAGACGATCTGCTTTTTTTGTTTCAACAGTAGCAATGATTTCTTCCTCGCAAAAATGTGCTATTCCAAAATCAGCGATAACTGCTTGATTACTGCCTTTCTTGAACAAAATATTTTCTGGTTTTATATCTCTATGATAACAATCCTGATTATGAGCATATTGTAAGCCGTTCAATATATTCTCAAAAATTTCAATTGAATCCTCCGCCTTTATGCCCGTCTTTATCCTATCTCTTAAAGTTTCATCATATAATGGCATTACATAGAATAAATAACCAGACTCATCTCCATATGCACCATAATCAAGAATTTTTACGATATTCTTGTGCTCATGATTCATACAAAAATTAATTTCATTTCGAAATCTATTAAGTTTCTCTCTAGGTGTTTTTCTTGAAATAACTTTAATCGCATATAATTCATTTGATGCATTTTTTGCTTGAAATACTGTACCGTTTCCGCCCTGTCCAACTTGTTTTTGGATTACATATTCTTCAAATGCAGTATACAAAATACTTCCTTTTGCTATTCTGTCAGAAGATACAACTTTACTACCTTCTTCTTGAGGATAATAATTATTAATATTGCGTTTGATAGTAGCAAGTCTTCCTTTAATTTTAGTAAAATCTTTTTTATCATTCCATCCATTAAATGGCTGTTTTAGAAGACTAATTGTATCAAATAGATATCCTGGTTTTTTTGAGTCTGGCAAATTTTCAAGTTCAAATAATACCTCAGCCAACCATTCTTGGAATTCCTCTGTATCATGTATTTCATCAACTGGAGGAAATCCTCTATTGTTTCCACCCACTGTATGAAAATTTTTTTCAATTTCCATTGTGTTATCTATTAATTCTACTAATCTCTCTTTTCCCACTTTTTCATTCCCTTAATAATTACTATCTTTTTATTCGATTCCTTACGTATAAAAAAAATCCACTGTACTTATCTCTTAAAGTTACAAGAACTGCATAAATCCTAATCAATATATTATATCATATATTTCCCGAAGATAAAAGCATGTATGCTCTGACATTCTTTACGGTTATGTGAGTTTTTCCAAAATCGAAATTGACAAAGCTTTTAAAAAAGTATATATTTTCGAACCATAAGGGGCAAGGGTGCTTCGGTATGGAAACCGAAGCACCTTTTTTCTTTACTAATACTTCTGCGCAAGGGTGCGTTTCTTTCGGGAAACGCGCTCTTTTTTTGATTCTGCGCAGAATATAAAAAGGCAGGATGCCTAAAAACTTAAGGGGGTAAATTATGACAAGTGAAATTTTAGAAGCCATCCACAGCGAAGTGTATGGCGTATGGTTCCTGATCGGTGCCGCATTGGTATTCTGGATGCAGGCAGGCTTTGCAATGTGTGAGGCAGGTTTCACCAGAGCGAAGAACTCAGGAAACATTATCATGAAGAACCTTATGGACTTCTGTATAGGAACTGTAATGTGGTTCATCTGCGGTGCTTCACTGATGCTCGGCGAGAACATGCTGGGCGGTTTTGCCGGAAAGTTCTCATTCGATGTTTTCAGTAATTACGGAAGCTTTGACTATTCAGGTTTCGTCTTCAACCTTGTATTCTGTGCCACTACCGCAACGATCGTTTCCGGTTCAATGGCAGAGAGAACAAAGTTCTCATCATACTGCATCTATTCCGCAGTTATCTCCGCAATAATCTATCCAATCGAGGCACACTGGACATGGGGCGGCGGATTCCTGGCACAGTGGGGATTCCACGATTATGCCGGTTCAAACTGTATCCACATGGTTGGAGGCATTTGCGCCCTCATCGGTGCATGGATGCTTGGACCACGTATCGGAAAGTTCGTAAAGGATAAGAACGGAAAGGTCACAAAGGTCAATGCCTTCCCCGGACACAACCTCGTAATCGCAGCTCTCGGCGTATTTATCCTCTGGCTCGGCTGGTACGGCTTCAACGGTGCCGCTGCCACAGATGTAAGCACTCTTGGTTCAGTTTTCCTTACAACAACAGTTGCTCCGGCAGTTGCAACAGTAGTGTGTATGATCTTCACATGGATTAAGTACGGTAAGCCTGATGTATCCATGTGTCTCAATGCTTCTCTCGCAGGTCTTGTGGCCATCACCGCACCTTGTGATGTAACAGACTGTGCAGGTGCAGCTGTTATCGGTGTTGTTTCCGGAGTCCTCGTAGTATTCGGTGTATGGTTCTGTGATAATGTCATCCACGTTGACGATCCTGTAGGTGCAGTTGCGGTTCATATGTTCAACGGTATCTGGGGAACACTTGCTGTAGGTCTTTTCGCAACAGCATCAGCTCCGGGATTTGAACTTGCAGGTATCAGAGAAGGTCTTTTCTACGGCGGCGGTTTCTATCAGCTCGGAAAGCAGATCGGCGGAATGGCAGTAACCATCGCCTGGACTGTAGTTACTATCATCATCACTTATTCACTTATCAAAAAGTTTAACGGACTCAGAGTTTCCGAAGAAGAAGAGATCGTCGGTCTCGACCGTAAGGAACACGGACTCACAAGTGCTTATGCAGGCTTCTCCATCATGGATATTTCGAACACCATGATGATGGAGGTAAATGAGAACACAAGTCTCGGTTCCGACGAATACGAAGAAGCCAGCGATACTTTGAAGAATGCAGCCGTAAAGGTTGTCAATGCTTTCCCTGACACAGGAATCAGCAAGGTTGTGATCATCGCAAGACTTTCACGTTACGACACTCTCCGTAAGGCCATGAATGACCTCGGTGTCACAGGTATGACAGTTACTCAGGTAATGGGCTGCGGCGTACAAAAGGGCGCAGGCGAGAAGTACCGAGGTGTTGAAGTGGATGCCACTCTTCTTCCTAAGGTAAAGGTAGAAGTTGTTGTGGGCAACATACCTGTAGAGTCAGTCATCGAAGCCGCAAAGAAGGCATTGTACACAGGTCATATCGGAGACGGAAAGATCTTCGTATATCCTGTTGAAAGGGTCGTAAAGATAAGAACCGGTGAAGAAGATTTAGCCGCCCTTCAGGACGTAGAATGATGAAGCACATGTAATAAAACAGCTCACGGGCTCAAAACAAATTCACAATTATAAAAGTAAAGTGTTTGAAAAAACCGTAAATCAATCCTCCCTGATTTAGAAGTATGCCGGACAGCAGTAAAGCTGTCCGGCATTTTATATACTCCACTTTTGATTTCAGATAATATTCCTCAGGCAGTCATCCTGTATGCTCTATCGGTAAGCCTGTCCTCGGCGGAAACCATCGTCTCATTGATCTCCTTCACCATATTGCTGATAACAGCAAAATCCACTGTGGCCATTTCAGGCACAAGAATCATTTCATGTCTCGACGAAGGGATAACGATGAAATTCTTCACACCGCACTTTTCTGCAAATGCTTTTATATTCACTTTGTCGAGGATCGCACTGGCCCCATAGAACTTCAGCTTATTGGTGATCACATATATCTCCTTATCGCTTTCCGCCATCATTTCCTGCTTCTGCTTATCACTGAATTCAGGATTCCTGCCGGATTCCTTCATAATTTCACATACCACATCAAAAATCGGCTTTATGACAGTTTCAGCCCGAAGATTCTTTTCAGCCTGTTCCCAGATTTCCTCCTCAGTAAGGCCTGTACGTTCAAGGATCATGCTGTTAAGCTTGATGCAGCCCTCTTCTCTTTGGACCTTGACCCTCAGGTACAGGTAACACTCAAGCCCTTCAAACTCACAGCTTTTCTTGATAAGGTTTTCCGTACTCTCCCTTTGAACCGCTATGCTCACATGGGACATGATATACTCGCGGTTAAAGGTATTTTCAATGTCAAAATAAATCCCATCATGCTTTGCAGCGATAGCCAGTATCTCATCCGCCACAGTATCAGGATCCGCACCATTCTCCGTATCTTTCACAAACTGTTCGATATAGATATTGAGAGAACAGTTGCCCTTTCCTTTTACAGCTATCGCCTTCCGGACAACGCCGTTTTTTACCACATCGTTGAGTTTCGCTTCGTGACCTCTCTTTTCGATTGCCTCCAGTAACTTTTCTTCAGTTGTCATAGTATTTCTCCTTATGAAAAAATTACGAGTTCCATCTGCCGACAGGTCTCATCCGGCTTTCCTCGAGCTGTAATAAATATACACAAGTGCAAAAGTCTATAGCAGAGTATTAAAATATTTGAAACTTTACGCTTAAAAAAGGGATAAAAATTGAACTTAAATAAAAGATAAATAGAAAATATAAAAGATAAGACATAGAACAATGTCTCTTAAAATATTACTTTCACGTTCGTGTTATACACTTATATAATTTTTTGCCCCGGGATCCTATGAAGAAACCTGCGAAAATCAAAAGATAATTCTTTGAAAGATAGATGTTGAAGATATATGAACCATCTTCATGAAATGTAGATCTGTTCCTTCAGATCACATCGACTCGTAACTGCATTATACGTAATGATCATGATTTCAGCAACTAAAAAAAGAAGAAAATAATATACCCGAACAGCAACCTATGTCATAGATCATGCATGGTGAATACACTTTCCCGAAATAGAAAAGCCCGGGAGATCATTCAGACTACCGGGTTTTCCGCAAATTACATTCAGATATATATATTAATGATTTTCTGTATTATCCACAGCAGATGCATTATCTGTCTCAACAGGACTTTCGACCACGTCTTCTGCAGTTGTCTCTACGGCGCTGTCCTCGCTTTCCTGGCGGTTGGCCACTGCCTTCTTTGCCGCCAATGCTTCAAGCTCCGCTTTAAGTACCGCATCAGGTCCGTTCTTCTTCACCTTATTAAGGTTATAAATAATAAGGCCTGCTCCCACTACTGCAAGAAGAGCTGAAAGAGCCTGGGATACAGCTATATTTGTTCCCCAGAGGTAAAGTGAATCGGTGCGGAGTCCCTCTATCCAGAAACGTCCGATTCCATAGCACAGGAGATACTGGAAAAAGATCTGTCCGGTAAACTTCTTTTTCGGCGCCATAAGATAAAAGATCACAAGCGTACAGAGGTTCCACATTGACTCATAGAAAAATGTGGGATGAACCTGAATGAACAGATTCTCTCCGATCTTGAAAGAATTAAGAAGCACTTCGTCATTCAGCATATTGGGATTTACCAATGCTTCCTTTATACGCATGGCGAGGAAGGAATCCGTAGGGCCTCCGAACGCCTCAGTGTTGAAGAAATTACCCCATCTTCCCACGCTCTGACCTATAAGTAGACCGAGGATACCCGAATCCATCATGGACAGAACATTGATCTTTTTCACACGGCAGAAAATGGTACATCCGATCACACTGACGATTATTCCTCCGTAGATCGCGAGTCCGCCCTGACGGATATTTAGGATCTCATCAAGATGCTGTGAGTAATAGTCCCACTCGAACATTACGTAGTAGGCTCTTGCTCCAAGGATAGCAAAGATAACTGTATAAAGTCCCATATCCTGGATATCATCCACCTTCAGGCCTCTTCTTTTATAGTCCATGCTGGCTATCAGAAAACCCAGCATCATGCCTATTCCGATAATGATTCCATAGTATGCTATCCTGAAACCAAAGATGGAAATGCTGTTCTTCAGATGCTCTACCCCCACCCCAAGATGCGGAAAATAAATGTCAAAATTGTCAGTATTCATCCAAACGCTGTCCTTTCTCTTCTGTTATATAAAAAACCGGGCTCACCTGCAAAACAGCTTATCGCATACAACTGCACCGCTGTCTCTCAGTTTCACCGTCATCCTCACAACAGGCACAGCCTGTTCAGAAATGACTGTCCCTGGAGCCATGGCTTCGCCGTCCATATCGTAATCTGCCCTGTCCTGAACTTCCGGGGCATCGATGCTTTGAACCCGGGTTACATTCAGTCTGCTTCCATGAAGCTTATACAGCATCTCACAGACCTCATCCGGCTCATAGTCACCTGTTACCGTCATTTCAGTTTCAAACTCGGGATAAGCCGCAAACATAAGGCAGGTCTTGAAATCCGTCTGCAGAAGCATGTCCGCATTAAGCGCCGGAATGTAGACATTGGCATAATCATCGTTCCAGTTACTGTAGGCTGCCTCCTCACGCTTATCTCTGAAACCATAGTACTGCTGCAGAAGCTTTCCGAGATACATGGTCACCTTAAATGCACCTACGGCATTCAGATGGGCATTGGCATCCACAAGATCCGTGTCCCAGTTCACGACAACTGAACTTAGCATCTCATCCTTATCCGTACCCTTCATAAGATCAATGACTCTGACCCCCATCTCTTCGGCAAGCTTCATCACTCTGTTTTCCGCCATCTGATTTTCGACGCAGGCAGGATACGGTACTCTCATGAAGCAGACCTCAACCCCCGCATCGCGACAGGCAGTCACAAAATCTCTTATGTAAGTGTCGGCGCCTTCAGAGCCCTCCATGGTGTCTCCGGGCTTCACCCGCTCGATAGCATTGGGAACCGCAACACCATATCTTATCTCCGAACCGCTGTAGGAGTTAAAAAATCCTGAATCAAATGCAGCCTTGGCAGACTCTTCCGTCACCTCGTCCCATCTGCTGTGATAAACAGAAAAAGGGAAGAAAAGCTCAGCCTTGGCCGCAGTACTTCTGTCCTTAAGCAGGTCCTGCACCGCCATGAACTTGGTGATACTCATAGGATATGCATCCATGGAGTAGTGCATGAAGCTGATATCCATATATGGCTGGTCATGAGCATACATATCGTAAATATCAAGTATCGCAAGCCTGGGCTTATGATACTTCAGGGACTGCCTGAGAACCCAGTATGACATGCCGAGGGAGGCTGCGTGACCTCCCAGATTGAAACTGGTGATTCCGTAATTCTTCCAGAGCTCCATGGGCTGTATGCCGCTCAGAACATGACTGGAGCCGTAAAAGACCACATCGTATTCATTGGGCTCTGCAAAGAACTTCACATATTTTCTTTGACTCACGCCGCGAGTCGTAAGTTTGTCTCCCACATAAATCCCGCCTGTCACCATGACGAGGATCAGAAGCACAGAGACTATTCTTTTCCAAATTTTCATTAATTTTTCTCACAAATCAAACTTGTACGATTCCTGACCTATTAGATATGCAGTCAGGAAATCCAGGATACATATTCTGTACATCCATTCAAAGCCCCATCATTGATCACACTTCAATTCAGTACTGGAAGTATATGAAGCTTGAAGCATCGTAGGAATTGCCCCAGATTCCGAAGACAAGGATCACCAGGATAGAAACTGCAATGATGAACTCCCTGAGAAACATTGGCCTCTGAAGTATCCATTTGCGAATGTTTCCGCCGTGATACTTCACATAATCGCTGAGGAAAAGTATGGCTATACAGATCATGAGAAGCCAGAAGTTCCTCTCATTTAGTCCAAGCTCGTAGATCCCGGACAGACTGATCTCGCTGAATCCGAAATTATTCTTCACCCTTTCTATCATCATGAGAGCATCCCTGAGTCCCGCTGCTCTGAAGAAAAGCCATGCAAAATCTATGAGAACAAAGGTTATCAGTATCCTTATGAGCTTAAGGATGCTCATCTTCACGCTTCTGAAGCTGAGCTCTCCTTCTCCGATTCTGATGCCGAAGACGCCTGTTCTTAAGTGTCCTCTTTTTGCCTCCTCAGTCTGCCATGCCGCAAGGCCTGAAGAAACTCTGAGAGATGCCCTGATATCTTCATCTGAATAGCCGCTCTCACTGTCCTCTTCATCACTTCTCCGCTTTTTACTGAGTGCTTTCTTCTCCCACGGAGTCACCACATCGGTAGTAGGCTCAATGGAAGAATAGATCTTCATACTGCCGGCCATGGCCGGATTCTTCTTCAGACTGAGAACATTTTTATCAAATCCGAATATCCTAAGAAGCAGAGTTCTTACAGGAGTGAGTATACCGCCTATGATCTGGTAAAGACCGTTAAGTCCTCCCCACACAACATAGCTCCACTGGCTTCCATGCCATAGTCCGCTGACAACGAAAACCACCATGACATTAAAATACCGTCTCAGGAAATTACAGCGGCTTCCGCCTAAAGGGAAATAAAGATAATCTCTGAACCAGCCGGATAACGAAATATGCCAGCGTCTCCAGAAATCCTGAACAGAAACACTGAAATACGGACAGTCAAAATTCTCCATGAAAGCTACGCCCAGCATATTGGCAGCGCCTGTAGCTATGATGGAATAACCGCAGAAATCACAGTATATCTCAAAAGCATAGATCACCGTTGCCAGAACTATGGCCCAACCGTAAAGCTCATGATAGTTCTGATATACGAAATTTACAAGTATTGCGGCTCTGTCTGCTATGACAAGCTTAAGGAAAAAGCCCCATAGCATCAGCATGAAACCTGAGCACACTCTATTCCAGTCAAATTCCCGGGTTCTTGAGTACTGCGGCATGAGTGAAGGTGCCCTGCCGATTGGGCCTGCAAGAATTGACGGAAAGAAACTCACAAAGAGAGCATATCTGAGAAAATTCTTCTCTGAAGGAATCTCTTCCCTGTAAACATCTATAAGATAACCTGCCGCCTGAAAAGTAAAAAACGAAATACCTACGGGCATTACGATGTCAAAATGATCGAATTCTACGAAAAGCCCTATACGCTCAAGGAGCTTCACCATATTGACCGCAAGAAAATCCGTATATTTATAAAAGCATAAAAGTCCGAATATAATGCAAAGGGTCAGTGTAAGCACCGCCCTCTGCTTTTTCTCTCTGCCGGACACCGCTTTTATTTCAATGTTTCTGCGGCTCCTGCTCACCTTGGAATAAAAGTCTGCCGAAATCCTGCCGTCCTCATCAGGATTTCCCCATGTGGCATGGGAATCCTTACCTATGATAAGACCTGCAATATATGTGAGAACAGTGACGCCCAACAGCAGAAGTCCGTATCTCGGGTTCCAGCTCATATAGAACCAGTAGCTCGAAAGAAGCAGCCAGAAATTCTGAAGGAACTTAGGAACCACATAATACACTAAAAGCACTATCGGGAAGAACACAAGAAATCCCAAAGAATTAAAAATCATAAATACTCCTCTTGAAGTCCTTTCACTCTGTCTTTCCTTCCAGAATCTTTATGAAGTCCTCTTCAGTCACTATAGGAACTCCCAGTTCCTTTGCCTTCTTATTCTTACCGGAAGTCGAAGTGATATCATTGTTCACAAGATAAGCTGTCTTTGCAGAAACGGAGCCTGCTGCTCTTCCTCCCGCACGCTCTATAAGCTCCTGAAGCTCCTTACGATTTGTGAAGTGGTTGAGACTTCCTGTGATAACCACGGACATACCTTCCAGAGTCTTCGGAACGTCATCCGAAACCTCCTGTTTTCTGATATCAAGTTCCTGTAGAAGTCCCGTAAGCTCAGACATCTTCGCATCATCCTTGAAGTACTTGACTATATTCTCCGCAAGGACCTGACCGATTCCATCGATCTCAAGGAGCACTTCCACATCCGCAGCTTTCAGTTTTTCAATGTCATCCGAAAAGTAACGGCACAGCATCTTGGCATTGGCGAGACCTATACCCGCTATTCCGAGACCGTAGATCAGTCTGTAGAGCTCTGTGTGGCTTGACTTCTCCGCCGCCTGAGTCAGATTCTCATAACTCTTCTCACCGAATCCATCCATAGCGATGATCTCGCTCCTGAATCTGTCCAGGTGGAAGATGTCACTGTACTTATGTATGTAACCGTGTCCTATGAATTTTTCCAATGTCTGCTCACTGAGTCCGTCAACATTCAGAGCATCACGACTCACGAACAGTGAGAAATTCTTCAGCTTCTTTGCAGGGCACTCAGGATTCGAACAGTATAGAAACTTTGCTTCATTCTCTGACTTTATTTCAGTCTCATGTCCGCAGGCAGGGCACATCTTTGCAGGCTGCAGATTTCCTGACCTTGTGAGATTGTCCGCGATCTGCGGGATGATCATGTTGGCCTTATATACCGTGATCCTGTCTCCGATCCCCAGCTCCATATCCTCACAATAGGAAATATTGTGAAGGCTCGCTCTGGTGACTGTCGTACCCTCCAGCTCCACCGGATCGAAGATGGCCACAGGATTAATGAGGCCTGTACGGCTTGGTGACCACTCAACTTCACGGAGTGTGGTTTCTGCCTGCTCATCGCTCCACTTGAAGGCAATGGCATTTCTCGGGAACTTGGCTGTTCTTCCGAGGCTTATTCCGTAGGCTATATCATCATAGATAAGCACCAGTCCGTCTGACGGAAAGTCATTGGTCTTTATTTCCTCGGAAAACCACTTGACGGTTTCCTCTATGTTATCTTTATCCACACGCCTATAATCAACCGTATCAAAGCCCTGGGCCTTCATGAACAGGTACTGGGCCTCCACGGAGTTGGAGAAATCCACAGATTCCCCATTTTCATCCACGGCGCTCACCAGTGCAAATGCCATGAGATTCACATGACGGGATTTTGTAACATTGGCATCCAGCTGACGTACGGATCCGGAACAGAGATTTCTGGGGTTCTTGTACTTCGCATCCGCATCTGAGATGGAGTCGTTGATCCTTTGGAACTCCGAATAGGTAATAATGGCCTCACCTCTCAGTACCATCTCGCCTTTGAAGCCTATCTTTGTAGGAACGTTGTCAAAGGCCATGGCATTCTGAGTAATGACCTCACCTACCTCTCCGTTTCCTCTTGTGACAGCCTTCTGAAGCGCCCCGTCCTTATATGTGAGCACAACTGTGAGGCCGTCCATCTTCCAGCTGAGAAGACCTTCCTTGTCTCCAAGCCATGCCGCAAGATCCTCCACAGACTTTGTCTTGTCAAGAGAGAGCATAGGACTCTTGTGGTGTTCCTTGGGAAGCTCGGAAAGCACTTCAAAACCGACTCTCTGTGTAGGTGAACCGCTGAGTACCACTCCGGTCTTCTCTTCAAGAGCCTCCAGCTCATCATAGAGACGGTCATACTCGAAATTGGACATGATCTCATTGCCCTCTACGTAGTAGACTCTGGCAGCCTCATTGAGAGTCTTCACCAGTTCCTTCATACGAGCTGTATCACTATTCTGATTTTCATTCTGCTGATTTACTTCAGCCATACTTCACCTCTGAATATTCCACATAAAGATATATCTAACTCTTTTAGCAGAATTAGTTTCTGATATTAATGTAATAATACGATCTGTCACGCCTGACTTATGTGTTAGCCCACCTCAAACTGTCATGCGGCATTTCTGTATTTAATTTCAGCTTTTGAAACTGATTCGATTTACAGGTTTTCGGGATCCTCAGTAAGCTCACTCAGCTCTATCTCTCTGTACTGTCCCGGCTTAAGACCGCGAAGAGTTAGATCCATGATCCTTATTCTCTTAAGCTTCTTAACGTTGTATCCATGAGCCGCACACATTCTTCTGATCTGGCGGTTAAGTCCCTGAGTGATAACTATATGAAACTCATGCTGTCTTCTGTTCGGTGACAATGTCATATCCTGCCATACCTCACAGGGACGTGTGGTTACGTCAAGCTCTTTGAGATATACTCCGTCAGCCAGCTTATCAAGAAACTCCTTAGTGAGAACCTTGTCTGTGGTGACAACATATTCCTTCTCATGATAATTTCTGGCACGGTTGATACGATTCACCAGATCTCCCTGATTGGTGAGAAGTATGAGGCCCTCGGACTCTTTATCCAGTCTTCCGATAGGATAGACCCTGCAATGATACTTTATGGCATCAATTATATTCGGAGCCCTGTCCTTGTCCGATGTAGTACAGACTATTCCACGGGGCTTATAGTATGCAAGAAGAACAGGTTCCGGCTTGTCATAGTCCATACCGTCTCTGGAAATCTGTTCTCCATATCTCTGACTCATTTTTTTTGATTCGGTTTCCAGAAGATATCGTTCCTCAGGATTCTTCGCATTGGCCTTAAGAGCATGGGGATTTACGCATGTTCCATCCAGCTCGATGGAATCCGCTTCTGTCACCTGCTGTCCCATCTCCACGGGTTTACCGTTAACAGTTATGCGTCCTGCTTCCACCAGACGGTCCGCCTCACGCCGGGAGCATACACCAAGCTCCGATAATCTTTTATTAATTCTCATTTCTATTTCCTAACTTTATTTAGAAAGTCCAAGCATCTGCTGTTCTGACTGACATTTTCCTGTATAAGTCAGTTCTCTATCCCCGGAATCAGTTCTTCCGAAAGTTTCATGTCATTCTTAAAATCCGCGAAGAAGCATGCATCTCCGAAGCTGAAGAAACGATATTTCTCTCTGACAGCCGCGTTGTAAGCATTGAGCACATGCTCCCTTCCGGCAAATGCAGACACCAGCATCACGAGGGTAGACTCCGGAAGATGGAAGTTCGTGATGAGCGCATCCATGCACTTGAATTTATAACCAGGATAGATAAAGATGCTTGTCCAGCCTGATGTTGCAGGGATCGTACCGTCAGGAAGTGCAGCAGACTCTATGGTTCTGCAGGAGGTCGTTCCTGTACAGATAACTCTTCCGCCCTCTGCATGAGTCCTGTTGATCTTGTCGGCCTCAGACTGTTCGATGATGTAGAACTCACTATGCATGTGATGTTCCTCGATCTTGTCGGCCTTAACAGGTCTGAAGGTTCCGAGACCTACATGAAGTGTTACATGAGCGATCTCAACGCCCTTATCCTGAACTGCCTGAAGAAGCTCCTTGGTCCAGTGAAGGCCTGCAGTAGGAGCTGCGGCTGAACCGTCATTTTTAGCGTATACCGTATTGTATCTTTCCCTCTCCTTCAGCTGATGATGGATATAAGGAGGAATAGGCATCTCCCCCAGCTTGTCCAGAACCTCTTCCCAGATACCCTCGAACTCAAAACGGATGATACGGTTTCCGTCATCTATAGTATCGATGACTTCACCCTTTAAGAGTCCTTCACCGAAGCTTACTCTCGCTCCGTTTCTCATTTTCTTTCCCGGCTTAACGAGACACTCCCAATCAGTTGCCGACTTTCTCTGCAAAAGCAGTACCTCTATGTGAGCTCCGGTCTCTTCCTTGACGCCATGAAGTCTTGCAGGGATAACCTTGGTATCATTGATAACCAGGCAATCTCCTTTGTGAAGATAGTCAATGATATCGTAAAAATGCTTATGCTCGATGTTTCCTGTGCTCTTATCCACAAGAAGAAGTCTCGAATCGGAACGCTTCTCCAGTGGATCCTGTGCTATAAGCTCTTCCGGTAAGTCATAATAAAAATCTTTTGTTTCCATTGTATCTTATAAATCTCTACTTTCTATCTATATTTACAATTTATGATCCGTATTTCATCCGGGTAAGATGTCGGATCCATGTCATTAGTTTCCTTTGCCTCTTAGCAAATACTGTTTATTATATACTACTTATCATTTTGTTTCCATAAAAATCCCCATCTGCATCACTGCAAATGGGGTTATGACTTACTATATTATTTTAATCCTCAAACCGGAAGCTACCTGGCTTAATTAGGAACAGCACTTTCCTCCGTATTTTCCGAAGTGGTTTCTGCTACTGTTACATCATTTCCATCAACCTTGATCAGTGAAACCTGACTGTCTATATTCTCCTGACTGTCAGTATAGATACGCCCGCTCTGGAATGCATCATATATTACCGCAAGACGTTCATCACTCGAAATAGCCTGAAGAAGTTTTGAATTATTGCTGTTGATAAGTTCCCTGACCTCTTCATGGTCTGTCACATATTCATTGACAAACTTTGTCTGCTCGGAAGTCAGATTCTCAATGATCTCAAACTGATTAGCATCATTGACCTTTACGTAGCAGTACATGATTCCCGGTGCAGCCGTATCAACTCTTCTGAACTTAACATCGTAAGTCACAAATACAAGTTTCGAATTTTCTTCAAGCGCATTCACTGCGAACTGCTTAATGTTATTGTAAGCCTCGATATATCCTGCCTGTGTCTGCAGCTGAGTCTGAAGGAGTGTCTTCTGCTCCTCGGTCTGATTTGTAACTCCTGTTAATGTATAGAGCTTATCAACATCCGCCTGAAGTCGTGCATCGAAATACTGCTGGAAGAATGAGGTCAGATACTCGTCATAATACTCCCTCACTATGGTCGGATCTTCAGTTTCCTTCTCTGTTTCTGTCTCCAAAGGAGCCTGTGTTTCAACCACTACCGTTTCAGTCACCGGTGCCGCTGTCTCTATCATCTCTTCAGGCTCCTTATCCAGAACCACTATGATGATCATCAAAATGATAATTATGACAGGAATAGTGAGCAGCCCTCTCAGCTCATCAAAATTCAGGTTCCCTGTCTTTCTCATGGCTGTCTGACGACGGCCAACTCTTCTACGCTCCATGACCTCTTCGACAGGCGGCTCTTTCAGTGCCTTATTTACGTCATCAAGGTCTCTAAGCTTTTTATCCATTAGTTAATGCTCCATCTGCTCCATAATAGTATCCACCGACTATGGAATTTTCAACTCTTGCTCCATTTCTGTCGATGTAATAGTACTTACCGTCTACAGTGATAAGTCCGGGTCCCTGAAGCTCTCCGCTTGAAGGACTGAAATAGTACCACTTGCCCAGAATCTGCTTCCAGCCCTTTGACATCTTGGCATCTGCCCCAACGTATCTCCAAGTCTGATTAGACTCAAGGACCCAGGTATTTACCTCAAGATATCCTGAAGGATTAAAGTGATAGAAAGATCCGTCTATTTCCTTCCATGTGCTGACCGGATATGTTCCGTCTGCGTTCAGATACCACATACCGTTGTTCTCAAACTGCCATCCGTCATGTGCATAAGTATTGGCTGTAACCTTCATTGAATTAACAACACTTGATGAAGAACTGTAAACACCGTTTGTTGTAGGATTCATGGCATTGGGATCACTCAATGTTGTGAGTCCTGTATTAGCGAGGCTCCCTGCTGTAGGTCCCCATGTCATGGTATTGTAGTTGGTTCCGTTACTGTTATAGGAAGAATTTCCGCCTGTATAATTCTCGGTATATATAACAGCGGGCTTTCCTGTTGTAACTGAACCGCCGCCTACATCTTCTGATTTAACAGTTACTGTTTCTGACTTTTCGGACCAGCCATGCCATTTGTTATTCACATCACGTGCCCTGACTCTTGCATAGTAGTATCCCTTAGACGATACTGTGAACTCTGCCGTTGTCTCATCCGAACTTACTGTTACTGTTTTATTGGATGAATCGTTTCCGTTTGTGGAAGAGGATTTCTTCATGAGCTGTACCTGATATTTGTCTACCCCGTCAAAATCCGCTTCAGACCATGAGACCGTAATATCGGAACCACTCTGCTCGATACTTACACCTGTAGGTACGTCTCCTGCCAATGCTGACAATGTAAACGTCGCGGACATCATCGCTGCCATCACGAAAGCTCTGCTAAAGATCTTCATAGGATCCCCCTTTTTATAAATATTGTAATGAATTTTTGTATTTCATATTTGATGCCATCCTTTTCAAGGCATAATCATACATCTATATTTTACAATATGCTTACTGAAGAAAAAAGTGTCAAAGAGCGCTGTTCTTTAACATATGCTTAGCATTTTATATCAATTTAATGAAGATTGTCAGTATAAAAAGAAGCACCGAGACTAATCTCAGTGCTTCTTGTAACTATATCAAATCTGATCCGGAATAGTCAGAATTACTCGATGATAGAGATAACTCTTCCTGATCCTACAGTTCTACCACCCTCACGGATAGCGAAACGAAGACCCTCTTCCATAGCTACTGGGTGGATGAGCTCTACAGTCATCTCTGTGTTATCACCAGGCATGCACATCTCTGTACCATCTGGAAGGTGGCAAACACCAGTAACGTCAGTTGTTCTGAAATAGAACTGTGGTCTGTAGTTTGTGAAGAAAGGAGTATGACGTCCACCTTCATCCTTTGTAAGAACGTAAACCTGAGCCTGGAACTTGCTGTGGCACTTTACAGAACCTGGCTTACAAAGAACCTGACCTCTCTCGATCTGGTCACGGTTGATACCACGAAGGAGAAGACCTACGTTATCACCAGCCTCAGCGTCATCAAGAGTCTTACGGAACATCTCGATACCTGTTACGACTGTCTTCTGAGTCTCCTCAGAGATACCTACTACTTCTACTTCATCGTTAAGGTGAAGAACACCACGCTCTACACGGCCTGTAGCAACTGTACCACGACCTGTGATTGTGAATACGTCCTCAACTGGCATAAGGAAAGGCTTATCTGTCTCACGAGCTGGAGCTGGGATGTAAGAATCAACCTGATCCATGAGCTCAAGAATCTTGTCGCCCCACTCACACTTAGGATCCTCAAGTGCCTTAAGAGCTGAACCACGAACAACTGGGATGTCGTCGCCTGGGAACTCATACTCGTTAAGAAGGTCTCTAACCTCCATCTCTACGAGCTCAAGAAGCTCAGGGTCATCAACCATATCACACTTGTTAAGGAATACAACGATAGCAGGAACACCTACCTGACGAGCAAGAAGGATGTGCTCTCTTGTCTGAGCCATAACACCATCAGTAGCAGCAACAACGAGGATAGCACCATCCATCTGTGCAGCACCAGTGATCATGTTCTTTACATAGTCAGCGTGGCCCGGGCAGTCAACGTGAGCATAGTGACGGTTTGTTGTCTCGTACTCAACGTGTGCAGAGTTGATTGTGATTCCTCTTTCTCTCTCCTCTGGTGCCTTATCGATCTGATCGAAAGGAACAGCTGGATCAAGTCCAAGTCTGTCAGCGAGAACTGCTGTGATAGCAGCTGTAAGAGTTGTTTTACCATGGTCTACGTGACCGATAGTACCGATGTTAACATGTGGCTTAGTTCTTTCGAAATGTGCCTTTGCCATTTTTAAAATCCCTCCTGGAAAATGTAATACAACGAAAATCATGTCAAGCACCATGCATGCGCTCGCATGCTCCGTGCAGTACATACTGCAAAACTGCTCAGAGTATCCTCTAAGCAATCAGCATTCATGATTTTAACATTGTTAGATTATTTTATCAAGTATTTTTGGGCAATCAGATAGGTTTCTGAGCCCAAAAATACTGACTTTTTTATATTTTTTTGAAGAAGTGGTAATTACTTACCGTTTCTCTCCTTGAGAACTGCGTCCTGAACGCTCTTAGGGCACTTCTCATAGTGATCGAAGAACATTGAGTAGTTTGCACGACCCTGTGTCTTTGAACGAAGGTCTGTTGCATATCCGAACATCTCAGCAAGAGGAACGAAACCGTTAACCTGCTTACCTGAAGGGATGTCCTCCATGCTCTCGATACGTCCACGACGAGAGTTAACATCGCCGATAACGTTACCCATGTACTCCTCAGGAGTTACGATCTCAACCTTCATGATAGGCTCAAGAAGAACTGGATCTGCCTTCTCCATAGCTGTCTTAAATGCGATTGAACCAGCGAACTCGAATGCACGCTCGTTAGAATCGACATCATGGTATGAACCGTCGTAAACGTTAGCGTGGATACCAAGTACAGGATATCCTGCGAGGATACCTGACTGAGCAGCGTTTCTGATACCCTTCTCGATAGCAGGGATGTACTCCTTAGGGATAGAACCGCCGACAACAGTTGACTCAAACTTGAAGGTCTCTTCAGCGTTTGCGTCCATAGGCTCGAACTTAACCTTACAATCACCGTACATACCAGAACCACCGGACTGGTGAACATAACGGCCCTGTACATCAACAGCCTTTGTAAATGTCTCCTTATAAGCAACCTGAGGAGCACCTACGTTAGCCTCTACGTGGAACTCACGAAGGAGACGATCAACGATGATCTCAAGGTGAAGCTCACCCATACCAGAAATGATTGTCTGGCCTGTCTCTTCATCAGTTCTTACGCGGAATGTAGGATCCTCTTCAGCAAGCTTTGCAAGAGCGTCTGTCATCTTACCCTGTGAAGCCTTGGTCTTAGGCTCGATAGCAACAGAGATAACAGGCTCCGGGAATTCCATAGACTCAAGAATGATAGGATGCTGATCATCACAGATAGTATCACCTGTTGTTGTAGTCTTGAAACCTACAGCAGCTGCGATATCACCTGAGAATACCTCATCAAGCTCCTGTCTCTTGTTTGCATGCATCTGGAGAAGACGTCCAACTCTCTCCTTCTTATCCTTTGTAGAGTTCAGTACATAAGAACCCGTCTTAAGTGTACCTGAATATACACGGAAATATGCAAGCTTTCCTACGAATGGATCGGTCATGATCTTGAATGCAAGAGCTGAGAATGGAGCAGAATCAGATGATGGTCTTGAATCCTCATTGCCTTCCATATCTGTACCTGTAACATCAGGAACATCTGTAGGAGCTGGGAGATAATCGATAACAGCATCAAGAAGCTTCTGAACACCCTTGTTTCTGTAAGCTGTACCGCAAAGACAAGGAATAGCGTCACCTGCGATTGTAGCCTTACGAAGAGCCTTCTTCATCTCCTCGATTGTAAGCTCGTTACCCTCAAGGTACTTCTCCATAAGCTCCTCATCAAGCTCAGCGATCTGCTCTACCATCTTTGTGTGGTACTCATCAGCCTGATCCTTCATGTCTGCAGGAACTTCTGTGATCTCGATGTCCTCGCCCTTATCATCCTTATAGTAGTAAGCCTTCATCTCCATAAGGTCGATGAGACCTACGTATGTGTCTTCACGTCCGATAGGAATCTGAACCATAACGCAGTTCTTACCAAGACGATCAACGATAGTCTGAACAGAATGGAAGAAGTCAGCACCTACGATATCCATCTTGTTGATGAATGCCATTCTAGGTACGTGATATGTATCAGCCTGTCTCCAAACGTTCTCTGACTGTGGCTCTACACCTGACTTAGCATCAAATACACCTACAGCACCATCAAGTACTCTAAGTGAACGCTCAACCTCAACAGTGAAGTCTACGTGACCCGGAGTATCGATAATGTTGATTCTGTACTCTGGAGCACCAGGAATCTTCTTGTGCTCGAATTCCTGTGTCCAGTGACAGGTTGTAGCAGCGGATGTGATAGTGATACCACGCTCCTGCTCCTGCTCCATCCAGTCCATTGTTGCTGTACCTTCATGTGTATCACCGATCTTGTGATTAACACCTGTATAGAAGAGGATACGCTCTGTCAGTGTAGTCTTACCGGCATCGATATGTGCCATAATACCAATATTTCTTGTATGATCAAGTGAATATTCTCTGGTAGCCAAAGTGTTTTCCTCCTATTAGAATCTGTAGTGCGCGAATGCCTTGTTAGCCTCAGCCATTCTATGCATCTCTTCCTTACGCTTAACAGCTGCACCAGTGTTGTTTGCAGCGTCCATGATCTCGTTAGCGAGTCTCTCAGCCTGAGTCTTCTCAGATCTCTTACGTGAGAACTCTGTAAGCCAACGAAGGCCAAGTGTCTGACGTCTCTCAGGCTTAACCTCCATAGGTACCTGATATGTGGCACCACCGATACGCTTAGCCTTAACTTCGAGAACAGGCATGATGTTGTTCATAGCCTCTTCAAATACTTCTGTAGCTTCCTTGCCGCTCTTCTCTGCGACAATTTCGAATGCACCATAAACGATCTTCTGTGCAACACCCTTCTTACCATCAAGCATGATGGAGTTAACAAGCTTTGTTACAATCTTTGAATTGTACATTGGGTCTGCGAGAACGTCTCTGTGCAGAGTATGTCCTTTACGTGGCACGTTACTTCCCTCCTTAAAAATTTGTTTTTAGATCATCGGTACTCTACGCAACTGCTACCTGTGGTAGTGTTTTGCGAGTTCATGCGGACAAGGACACACATCTTATTATATAAATAATGAGTTCCATTATCCGTCATTTTAACCATGTCTTTGTTACTTAATGTGGTAAGAAATTACTTCTTAGCCTTAGGTCTCTTTGCACCGTACTTTGAACGAGCCTGCATTCTGTTTGCTACGCCGGCTGTATCCAGTGTTCCACGGATGATGTGGTATCTTGTACCAGGAAGATCCTTAACACGGCCGCCACGAATCATAACAACAGAGTGCTCCTGCAGGTTGTGTCCCTCTCCTGGAATGTATGATGTAACTTCGAAACCGTTTGAAAGTCTTACTCTGGCGATCTTACGAAGAGCTGAGTTAGGCTTCTTAGGTGTAGCTGTCTTAACAGCTGTACATACACCACGCTTCTGAGGAGCGGAAATGTTAGTTGCCACCTTCTTTAAAGAGTTGAATCCTTTCTGAAGTGCAGGTGCGGTAGACTTCTTCTTCTGAGAAGTTCTGCCCTTTCTTACTAACTGGTTAAATGTAGGCATTTGGTTCTCCTTTCGTTAGGTTTGTAATATGTATATTTTTTATCCTGAAATATCAAAACAGGACACGCTTTCACGCATGCTTAGCTACTATACTTCAATCAATTTTTGTTGTCAATTGAATTTATATATTTTTTATGGAATGGAAAAGACCGGCAGGTCTGTGCCCACCGGTCTTTTCTTATTAATTCACTTTAACTGTAAAAGTACGGATTGCTTCGCACTTCGTGCTCCCGCAATCCTAAGCAGTATTCGGAAATCGCTCCACTCATTTCATTCGTGTAGCTTTTTTCCTCATACCTGCTTTGGTCGTCCGATGTCTGCTCGGGCTTGCCTGCAAGCAGTCAGCCCGGCAGCCGCCCTCCGACACTTTTACAGTATATTGTTCTTCTGGTTCTCGATTCTGTGGCGAGCTGCGATTCTCTCTACGCCCTCGGCATCGATGTCGAATGCCTCATCAGGTGTGAAGAGCTGCTCTGTCTCATCCTCGATATCTTCCATATCCTGTGAAAGTTCAACGTTTCTATAACGCTTCATACCTGTACCTGCAGGAATGAGCTTACCGATGATAACGTTCTCCTTGAGACCAACGAGGTTATCTCTCTTTCCATTGATAGCAGCCTCGGTAAGAACCTTGGTTGTCTCCTGGAAGGATGCAGCTGACAGGAAGGAATCTGTTGCAAGAGATGCCTTGGTGATACCAAGCATGATTCTTGTTCCTTCTGCAGGCTTCTTGCCCTCTGCGATAAGTCTCTCGTTCTCGTCCTCGAAGTCAAGGCGGTCAACTGTTGTGCCAGGGATAAAGTTAGAATCACCGGACTCGTTGATACGCTCCTTCTTCATCATCTGATGAACGATCATCTCGATATGTCTATCCTGGATCTCAACACCCTGCAGACGGTATACTCTCTGAACTTCAGAGATCATGTAATCCTGTACTGCCTTTGTGCCCTTGATCTTCAGGAGATCATGAGGATTGATTGAACCCTCTGTAAGTACATCACCGGCCTCAAGAACCTGACCGTTCTGTACCTTAAGTCTGGAACCGTAAGGGATAAGGTATGTCTTTGACTGAGCACTCTGTGCATCGGTAACAACAACCTCTCTCTTCTTGGCTGTTTCCTTGATCTCAACCACACCGGGGATTTCTGTAAGGATAGCAAGACCCTTTGGCTTACGAGCCTCGAAAAGCTCTTCGACTCTAGGAAGACCCTGTGTGATATCTCCACCGGCTACACCACCGGTATGGAAGGTTCTCATGGTAAGCTGTGTACCAGGCTCACCGATTGACTGAGCGGCGATGATACCAACTGCCTCACCGATCTGAACAGGCTGTCCTGTTGCAAGGTTAGAACCGTAGCACTTAGCACATACACCATTCTTTGAACGGCATGTAAGGACTGTTCTGATCTTGACTGTCTTGCGACCCATCTTATTGAGAGCGTTGATAACACGCGGTGCACGCTTAGGTGTAACCATGTGATCAGCCTTAACGATAACCTTTCCTGTCTCAGGATCTGCGATATCCTCAGCGATATAACGTCCGGTAATACGATCCTGAAGTGACTCGATCTTCTCCTGACCATCAGAAAGTTCTGAGATCTCAAGGAACGGGATCTTGTCCTTATCAGCTGCACAGTCAAGCTCACGGATGATGAGATCCTGTGTAACGTCAACCATTCGACGTGTAAGGTATCCGGAATCGGCTGTACGAAGCGCTGTATCTGAAAGTCCCTTACGAGCACCGTGAGCAGAAATGAAGTACTCGAGTACGTCAAGACCTTCACGGAAGTTTGACTTGATAGGGAGCTCGATTGTACGTCCTGTTGTATCTGCCATGAGTCCACGCATACCGGCGAGCTGCTTGATCTGCTTATCAGATCCTCGTGCTCCGGAATCCGCCATCATGAAGATGTTGTTGTACTTATCGAGACCTGAAAGCAGGTCATGTGTAAGCTGGTCATCAGTCTTCTTCCATGTATCGATAACTTCCTGATATCTCTCTTCCTCAGTCACGAGACCACGTCTGTAGTTACGTGCGATCTTGTCAACTGTCTTCTGAGCTTCATCAAGGAGCTGCTGCTTGGAAGCAGGCACTGTCATATCTGAAATTGAAACGGTCATAGCTGCGATGGTTGACTGCTGATAGCCCATTGCCTTGATGTCATCGAGGCTGAGTGCTGTCTGAGTTGCGCCATGTACGTCCATGATCTTTTCAAGGATCTTCTTAAGGTTCTTCTTCTTTACGATCTCATCGATCTCAGGAAGGATCTCGTTTCCAGGGATGGAACGATCTACAAATCCAAGATCCTGCGGGATGATCTCATTAAAGATAAGACGACCTACAGTTGTGTTGATAACACCCTCAACGATTCTCTCGGTGCCATCCTCGTTCTTAAGAGCCTTCTTTATACGACACTTAATCCTTGTGTGCATGGTGATATAACCATTTTCCTTAGCAAGGATAGCCTCGTTGATGCTCTTGAAGAACATGCCTTCGTTTGGCTCGCCCGGTCTCTCCTGTGTGATGTAGTAGATACCGAGTACCATATCCTGTGAAGGAACGGCAACAACACCACCGTCTGAAGGCTTCAAAAGGTTGTTAGGAGCAAGCAGCATGAATCTGCACTCTGCCTGAGCTTCCTGTGTAAGTGGAAGGTGGATAGCCATCTGGTCTCCATCGAAGTCCGCGTTGAACGCAGCACATACCAGTGGATGAAGTCTGATAGCCTTACCTTCTACGAGTGTAGGCTCGAAAGCCTGGATACCAAGTCTGTGAAGTGTCGGAGCACGGTTCAGCATAACCGGGTGACCCTTGATCACACCCTCAAGGATGTCCCAAACCTGAGGATCAAGTCTCTCTACCATCTTCTTGGCATTCTTAATGTTATGAGCCTTACCTGTGTTTACAAGCTCCTTCATTACGAAAGGCTTGAAAAGCTCAAGAGCCATCTCCTTAGGAACACCGCACTGGTAGATCTTAAGGTCAGGTCCTACGACGATAACAGAACGTCCTGAGTAGTCAACACGCTTACCGAGAAGGTTCTGTCTGAAACGTCCCTGCTTACCCTTTAACATATCTGAAAGTGACTTCAGAGCTCTGTTTCCCGGGCCTGTTACAGGACGTCCGCGACGACCGTTATCGATAAGAGCATCAACAGCTTCCTGAAGCATACGCTTCTCGTTTCGTACGATGATCTCAGGTGCGCCAAGCTCGAGAAGACGGGCAAGACGGTTGTTTCTGTTAATGATTCTTCTGTAAAGATCGTTAAGATCAGATGTAGCAAAACGTCCACCGTCAAGCTGTACCATAGGACGGAGATCAGGTGGAATAACAGGAAGCTGTGTAAGGATCATCCACTCAGGAAGGTTTCCTGATGAACGGAATGCCTCTACAACCTCAAGTCTCTTAACGATTCTTGTTCTCTTCTGGCCTGAAGCATTGTCAAGCTCCTGGCGAAGATCTGCATACTCCTTCTCAAGGTCGATACCACGGAGAAGCTCGAGAACAGCCTCGGCACCCATTCCTGCACGGAATGAACCGTATCCATACTGCTCAACAGCATCTCTGTACTCCTTCTCGGAAAGTACCTGCTTGTACTCAAGCTGAGTCTCGCCCTTGTCAAGTACGATATAACTTGCGAAATAAAGAACTCTCTCAAGGATTCTGGGGCTGATATCAAGTATCAGACCCATCCTTGAAGGAATACCCTTAAAATACCAGATGTGGGAAACAGGAGCTGCAAGAGCAATATGTCCCATTCTCTCACGTCTTACGGAGGACTTTGTTACCTCAACACCGCAGCGGTCACATACAACACCCTTATAACGGATCTTCTTGTACTTTCCGCAGTGGCACTCCCAGTCTTTAACCGGTCCAAAAATACGCTCACAGAAAAGTCCGTCCTTCTCAGGCTTAAGAGTTCTGTAGTTGATAGTCTCAGGCTTTTTTACTTCGCCATGAGACCACTCCAGAATCTTTTCCGGAGAGGCGAGGCCGATCTTGATTGAATCAAACTGAACAGGCTCATTTATTTTATCAAGCTGTGCCATGTATTCCTCCTAATTATTCATCATCGCCGTCTGAGAAGTCATCGGACTCTGAAACAGCATCACTCTCTGCATAGAAATCATCTGCTGAAGACTCGTCTTCGAAATCATCATCGTCCACAAGTTCTGCAGCGATAGCTGACTCAAGCTCCAGATCTTCACTGAAAAGCTCAACACCCTGTGCTGCAGCAACAGCATCGTCAGCATTTACAAGCTCTCCGTTCTTGAACTCCTGAGTCTCATAGCCGTACTGACCATAATTCTCATTCTTCTCGTAACGGCTGTCTCCGCCTGAAAGGAGGCGGTGCATATCCTGATTTGCATCATAGAGCTCTTCCTTGATCTCGATCTCGTTCTGGTTCTCATCAAGAACACGAACATCAAGACAAAGGGCCTCAAGCTCCTTCAGCATAACCTTGAAGGACTCAGGAACGCCAGGAGCAGGGATATTCTGTCCCTTGATGATAGCCTCGTAAGTCTTAACACGTCCTGTAACGTCATCGGACTTCATGGTCAGGATCTCCTGAAGTGTATAAGCTGCACCATACGCCTCGAGGGCCCAAACTTCCATCTCTCCGAAACGCTGTCCACCGAACTGAGCCTTACCACCGAGTGGCTGCTGAGTTACCAGTGAGTACGGACCTGTTGAACGAGCATGGATCTTATCGTCTACAAGGTGGTGGAGCTTCAGGTAGTGCATGAATCCGATAGATGTCTTGCCATCGAAAGGAAGACCTGTACGGCCATCACGAAGCTGAACCTTACCATCTGTACCGATAGGAACACCCTTCCACTCAGCTCTGTGATCGAGGTGAGCTCCCAGGTATTCATAAACTTCAGGGTCAAGCTCTTCCTTGTGTAACTCAGAGAACTCTTCCCATGACTTGTTAACGTAGTCGTTAGCAAGAATAAGGGTCTGACGGATATCAGGCTCGGTAGCACCATCAAAGATAGGTGTTGAAACGTCGATACCCAGAACCTTTGCAGCAAGAGAAAGGTGTAACTCGAGGACCTGACCGATGTTCATTCGGGAAGGAACGCCGAGAGGGTTAAGTACGATATCAAGAGGACGACCGTTTGGAAGATATGGAAGATCTTCTACAGGAAGAACTCTTGAGCATACACCCTTGTTACCGTGACGACCGGCCATCTTATCACCGACACCGATCTTTCTCTTCTGTGCTATATAGATACGAACTGACTCTGAAACTCCAGGAGCAAGCTCGTCTGAATTTTCTCTTGTAAATACCTTGGCATCTACAACTACACCATAAGCTCCGTGAGGAAGCTTAAGTGATGTATCACGAACTTCACGTGCCTTCTCACCGAAGATAGCACGAAGAAGTCTTTCCTCTGCAGTAAGCTCTGTCTCTCCCTTAGGAGTAACCTTACCTACGAGGATATCACCGGCACGAACCTCAGCACCGATACGGATGATTCCGCGCTCATCAAGATTCTTGAGAGCATCCTCACCTACACCAGGAACGTCTGAAGTGATCTCTTCAGGTCCAAGCTTTGTATCACGAGCCTCGCACTCGTACTCTTCGATATGGATAGATGTATAAACATCGTTCTGAACGAGCTTCTCTGAAAGGAGAACAGCATCCTCGTAGTTGTAACCTTCCCATGTCATGAAACCGATGAGAGGGTTCTTTCCTAATGCTATCTCACCCTGACATGTTGAAGGACCGTCAGCGATTACATCGCCTGCCTTAACATGATCGCCTGCAAATACGATAGGCTTCTGGTTGTAGCAGTTTGACTGGTTGGATCTCATGAACTTTGTGAGCTTATACTCATCACGAGTTCCGTCAGAGTCACGGCGGATAACGATCTTGTTTGAAGCAGAGATCTCAACTATACCGTCGTACTTGGCTACGCAGCAAACGCCTGAGTCAACAGCTGCCTTTGCAGAGATACCTGTATCAACAGCTGCTCTCTCAGTAACCATAAGAGGCACGGCCTGACGCTGCATGTTAGATCCCATGAGGGCACGGTTCGCGTCATCGTTCTGAAGGAACGGAATCATGGATGTAGCAACTGAGAATACCATCTTAGGTGATACGTCCATAAGATCGATGGAAGCCTTAGGGAATGCCTGTGTAGCCTCTCTGAAACGGCCGGAAACATTGTCATGAACAAAGTGTCCTTCCTCGTCAAGCGGCTCGTTAGCCTGAGCTACTACATAGTTATCCTCTTCATCGGCTGCAAGATACTCAACTTCTCTTGTAACCTTAGGATTCTTAGGATCCTCCTTGTCTACCTTACGGTATGGAGACTCGATAAATCCGTACTCATTGATCCTTGCGTATGATGCCAGTGAGTTGATAAGACCGATGTTAGGTCCCTCAGGTGTCTCGATAGGGCACATACGTCCATAGTGTGTATAGTGTACATCTCGAACCTCGAATCCGGCACGATCTCTTGAAAGACCGCCAGGTCCAAGGGCTGAAAGTCTACGCTTGTGTGTAAGCTCTGACAGAGGGTTGTTCTGATCCATGAACTGTGACAGCTGTGATGAACCGAAGAACTCCTTAACAGAAGCAGTTACAGGCTTAATGTTTATAAGACTCTGAGGTGTGATCTCATCGATATCCTGTGTTGCCATACGCTCACGAACAACACGCTCCATACGTGAAAGACCGATACGGTACTGGTTCTGGAGAAGTTCTCCAACAGCACGGATACGACGGTTTCCGAGATGGTCGATATCATCCTTTGTACCAATCTCCTCCTCGAGGTGCATGCAGTAGTTGATGGAAGCAAAAATGTCTTCCTTTGTGATGTGCTTAGGAACAAGCTCATGCATATCCTTCATGATAGCGATACGGAGAGCTCTCTGGTCATCAGCATGCTCCTCCATGAGTCTTGCAAGCTCAGGATAGTAAACGAGCTCATCAGGCTTGTCCTGATCGATGAGGTTCTGCTTCTCTTCGAGAGAAAGGTCGTTCCAAAGCTTCTTCTCTGCATCAACGCTGAGCATAGAGTTTGTACGGTCAGCCTGCTTCTGGAAGTACTCTCTTACATGCTCGTACTCCTTTGACTCCTCGTAATCGATCTCTGCAGCATCGAAAGAAACGTACTTGTCAAGGTTTACTTCCAGAGCTGAAAGTACCTTTACCTTACGTGTAGGACCATCTATCCATACGTATGGTACTGCTGCATCCTGAATCTCAACAGCCTTTGCATAAGAGATCTGCTCACCGGCAGTTGCGATAACCTCACCTGTTGTCTCATCGATAACATCCTCTGCAAGAGTATGTCCCTTGATACGGTTCTTGAAGTGAAGCTTCTTATTAAACTTGTAACGTCCAACCTTAGCAAGATCGTAACGGCGTGGGTCGAAGAACATACCATTAAGAAGAGAACTTGCAGAGTCTACTGAAAGAGGCTCGCCAGGTCTGATCTTTCTGTAAAGCTCAAGAAGACCGCCCTCATAATTCTGTGCCTCCGGCTGCTCCTTTTCGAAAGATGCGATGAGCTTTGGCTCTTCACCGAAAAGGTCAATGATCTCAGCATTGCTGCCGATACCAAGGGCACGAATAAATACGGAAACAGGAACCTTACGGGTTCTGTCTACACGTACGAAAAATACGTCATTAGAATCGGTCTCGTACTCGATCCATGCACCACGGTTAGGAATAACCGTACATGAATAAAGCTCCTTACCGATCTTATCATGGTCTAATCCATAATAGATACCAGGAGAACGAACGAGCTGTGAAACGATAACTCGCTCTGCACCGTTAATAACAAATGAGCCTGTATCTGTCATCAGAGGCAGATCGCCCATAAATATCTCATGTTCATTGATCTCATCCTTATCCTTGTTGATAAGACGAACCTTCACCTTAAGAGGGGCAGCATATGTAGCATCACGCTCCTTGCACTCCTCAATAGAATACTTCTTCTCACCCTCGCAGAGCTTGTAGCCTACGAACTCAAGGGAAAGGTGTCCAGCAAAATCCTGGATCGGAGAGATGTCATCAAATGCCTCGCGGAGGCCGTCTGAAAGGAACCACTTGTAGGAATCCTTCTGGACTTCAATCAGGTTTGGCATCTCAAGCACTTCTTCGTGCTGCGCAAATGTCATTCTGACGTTCTTGCCGTTTTTAACGACACGCATCTTGCTTTTTTCCATTGACCGTTCACCCCATTGCGGGTTGACACCCGCTTGATCGTTGTGATTCATAGAAAGATGTGGATTTTCTCAAAATGTGCATTCATCGTTACGAGCATTGTATTTCGATGTATCAACATTTCAATGAATCTGGTTATATGTTGCTAATATTTTGCAAGTCAAAAAAAGGGCGCACTGAGCCCACGACTCCAAAATAAGTAAAAGACATTTTACCTCATGGAGTTTACCCAGTCAATAGGATGTGAATAATTTAAAAAAAAAATTGTAATAAAAATACTTAAATTCTGTGACACTTTTGTGACACTAGTGATGATAACCTATGTACATAGAACAAAAGAAATTAAATTTACCGATGTTCTTACACAAGCCCATTAAGTGCTTAGGCATTTAAATAAACAAATCTCATAATTACTTCCTTTCAAAAACTTCCGTCTCACTGCAATGGGACGGAAGTTTTTTGAGTAATAATCTCTGTTGTCATGTCAGATGTCTATGCATCCTCGCAAGTAAACTTGCAGTATGCATAGACGCCTGACACCGGACTTATACACTAAAAAAGGCACGGTTCAAATGAACCGTGCCTAAAGATCATTTATTTGTCTGAAGCTTACTGCGAAGACCTGCCAAAAAGCCTTTCTTCTCAGGAGCCTTAGGAATAGCACCGCCGCGTACTGAAAGAATCTTACGGATGTAGATTCCTGCAACCGCAACCTTGCACTCCTTATGTAAAGGAAGCTGCTCGAAGATGCTTGGGTCAGCCATGAGAGTCATGATCTGTGGACCAACCTTTGCCTTTACTACAGGAAGCTTGCTGAGCTTAAGATAGAAAGGAGTCTGCTCCTGTACCTGCTTAGGAAGACCTGCTGCAACCGCTTCCTTGATGGACATCTTCTTTTTATCGATGATAAGCAATGTCACGTTCTGTGTATTGGCCTCAATCATAGGCTGCTGCTCAGCCTGCTGCTGACTCATCTTGCGTCCGAAGTAGTAAAGAACGCCCATAAGGATGAGCAGTATGATAGCGATAACAAGCAGTACGCTGCCCACAGAGCTCAAATTCATTGCCATTAATTCCATATATATATCCTCAACTTTCAAAAAATTACTCGGTTCCCCTTAGACCGCCGAACCTAATATTACTATCTGCATACTCAAAATGCAACAAAAAACGAATCCGGTCTCATACGCTCACTGAAACAGGGGTGAAAACCGCAATTTCAGATCTTCGTTAATTTGATCCTTATTTCATTTTCAGAAACCGGCTTTCCATACTGGGTCACAGCATAGATCAGTAAAATGTTCATGACAGAATCCGCATGAACCCTGTCTATCTCCACATATTTCGTATCGAAGCCAAGTTCCATGTACCCCATAGGAGTCTCATAGTTCATGACATGGTGAACCTTTTCCTTGTAGTGGAATGCATTTTCCTGTTTCCAGTTCCTGACCACAATGATCTCTTTTCCTGCCATGTCAATGCGCATCTCATTGTGAACCCCGTCCTGAAAATAGGTAATGACCTGAGTACCGTCTCCGGCATCCCTAAGGATACCCTCAGAGACCAGGTCAATGATATCCGTGTCGCCATCAATGGTCTGGCGGGTATTCATTTCGATTCTTACTTTCATATAGTCGTCGGGCGGGTATACGCTGTATCGATGAGGCTCTGAACAAGCTTAGCCTTATCTACGCCCTTTACCTCCCAAAGCATCGGATACATAGAGATAGCTGTGAATCCCGGAAGTGTATTTAACTCGTTGAATACAGGACCGTCTTCTGTAAGGAAGAAATCGATTCTTGAAAGAGAGAATCCGTCCACAGCAGAAAATACTGTCTTCGCAGCCTTACGGATGAGCTCCGCATCCTCTTCTTTTATATCCGGATTCGTGTCAGTCTCTGACTGAGGGTTGTTGTACTTCGCATCATAATCATAGAAATCCGCAGCTGCCTTTATCTCACCGATGCCACTAGTCTTTATCTCTCCATCACAGTCCTTAAATACCGCACACTCAACTTCTCTTCCGATTATAGTTTCCTCAATAAGGATCTTGTAATCAACAGCATATGCCTTCTTAAGACCCTCGATAAGCTCTTCGCGGTCATGAGCCTTGGTAACGCCGCAGCTTGAGCCTGCATTGGAAGGTTTCACAAAAACAGGATATGAAAATGCCCCTTCCACGCGACGAACACAGGAATCCATGTCTTTTATCTCATTGCCCACAACCGATACATACTTAGCCTGACGAACGCCGATGGCTGAGAGCGGTGCATCACAGATTATCTTAGTGTAAAGCTTGTCCATGGAAACCGCACTGGCAAGAACTCCACAGCCGACATACGGAATCTGAGCCATCTCGAAAAGTCCCTGAATGGTTCCGTCCTCACCGTTCTTTCCATGAAGAGCCGGGAATATCACATCTATCTTTCTGAAGCTGATAGCTCCCTCCGCATCTGTCATCATCAGAGACTTAAGCTTCGCATCTGGAAGGAGGCAGGCCTTTGTCTTTGAGTCGTACCACTTTCCGCTGATAACATCTTCAAGGCTCTCCGCAAGAAGCCACTCTCCCTCTTTGGTAATGCCTACAAGCACCACATCATATTTATCTTTATTTATATTTTTTACGATATTAACTACCGACTTGCATGAAACCTCATGCTCTGTTGATCTTCCGCCGAAAACAGCAAGTAGAGTCTCTTTCATATATGCTCCTATTCAATAAACGAAATGATGAGCAGCACAAACGCCGTCCATGATATTTCAAAGTTTTTCCGTTTGATTTTACTACAATAGAGCATTATTGCAAGTCAGGATTACTCCTTTTCCCGAAACCTCACAGGATCACAATAAAAAAATGCCGAAGCTTCCCTGCGAAGAGAAAGCTTCAGCACTTTGAGAAAAAGGTTTACATAATTATATTCAGACACCTTTCAGCCAGTTGACGTCTCCCCGTTTCAGCTTGAAAAGCATGTCTTTTTTACGCTCATATATCTTCACAAGTATCCGTATCTCCTCCGGTGTACGGTTGGAGCTTGCCAGAACCTGACTAAGCTCTTCATTGGTGAGGAGCTTATCGAGGTCAAGAATAGACGGATCCTTCACCAGCTTGATAAGGCCGGCCTCATTCTCAGCAAAGCTGTTGACAGGAATGTTGTTCAGCTCCAGCGTTCCGTGGCTCATGTTGAGATCATAGAACATGGAATTTCCTGAATCAAAAATCGGAGCCATCTTAACAAACTCCAGGGTATTGGCATCCCTGAGCACACCAAAATTCTCATAGTTCCTGTCAGTGTTTGTGATGACAAAATCAGACATTATCTGGTAATCAAGAAACGCCTGAACTTCTCCCCTATCAAGCCCCCCCGCAACACAGGCATCAACAAAAAGCTCATAATCCGAGGCTCCTCTGTGTATCCGCCTGTTAGCTCTTATGAGCTCCTGAGCAGAAACAAACTCCAGATCCTCATTTGTAAAAGCCTCTGCACTGACTCCAAGCTGCTTGCCATGACCGTAATCAATGGTATAGAACTGATAATCCACGAATTCGAATTTGTTCTGTCTGCGATGAATGAAGGCCCCCACAACTTCATTGAAAATCTGCTGAGTGTTACCCTTCTCAACGCCTTTAACGAGGTATCTTCTATCCTCCATGCAGATCCAGGATTTCGGAACATTGCCTCTGGTTGAACCGCTAGGAAATCTGATCTCCAGATTCCTGAAATCAAAATCGCCGTTGAATCCCGCAAAGTGACCTGCGCCTATGACATCGTCAAATTCATTGGCAAAAAGACTGACATCCCGCCATGAAAGCGCCTCTCCCGAAGGTTTCACCCAGTAATCATCAGTGAGAGAAAGCCCCAGATTTCTGAGCAGATATGCCTGTGGTGTCATAAACCCGATGCGTTCCAGTATGCAAAGGATATTACCCTGAGTCACCGGTACAGCTCTTCTGTGCCACCAGCCCTTCAGAAGTTCATCCGGCCCCTTTGTTCCTATAGGCAGCAATGTTTCCGTATAAACTTCCATAACCGAAACCAGCGCACCTGACGCCGGCTCGAAAATAAGCTCCGCCACCTTATCATCCTTATGCATGAGGATGTAATGGTGTAAGTCCTTAGAAACTGTGTCCGATACGGTTATCTCAGGCAAATAATCATGTGCCCGGGTATCCTCTTTATCCAAAGCCTCATCATCAGACCGGACATTCTTAGGGGCATGACTCTCAAGTTCACTTGGCTTAACAGAGCTAAGATCCAGATCCGATATCAGATCCTCCATGGAACAGTCAAGTGCCTTCGCCATCTTAAGGATGGTATCTGCCTTTGCAGAGCTCAGATCCTTATGTCCCTGCTCATAATCCTGTATGGAGCGGAAAGAAACCCCTGTGAGTTCCGCCAGTTCCTTACGGCTTATTCCCTTCAATTCTCTAAGTGTCTTAAGATTCATGTAAAACGCCTCGTAAAAATAATCATTTACCTTGGTTAATTAATATTAAGATACGCTAGTTCACGTACTATAACAACCATCTTTGGATTAATTATTTATTACAACTTTTAAAAGCCATCTCTCTCGATTCCGAATCGTTCGTCAAATGTGCGCTCGTGCGGCACAGCGGCCCCTTGAAGGGCTTATCGCAAAAAATGACAGGTCCGGAAGACCTGTCATCATACAAGGCGACGCCTCTATCATTATTCACTTAAGAAATCCTAAGATTACTTCTTCTCGTCTGACTTTGCAGCGCTGTTTGTTGCCTTTTCAAGCTGTGCGATAGCTGTCTTCTGCATAGGGATACGGCAGTTCTTGTTGTTACCGAACTCAACGATAACAGTATCGTCTGTCATATCGATGATAACGCCATAGAAGCCTGATGTAGTAAGCACTGTATCACCTACTGCAACTGATGCAAGAAGTTCCTGCTGCTTCTGACGCTCCTTCTGAGAAGGTCTGATACCGATAAAATAAAACATCGCAACGATTGCAACAAGATATACGACCCAGCCAATTGTACTCATAAATATGTTCCTCCGTATAAAAATATAGCCTTGTGCTTTTTGTCCATTCCTTTTTTAAGTAAAACAAATCTCACAAGGAAAAATTCTAACATAGAGCCATGTAAATATCCAGTGATATTTGATCTATTCCGGTTCTCTTTACATCAGTTTTCACATGTCTTTAGCCCACTTCTTCTCGGGAAATTTGAAATATTTTAATATTTCTTTCTATCTGTGACACTATTGTGATGGTTCATGGATTATAGTTATGCCATAAACAAAATGATTCAACTCCTATTCATAAAAAAAGAAGCAACGAAATGTGCCCACCAATTTTCGTTGCTTCTTTTTATTTTCTTTTTTGAGCCCGGTATGTAATCATCCGGATCACACGGCCTGCACTCATTTCTTTTTGTTTTCTCAGGTCTTACTTCTAAATACCGGATTTGAATCATCGGTATTCACTTCGGTTTTGTCCTCATCAGAACCTGCAAGACCTGCATGGGAAATCTTTAATTCTTCTGTTTCCGAAATATTCTGAACATTTTCAACCTGAGTTTTTCTCTTTAGTACGGAATCTCCGCCTGCATTTCCCGAGAAAACATTCTGAAATATAAGTATGATGCATACACACGCCATAATGAGAAGAATCGCTGCCGCTCCGTAATAAAAAGGCAGGTCTGACTTTATTGTTGTAGTATTCTTAGTATTTTCCATATTACTCCATTCTTAATGTCCCGAAAAAAGACTCCCCGCTTTCGCAAGGAGTCAAAAATAATCTTATTATATCAGATTTACTTTTCGTCTTCGCCTGTTGAAACCATTCCATCAGGTCCTACAACATTAACCTTTGACACATCTGTGAGAGGTGCTCCTGCAGAAGTAATCGCTCCCTGTGGAACACTTGGTCCAAAGGTATCATAACTTGTAAGGCTCATATCAGGTCCTGAATCAGCGTCTGACCCTGATGCAGTTTTCCTTGTAACAGTAAGCTTACTTGTCGCAATGTCACCGGCGTTTGTTGTTGTGAGCTTCTTAACTGTCATATTTGTAACCTTACTTGTGGTTCCGTAAGTCTCACCTGTTACACCATTAATAGCATTTATTGCGTTAAGATATTCCTCTGCAGTTGCATTCTTAAGGCTTTTAACAGCAGAAGAAACGATAGCGTTGTCTGCAATATTCTCAAGAGCTGTACGGGCAACCTGAACACCATTCTGAACCCAAGCACCGGTTGCATCTGTTGTAAACCCATCAGGAGTTGTTGTATTTACATATGCATATCCATTCTCGTCAAAAGCGAAACACTGATACTGTCCGTCTCCGTCTGCATCGATCCACTTCCATACACTGGCAGGAAAAGTTCCGTCTCCGTTGTCAAACCAGATCCCCTTCTCGTTAGTCACAAATGCTCCTGCAATAGCTGTTCCTGCGAGCATAGCCACGCTGAGGGCTGCTACTGTTCCTGTTGCTACTATTTTCTTGATCAAATTCATTTTCTTCATTTTTCTCTCCATAAAATAGGTTTGTACTTCAATAACCTTTGTGTAGTCATACTATAGCACCATCTAAAATAAAGTGTATGACTTTTTACCGTGTAAAAATATTAAAATTTTTGGTAGAAATTTAATAGTGTTTTTAGTTTTTCTGCTTCCAACCCTTTTTAGCACTTCTTCCATGAGCTTACAGTATCCTGTCACACATATCAAGTGCTGATGCTATGACCTTATCCATATCATAGTACTTATACTCGCCGAGACGTCCGCCAAAGATCACATCGCTTTCAGCATCCGCAAGCTTTTTATACTTTTCATAAAGCTTACCATTCTTTTCGTCATTTACAGGATAGTAAGGTTCGTCCCCCGGCTTCCATTCACTAGAATATTCTCGGGAAATAACTGTTTTCGGAATGTCGTTCCCTTCATCATCCTTACCGAATTCGAACCACTTATGCTCGATGATCCTAGTCCAAAGAGTCTCACTGTCTGTATAGTTTACAGCCGCATTGCCCTGGAAATTTGATTTATCAAGGAGCTCTGTCTCGAATCTTACAGATCGATACTCAAGATAGCCAAGCTTATATCCAAAGTATGCATCTATAGCTCCAGTATAAACCACCTTGTCAGCAAGAGCTTTAAGATCTGCTCTTGGAGTACCCTCTGCATCGAAGAAATCAACTCCCACATGTACTTCTATAGACCCTGCGCCATCTACAGTGACAACTCCATTTCCGAAATCCTCACCTTCCTGAACAGTTGCCCCGGCAAGCATATTGGCAACCATCTTTGTATATCCGCCTACAGGTATGCCCTGATAAAGTGCATTGAAATAGTTGTTATCAAAGGTAAGTCTCACTGGCAGGCGCTTAATGATAAATGCAGGAAGTTCCGTACATGGACGTCCCCACTGCTTTTCAGTATATCCTTTAATGAGCTTTTCATAAATATCGGTACCAACCAGAGAAATGGCCTGTTCCTCGAGGTTCTTCGGCTCGGTAATTCCCGCCTCACGGCGCTGCTCCTCAATCTTTTCAGCAGCCTCTTCAGGAGTAACCACACCCCACATCCTATTGAAGGTAAACATATTGAAAGGAAGTGAATAAAGCTCCCCATGAAAATTGGCCACCGGTGAATTTGTAAATCTGTTGAATGTGGCAAAACGCTGTACATAATCCCAAACCCTTTTTTCATTGGTATGGAAAATATGTGCCCCATATTTATGCACATGAATCTTTTCAATGTCTTCTGTATAAACATTTCCGGCTATATTAGGGCGTCGATCGATAACCAGAACTTTCTTTCCTCTTTTAGCCGCCTCCTGTGCAAATACCGCCCCGTAAAGGCCCGCGCCAACTACAAGATAATCATATTTTGACATAATATCCTCCACTTACGCTGATGGATGATGTGACCCCATCAGACAATCATGGTTTAAAGTATATCATAGTAACCCGGCGTAATCTATTTTCAATATAATTAAGTTCTGTCATACAAAAAAGAGAGCCAATTT
>ALYD01000015.1 GCA_000513555.1 Lachnospiraceae bacterium JC7
ACTCTCTAACAACTACACTTTTATGGTACTAAAAAGAACCTCTCTTTCTGAATTTGAGGAACATCCTGTGCCGCTTAAATTCTTTAAAAGGTTCTTTTCGAATTATGTTTTACCCCACTTTTTTAACCATTTTACCCCACTTTTTTATACAAAAAAGTGTTTATACCATGAACTTTCTGCATAAACATGCATTAACCTGCATATAGATGCACTCAATTCAAAACGGTCAAAAAGCCTCCGGAGCCTTGATTTTACTTACTTTTTTCCAAAATCGTGCGGCTTGTTTTCATTAGCCATACGATTAGTATATGAATAGAAGTAGGTCTTCATCATACCATTATATATCTTACGGTTCTTGTCAGCCTTTCCGAGGTACTTCTGTGAATCCTCCCAGGCTGTGATCACATGCATAGCCCAGCTGTCGAGACTCTGATAAGCCTCCTTGAGCTCTGTGTAGAGCATCGGAAGATTTCTCTTGTCCTCGATACGCTCGCCGTAAGGAGGGTTGCTGATGATATATCCGAACTTTCCGCTGTGGGAGAAGTTTGCAACATCACGAACCTGAAGGTGGATGATCTTGTCAACGCCTGCGCGCTCAGCATTCTCTCTTGCAACAGGGATAACATCAGGGTTAATGTCATAGCCCTGGATGTCTATCTTCTTTCCGGACTTCGTCATACCTGTCTCAAGAAGCTCTGTGTCCACCATCTCATTTGCCTCGTCGAGAGCATTGTACCATACCTTCTTGTCGATGAAGTTGGTCCATGTCTCTGAAACGAAGGCTCTGTCCATTCCCGGAGCGATGTTTGCAGCCATCATGGCAGCCTCGATGATAAATGTTCCTGATCCGCACATAGGATCAACGAGAGCATGCTCCTTAGTCCAGCCTGACTGCATGATGAGGGCTGCTGCCAATGTCTCTGTGATAGGTGCGAGACCCTGCTTCAGACGATAACCTCTCTTGTGAAGAGACTCTCCTGAAGTATCGAGACATACTGTAAACTCATCCTTGTATGCGAACACTCTGATAGGATACTTGGCACCGTGCTCCTCGAAGTTTGTGATTCCGAAGTACTCTCCCAGTCTCTTTACCATGGCCTTTTTCATGATGGACTGGATGTCTCTTGTGGAGAAGAGCTTTGACTTTACAGAGCTTGCCTTGGTTACCCAGAAGCTTCCGTCCTTTGGAATGTACTCTTCCCATGGAAGTGCCTTTGTAGCCTGGAAAAGCTCTTCCCAGGTCTCAGCCTTGAAGGAGCCAACCTTGAGAAGGATACGCTCAGGTGTACGCATGAAGATATTGGCACGGGCTATCGCGTCCGCATCGCCGATAAAGCCTACACGTCCGTCTGTAACCGTGGTAATGTCATAACCCAGATCTATAATTTCTTTTTTTGTAACTGCTTCAAGTCCAAAATGACATGGTGCAACAAGTTCAAATGTTTTCATTTATTTCTCCATTCCTGCATCATAGAGTGTGTGGAATATCCTCTCACTCTCAGAGCATCATAAAAATTGTGTCAATGCCTTTCAAATGTACATTCGTGCAGGCATGATGTCCATCTGAAAGCCTTATCGTAAAAAAACGGATCCGAAGGCCCGGAATAAATCCTCGGCACTTCAGACCCGTATCTGTCACTAACCCATAAAACGGTATAATACCCAGGCGATAACTCCTGCTACCAGCATCGGTCCAAGGTATGGAGCGATGAAATAAAGTATGCCGCCTATAATATTTACAAGTAATTCAAGAATAAGGAAGAAGATGATCATAAATATGAGACAGCCCCAGCCACTTGTGGTGAAGACATGTCCATAATTCTTTTTGCCATCCTGCGTGCGAGAACTATTATCGCCAAAAAAGCTGTTGAAACCGGAACGTCCGTTGTCATTTCTGACACCGTCTTCTGAAAAGCTTTCCTGTTCATGACGACTTTCATTTTCATAATTCTGATTCGGTGTTTCCGAATCTTTTTGTGTTTCATATGCTCTTTCCTGAGCATTTCCGTATGCATGTGAACGTTCATAGTCAAATGCATCAGAATAAGGTTCTGTGTCTATAGTTCCTCTGATTTCTTCATCCTGACTTGCTACAGGATCGCCTGCAGCTTCTGCAGTGTCGATAATGGTCTTAGCCAGAAGTCTCGGGGAACCAAGCTCTGCCACTACTTCAGCTTCACTTCTGCCCTTCTGAACTTCACCGCTTATATAGTTGTCATAATATGCAAGCTGATCAAAAATCAACTGATCTGAGACCATGAGCTTCAGCTGTACGGTTAGATCATGGAGGAATTGTTCTTTTGTCACGTAAGTACCCCTCTCTTGAGTATTAGTCATTAGATAGAATAAACCGAGACCTGCATACTATGCAAGTCTCGGTGGCAAAATTCAGATAAAATTCACAATGAATTCCGGAAACACGACGATGCATATCCGGAAACATTGGCATAATACAGAACGAAATACCTTAGGGAAACGCAGATCAAAGTGTTTCCTTAGTTCTCCTCGCCTGCAGGTTCCTCATCAGGAACTACTGCGATTCCGAGGTCAACGAGCTGCTGCTCGTCAAATACAGGCGCCGGTGCCTCCATCATAGGATCTGAACCATCCTTAACCTTAGGGAAGGCGATAACATCACGGATAGTATCTGATCCAACCATCCACATGGCGAGACGGTCAAGACCGTATGCGAGACCTGCGTGAGGCGGAACACCGTACTTGAATGCCTGCATAAGGAATCCAAACTGCTCCGACGCCTTCTCAGGTGTGAAGCCAAGCTTCTCAAGCATCTTCTCCTGAACATCAGCCTGGTGAATACGAACAGAACCGCCTCCCAGCTCAGTACCGTTGAGAACGATATCATAAGCCTTGGCACGTACTGCACCCTGATCTGTATCAACAAGAGGAAGATCCTCATCCATAGGCATAGTGAACGGATGGTGCATTGCCTGGAATCTGTCAAGCTCCTCTGACCACTCGAACATAGGGAACTCTGTAACCCAGAGGAACTTCCATGCTGTACGGTCGATGAGGTCGAGATCTGAACCAAGCTCGAGACGAAGTGCACCGAGGGAATTCCATACGGTTGTCTTCTTTGTATCGGATACGAACAAAAGAAGGTCGCCTGCCTGTCCGCCCATAGCCGAAACGAGCGCCTTAAGCTCCTCTTCTGTCATGAACTTTGCAAATGATGACTTGTATGTGCCATCCTCATTTATCGCGAGGTAAGCAAGACCCTTTGAACCGTAGCCCTTAACAAACTCAGTGTACTTGTCGATCTGCTTACGAGGCATCTTGGCCTGTCCCTTTACATTGAGACCCTTGATAACTCCGCCTTCCTTCGCACAGTTTGCAAATACGGAGAAACCGCAGTCCTTGACAACCTCGGTAACATCCTGAAGGAGCATGTCGAAACGCATATCAGGCTTATCTGAACCGTAGTTGTTCATGGCGTCTATCCACTTCATACGACGGATAGGAAGCTCGATATCTACATTACAGATCTCCTTGAAAATATACTTAAGGAGTCTCTCGTTTACTTCGATAACATCATCAACATCTACAAAAGAAAGCTCCATATCCACCTGTGTGAACTCAGGCTGACGATCAGCACGGAGATCCTCGTCACGATAGCATCTTGCAAGCTGGAAGTAACGGTCGAAACCGGATACCATGAGAAGCTGCTTGAGAAGCTGAGGTGACTGTGGCAGTGCATAGAAAGAACCATGGTGCATACGTGAAGGTACGAGGAAGTCTCTTGCACCCTCAGGTGTTGACTTGATAAGTGTAGGTGTCTCGATCTCAAGGAAACCGTTATCCATCATGAACTTACGGATGAGGAAAGCAAGCTTTGCTCTTGTCATGATACGCTGAGCCAGCTCAGGACGACGGAGATCCAGGTATCTGTACTTAAGACGTACATTCTCATTTGTTGCGATACCGTCTTCGATCGGGAATGGCGGAGTCTCAGACTCGGCAAGGATACGAAGTGATCTTGCTGAGATCTCGATGGCACCGGTCTTCATGTCCTTGTTGGCATCCTTACCACGGGAACGAACGATACCTGTAACTGCGATAACAAACTCTGAACGAAGCTTTGCAGCCTTCTCGAATACCTCGCTTCCGCAATCAGCCTCTTCAAAAATTATCTGTAAAACACCGGAACGATCACGAAGATCTGTGAAGATAAGACCACCCTTGTTTCTGGACTTCTGAACCCAGCCCATCATGGTCACTTCTTTTCCGATAAATGATTCATCAAGTTCTGTACATCTGCATGTTCTGTGCAGACCTTTCATTGACTCTGCCATAAGAAATACCTCTTAATATATATGATTAATTCAAAGCGTCCTGATAGAACTCTCTGAACTCTGTGTAACCTTCTTCTGTGAGCTGCTCCTTCTGGAACTTCTTGTTCTTGTTCATACGTGATACGAGAACAGTCTCACCCTTGAGACGAAGTGCCATGGCCTCGTTAAGAGCCTCTGATGTCTTATCGGCATCAAGATTCTTATCAAGAAGGAATGCTATCTTCTTTCCTTCACCCGGAACCTTTTCATCAGCATCCAGCATGATGGTGATGATACGCTCGAAACCGATGGAGAAGCCAACCGCAGGAGTATCCTGTCCTGTAAACTTTCCAACCATCTTATCGTATCTTCCGCCGCCGCCTACTGAACCGCTGAAGCCCTCTGCACGGATCTCGAAGATAGGACCTGTATAGTAGCCCATACCACGTACAAGAGTAGGATCGAACTCAACATTTACCTTAACGCTGTCTACCTTTGCAACAGCCTCTACGATCTCTGCAAGATTCCTTGTAACTCTCTCAGGAAGAACTTCCTTAAGCTTCTCTCCTAATGAGCGTATATCCTGAGCCTTTGTGCCGATACCAGCGAGAAGCTCCTGATATTTATCGATAACAGCTTCCTCGTATCCAAGAGAAAGGAGTTCTTCCTTTACACCCTCGTTTCCGATCTTGTCCGCCTTATCAAGGCTTATACATACCTTCTCGAAATCCTCTTCAGGGAAGCCTGCATAGGCCTGCATGCCGCGAAGGATCTCACGGTCGTTGATGACGATCTTGAAGTTATACTTCTCACCGAAACCTATACGGTTAAGCAGTGTTGAGATGGCGAGGATAAGTTCGATCTCGGAAACATTGGAACCATCACCGAAGATATCTATATCACACTGCACGAACTCTCTGAAACGTCCCTTCTGTGGACGGTCTGCTCTGAATACAGGGCCGATCTGAAGTGCCTTGAAGGGGCTTGGGAGCTGTGCCTGATTCTGGGAATAAAAACGGCTTAAAGGCAAAGTGAGGTCATATCTCAGTCCTGAATCACTGAGGTCATCGAGGCTGCCGTTCTGATATGCAGATTCCAGCTTATCACCACGCTTCATAACCTTGAATATAAGCTTCTCATTATCACCGCCCTGCTTGCTGAGGAGGTTCTCGATATGCTCAACCACCGGAGTTTCGATCTCTGTAAAACCAAACTCACGATATGTCTTTCTGATCTCGCTGAGAACATACTGTCTGAGCTCCATTTCACGAGGGAGAATGTCCTTCATTCCTGTGACAGGTTTCTTCTTTAATGCCATCTTTTATACCTCTAAAAATAAATTTACACGGTTGATTATTATAACAATATTCCATAGCGACTTCAAGACCTCCGCATATGAGTTTTGACCCATTTACTCAGGTCTTTAAGTGATTATCTCATCCTGAAAAAACTGAGCATCCTCAGCTTACACGATACTGAAAAAAATCGAGCAGGAGATTTTCCTGCTCGATGTATGATTCAACTATGTTTTTATAAAAAATGCCGTTAATGTTTTCTGACGGGATCACTATCCTGTCTTTTCAGGATCTGTTTTCCATGGAATGTACCATGTGAACCAGAAACTCATGACACGGAACAGAAACTCCGGCTTTTTTTGCAGCTCTTATAACAGAACCGCTGATGGTATCAACCTCGGTTTTTCGTCCTTTTCCAAGGTCTGCACATATGGAGGTTATTCCTTCGGGAACATTTTCAGATGTCTTTTTCACCTTTTCAAGAAGCTCCTTTTCATCTGCTGAAAGTCCCAGTGCATGAGCTGTTTCAACCGCTTCATGTAGAAGCATCCCTGCCATGGCAAAGGCATGCTCATCTGAGGCAATATATCCCATCTTCACCTGAAGGACAGCTGTCACTGCACTTAAGGATATATTGGTGAAGAGCTTGTTCCAGATAAGCTGCTGGATATTTTCATGGAGCTTCATCTTGAATCCGCAGCTGTCAAAAATTTCCTTGATTTTAGGAAGTATACCTGTTTTATCCTCGGTTATCATGCCGAGATTTGTGTTTCCTTCTCCTCCATGCCGTACATGTGCCGTTCCCAGTACTGTTCCCTGATCCTCTGTTGTACCGATGAGAATATGCTCCTTATCCACAAATTCCGCCAGGATATCCTCATGACCTGAACCGTTTTGAAGGGTCATGACATAGGTGTCCGGACCTATGAGACATTTATTGCCGGATAATGCTGCTCTTGAGAAAAGTGCCTTTACAAAAAGGATGATGAGATCCATTTCACCAAGACCGGAGGTGTCGACCACTGCCTTCGGGTGATAGATATTCTGCTTTCCATCCTCCTCAAGGATCAGCCCCTTTTCATTGATGATATCCACCACAGTCTGGTTTGTATCCACAAGGTACACTTCATTTTTGAGAGAAAGATGTCCTCCATAGATAGAGCCCATTGCACCTGCACCGATAACCGCTATCTTCATTTCATTCTCCATTCTGCCGGATCTTCCGACATATCTAATTATGAAAACTCAGCCATACCCTCGATCGCATAAGCATGAACCGGGCTTGAATCCAGGCCGATGATGGGAAGCGGTGCAAAAGAAATGAAAAATACATCCTTCCTGAGTTCCTCAAGATTCTTCAATACTTCGATAAATACAATGTTTTCAGCCAAAAGAATATCGTGGAAAGGCTTTACGTCTTCGTTGCAGTTCTCTATGGATACTCCGTCACCGAATCCCACTGCCTTTACCTTTTTCTCCTTGAACCATTCGGCAGTTTCCGCATTTACGAAAAGTCTCTTATCCTTCTCTGTATTTGTGTCAGGTGTGAAAGGGTTGAGCTTATATGATGAATCGATGATCACTATATCGCCTTCTCTTACCTTGGATGCCTCTCTGTCGAGATCCTCTTTTGTTATATGGGAATTCGGCTTACAGCTCTCCTTAAAATCCACATATACTCCTCTGCCTGCAAATGTTGTAAGAGGAACCTCTGTCACATCCGGCCAGTTCTCATCATGATGATACGGGCACTCTGCATGGGTTCCGAGGTGACTCATGATATCAAAATTTGTATGGAAATCAGGAATGGGTCCGCCTGTATTGAAACGATGGAGTTCACATCTTCTTGACTCAGTCGCAGGATCTATAATTTTCGAAAGATCCACCATTCTCATGCCGTTTCCAAAATCATATACTGTCTGCATAATTCATATCCTTTCTTTGTTTAAACAATAATCAGAACATTCCCGGGAACAGTGTAGCCGGAATTATGAGCCATACATCAGGGAACAGAAGCATCAGCAGTAAAACCGCAAGTGAAGAAAGGAAGTACGGAAGTGTTCCGTAGAAGCCCTCTTCTATACTTATTCCGCTGATACTGGATGCCAGAAGCAGACATAGTCCGTATGGCGGAGTTACCAGACCAAGAGCAAGTGTAACGATGATGATAAGGCCGAGGATGATAGGGCTTATTCCCAAAGCTACAGCTGAAGGTAAAATAATAGGGACAAAGAGTATCATTGCAGGTACAGCATCCATAAAGGTTCCTACGAAAAGGAAGAACAACACTACCACAACAAGGAAGATCAGTCTTCCTCCCGGAAGTGATGTAAAGAATCCCTGTACCAGAACATTTAATCTGTAGTAACTGAGAAGCTCACCAAGAGAATTTGCTGTTGCAAGTGCGAACAGTGAAAGTGATGCCATCTTCATGGTCTCGATAAGGATATGAGGCAGGCGGCTGATCTTTATGGAATGATAGAAAAAGATACCTACAAGAAGTGCATACATACATGCAAATGCTGCTGACTCGGTAGGTGTGAAGAGTCCTGACACGATACCACCGATAAGTATGATAGGTGTGAGCAGTGCAGGCATGGATACAAAGGTGTGTTTCAATGCAATATTGAGAGGTACTCGCTCACTCTGCGGGAAATTCTTTTTCTTTGAATAAGCCTTTACCACCAGCATCTGTGCAACTCCGAGAAGTATTCCCGGAACTATTCCAGACATGAACAGTGCTCCTGTGGAGGTGTTTGATATACCTGCATATACTACCATGGTGATACTCGGAGGGATGATGGATCCAAGTGTTGATGAAGCAGCTGTGACACCTACGGATGTTCCCTTGTCATAACCCTGCTTTTCCATGGATGGAATGAAGATCTTACCTACTCCTGATGTATCAGCCTGGGAAGAACCTGAAATTCCCGCAAATACCATTGATACGAGAACATTGGCATAAGCAAGTCCACCCTTAAAGTGACCTACCAGATCGCAGATACACTCGATAAGCTTTTCTGTGATACCTCCCTCATTCATGAGATTGGCTGCAAGTATGAAAAGCGGTACTGCCAATAGTGTGAAACTGTTGAGTCCGTTGAACATCTTTGTGAACACAACTGTATTCGGAATATCAGGCATACATGCGATACCTGTAAAGGAAACCACTCCAAGGGCAAAGGAAATAGGCACCCCGATGGCCACAAAAAAAACGAACATAAATACAAGAAATGCACCTAACATCAGTCAATATCTCCTTTCTTGATTTTTTTCAGGTCTTCAATGATATGACCGATAAGATAGATAGAAGCTGTGCAGCCGCAGATAGGCAGACACATCCATGTGGGACCTCTGTTGAATTTTGGAATGTTTATCCATTTGTAATTCCAGAACTGCTTTGTCGCCAGAGTGCCGTAATACACCATAAGTACAACAAATATAAGCATCACACAGCTGATAAAAATATGTAATGCTATCTTTAATTTTGGATTTTTAATTGCCTCTGTCAGTGATGTAAAGGCAAAATGGGCATCGGAATGTACCATGGCTCCTGCTCCCATAAATACTGCCCAGATAAAAGAATACATGGATACATCTTCAGTCCACATGGCTGCGATACCGAGATAACGGCATGCCATCTGTAAAACTACTGTCAGAAGGAAAACAAAAAGAAAAAAGCCTCCAACAGCTATCTGGACTTTCTGCATTGTGTCTAAAAATTTTTTCATGGCTATCTCCAGATGATATACTTATAAATTTAAATCTGCCTCATTCTTATAAATGAGACAGATTTGTGTGTTCTTACTTTACTTTGCTGCCTTACGGATCATGTCAAGCTGCTCCTGCATTCCTGTTGACTCTGCAAAAGAATCCTGAATTGAAACAGCTATGTTCTTAAATGCATCGATATCGATATCTGCATGCTCTGTGATCACAGCGCCGTCAGCCTTTGCCTTTTCCTTTGATTCGTCATACATCTTGTATGTGATGGCACGCTCTTCAGCTGTAGCAGCTTCAACCGCCTTATCGATCCAGCCCTTCTGCTCATCAGTAAGCTTGTCATACTTGTTTCCGTCCATAAGGAAAAGTCTGGTTGTGTAATCATGATGTGTCTCAGAGATATACTTACCGTTTGGAGTCTTGTGATGCTCCTTCTGTGTAAGGTTTGTGTAGTCATTCTCTGCGCCATCAACTACACCCTGCTGAAGCGCCTGATAGAGCTCGCCCCATGCAACAGTTGTAGGAATAGCTCCGCAGTTCTTGAAGAAATCCTGCTGAACTGATGAAGACTGTGTACGGATGCTGAGGCCCTTGAGGTCATCCGGCTTTGTAACTGCCTGCTTTGCATATACATCTCTTACTGATGATGACCAGTATCCCATGATACGGAACTGATTTCCTGTCTTCTCCTTAACGATATCTCTCATGGCATTTCCGAAATCTCCGTCGAGACATGTCTCCCAGTGATCAAAACTGTCAAAAAGATATTCAAGTGAAAAGATATCGATCTCCGGAACACCGATAGCAGTCATGAATCCCGGTGAAGAAACAACCATGTCTGCAGCTCCCATTGTCAGCTTCTCAACAAGCTCTGACTCGTTTTCACCGAGAGTTCCCTTGTGAACTGTAACCTCGATCTTTCCTCCGGATACTTCCTCTGCAACCTCCTTGAACTTATCAAGTCCATAGCTGTATGGATTCTTCGGATCGGTCTGGTTTGAAGCGATGATCAGGCTAAGCTCCGGTGCGGCTGCCTTTTCTCCGCCTGACTGAGCGGCTGCCTGTGTTTCAGTCTTTGCACCTGTTGTGCCGGCTGCGCTTCCTCCACAGCCCACAAGCATCGATGCTGCAAGGGATGCAGCCATTAATGTTGATAAGATTCTTCTCATTTTTACTACTCCTCTCATTGGTAAAAATATAAAATGGATCGTATGATCTCACATACTTCATAATTCAGATTGTCTCGTGAATTGTTCTGTAAATGCTTACATTTGTATAATAGCGCACAAATTGTCCTACATCAAGCAAACATAATTATACACAATGACGAAATAGTTTCTCTCGATTTGTTCGTAATGTCCAAAGCAAAAAGATTACAATATGTTTATTTGTACAAAAAAACGGATATCATTTTGCACATTCCAAGTGCCAAACGATATCCGTTAAATTATTAAAATATATATGAATATATAAAAGTCTTAAGTATATCTCAGGCTTATACTTACAGAAAGACCCTAAGCTCCTTAGATCTAAAAAAGCTTTCCGGTGATCTTTCCCATGACATATCAGAGATATTTCTTCATGGTGTCATCAATGTCAAGTGTTGCAAAGTAATCTGCCGGAGTCTGGGCACGGCGGATAAGCTTTACAGATCCGTCTTCTTTCAGAAGAAGCTCACTGGACCAAAGCTTTCCGTTGTAGTTATAGCCCATGGCAAATCCATGCGCACCTGCATCATGAATGAAGAGATAATCCCCCTTCTGAAGCTCCGGAAGCTCACGATCAATTGCGAACTTGTCATTGTTCTCGCAGAGAGAGCCTACTACATCGTAGATCTTGTCACAGGGAGCCTCTTCCTTGCCGAGAACTGTGATATGGTGATAAGCACCGTACATGGCAGGTCTCATGAGGTTTACAGCACAGGCATCAACTCCCGCATACTCCTTGTAGGTGTGTTTGAAGTGGATGACCTTTGTGATAAGAGCTCCGAAAGGACCGGTCATAAAACGACCCATCTCTGTATAGATACTTATATCTCCAAGTCCGTTTGGAACCAGGATCTCGTCAAATTCACGATGTACTCCTGCACCGATCTCCTCGATATCGTTTCCCGTCTGATCAGGCTTATAAGGGATTCCCACTCCACCTGAAAGATTTATGAAGTCCAGAGAAACTCCGGTCTCTTCCTTGATTCTTACCGCAAGCTCGAAAAGCTGTCTTGCAAGTGTAGGATAATAGTCATTTGTGACTGTGTTGGATGCGAGGAAAGAATGCATACCAAAATGCTTTACTCCCTTTTCCTTAAGGATACGGTATCCCTCGATGATCTGATCTGTGGTAAGGCCGTACTTTGCATCCTGAGGATTATCCATGATGGTGTTGGCGATGGTGAAATATCCGCCCGGATTATAACGGAGTGACAGAGTTTCAGGCAGATAACCGAGAGTCTCTTCCAGCTCCTCTATATTTGTGAAATCATCAAGATTTATGATTCCGCCGAGCTTCTCACAAAATTTATACTCACTGAGTGGTGTTTCGTTGGAGGAGAACATGATCTCATGTCCTGAAAATCCACATGCATCAGACATCTGGAGCTCTGTAAGTGAACTGCAGTCTGTTCCGCAGCCCTCTTCTCTGAGTATCTTGAGGATCGAAGGATTCGGACATGCCTTTACGGCAAAATACTCTTTAAATCCCTTATTCCATCCGAAAGCTTTATGAACTTTTCTGGCATTTTCTCTTATGCCCTTCTCGTCATAAAGATAAAAAGGAGTGTCGTAGGTCTCGTTGATCTTACGAACCTGCTCAAGTGTTGCATATGGTGTTTTCATTGTTATCCTCCTCAAAAGCTTTAAAAATAAGACCCCACAAATACCGATTTGTGAGGTCTTTATCCTCATCATGATGAAATATCATCTGTAAAGATGTGAGCGCCTGTAATCGCCACTCAATGATGATACACTACACTCTCATTGTGTGCAATGAATTTCATCTTTACATGATATAACATCCTGATGAATTTGAGAAATAATTTTTTGTTTATGCTCCCATTACTCGCATGATGTTTGTTGCTGTAACAGGCTGATTACGTGTAAGTCTCGAAAGGATACCGGCTGTGATTACACAAAGGTCACCCTTCTCAACGATTCCGCGGTTGCGAAGCTCATCCATGGAATTCTCGAAAAGCTCGTCGGTCGTATCCGATCTTCTTGCCCAGATTGGTGATACTCCCCAGAGAAGCATCATCTGTCTGACAGTTGCCTGACTTGGTGACATGGCATAAATAGGTGTTGCAGGACGGTACTTGGAGATAAGTCTCGCTGTTGAACCTGTAAGTGATGGAACGATAAGTGCCTTTGCCTTAAGCTCTGAAGCTGTTGTTACGGATGCAGCACAAACTGCGTTTGAGATATTGGCATAGGTGTTGCTGTCCACTCTGCGTTTCTTATACATATTGTAATCAAGGAACTGCTCTGTGTACTCTACGATGGATGCCATCATTTCGAGAGCCTCTACAGGATACTTACCTGCAGCAGTCTCGCCTGAAAGCATAACCGCGTCTGTTCCGTTATATACAGCATTGGCAACGTCAGTTACCTCTGCTCTTGTAGGACGAGGATTACGGATCATGGAATCAAGCATCTGTGTTGCTGTGATTACAAGCTTTCCAGCGTAGTTTGCCTTGTTGATCATCTCCTTCTGGAGCTGAGGAAGTCTCTTTGCCTCAACCTCAACACCGAGATCACCACGTGCTACCATGATACCGTCAGCTGCCTCGATGATGGCATCAAGGTTATCAAGACCCTCCTGGGACTCGATCTTTGCGATGATCTTCATGGTTGAACCCGCATTATCGATGATCTCACGGATCTGGTGAATAGTCTCTGCATTACGAACGAAGGAAGCTGCAACGAAGTCAAAACCAACCTCGATACCGAACTTGATATCCTCGATATCCTTCTCTGTAAGGCCCGGAAGGCGAATGCTTACATTAGGAACATTTACGCCCTTCTTCTCTCCAAGCTCACCACCGTTTGTTACCTCACAAAGGATATCTGTTCCCTCTACCTTCTTGACCTTGAGACCGATAAGTCCGTCATCAATAAGGATAACGCTTCCCTCGGAAACATCCTCGTTAAGTCCGTCGTAGTTTATATAAACCTTATCCTTGGTGCCTACGCACTCTACTGTTGTAAGGATGATCTCATTTCCTGCCTCAAGAGTAACCTTCTTATGATCCTCAAGCTCACCTGTACGTATCTCAGGGCCCTTTGTATCAAGAAGTGCTGCGATCTCACGTCCGCTGTCCTTACGTGCTTCCTTAAGAAGCGCAAGTCTTTCAAGATGCTCCTGATGGCTTCCGTGAGAGAAGTTGAAACGGGCAACATCCATATTATCAGCAAGCTTTCTCAAAATTGTATAGTCATTTTCATTAGGTCCGAGTGTACATACGATCTTAGTTTTTCTCATTAATTAGCCTCCTAAAACTTATAATCAGTGTTCAATTACTATTATCTGAAATCATTAATATGGAAAACATTGCGCTTCCTGGGTTTCTGATTTGAAAGGTAGAAGAACAATGCCACATTTAAAAGTGAAAGTGCGATAGCGACTTTTGTTCCGAGATCAGGTGTTCCCAGGAAAATAAAAATATAGAGAACCACCTCCGCTATGGCCAGCCAGCGCGCTTTTATGGGGATGATAAAATAAAGCATAAAGGTAGCATCCGGAAAAGTAAGCGCGTATGCAAGGAATATGCTGAAGGTCATATAGGTCGGATACAGCTGCAATGACACTCCTGTTACGATATATATGAGGAGCGCCGAAAAAACCAGCATAATGGCACCCGAGAAGAAAAAGAAATTATATTTAAAGGTACCCCACAGCTGCTCCAGTGTCATACCGAGACTATAGTAGACAAATACAGCCACCACCATCCAGATAATACTCGTGGAAGGCGGATAAAAAAGGAAAGTCACGATACGCCATATATGTCCGTGAAGTATAGCCTCAGGATCCAGATCCAGATAGAAATAGTAAAGCATAGGGTTGAACATCTGAATGAGGAATCCCACCACATATATAACGCAGATGTATTTCATAAGATCCGGTACAGCATACCGTCCGAATTTCCGTTCAAGCTTTTGAAATAAAGTCAAATCAAATCTCCTTAGTTTTTAATGTGATGCTTAAGAACATCCCGAAAATTTTCATAAAGTATATAATCTGCGAATTTCTTTTTCAAGGCGAAATGTGCTTAAAAAAAAACATTTTACCCTTTTTTCATAATTTTAAAATGTATACAGTTCACCACATGTTCACAAAAGTTTTACATTATTACGGTTGAACGCAATCTAACTAAATGTTAAGATTACATTTTGGTTCATACACTATTAATATAGGAAGAATCTTATGTAAGTGTCCATAACTGCACAGGGATGCACTGTATCCCGTGCCGGGAAAACTCTGAATATACCTTTAGTGAAGCCGTAAAAACGGTTCCGCTATGTTATCACAGCTTATCTCGTATCGTGACACCTGCATCGTCTTATAACTATTCGGCAGATTTTAGGGAGAAAATAATTCTTTCTGTCAAATGGTTACTTATATAGAATGGGGTTTTTTATTTATGCAGCAATACAGACTTGGAATTGATATAGGCTCGACTACTGTCAAGATCGCTATTCTGGATTCTGAAAAGAATCTTATGTTCTCGGATTATCGCAGACACCATGCTGATATTCAGGGAACTCTTGCGGATATTCTCGAAGAAGCGAAGGACAGACTCGGCGAGATCAGCCTTTCCGTTGTCATCACAGGCTCCGGCGGACTGACACTCAGCAAGCACATGGACGCCTTCTTTTGTCAGGAAGTAGTAGCTGTAGCCACAGCACTCAAGGACTATCGTCCTGACACTGATGTGGCCATAGAGCTAGGCGGAGAAGACGCAAAGATCATATATTTTAAGGGTGGTATCGATCAGCGAATGAATGGTATCTGTGCCGGCGGTACCGGATCCTTCATCGATCAGATGGCCTCTCTTCTCCATACAGATGCAGCCGGACTCAATATACTTGCAAAGGACTATCAGATGATCTATCCGATAGCTGCCCGCTGCGGAGTATTTGCAAAAACGGATATCCAGCCTTTGATCAATGAAGGAGCCGCAAGGGAGGATCTTGCCGCATCCATTTTTCAGGCTGTTGTCAATCAGACCATTTCAGGCCTTGCCCAGGGCAAGCCTATCAGAGGGCATGTGGCATTTCTCGGAGGCCCTCTTCACTTCATGCCGGAATTACGAAAGGCCTTTATCCGCACTCTGAATCTTCAGGGGCCGGAGATCATAGAACCTGAAAACAGTCACCTTTTCGCGGCTATAGGTTCCTGCCTTAACTGTCCTTCGGATGCAAAAACCGCCTCCATTGGCACTCTTATCGACCTGCTCCGAAACGGTATCAAGATGGATGCAGAGCTCAAACGTATGGAGCCTCTTTTTGAAAACGAGGCACAGTACAGAGAGTTCACAGAACGTCATTCAAAGGCCCGGGTTAAAACAGCAGATCTTTCGGATTATCATGGCAATGTCTATCTCGGAATAGATGCGGGATCCACCACCACAAAGCTGGCTCTCGTATCCGAGGATGGCGAGCTTTTATATAAGTTCTACAAGAACAACAACGGTTCCCCTATAGCGACATCTATAGAGTCCATGAAGGAAATAAAGTCTCTTCTTCCCGAGGATGCACGTATAGCTTATGCCTGCTCAACCGGTTATGGTGAAGCTCTTCTTAAATCAGCATTCCAGCTTGATGAAGGAGAGGTTGAGACCATCTCCCACTACTATGCCGCTTCCTTCTTTGACCCTGAAGTCGATTGCATTCTCGACATCGGCGGTCAGGACATGAAGTGCATCCGTATAAAGGATGGCACAGTTGATTCTGTTCAGCTCAACGAGGCCTGCTCAAGCGGATGCGGATCATTCCTTGAGACATTTGCAAAGTCACTGGATTTTTCAGTTATTGATTTTGCAAAAGAGGCTCTTTATGCCGAAAATCCTACAGATCTCGGCTCAAGATGCACTGTTTTCATGAATTCAAATGTTAAACAGGCTCAGAAGGAAGGTGCGACTGTATCGGATATTTCCGCAGGACTTGCCTACTCTGTTATCAAGAACGCCCTTTTCAAGGTAATCAAGGTAACAGATGCAAAGGAACTCGGAAGACACATAGTCGTACAGGGCGGAACCTTCTACAATGATGCCGTTCTCCGTGCTTTTGAGAATCTTCTCGGTGCTCATGTGGTACGTCCTGATATAGCCGGCATCATGGGTGCATTCGGTGCCGCTCTGATCGCAAGAGAAAGATATCACCTTGCCAACGAGAAACTGAAGAACATGAAGCCGACAGAGGAGGTCAAGGTCCCACGTACCGCATACGGACGCGTTCAGACCACCATGCTTCCCATCGACGATATCATCAACCTTAAATACACTACTAAAATGACCCGCTGTCAGGGCTGCAACAACCACTGCGTCCTGACCATAAACCAGTTCGGTGCCGGAAGGAACTTCATTTCCGGAAACCGCTGCGAGCGCGGCCTCGGCAAGACAAAGATAAAGAGGGACATTCCAAACCTTTTTGCCTATAAGCTTCAGAGAATGTTCGACTACGAACCGCTGCCTCAGGATATAGCAGAGCGCGGAGAAGTTGGTATCCCGAGAGTCCTCAATATGTACGAGAACTATCCTTTCTGGGCGACCTTCTTCCGTGAGCTCAAGTTCAGGACTGTACTCTCTCCCGCAAGCACCAGAAAGATCTACGAGCTCGGAATAGAGACCATTCCATCCGAGTCAGAGTGCTATCCTGCGAAGATAGCCCATGGACATGTTGAATGGCTCATAAGAAACGGTCAGAAGTTTATCTTCTATCCATGCATACCTTATGAGCGTAATGAGACACCTGATGCAGGTAATCATTATAACTGTCCTATGGTCACTTCCTATGCCGAGAACATAAAAAACAACGTGGAGGGTCTCGAGGATAACTCGATCATGTTCATGAAGCCGTTTTTGGCCTTCACCAACGAGAAGATCTGTACAGACCAGCTGGTAAAGATATTTGCACATCCTGAGGAAGGTGAACATTCCATCCGTCCTGTAGGTGACCTTACAGCGCAGAAAATAGCCGAACAGTTCAAGAAATGGAACTTCACCGAAGAAGAGATACGTTCGGCTGCCCATGAAGCATGGGTTGAGCTTACACAGGCTCACCTCGACATGCAGAAAAAGGGTGAGGAAACTCTCAGATGGATGAAGGAGACCGGTCACAGGGGAATAGTTCTTGCAGGACGTCCTTACCATGTCGATCCTGAGATCAACCATGGTATACCTGAGCTTATCACAAGCTACGATTTCGCCATCCTGACCGAGGATTCCATTTCTCATCTCGGACAGGTGGAGAGACCTATCATCGTAACGGACCAGTGGATGTATCACACGAGACTCTACCGTGCCGCAGAGTATGTAAAGACCAGAGAAGATCTTGATCTCATCCAGCTCAACTCCTTCGGCTGCGGTCTCGATGCGGTCACTATAGATCAGGTCAGAGACATTCTCACTGGATCCGACAAGATCTATACGGTCCTTAAGATCGACGAGGTCAACAACCTCGGTGCCGCCCGTATCCGTGTGCGCTCGCTTATCGCCGCCATCCGTGTACGCGATGAGAAGCACTATGTCCGCACCATGCGCTCGGCAAGTTACGAAAGACGTCTGTTCACCAAGAGCATGAAGGATGAGCACTACACCATCCTCTGTCCTCAGATGTCACCGATACATTTCGAGATGCTGGAGCCTGCCATCAGAGCCTCCGGCTACAATCTGGTGATACTGAACAACGCAAACCGTACCGCCATCGACACCGGACTTAAATATGTGAACAACGACGCATGCTATCCGTCCATAATCGTCGTGGGTCAGATCATGGATGCCCTTAATTCAGGCAAATACGATCTGAACCATACCGCCATCATCATGTCTCAGACAGGCGGCGGATGCCGTGCTTCAAACTATATAGGATTCATACGTCGTGCCCTTGAGCATGCAGGCATGTCTCAGATTCCGGTTATTTCGCTCAATGCTAACGGCATGGAATCAACACCGGGCTTTAAGCTCACACTGCCGCTGCTCACCAGAGCTATGCAGGCTATAGTTTACGGCGACGTTTTCATGAGAGCCCTGTATGCCACAAGACCTTATGAACTTGTTCCGGGTTCCGCCGAGGAACTTCATCAGAAGTGGCTCAAGGTCTGCGTCAAGGCGCTTTCCAGGAAAACGCCTTCCATGAACCAGTTCTCAAGGAATGTTCGCGGAATCATCAGGGATTTCGATACTCTTCCTATAAAGGAAGGCCTGGTGAAGCCTAAGGTCGGAATCGTGGGTGAGATACTTGTAAAGTTCTCTCCTCTCGCCAACAACCATATTGTCGAGCTTCTTGAAAAGGAAGGAGCCGAGGCAGTCATGCCGGATCTCATGGATTTCCTGCTCTACTGCTTCTATAACCAGAACTTCAAGTACGAAAATCTGGGCGCCCGCTGGAAGGGCAAGGCACTTTGCAACTGTGTCATCAATCTTCTGGAGTATTTCAGAAAGACTGCCCGTAAGGAGTTTGCCAAGTCCAGGCGCTTCACTCCACCGGGAGAGATCAGAGAACTTGCAAAGATGGCCAAGGAGTATGTTTCTATCGGAAACCAGACCGGTGAAGGGTGGTTCCTTACCGGCGAGATGCTGGAGCTCATGGACGAGGGTGTTTACAACATCGTCTGCACACAGCCTTTCGGATGTCTCCCCAACCACATCGTAGGTAAAGGCGTCATCAAGGAACTGAAGCGTCACAATCCTGAGGCGAACATCATCGCCGTGGACTACGACGCAGGTGCTTCCGAGGTAAATCAGCTTAACCGTATCAAGCTGATGCTCACTGTGGCGCAGAACAAGATCAAAGAGAATCCTTCATGATTATGATTTCCTACAGAATTCGGATCCGGAGAGACGGATCACTGTGTTGAAAGTGCATTACATTCAAAAAGTCCATCAGTGAAAAACACATTCTGTGTTTTTCACTGATGGACTTTTTTGTAAAAGCTGTACTATAAACGCCGTGAGCTGTCACGCCTGAAACCCGACAGCACGTCCGTTTTCATCAACGTCCGTTTACACCAGACTCAGCCCTCGTAGATCGGATACTTCTTCACAAGCTCGGCAACTCTCGCATTGATCTCATCCTTTGAATTCTCAAAATCGGTTGCAGCCTTCCAGATGCACTCAGCGATAGGCTCCATATCCTCCTCCTTGAAGCCGCGGGTCGTCACAGCCGCTGTACCGATACGTACGCCGGAAGTAACGAACGGAGAACGAGGATCGTTAGGAATAGCATTACGATTCAAGGTAATGTGAACCTCATCACAGTTGTTCTGAAGAGTCTTACCTGTAAGCTCGGGGATATTGGTAAGATCCACAAGCATGAGGTGATTGTCTGTACCTCCGGAAACAAGCTTGAAGCCCTGCTTGATCATAGCGTCAGCAAGAGCCTTACAGTTCTTTACAAGCTGAGTCTGATACTCCTTAAACTCCGGCTTCAGTGCCTCACCGAAGCAGACAGCCTTGGCAGCTACAACGTGCTCAAGCGGGCCGCCCTGACATCCCGGGAAAACAGCCTTGTTGAAATTATACTTCTTTGCGATCTCCTCGCTGGAAAGGATAAGACCGCCTCTCGGTCCACGTAAAGTCTTATGAGTAGTTGTGGTAACAACATGAGCGTAAGGAAGAGGTGATGGATGAAGTCCTGCTGCAACAAGACCTGCAATATGTGCCATATCCACCCAAAGGACCGCATCTACCTTGTCAGCGATCTCACGGAATCTCTTGAAGTCGATGATTCTCGGATAAGCCGAAGCACCGGCAATGATCATCTTTGGCTTATGCTCGACTGCAAGAGCCTCCACCTCATCATAATCTATATATCCCTCAGCATTAACACCGTATGGGACGATATTAAAGAAGCTTCCGGAGAAATTGGCAGGTGAACCATGAGTAAGATGTCCGCCGGCATCAAGTGACATTCCGAGGATGGTGTCTCCCGGCTTACAGATGGCCATGGTAACAGCCATGTTTGCCTGAGCACCGGAATGTGGCTGAACATTGGCATATTCACAGTTAAAGAGCTTCTTGGCACGCTCTATGGCGATAGTCTCGATATCGTCTACATGAACACATCCGCCGTAATAACGCTTGCCCGGATAACCTTCAGCATACTTGTTGGTAAGTACAGTTCCCATGGTGAGCATAGATACATCGGATAAAATATTCTCTGATGCGATAAGCTCGATGTTGTTCTGCTGACGTTCATACTCTTCGATGACTAACTGTCCGATCTCAGGATCTGCCTGAGAGATATAGTTCATCACTTCCTTGATCATAGTTACCTCCAATTAAAGCAAAATTTAAGGCTTCAGCTGGTAATCATCGATCACTATCTGAAGACTTTGAGTCCCATTATATTCATTAATCTGAGGATAGTAAACAATATCTATTCTGGAAGCGGCTCCCTTTCTTCTTAAAAATTCGTCTCCATTGGTAAAAATTAACCCATCCATGAGACATCCTCCCTCGGACAGAAGCTTCATTTTTACCACGTTTCTGTTCTTTCCAAGTACTCTGCACTCAGTAATTCCGAGGTTTTTCGTTGCAAAGCTGGGTTTTTCATTTCCCTTGCCGAAAGGTTCCAGCTTTTCAAAATCATGAATAAGGTTATGCGAAATATAATCAATCGGCATAGGCACATCTATCCAGAGCTTATCCACAAGCTGGTCTCCGGTCAGTTCGCATCTTCTATTAAGCTCTGCCCTGAATCTGTCAATGTTCTTCTCCTGCAGCGTAAACCCTGCCGCCATGGGATGTCCTCCCCACTTTACCAGCAGAGGATCAACCTCCTGAAGATGCTCCGACATGGAATATCCGTCAATGCTTCTGCCTGACCCCTTTGCAAGACTCTCCCCGTCTTCTTCTCCCTCTGCACGGGTTATAACGAAGGATGGTCTATAGAATCTTTCTCTTAATCTGCCGGCCACTATTCCTGCAAGACTTTCGTGAAGCTCCGGAAGATATACCACCAGTACCCTGTCATTGAGAAAATGCTTTTCAACCATTTCTATCGCCTGACTGGTGGCAGATATGGTCATGGTCTTTCTGGAATCGTTAAGCTCCTTCAGCCTGGCAGCCTTCATGATGGCCTCTTCCCTGTCCTCCGTAAGAAAAAGATCCAGTGCGATCTCAGCACTCCTTAATCTTCCTCCTGCATTGATACAGGGGCCTATGATATATCCGATGTGGTAGGCACTGACATGATCCTGCGTCAACAGATCCTGAAGCTCCAAAAGTGCTCTTAATCCCTGATTTTTAGTCTGCTTTATCTGCTGAAGGCCGAACTTTACTATGGTCCTGTTCTCATCCTTAAGCTCCATTACGTCGCAGATGGTGGCAATTGCGGCAAATTCAAGAAAATCATAGAACTCTTCTTCCGGAATGGTATGATTCTGATACATCATGATGATGATCTTCCAGGCCACGACCGCACCGCAAATGTCCGGGAACGGATATCTGTTATCCTCTCTTTTCGGATCGACGACAGCATTGGCAGGAGGAAGTATATCCCGTGACTCACATCCGAAATCCTCGTCCTGATTCTGCCGAACATCATGATGATCGGTCACAAGTACCGTTAGTCCCAGATCTCTGGCATACTTCAGCTCTTCAATAGCCGCTATACCGTTATCACAGGTGAGGATGACCTGAACCCCGTCTTCCTTCGCCTTATCTATGATCCCTGAGTTTATACCGTAACCGTCCTTGATACGGTCGGGGAGAACATAATCCACGTTGGCACCAAGGCGTCTTAATCCCTTGACCAGAATGTAGGTGGCACAAACACCATCCACATCATAATCTCCCACAACACGTATATGCTTTTTCTCACTGATGGCACGATTCAGCTGATTCATACATTTTATGGCATCGGGAAGATAAAGAGGTGAATGGAGATCCTCCTCCAGCGATCCATGCAGGAACTGTTCTATCTGTTTTTCGGAGTTTATCTCCCTGTTCCTGAGTATCCTTGCTGTAACCTGATCGATATTATATTTATCGGCGATAGCCTTAAAATCTGCTTTTTTGTTATATAGAAACCACTTTTTCATAGAATAACCTTTGACAAATGATGTATAATACTGTTTCAGCGTAAATTACATTTACGCAAACAGACAAAAGTATAACACAACATATTTATCTTTTGTCAAAATGATGCTGGGAGTATTTGATTTAATGACAAAAAACATAAAACGAAACTTTGCACTGGTAGCTATTGTTTCTTTTCTCTTTGAATTTATATTTCAGGTCGGCGGCAGTGTGCTTATTTCCTACGGTTCTGATATATATAAGAACGAATCCTTTTCCATGATGGTGGCAGCCGGCCTGTCCCTTCTGGCAGGTTTTCTGCTTCTTGGATTCGAGTCCCACCCTGAAATGAAGCATAAAAAATTCAACCTCCTGACTCTGTTATGGCTCCTTCTCTTCGTGAACGGACTCCAGTTTCTCATCTCCATTCTTAATGCCCCTCTGCTTGATCTGATCTACGATCAGGGTTATTCCATGCAATCCGCAAGAGATGTGGCAACAGGAACCGATATATCAGGTTTTTGGTCCATAACCTATGCCGTTATAGGCGCCCCTGTTATTGAAGAATGTTTTTGCAGGGGAATCATTTATGGCAGACTCAGAAAATACGGTAAGATCTTTGCCATCACCATTACAGCATTTCTTTTCGGACTGCTTCACTGTAATCTCATACAGTTCTTCACCGCAGTCGGAATCGGAATCCTTTTTGCATGGATAAGAGAGACCTACGGACTCAGATATTCCATTCTGGTACACTCCTGCAACAACATAATGGCCTTTAATTTTAATGCCTTCGTACCGGAAAGCACGGTGACCTATATTTTACTCTATGTACTGTTCTACGGAGGTATACTCGTAGCCATAATTTCTCTGATCGTACACTTCAAACGTATGGAGGCTGCTTTTAAGGCTGAACCGGAGCTCGGAAGAATGTATTATCTGTGGTTCACCACTATACCGGTGATCTTTTTGACTGTTATTTTGATCATACTGACCGCCCTCAGTATTTTCGACTGATATCCCGTTTTAAGGCCAGGTCTCAGGCTCAGTCTGTACCGGAACCTTTACACTCAAAAAAGACCTTTGCCAGGATTATTCTCTCCCGACAAAGGTCTTTCTTTTATTTTTATTTAAATCGTCAAGCCCGGCTTATTCCGCATCACTTGTTGAACAGAGTATCCAGTATCCCTCTTCCAAGAGCGGCGCCAATGTTTCCGCCGACACGTTTTCCGAAGCTTCCGAGGAAGGTCTTACCGATAGCGCCTCCTGCCTCTCTTCCCAGGGTTCCTGCAGTTGAACGGCCTACTGACTTCACAGCGTTTCTGGTACCTCTTGATGCCTTTTCTTCGGCCTTTGCCTTCTCAAGCGCTTCCTTCTCCGCCAGCTTCGCTGCTTCTATTCTGGCAGCCTCTGCCGTCGCCTCATCAGTCAGTCTCTTGAAGAACTCATATGCAGAGTCCCTGTCCACAGTCTCATTATATTTACCCGAAAGATCCGATGCGATCATGGCCGCAAGTCTCGATGTATCATCCACGGATCCCATCTTTGACTGTGGCGGAAGCACACGACAGCGTCTGACCATCTCGGGTTTTCCATCTTCATCAAGGAAAGATATGAGGGCTTCTCCCGTACCGAGATTCTGGAGAACCTCTGCTGTGTCAAAGCTCTTATTCACCCTGAAGGATGAAGCTGCAGCCTTTATCTTCTTTTCTTCTGCAGGAGTGTAGGCATGAAGAGCATGCTGTACCTTATTTCCGAGCTGAGCCAGTACTCCGTCAGGTACATCACCAGGATTCTGGGTAATGAAATAAACGCCCACGCCCTTTGAACGTATAAGCTTAACGACCTGTTCTATCTTATCCAGCAGTGCTTTCGGTGCGCCGTTAAACAGAAGATGTGCTTCATCAAAGAAAAATACCATCTTGGGCTTATCAAGATCTCCCACTTCAGGCATCTGCTCAAACAGCTCGGAAAGCATATAGAGCATAAATGTGGAATAGATCAGCGGATTCTGTATGGTGGTCTCTGCATCAAGAATATTGATCATGCCCTTTCCGGCATTATCTGCCCTGAAGAAATCATGTATATCTATTGCAGGCTCACCGAAGAAACGGTCACCGCCGGCTGTTTCAAGTGCCACAACAGAACGAAGTATGGCATTGAGGGAGGCCGTAGTCATGTTTCCGTATTCCGCACTGTACTGCTTGTTGTTCTGAGCCACATACTGCACCATGGCACGCAGATCCTTGGTATCGAGAAGCAGCTGTCCCTCTTCATCAGCGATCCTGAAAATGATAGTAAGTATGTTGGCCTGAAGATCCGTAAGTCCCAGTACACGGGAAAGAAGTGTCGGTCCGAATTCACTTACTGTGGTTCTTAAGGGCATCCCCTTTTTCCCGTCTATATCCCAGAACTGTGTGGGGAAAGGACGGTATGTAAATCCTGCCTCCGATAGTCCGAAGCTTTCGATACGCTTTTTCATATCTTCGCTGTCGACTCCGGGGCTGATCATGCCAGCAAGGTCTCCCTTAACATCCGAAAGAAATACAGGCACTCCCATGTCACTGAATGACTCTGCAAGCACCTTTAATGTAATAGTCTTACCGGTTCCGGTAGCACCCGCGATGAGACCGTGTCTGTTGGCCATATGCGGCAATATGCAGACCTTCTCATCCGTATCCATATCCAGACCGGCCCAAATCTTAGCTTCAAATAACATTGTCAGCTCCCTCCGCTTACTCTATAACTCAATATACAGTTATTTTAAATTAAATTATCTGAAAATAACACTGTTTTAAATAAAAATAGCCCCGATGCTGTCCTTTATTCGGAAACAGCATCGGAGCCATTATATTGAATTTAATATATTGCGTTCCTCACCGGACTATGATCCGGCATCAAAACACTCTTACTCTATAAAACCGGACCTGAGATACTTCTTATCTTATGCCCAGGAGTTCTTCCGCATGCTTCACAGCCTCCTGAGAAGGAGCATTGACATCCGAAAGTGTATATCTGATACCCAGCTTCTCATATTTGAAAGCACCGAGACTGTGATACGGAAGTATCTCTACCTTCTTAACGGTCTTTAATGTGTCTATGAACTTCTTTGTTTCTATAAGCTCTTCATCGGAATCTGTGAGTCCTGGAACCAGAACGTGACGTATCCACATATCAACGCCCTGTTCGCTTAAATATGAACAGCAGTCAAGAATGTTCTTGTTTGTCTGACCGGTAAGCTTTTTGTGCTTCTCATCATCGATCTCCTTGATATCGAAAAGAACCGTGTCCGTCACCTTGATGAGACGGTTGAACTTACTGAAGAACGGCTCTTCTCTTGTGAAGGGCTGGGCAGAAGTATCAAGACATGTGCTTATCCCCATTGCCTTTGCCTTTTCAAAAAGGTCGATGACAAAATCTATCTGAATGAGGGGGTCTCCGCCGCTCACTGTGATTCCGCCGTCTTCTCCCCAGTATTCGCGATATCTTACAGCGTTCTCGAGTATCTCATCCGCTGTACGCATATCTTCGCTGTGAAAATCCCATGTATCCGGATTATGGCAGTAACGACAGCGCATATTGCAGCCCTTCAGGAATACGATATATCTTACTCCCGGTCCGTCAACAGATCCGAATGTTTCAATGCTGTGAATTGCACCTTTGATTGCATCAGCCATAATTATTTCCTCCTGAAATATTATCCCGTTTCATCGAAACGGGCCTGCCGGAACGCTGTTTGATAAGCTTCCCGCATAAAGTCAATATAAGCCGTCACTCTCATAAGAAAGCGGCGGCTTATTATCATGGAACAGAAAATGATACAAAAGATTTAGTCACGCACAGGAAAGAATATGTATCATTTAAACCTGAACTTGTTTTAAATCAGAGTGCCTTGTGCTCAGTTCTTGAAATTACATCAAGCTGCTGCTCTCTTGTAAGATCGATGAACTTAACTGCATATCCTGATACACGGATCGTGAAGTTAGCGTACTCAGGCTTCTCAGGGTGCTCCATAGCATCCTTAAGCTTCTCAACACCGAAAACGTTAACGTTAACGTGGTGAGCGCCCTTTGAGAAGTAACCATCCATAACTCTTACAAGAGTTGTAGACTGCTCATCCTCTGTATGTCCGAGAGCTGCAGGGTTGATGGTCTGAGTATTTGAAATACCGTCAAGTGCATACTCGTAAGGAAGCTTGGCAACTGAGTTAAGAGATGCAAGAAGACCTGATGTCTCAGCACCATAGCTTGGGTTTGCTCCAGGTGAAAGAGGAGCGCCGGCCTTACGTCCGTCAGGCATAGCACCTGTAGCCTTACCGTATACTACGTTTGATGTAATTGTAAGGATAGATGTTGTAGGCTCAGAATCTCTGTATGTGTGATGCTTCTTGATCTTGTTAAGGAATGTCTTAAGAAGGTCAACAGCGATCTCATCAGCACGGTCATCATCATTACCATACTTAGGGAAGTCACCCTCAACCTCGTAATCAACTACGAGACCGTCTTCATCACGGACAGTCTTTACCTTCGCATACTTGATAGCAGAAAGTGAATCAACTACGTGTGAGAAACCGGCGATACCTGTAGCAAATGTACGACGTACATCGGTATCGATAAGAGCCATCTCAGCTGCCTCGTAGAAGTACTTGTCGTGCATGTACTGGATAAGATTAAGAACGTTTACATAAACGCCTGCAAGCCAGTCCATCATCTGATCGTACTTGTGGCAAACCTCATCATAGTCAAGATACTCTGATGTGATAGGCTTGAACTCAGGTCCGATCTGCTCCTTTAACTTCTCATCAACACCGCCGTTGATAGCGTAAAGAAGACACTTTGCAAGGTTTGCACGGGCACCGAAGAACTGCATCTCCTTACCTGTCTGTGTTGCGGATACGCAGCAGCAGATTGAGTAATCATCGCCCCATACAGGTCTCATAACGTCATCGTTCTCATACTGGATAGATGAAGTTGTTACAGAGATCTTTGCAGCATACTTCTTGAAGTTCTCAGGAAGTCTCTTTGTATAAAGAACTGTAAGGTTTGGCTCCGGAGCAGGTCCCATGTTCTCAAGAGTGTGGAGGAAACGATAGTCGTTCTTTGTAACCATTGAACGTCCGTCCTGACCCATACCTGCTACCTCAAGTGTAGCCCATACAGGGTCGCCTGAGAAGAGCTGGTTATATGAAGGAATTCTTGCAAACTTAACCATACGAAGCTTCATTACGAAGTGGTCGATAAGCTCCTGAGCCTCAGCCTCTGTAAGAGTTCCCTCAGCGATATCTCTGTTGATATAGATATCGAGGAATGTAGAAACACGACCTACTGACATCGCAGCACCGTTCTGTGTCTTGATAGCAGCAAGGTATCCGAAGTAGAGCCACTGAACAGCCTCTCTTGCATTCTTTGCAGGAGCTGAAATATCGAAACCGTAAGATGCAGCCATCTCCTTCATCTGACGGAGAGCTCTCATCTGATCAGCGATCTCTTCTCTCTTACGTACGATATCATCTGTCATTGTTCCGTCGCCGCAGTTATCGAAATCCTTCTTCTTCTCCTCGATAAGGAAATCGATACCGTAAAGAGCGATTCTTCTGTAATCGCCTACGATACGTCCACGGCCATATGTATCAGGAAGACCTGTAAGAATGTGAGCGTGACGAACCTTCTTCATCTCCGGTGTGTAAGCATCAAATACACCCTGGTTGTGTGTCTTGTGATACTCGGTGAAAATCTTGTGAAGAAGTGGATCAGGTGTGTAGCCGTATGTTGTACAAGCCTGCTCTGCCATCTTGATTCCGCCGTAAGGCATGAATGCTCTCTTAAGAGGCTTATCAGTCTGAAGACCAACAACCTTTTCCTTGTCCTTTGAATCGGCTGTGATATAAGCTGCGTCGTAAGCTGTGATACCGGAAACGATCTTTGTCTCCATATCAAGAACTCCGCCCTTGGCTCTCTCTTCTTTCTGTAATCCCTGAACCTCATCCCAGAGCTCCTTGGTAGCATCTGTAGGTCCCTGCAGGAAGCTGGCATCACCGTCGTATGGTGTGTAGTTATTCTGGATGAATGAACGTACATTTACGTCGCTTGTCCAATGTCCGGCATTAAAGCCTCTCCATTCCTCTCTCATGTCTTTTCCTCCAATATAAACATTGTCTTATCCATAAAGTATCAGTCAGCTGTGCCTCTGCGGTCCCACCGCAACAGGTCTTCCTTTCTGATACTCTGATAATAAACTTACGCCTCACTTTTGTATGTTGCACACGCAACATATTCTTGTTGAGTGTATACAATCTGTGAAAGCATTGGAAGTATATTACCTTGACAATAATCTGTCAATACACAGAAAAGCTTAAAAATCGATGTTTCTACATAAAAACAACATAATTTATTACTTTTGTTTTAACTGGAAAACATGACCTGCTATATCATTGAACAAACTCTAGCATTATGGTAGGATTAATTATAACTTTACGCTTTTTTGGAGGTTGTTTTTTTATGATGATTTCAACAAAGGGGCGCTATGCACTTGCGACCCTTATAGATATAGCACAGCATTCTGACGGTGAGGATCCTGTGTGTATTAAAGAGATTTCCGAAAGACTGGGAATTTCACTTAAATATCTGGAACAGATCATTTCTCTTATGGTAAAGGGCGGTTTTTTAAAATCCATCCGCGGCGCCAAGGGCGGTTATCTTTTCACCCGTCCTACTACGGAAATTAAAGTCGGAGATATCCTTAATGCCGCAGAAGGCAGCCTCGCCCCTGTTGAATGTGTAAGCGGTGCTTCAGTATGTCAGAAATCCGCAAGCTGCCCTTCCTTCTCCTTGTATAAGGAAATAGATAATGCGATCTACAACGTGGTAAACAAATATACTTTGTATGACCTCGCCAACGAAAAGATCTGAGTTCTGCCCTGATACCTGATATTTTTACCGTGTCAGAAGGGATTTTTGAAAAAATCAAAAAATTTCAAAAATATTGTTGACATTCGATTTCGTATTCGCTAATATAACTGAGTCGCTTGAAGAGAGCGGCAAAACAAACAGATGCGTGCGTAGCTCAGTTGGATAGAGCGTCTGGCTACGGACCAGAAGGTCGTGGGTTCGAATCCTGTCGCACGCATAACTAAACCGAATCGCTGTTGCGGTTCGGTTTTTTTGTACCATATATTTTTCATCTCCCGGGTCAGCCCCGGGAGATTCATGTCTCTTATATCAGTATCTTAAGTGCAATTCGGATCAGAAATGATCATTTTCTCTCTTTCTCCGCTTTATCTCCTCCCGAAGATACGTAAAGGCTTTATCTTCTCCTTCATTTTTCAGCATCATAAGCAGTTCTATAAGCTCTTTTTTCGTCTCGGGATGAAGAAGGGTCGTCTCCCTGGTAGGCTCAAAATATTCCCATGCCACACCGTCGTGATAATCCTTCCCCTTGTACACTTTGGCCGCCGCCACTCTGTCACAGAACATCTCTGCCACATATCTGTACGGCATCCTGCAGCCGATCATAGTCCCCTTTTTCTCCAGATCGTAATCACACCAGTATTCAAAATGATGCCTGTTTCTGCCTTTATGATGAAGCCACGCCTCCGACACACCTGTTTTCAAACGTTCCTCTGTATTGGGGCTCTTGTCTCCCTGATAGTACATGATACCGGTCTTAAACTCCACCCATGAGTACTTTGACAGATCATGCATGATACCCTGTCTGTAGAGTCCAACTCTGAAGCAGTTCTTCAGTACCTCCCATTTATGTCTGTTTATAGTCTTGAAATGCCTGACCGCATTGATCATGTAGTTCATAAAGTGTGCTCCTTTGATGCTAATGCTTAAATAATAACACAGCTGCCATTCAATGTTCATATGGTAAATGCTATCTAAATAAAAAAAGCCGGCAGAGTACGACTCCCACCGGCTTCAATATAATAATTTAACCAAATTCACATATGATCAGAATTCGTTCAGCAGCATCTGATTGGCCTTTTTATGATCTCCAAGATCTATAAAATACCCGTAGAGAAAATCTCTCTGTCTGGATGTCAATGGTCGAATATGGGTAGCGGAAATGTTATTCCTCCCCGGATCATGCAGTAAGCAGTAACCCTTGTCACAGAGAAAATCACGCTCATTGGCACAATATCTCTCGCAGAACTCATGGTACCAGCCGTTTTTGTTTATTATCTCAACGGCTCCTTCAGTGTGTTCTCCCCACTCATAAGGAGTAAAGGTACCATCAGGTGAAATCCATCCAAGAATCGCTCTCGCTTCGTCCATAACATGCCCTCCTTTTGGGTGTCCCATGACATATTCTACATATGCAAGGCATCATGAAGTGAGGAAAGACCGGCCTCACTTAACTTATTATGACTCTTTATAACTCCTATCTGATTTCCGGATACGGAAATATTTGTTGATTCCATAATAGCAAAAATATAAGTCCTACTTTATTAAATTTCGATAAAAAAAGAAGCATTTCATAGACTTCAAAAATGAAATCCATGAAATGCTTCTTTCCCCGTCCCTCATTTATTTAGAGACTTCCGACCAAGATCCCTTCATACCTACGCTACCAAACTGGCAAGGATTAACCTTGGAATAAAAGTGCTGCTTTCCACTGTCATCAATAACTGAAACGCAGAACTGGTTTACATCCTCAACCTCATACATCTTTCCGTTTGTAAGTCCATTGGCAAAGCTTGAACCTTTGTACAGTAGTCTTGTCATTATTCTCTACTCTCCTTAAAGCATAAATTGTTTTTCCCCAAAAACATGGTTGATTATAGCATTTATATTTATTAATGCAAACATAAAATAAATTTAATTCCTTTTTGGTATAGCTGAACCCGGCATAACATTAATCTCCCGTATAATTCCAATTATTGAAATAATTTTCCATTCAGTCATTTCCGTTTATTTACAAAATTCCGCAAAGTCCTATGATGCAATTTCAACCATAATCATTCAAATACCATCACCCTAAAACGCTTTCATCATCACATCACCCCAAATGTGTTGATTTGTTATGTATAAACAAATTTTATTAATTTCAATTAAATTTATCCATAAAATAAAACCGTTTTAATAAAAGCAGAAATTTTACTAAAACGGTTTCATTACTTTTAATTATATTAATCCACGGAAATACAGATCACTCCGTGTTTTTCCTGGCTATTCCGCCTTCTGTCCGCTCATTTCCTCATCCACCACATCACAGATGACAAAGCAGGCATTAGGTTCCTCTGTGGGAGATGCTGTAAATTTAAGCCAATGATGTGTAGCGCCGTCATACAGCGTAGCCTTCACAAATTCACCCTTGCAGGCACGACAGGTCAGATCTATCCAGCTCTTGTCCGTCTGAGGGAATGTCTCCAGATAACCCTTTCCCAGAAGTTCATTCCTTGTCTTTCCCGTCATTTCACAGTAAGCGTTATTGACAAAGATAAAGATCATATCCGTTGCTTTCGCACCGTTCTTATCAAACAGAGGTCTGACCATGACTCCCGGAAGCGGAATGTCAGTGTATGGATCGGGAAGCTTCTCATCCACCACTCCGAGACTGTCACCATGGAATCGTCTTGCCTTACGGATACGATTGTTTGCAAGTTCCATAAGTCCTTGATAGCCATCAGCCTCTATCCCGCTGGCAACACCGCATTGAGGCACCAGCCTGCACTCTCTTCCGTCTATCTCTGTAATTTCACTGATGCGTGTCCTGCACTCATGAAGACATGCATATACCAGATCTATAGTTCGTCCCCGCTCACATATTCCGAAATGAGCGCCTTCGTTTCTCGAAATGGCCGCAGTGCTGCTGAAAGTACTCTTAACGATATCCTTAAGCTGCTTCAAGAGCTTCATGGCCACTTCTCCGCCATAGTCCACCAGCACATCGCTGTATCCGTCCACTTTTAATGATATGTAAATATAATTCTCTCCGTTTGTACGGAAATTGTTGTCAAGCTCAGAAAGAGCCCCTATAAGTCCCTGTACATTCATAAGTCCCGTAACCGGATCCACAAATCTGGCATCTCTGTGAGCTCCGTCTGCGATCACATCATAATCAGCATCTACCATATAGCCTACGAGACCCACTATGTGATTATCCTTATATACAGGGATCTTCGAAGCTATGATATGGTGAGTGACTCCATCCACAACATTGATTGTTGTTGCATTAAGTATGGATTCTCCCTTTGTAAGGACTCTTATCTCATCAGACTCAAACGGCGCATCATTAAGATGCCAGCCTACTTCCTCGTCTGTCTTTCCCAGAAATTCTTCTCCCGTCTTGAACCCGTAATAATCATAGAATGCCTTTGTTGCCCCCACGAATCGTCTGTCCTTGTCCTTCCAGAACATCTTGAGATTACTTTCAGCCACCAGAGATTTCCATATATATATTTCATCGGATTCTATGGCATCAAGCTCCAGATATCCATAGCTCAAAATCCTCTTTACAAATTCCTTCTTTCCTTCAGAATCAAGATTCTCTATTGCTGCCGGTTTAATGCAAAAAAGCAGTTTATCCTCCTCGGCTTTATTACTGAAAAGCAGCATCAGTTCCATCCAGAGATAGTTGCCGTCATCTCTTTTAGCCAGAAAGAAATCCGAGAAAAAACCTCTTCCGGATTTTCTTATCTTATCCAGAATATAGTCCTTGCAGGCAAACCGCTCCCATCTTTCTGTCTCTTCACGATATAATCTGTCTTTAAGCGGAACAGAACAGAGGATATCTTCTCCGCCTATTACATCGCCTTCTGATTCTCCTTCCATATTGCTGACCACAACTTTTCTCAGCTTGTTTTTAAGATCCAGCAGATATATACACTCGTAAACAGACCCGAGGTTTCTGATGATCTCATCTCTTTCCTCAGAAGCTCTGATCCTGTTATATATTTTTCCGTCAAGAACTGCCGATAGAATCGCACCGTTCCTTGATTTCGCCACCAGAGTAAAGGAAAAATGAAGATACTTCCCTCTGAAGGCAAAGGTCATAGACTCCCTTTTTTCACTTTTTATGGCATTATTCGCCAGATTTCTGAACCTCGAACTATAGGTACTGTCCTCCGAGTTCATGAGATTGTCAATGTATATGTCCAGTGCTTCATCATCGCCCTCTTTAGGCAGTTCCCCGAGATAAGCATTGTTTCTGAACACCACATCAAACCTGTTCCCGTCATAAAAGAACAGCGCAAGAGGACTCTTGGTGACAACATCTATGAGTCCTATTTTCTGGTAAAGGGTATATTCTTCCCTTGTTTCATAGATTATCTTATTCTCTCTAAGGCGATCTATCGCTTTTGCCAGAGCCAGAGGCTTCCCGTAGTAGTATCCCTGTATACGTTCACACCCTATCTCTCTGAGAAAGTCAACATGTTCCTTTGTCTCCACTCCCTCTGCAAGTGTATGGATGCCCAGACTTTTGGCCATCCTGACAGCCATGGTAACGATTTTCTTGGATTTCTCATTAAAGTTCTTGAGAAAACCCATATCTATCTTTATTTCATCAAAATCAAAGTCCTTAAGAATATTAAGGGATGAGTATCCGCTTCCGAAATCATCCATCAATACCTCAAATCCGGCCTGATGGAACCTGTCTATAGCGCCCTTCATCATTTCGCCGTCCGAAATGATCGAAGTTTCCGTGAGCTCTATAGCGATCAGATTTCTTCTCACCCCATGGGAATCGCAGGTAGATGCTATTATCTCCACAGGATCGCAGTGCTCAAAATCCGAGCGGGAAATGTTTATGGAAACGGGCACAACATTGGCACCCTGTCTGATGCGCTGCTGAAGCATGGAAATGACCCTCTGGGCTATATAGATATCAAGCTTGTATGAAAGATCGTTCTCCTCCAACACAGGTATGAACTGTCCCGGAGAGAACACGCCCAGTTCAGGATCTTCCCATCTTGCAAGAGCTTCAACACTGCACAGTCTTCCCGAAAAGGTTCTGATTATGGGCTGATAATACGGTTCTATCCATCCTTCCGATATGGCTCTGTCTATATTTGATAATATGTAGCTTTTCTGTGTCACACCGGTATCTGCTACGGCCACGGGAAAATTAATAAACACATTGAACAGAGGACCCTCGCTCTGGCTCAGATAATATCTGCCATGAGCCATAACGTTCTTTATGGTCCCCTTTTTTGTTATGATACGAAATTCGATCTTTGAATATTCATCACCTGTCTGTGAGATCTGTTTGCGTATAGCCTTCTTTACAGTCTCGTAATCATCCGGATGGATCACATCCTTAAAAGAGCCTCCGGCATAATCCAGAAACTCCTCTTTACTTTCACAGTCAAATTCGTCTATCAGGATATCATTGACAAAGACTATCTCTTCCTTGCTCCAGTCTGCCCTGTGTATGATGAGACCTCCGGGAACAGCCCTGATGGCGTCCTGCATATATGGTTTAGAATATTCTCTTAATGGTACAATGTTTTCCGCCCGCATACCGTCAAAAACTCCGCTTGTGATTTTCAGTCAAACCATGGTTCCAACAGTTCTATCGGCAATAACACATCAATAAATAAATAGAGTTGGTTCGTTCTCTTCACATAAATGATTTTGTATGCAAAACAAAAAGGCCTGTGCATAAAGCACAGACCCGGATCAGCGCAGAGGGTGGGGTTCGAACCCACGTGCCCTTGCGGACAAACGGTTTTCAAGACCGCCTCGTTATGACCACTTCGATACCTCTGCATATTCATTTGTGCCGCTGTCTCAGCGACTTGTATAATATACTCATTTTACTCTTCCAAGTCAAGAACTTTTTGTTTTTTCTTTTTGCATTCCATATCTTGATACATCCGAAAAAGCCTCAACAAAAAAAGATCCCCGCAGTGCTGCGGGGAAAAAATATCAGTTAAATCCGTAGAATTTCTGAGCGAGCTTATAGCACATGATGGTGAGCTTATTTCCCGCCTTCGTGTTGAAATTCATTCCCTGTCCGAGGAAAGATGCCCTCATACGGAGCCATACCGGGAAGTTTGTCTCTCTTATATGATTCCAGAGCTCCTTTTTCTTCTCCATATTCTCCGGAAGCCCTGACTTGATGGCAAGCACCGAAGAAATGGTGGTTATGATCTGAAGATAGCTGAACATGTACTTACGGAGCTTTCTGCTGGTGAGCTTATTGAGATCGCAGCACTCAAGCATGATGCGGTTCACTTTAAGCTGCTGATCTATGCGTCCTATCATAACTGTCTCGTTTACGGACTGATCATCACGTCCGATGAAATAATGATACAGGTTAATGTTCATGTAATACATGGTCTTAACGGATGGCAGCGGCTGGTATACGAAGATATTGTCAACATAGAAGGTATGCTTCGGAAGCTCCAGCTTGCAGTCTCTCAACATCTGTGTGCGATAAATAACCGAATGCATCAGTATATACTGGCCTATATGGAAATGCCTGACATCCTTCCATGAGAATACCTGATCCTGAGGAAGAGCAGTCGTATATCTCATCACCTTCTTATGAGTCTGACCCACCTTATCATAGATAAAGTTGCAGACAAACATGTCGACCGAATTACCTTCCATAACAAGGGAGCGGAGCTGAGAAAGGACTTTCGGAAGGGCATCTGCATCAAGCCAGTCATCGGAATCCACAACCTTGAAATACAGCCCTGTGGCGTTTTTCAGTCCGGTATTTACAGCCTCTCCGTGTCCTCCGTTCTCCTGATGCACAGCCTTTACGATTCCGGGATACTTCGCTTCATATTCCTTTGCTATTTCAAAGGTATTATCCTTTTGAGAACCGTCATCCACAACGATGATCTCTACCTCGTCCCCTCCCAAAAGAATGGATTCAATGCACTTTCCCATATATGCTGCGGAATTGTAGCATGGGATCGCAAAACTAACTAACTTCATTGATTTTCCTCACAATTTTCTCAGATCGCCATGATGTTTATAAAAAGCAATCCTTAGTCTTATACACAGTACAGAAACGCACTGCGCTGTATGAAAGTTATTTCTCAATTTAAAAAATAAAAGCCACGTGGAAATTTTAACCCCACGTGGCTTTTTATTCAAGTTTATTTATCAGAGACCTTCATCAGGCGATGGTGGTACCTGCAAGTCCGGCCACCGCCTTCTCTGCAAGCTCCATTGAAGTGATGATGGCACGTCTGCCGTTTCCTGCCTCAACGAAGTCGATTCCTGCCTCTACCTTAGGCTGCATGGACTTGAACTCAAAGTGACCGTCCTTTATATACTGTTCGGCCTCTTCAATGGACATTCTGCTGAGAGGTTTCTCATCAGGCTGTCCGAAGTTTAGAGATACCTGATCCACCGCTGTTGTGATGAGGAGCACATCCGCATCGATCTCCTTGGCGAGAAGGCCCGCTGTTCTGTCCTTCTCTATTACTGCTGCAGCGCCCTTCAGGTTGTTGCCCTGTCTGAGTACCGGGATTCCGCCGCCTCCGCAGGCGATGACCACCTGATCCGCATCCAGAAGAGCCTTAATGGCGTCTATCTCAACGATGGACTTTGGTACAGGGGCCGGAACTATACGCTGGAACTTTCCTTCAGAGATCATGACAACGTGATTTCCGTTGTCCTCTTCTCTCTTTGCCTCTTCAGCATTCATGATCTTTCCAACCTTTTTGATAGGGTTGTAGAAGCTCTCGTCATAAGGGTCAACAAGTACCTGTGTAAGTACCGTAGAGGCGGTTTTATAGATTCCGCGCTTTACAAGCTCGGCTCTTACAGAGTTCTGAAGATCATATCCGATCATACCCTGACTCATGGCGGAGCAGACACTGAGAGGTGTAGTCACGTACTGTTCAGGCAGCTCATCGGAGAGATTCTTCATTGCAGTGTGTATCATACCTACCTGAGGAGCATTTGAGAAGACCAGTGCCACCTGATATCCGTTCTCAACAAAGTCGGCGATCATAACCGCTGTTCTCTCTGTCGCAGCCTTTAACTCAGGAAGTGTAAAGCCCAGATCCTTATGTCCGAGGGCGATAACCATACGCTTCTTACTCATGTTCATTTTCCTCCCTATCAGTTATTATCATCGAGCTTTGCGATGTCGATAAGGTGAAGCTCTGATGATTTATTTTCAAGTGAAGTTGCGAGAGCCTTGGCCGTATCGATGGCGGTGAGAACATTAACACCTGTCTCTACTGCGTTTCTTCTGATAACAAAGCCGTCCTTGCTTGCCTCTGCGCCTTCCTTAGGAATATCTATAACAATATCAAGCTCATGTCCGAGAACCAGATCCAGGATGTTAGGTGACTCCTGCTCTACCTTACGAACCTGATAGCACTTTACACCGCCATCGGAAAGAGCCTTGAAGGTACCGTGTGTAGCGAAGATTCGGTAGCCGAGATCCTCAAAACGCTTTGCGATAGGAACTATCTCAGCCTTGTCCTCATCCTTTACTGTGATGACCATGTTCTTATACTTCGGAAGCTGTATTCCCGCACCCTGGAATGCCTTGTAAAGAGCCTCGTTGAAGGACTTTGCGATACCGAGACACTCACCTGTAGACTTCATTTCAGGTCCGAGGCTGATATCTGCGCCCTTGATCTTCTCGAAGGAGAATACAGGCATCTTAATCGCATAGTAGTCCGCTTCCTTCTGAAGTCCCGGCTCATAACCCAGCTCTCTTATGGTATGTCCGCAGATTATCTGTGTTGCCAGAGGAACGATAGGTATGCCTGTTACCTTACTGATGTAAGGTACTGTTCTTGAAGAACGTGGGTTCACCTCGATGATATAGACATCATCACCGTCAGCTATAAACTGAACATTTACCATACCGATAACATGAAGTGCCTTTGCAAGACGCTCTGTATAATCGATAACTCTCTGCTTTGCAGCCGCGCTTAATGAGCGCTGAGGGTAGATGGAGATGGAGTCTCCTGAATGGATACCTGTACGCTCTATATGCTCCATGATTCCCGGGATAAGGATGTCATGTCCGTCACAGATGGCATCGACCTCAAGCTCTGTTCCTCTTATATACTTATCTACAAGTATCGGATGCTCCTGAGCTATCTGGTTGATCTCTCCGATATACTCATCTATATCCTCGTCGCAGATGGCTATACGCATGCCGGCTCCGCCAAGTACATATGAAGGACGTACAAGCACAGGATAGCCAAGCTCTCCTGCGGCCTTCTTTGCCTCCTCGGCAGTAAACACTGTCTGACCTGCCGCACGCTGGCAGCCTGTCTCCTGAAGGATGGCATCGAATCTTTCACGGTCCTCTGCAGCATCCACATCATCCTGCTGTGTTCCGAGGATAGGAACTCCCATCTTCTCCAATGCATCAGCAAGCTTGATGGCTGTCTGTCCTCCGAACTGAACCACTGCTCCGTCCGGCTTCTCCACATCAACAACGTTCTTTACATCCTCAGGTGTAAGAGGCTCAAAGTAAAGCTTGTCTGCGATATCGAAGTCTGTGGAAACAGTCTCAGGGTTGTTATTTATAATTATAGTCTCGTAGCCTTCCTTTTTGAACTGCCATGTGCAGTGCACGGAACAGAAGTCGAACTCGATACCCTGACCGATACGGATAGGTCCGGAACCGAGTACCAGTACCTTTTTCTTCTTTGCCGGATCACGGAAGGCGCCTAACGACTCATTCTCGGAGCCGAATACGCTGTAGTAGTAAGGCGTCTCAGCCTCAAACTCGGCGGCACAGGTGTCAACCATCTTGAAGGCTGCGTGAATGTCATACTTGTCGCGCATTTCTGCGATCTCGTCCTCTGTGTAGCCTGTGAGACGGGCGATGACATTGTCAGGGAACTCTATTCTCTTTGCTTCACGGAGCAGAGTCTCATTCATGGACTCACCCTTCAGACGGTTCTCCATGTCTACAAGGATCTTTATCTTATCTATGAACCACTCATCGATCTTTGTGATATTGTGGATCTCCTCATAGCTGTAGCCTCTTCTGAGGGCCTCTGCGATTACCCAGATACGGCGGTCATCCACTCTGTGAAGGAGCTTGTGAAGGTCGTGATCGTCAAGGTCCGAGAAGTCATAGGAAAGCAGTGAATCCACATGCTGCTCCAGTGAACGGATGGCCTTCATAAGACCTCCCTCGAAGTTGTTGGCGATGGCCATAACCTCACCAGTAGCCTTCATCTGGGTTCCGAGAGTGTGCTCTGCTGTTATGAACTTATCGAAAGGAAGACGGGGCATCTTTACTACCACGTAGTCAAGCATAGGCTCGAAGGATGCATAGGTCTTTCCTGTTACCGCATTTTTTATCTCATCAAGTGTGTATCCGAGAGCGATCTTCGCAGCAACCTTAGCAATAGGATATCCTGTTGCCTTTGATGCCAATGCTGAAGAACGGGACACACGCGGATTAACCTCTATTACACAGTACTCCATGCTCTCAGGATGAAGGGCGTACTGTACGTTACATCCTCCGGTGATACCGAGCTCTGTGATGATATTGAGAGCTGAGGTACGGAGCATCTGATACTCCTTGTCTCCCAGGGTCTGGGAAGGTGCAACTACGATGGAGTCACCTGTATGAACTCCTACAGGGTCAATGTTCTCCATGTTGCAGACTGTGATAACATTACCGGCTGAATCGCGGATAACCTCGTACTCAACTTCCTTCCATCCTGCTATGCACTTCTCAACCAGAACCTCATGAACTCTTGAAAGTCTGAGACCGTTCTCAAGTATCTCTGTACACTCCTCACGGTTCTCAGCGATTCCTCCGCCTGATCCTCCAAGGGTGTATGCAGGACGAAGTACTACAGGATAACCGATCTCCTCTGCAACTCTTAATCCGTCTTCAACTGAATGTACTACCTCTGAAGGAGCAACCGGCTCATGGATCTTCTCCATGGTCTCCTTGAACATGAGACGGTCCTCTGCCTTCTTGATGGTGAGGGCTGTTGTACCTATGAGTCTTACATTGTGAGACTCAAGGAAGCCTGACTCATCAAGTGCCATGGCGAGGTTAAGACCTGCCTGACCACCCAGAGTAGGGAGGATGGAATCCGGCTTCTCCTTCTCTATAAGTCTTTCCAGAACATCTATGGTAAGGGGCTCGATGTAAACGTGATCTGCGATATCCTTATCTGTCATGATGGTGGCCGGGTTCGAGTTGAGAAGAACTACCTCAACTCCCTCTTCCTTAAGTGAACGGCAGGCCTGTGTTCCCGCATAGTCGAACTCTGCGGCCTGACCGATAACTATAGGTCCGGAGCCGATCATCAATACTTTCTTAATGCTGTTGTCCTTCATTCTCTCATGCCTCCATCATCTTCATAAAACGATCAAACAGATATGCGCTGTCCTTAGGTCCTGGACAAGCCTCCGGATGGTACTGTACCGTAACGATGTTCTTGCCTACATACTTAAGGCCTTCATTTGTACCGTCATTTACATTGACAAATGCCTCCTCACATACCTTCGGATCCAGTGACTTGGGATCAACTGCATAACCGTGGTTCTGGGATGTGATATAAACACGGCCGTTTGAAAGATCCTTTACAGGATGGTTTCCGCCGCGGTGACCGTACTTAAGCTTGAAGGTATCAGCGCCTGTCGCCAGAGCCATGAGCTGGTGTCCTAAACATATTGCGAAGATAGGAACCTCTGAATCGTAAAGCTTCTTTATCTCCTTAATGATGGACACATTCTCCTTAGGATCTCCCGGTCCGTTTGAGATCATGATTCCGTCAGGATTCTGACTTAAAATGGTCTCTGCTGTTGTATCCGCAGGATAAACAGTCACATCACAGCCCTGTCTCTGGAGGGATCTGATGATATTTCTCTTTGCTCCCACATCCAGGAATGCCACCCTCTTGGGATCCTTGCTTCCTGTGTATCGTGTTCCGTCAGGATTCTCCGCCTTTGCAACATAAACTCCCTTTGTTGTAGTCTTTGCCACAACTCCTGTCACAGAGTATTCCTTTATCTTTGAAAGGACATCCTTTAAGGCATCACCGTTATAACGTCTGGTGGTGACCATACCGTTCATGGTTCCCTTGTCTCTAAGGATCTTTGTAAGGGCTCTTGTATCGATTCCGGCGATGCCCGGTATATCATTTTTCTTTAAAAAGTTCTGGATTGTATTCTCAGATCTGAAATTGGACGGCATGCGTGAGAGCTCACGAACTATGAATGCGTCCAGCCATGGGCGTTCCGACTCCATATCGTCGTAACAGATACCATAATTTCCAATCAAAGGATATGTCATGACAGTTGCCTGTCCGGCATAAGAAGGGTCCGTCAAGACCTCAAGATAACCGGTCATGGAAGTGTTGAATACCACTTCGGAAATGACCTCTTTCTCAGCACCGATTGATGTTCCTTTGAAAACAGTTCCATCTTCAAGAATCAGAAATGCGTCCATTGTTTCTCCTTCGTTTTGTAAAAACTTGTTGTCAAGCTTTATGGCCTTAAGTCCTCTCAAAAAAATGGAGATGTATAATGCACCCCCCACCTTTTATCTGATTCCGATACCTAAGTCCAAAGCTATTCACTGAAGAATGTATTTCCCCGGTAAAGCTTATCAGCCTGACTTATATCTTAAATCCACCGGTATGTGACCGGTGAACTTAAAGCAGCATATAATCAAACAGGGAAATCTCCGCTGAAGACTTCCACCGCAGGTCCTGTCATGAAGCAGCGGCCTGTAGCAGATTCATATTTAATTTTTAAATCTCCGCCTATAAGGTGAACCGTTACTTCTGTGTCAGCCTTAAGCTTTCCTGCCATGCATCCCGCTGCAACAGAAGCAGTTGCTCCTGTACCGCAGGCAAGGGTCTCTCCCGAGCCCCTTTCCCATACTCTGAAGTCGATCTCTGTCTCGGAGATCACCTTGATAAACTCTGAATTTACCTTGTCAGGGAAGCGCTCATGAGTCTCAAAATCATGCCCATATAAAAGAAAATCCAAATCAGAGACCTCAGAAACATTAAGCTCAGGATTATCAGACAGAAAATAGATCGCATGTGGATTACCGACATCAATGCCGATGAAACGTAAATGCATCCCATGAACAGTGATGTCTTCAGGAAGCTCGGAAGTGAGTTTCGCAATTCCCATATCAACTGTTGCGTGGGTCATTTTCCCGTTGTCTGTATAAAGCTTAATTTTCTTAAGTCCCGATTTGGTATCGATGACTGCTTCATCACGATCATTAGGAATAATGCCGTGATCATAAATATATTTCGCGACACAACGTATACCGTTGCCGCACATATTACCTTCGGATCCGTCCAGATTGAACATATGCATATAAGCATCTGCCTTGTCGGATGGCTCGATAAGGATGAGTCCGTCTCCGCCCACACCGAAGTGCCTGTCGGCGATCTTCACCGCAAGGGAGGATGGATCCTTAACACTTTCCGAAAAGCAATTTACATATACATAGTCGTTTCCGCAACCCTGCATCTTTGTAAATTTCATAGGTTATCCTTTTTAATTCAAATTTTCAATATAATATCAAAATTACTCCGCCAGTACAATATAAATAATATACATATAATGAATTTTTGTTTGAACATGAGGGAATAGCCAGCACAAAACATAAAGTATGACCCCGGCAGAGCAATGGATTCCATGCTCTGCCGGGGTCATGTATACTTACCTGACTTATTTCTTCTTTCCGAGATAAGCTGCCTTGATATCATCGTTTGCAAGAAGCTCCTCACCGGTTCCGGAAAGTGTGATACGGCCTGTCTCCATAACGTAGGCCTTGTCAGCTACCTTCAGTGCCATGTTGGCATTCTGCTCGATAAGGAGGATGGTGGTTCCTCTCTCCTTATTTATCTTCTTGATGATGGAGAAGATCTCCTGAACAACGATAGGTGCAAGACCGAGAGACGGCTCATCCAGCATCATGATCTCAGGATTTGACATGAGAGATCTTGCTACAGCAAGCATCTGCTGCTCACCGCCTGAAAGTGTTCCCGCAAGCTGCCAGTTACGTTCCTTGAGTCTCGGGAACAGATTGTAAACATTTTCGATGTCCGCTGTAAGATCGTCGTTTCTAAGATACGCACCTATCTTGATGTTCTCAAGAACAGTCATATCAGGAAATACTCTTCTGCCCTCAGGACAAAGCACTATTCCCTTTCCCACACGCTTCGCCGAAGGCATGCTGGTTATATCTTCACCATCCAGACTGATGGTTCCGGAGCTTGCCTTTACAAGTCCGGCTATGGTACGGAGAGTCGAAGACTTTCCGGCACCGTTGGCACCTATAAGTGTAACTATGGAATGATCCGGTACCTCGAAGCTTATTCCCTTAACAGCCTCGATTCCACCATAGTGTATTTTAAGATCGTCTACTTTAAGCATCTTCAGAACCTCCCAGATATGCTTCTATAACTTCAGGATTGCTTTGTATCTCATCAGGTGTTCCCTGTGCGATCAGCTTACCGAAATTAAGAACATAGATACGCTCGGAGATCTGCATAACCAGATCCATATGATGCTCGATCATGAAGATACTGAGATCGTACTGGTCACGTATCTTTACGATGAAGTCTGTGAGTTCCTGAGTCTCCTGAGGGTTCATACCCGCTGCCGGCTCATCCAGAAGAAGGAGCTTAGGCTGTGTGGCAAGAGCTCTCGCTATTTCCAGATGTCTCTGAAGGCCGTAAGGAAGGGATGATGCTATCTCATCCTTCAGTTCATAGAGTCCCTGCTCCTTAAGAAGCTCTGCTGTCTCTTCACGCATACGGCGCTCTTCCGCAAAATTAAGACGGAGTGTGGCGGAAAAGACATTATCCCTGGCACGAAGATGCTTCGCGATAAGAACATTATCAAAAACAGTAAGATTTGAGAACAGACGAATGTTCTGGAATGTTCTCGCGATTCCAAGCTTTGTTATTTCATCCGGTGATTTTCCTTTAATACTGCTGCCGTTAAAGCTCACGCCTCCGGATGTAGGTGTGTAAATTCCTGTAATACAGTTAAATGCAGTTGTCTTTCCTGCACCGTTAGGTCCGATAAGAGCAACTATCTCACCCTTATTCACATCAAGAGAAAGATCATCAATAGCTCTTACACCGCCGAACTGCATAACAACATTCTGCATCTGAAGGACATTCTGTATGTTATCACTCATCTTGCCGCGCCCTCCACTTTCTTAGCTTTCTTTTTTCCGAAATTTTTGAAGAAACCGATTATTCCGTTCCAGCTGAACTCGTTTGTTCCCATAAGTCCCTTTGAATAGAAAAGAACTACTATCATAAGGAGTATGGAGAAAATGACCATACGGAAGCCCGGTCTGAAAAGAGGAACGTTAATGCTTCCGATATATAAAGGCTCATCGAAGAAACGAAGTATCTCTCTTCCGGCTGTTACGATAAATGCACCGAGAACAGATCCTGTCACTGAACCGATTCCTCCGATAACAACGATGAGGAGGATGTCGTAAGTAAGTGCTACCTGGAAGGTCTTACTGTCGATGGATCTCATGAACATGGCAAGCATTCCGCCGCTGACTCCCGCAAAGAAGGAGGAGATAACAAAGGACAGCTCCTTGGTCTTGAAAAGATTGATACCCATAGCCTCAGCCGCGATCTCATCCTCTCGTACAGCCTTGAACATACGTCCATAGGAAGAGTTAATGAGCAGCACCATGAATCCGATACATATAGCAGAAAGGATCAGAGGCTGGAAAATACTGGTAAATCCCGGAATGGACTTAAGACCATATGATCCGTTTGTGATGGTATCGAACTGAGGTGCCGCGATACATGCACGGATGATCTCTGCAAATCCAAGGGTTGCGATGGCAAGATAATCAGACTTGAGTCTCAGTACCGGAAAGCCTATAAGTGCTGCAACTCCTGCAGCCACAAGACCACCCAGGATCATAGCCACAATAACAGGAAGCTCTATATTTGCGATCACCGGATTGATACCTGAAATATAGTAAACAGACGGTCTCTGCGAAACAGGTATAGTGAAGATCGCTGTAACATAAGCACCAAGTGCCATGAAACCTGCCTGTCCCAGTGAAAAAAGTCCTGTAAAACCATTAACGAGATTCATGGATACCGCTACTACCGCATACACCATGGAACGCTCGATAATGGAGATCATATAACTGTATGTATACTTGTTTGCCTCAAGGTATCCGCAGATACCAAGTACAAGGGCGATAAGAAGAAGACTCAGAATGATATTTCTTCTTTTTTCCTTATTGACTAATTTATTTGCACTCATCTCCGTACCCCCTTAGACCTTATTTGTGGTCTTCTCACCAAAAAGTCCGGTAGGACGAACGAGAAGAATAACGATCAAAATAACAAATGTGAATGCGTCAGAGAATGTTGAATACCCCGCAGCTACAAGTGCAGTCTCTCCCATTCCTATAAGGAAGCCTCCCACAACAGCGCCCGGTATGGAACCGATTCCTCCGAATACCGCCGCTACGAAGCATTTCATTCCGGGAAGTGAACCTGAAAAAGGAAATACAGTCATACGGTCTGTAAAGTAAAGAATGGAGCCTACAGCAGCAAGTATGGAACCGATTGCAAATGTTATGGATATGGTACGGTTAATGTCGATACCCATAAGAGAAGCAGTCTCATAGTCCTTGGATACCGCTCTCATGGCCATACCCATCTTTGTGTGCTGTATCAGTGTTATAAGAAGATACACAAGGATCAGCGTAAGGACCGGTGTAAGGAATGTAACAAACGATGCAGAAAGACCGCCCAGCTGATATACCTTCTTAAGACCGGGTACCTCAGGATAGCCCATAGGAAGTGCTGTAAAAAGATATGTGGCAAGATTCTGAAGCAGGTAAGAAACACCTATTGCAGAGATCATGACAGACATTCTTGGTGCAGATCTGAGTGGTTTGTAAGCAACACGCTCGATACCAACACCGAGAGCAGTCGTAACTATCAGCACTACAGGTAATGCGATGAACCATGGAAGTGATGCCATTGCAAAGATCATGAAGTATCCTGCCATCATGAAAATATCACCATGAGCGAAATTGATAAGTCGGAGGATACCATATACCATGGTATATCCGATGGCAATAAGTGCATAAGCACCACCGAGCGAAATACCTGTCAGACACTGCTGCAGGAACGTTGTAAGAGACATAAGACTTTTCCCCTTAAAAATAAAATATCCTGAACATGGGAATCGAGTAGAGGATCATACCCCTACTCGATTTCGTTAATTTAAAAGATTAGCCGTTGATCGTTGTAGTTGTAAGGAACTGGAATGCACCATCCTTAACGGTCTTGATGAACGCCATATCCTTATTGGCATCACCTTCCTCGTTAAATGAGATAGCTCCTGTTACACCATCGTATGAAACACCCTTAAGTGCTTCCTTGATAGCCTCACCATCTGCTGACTGTGCCTTTTCGATAGCGTTGTATGCTGCAAGGTAAGCATCATATCCGAGAGCTGATACTGCAGGAATGATATCTGACTGGTCATTCTTCTTTAAGTACTCCTTGAAGCCCTTGATGAATGACTCTGCCTCTGCGTTTGCAGGCTCAGCCTCATCGAAGAATGTTGAAAGAACTGCTCCTTCTGCATCGCTTCCAGCGTTATCGATGATAGTTGAGTTCTCCCATGTATCACCGGCTGCAAGAAGTGACTCGATTCCGAGCTCTCTTGCCTGCTTGATGATAAGAGGTGCGGTTGTGATAGATGACGGAGCAAAGATCACATCAGGATTTGCAGCCTTGATATTTGTAAGAACTGCCTTGAAATCTGTCTGATTTGTCTGGAACTGCTCTTCATCAACTACTGTTCCGCCAAGCTCCTCAAAAGCTGTCTTGAAGTATGAGCCGAGACCTGATGAATAGTCATCACCGAGCTGTGTAAGTATAGCCGCATTCTTATAGCCGTTCTGCATAGCGTAGTTTGCCATAACCGTGCCCTGGAACGGATCAAGGAAACATACTCTGAAATAGTATTCATTTCCCTGTGTTACCTGTGGGTTTGTGCAGGAGCATCCGATAGCAGGTACCTTTGCATCTGCAAAGATCTGTCCCGCTGCGATGGAAACGCCTGAACCATAGGAACCGAGAACTACTGAAACCTTCTCACCCATGAGCTTGTTGGCTGCATTGACAGCCTCTGTCTTATCGGACTTGTTATCTACCTCAACAAGTTCAATGGTGTACTCTGTATCTCCGATCTTTACTGTCTTGTGAGTTTCGTTAGCATAACGGATACCGAGAACCTCCTGGAATCCGCCGCCGCCGTTCTCTCCGGTAGTCGGCTCGAAAACACCGATCTTGATTACGTTTCCGCCGGCACTTGAACCACCGGAAGATGCTCCGGAAGAGCTTCCACAAGCGGCAAGTGAAGCAGCACAGGTTACCGCAAGACCAAAAGATAAGATTTTCTTCAGTTTCATATGTCCCTCCTATAGAATGTAATCATTTCGTACATTCATGATTAAAATGTCCGTCTGCGAAATACAACTGTATTTGTATCGCAAACACTTTGCTTTATTCTATCACTTTTGTCAATAATTTCAATATATTTAAGACTGAATTATTACCTAAAGTTTGATAGAAAAAAAATATAAGAACAAGCGGTTATATCTTTTATAACAAAAAGAGAGCCGTCGCTTGCGCGACAGCTCCCTTGCTGTTCTTAAGTCAAAATATAATGTCTGAAAACCTGATTGTCAATGAACCACGATGTTGTAAAAAGTTATGTCTGCCATAATCTGAAGCGCATCCTGATCTGTTTACATTTTGAAACTGGAGCAAAACCTTCTCATTGCCTCTGCTCGTGACGTCCCCTGCTGATATTGCGTCTGTTGGAGACATTGCCAGCATCATATCCATGATCATGATCATTGGTCGCATTCTGCATGGAAGAACGTGAATTCCTTCTGTTGGCGAGTACCGACATAAACTCCTCTTCCGACATGTTCATGTCTCTGAGACGGGCAGAACGTCGTTCCTTCATGCGTCTGTCCAGCTTTTTCGCGTCACTGACGCTCTTAAGCGCTATCAGTAAAACCGAAGCGAGAACGGAACATCCGACTATATAAGCAATGGTCTTTACATCTATAGACGAAACCACAGTCTGTTCCTTCGGTTCCTCCTCAGTCGTCTCCTCAGGAGCTGATGATATGGCGACAGTCTGCTCCTTTTCTATATTGTATCTTCCAACTGTAAGTCCGTCTGCCTGATACTCTATCTCCGCTATGGTACCGGCCGTGACAACCCCGGGAAGATTATAGTTAAGTCTGTATGTAAGTCCTGTCTGACTTGAACCCACCGGAAGAGAAACATACATATCCTGCTTCACGGATAGATCGGAAGCATTGCAGCTTTTATCCACTATGGTATCCGCCACAAGTCTGTTCTTTATATCCTCCGTGTTGAAAAGTGAATCATCCAGCGGCTGCTTCTCCGTACTGTTGAATCCGAGATCCAGAAGTGCCTTGGTGTCACTGTAGTGTGATGGATTCTTATCTCTCAGTACAACCGCCACCAGGTTTCTGTCATCCTTTCTTGCCATGGTAATGAGCGTATTGCCTGAATCCTTGGTATATCCTGTCTTTCCTGCCACTACTCTTTTATCGGAATACTGAGTGTCATTTCTCAGCATCTTATGTTCCATATAGACAGTATGTCCTTCAGGATTACGTGCCGTAGGTCCCAGCTTATACGCAAGATGGGCATCTATATCCATGAAAGCCTCGTTCTTCATGGCCGCCATACCGATAAGCGCCATATCATATGCACTTGTATAGTGGTTCTCATTAAACAGTCCCGATGGATTGGTGAAATTACTGTCCGTACAGCCAAGACTGCGGGCCTTCTTGTTCATGAGTTCTGCAAATGCCTCTCTGGACCCCGCCACGTGACAGGCCAGTGCATTGGCAGCTTCGTTGGCAGATTTAAGAAGAAGTGCGTAAAGACAATCCTCTACCGTAAGTACATCACCCTCGTCAATCTGCGCATTGGAAGAACCGGCGTCAACATTGTACACATCATCATGCGAAAAGGTGACTGTATCCGTCAGCTCGCAGTTATCAAGCACCACAAGGGCCGTAAGCACCTTGGTGATAGATGCAGGATATTCCTTGAGATGGGGGTTCTTCTGGAACAGGACCGCCCCTGTGTCGGCATCCATCACTATTCCGGCTTCAGCCACCAGCTCCGCACTGGGAAAATTCCATGCCGCATAAGCAGTCGCCGCCGTATAGGGGCTCAGTATGGCAAGTATTAAAAATGTCATTGTGAGGATTGCAGTAACATGACGCAATCCTCCATGATTTGCTCTAATCATCAGTTCTCTCTTTTAGTTCATTATATTTCTTTTATTTTTGATTTTTCGTGCTCAAGACGCGCATAGTAGAACATATACTGCTGAAGCACTCCGAGGGCCGGTCTGTAGCTCTCCGGCCAGACTCCTGCGTAAAACTGTTCCTTGACCCTCTTCATCCAGACATCCTCAGGACATATCGACAGCCTGTGGAATCCGAAAAGAGCTGTACAGCTGGCAACCTTTATGCCTACTCCCTGGATACCGAGAAGTACACTCAGAAGTTCTTCATCGGAAAGCTTATCCATGGCATGAAGATCCAGTTCTCCTGTTGAAGCTCTCCTCGCCGCCTCCATGATGTAGCCTGTGCGGTATCCGGTTCCTGTGGAATTTATATCCTCAAAGCTGTATTCTGCCAATGTCTCCACCGACGGAAACGGATAATAGATTATTCTATCCGGAAGTTCACTGTTCATGGCATGCCATTCAGAGCAGTCAAGGATCTTTTCCTTACCGGACAAAGCGCACAGTCTTTCCACCGTTGTCCGTATGGCAGGAACAGATTTCCTCTGGGAAATGATAAAACTGATAAGCATCTCCCAGGGTTCCTGATTAAGTATCCTTATGCCTCTTCCGTACTCCATGCACTTCTGAAGGAAACTGTCATTTTTATCCGCATGATCTCTGTAGATCCCGTAATCCGTATCCAGGTCAAAATATCTTTTATAGAAATTTTCCCACTCAGATTCGGTACAGCTTGCAAGAAATGAATTCTCATCTCCATCAGGGTCCCCGGATATCAGAAGACAGCTGCCGGAAGCTATGACCTTATATACGGGGAATCCCGGTCTCAGGTTTCCCGCCTCTGTCATACGGAAACATTGTCCCGATTCTGCTATGGCTCTAAGATCAAAATCATCAATTGTCAAATGGAGCATTCAAAACCTCCGTACCCTGAAGTACAAATCTGCCGCCGGAAATGATACTTATCTCCTGTCCCTCCCCGGTAACCGCCACTATCGTATCAAGCTCGTTATATGGAATGGTTATATCCGTATGAACAGCGAAATATGCCTTCTCAGGCTCTGTATTTCTCAAAGCGGAACATTCGTTGTCCTTTGCTATGATTTCCTTTCCGTCAGGATTGTAAAGCTTCATATCCTCCATAAAGGAGTAGCAGGTATCTCCCACAGCAAAATGAGGCCCTGTCTTTTCGGCTATCAGTATGGGCATCTTCGAACCCAGCTTATACTTTTCTATCATTCTGTAGGCAAGAGTATTGGTACCTATGGCAAACTCTCCTATAGGCAGATTCTCCTTTTCTCCGAAGATGACTCTTCGAATAAGAGCCTTCGATGCTTCGGGACTGTCAAAATTATCACAGCTGTAATCTGTTACACGTCCGTCTCTGAAGGAAATTTTCAGATCCCTGAAATGTATCCCTTCGATGAACACTGACTTGACATTCAGAACGCCTGTGGTCCCTTTGAGTACAGGCGATGTAAATACTTCTCCCAGAGGGATGTTCACATCAGAAAGACAATTCTCGAAATTTGTCTCTTTTTCAGGATCATGAAGCTCATGCAGTCTTACGATCATGTCAGTATCGTTCCCGCGTCCTTTGACCTTTACCATAACAGCCTTATCAAGTGCTTCAATGATCTTTTCCTGAACAGGCAGATAAGTTTCTCTCGACATGGTGTTTATCTTCACTGTTTCATGAAGGATACTTTCAAAATCCCCGCCTATTGACGGAAGAGGCCATGCAATGATGGTAAAGGATCTTTCCTCTTCCAGAATGAACCTGTGCACCAGCATCTGAAGGTTATTTCTGTATCTGCCGTACACTTCCTTCTGATGCTCAGTAAATCGAAGACGCTCTTCCTTTTCCTCAGGCTCAAACTCAGGTTCACCAAACCCCTCCAGAACAACAGGTCCGGCGTAGCGTTTAATATCGTTTCCGAAGGACCGGAAAATCTGCTCCGTTTCTTCTATCATGCGTGATGCTATGCGATCTCCCATTACGAGAGCAAGATCATAGCTGTGATCGTAGTCCATCTGTCTGTTCGGACTGTCATACAGAAGAGAGGCTCCCTTCGGACTTCTGGTTATAAAATGACCGGATCTTCTCGGAACCGTAAAGTCATAGCCATCTTCCTTAAAATATTCCGCCGCTCTTTTTACTACACGCTCATAACCCATCTGATATCTGAACTCTATAAGCGACTTCCTGCTATATGGTTTACCCTGAATCTCGAAGCCGTCTTTAAAGCCCTTATACCATGTATAAGCCATGCGGTCTATCTCTTCATCCGAAAGCTTCGCCACATATTCCGCTGTCTGTAATGCAGTTTCCGAAACATAACTTCCATACAGGAAAATATCAGAAGGATCTTTGAAATCATGATTAAGGATGATGTTTCTTGTAAAAGATCCCTCGGGAATATACTGTCCGGCCATCTGATGCCTGATGAAATCCCATGAATAATCAAATGCATAGGAATACAGCACATCCTTTACAGCCTGTACCTCGGGAAGTGAACCTTCCTGATGGTTTTCATTGTATTCACTGTAGCTGGATTCGAACATACAGTAGATCTGTATAAAAGTCTCCAGAACGGCAGTGATATCCTCCATATCCTTTTCATAGGCCGCAGGTATCAGGCTCTCGATCTCCATAAGAAGCACCGTCAGCATACTGCTGAAGGGTGACAGTTTCTTTTCACTGTATGCCGGATTAAGGTATGAGCTTTCATACCCTTCCGACATATCCCTATAGAGGATCCTGTTCCACTCACGAAGCCTTTCCTGCCAATGCTTCCCTTCCGCACTGTCACTGAAGGAAAGGGCCGACAGATCCAGGTCTCTGGTCTCTTCGATGAAATCATCTAGTTTATATATGAAATCAGCGCAAATCATGAAATAATCCCGGAAAGTTTCCGGCACAGCCTTTTCTTCCGGGATCTGTCTGATGCGCTCTATAGCATCATAATAACGTTCCATATTACCTCAGGAAAATTTGATCAAACCAACAACTATCAGGAACATCCATATCAAAAGGATAAAGCCTGATGCAAATCCTGCCATCCTTGCAGGAATGTAATTTTTTTCAGGATCCTTCACATGAGGGATCATATCAAAAACAGCATATACCGCAAAAACAACCGAAGTCAGTCCAAGAGCTCCTACATACATAGGCCCCTGTCCACCCATAAGTGTGGAGGCGGTAATACATGCCACCAGCAGACCAAAGGATATAATGGTTATGATGACCCTGAACCACGTCCCGGCTGCAAGTTTCTTTCTTATATAGTTAAATCGTTTCTTTTTAGCCACTAAAAACCTCTGTATCCACGTCTTTTTTCTGCAAACCTGACATATCTCATGGCTCTCTTATGAAGAACATATCTGAATACAAGATACCCGAGCGCTCCGCCCAGTGTGTTCAATATGATATCATCCACATCACAGCTTCCTGCTCTTGTTATAAGCTGTACCATCTCTATGCCGTAGCTCAAAAGATATGTACATATCACAGCATTGTACCAATGAGCCCTGCATCTCTGGCTTATGACCCCGAGAATAAATCCGAAGGGCATGAAACCTATGATATTGCCGTACAAATTCAGTATTACTCCCCGTAATCCTATCTGCCTTGAAAAAAATATGTATCTCCTGATCTCAAGAAAAGGAGTGAGATTGTAAGTATACTCTGACTTTGCTCCGAATCCCCTCTGCTCCATTTCCGAAAAAAACATAAGATAAACAAGCGCAAGGAGATAAAGTACAAACAGAACCCAGCCTATCTTCTGGTTTCTCGATCTATGTTTCGCCATCTCAGAATGTCAGTTCATTCTTTCTCTTCAAAAGAAGTGTTCCGTTAACTATAGAAATAACGCCAATCACGATGCCCACAACCAAAATGATAATTCCGGCTGCAATGGAGCCTGCTCCTGTATAACGCATGGTCTTATAAATCTTTTCCATAAACTCTCCTGTAATATAAATATGATATATAGCAAATGTCCTTGGACTGTTTTTCCCATTGATTCAATGTATTTTAACATAATGGTATTTTGATAGCAAGTTTGATATAATCACTGCCATGGAAGCAGAATTATATAAAGAATTAAACGAAAAAGACCGCTCCGCAGTACAGGAACTGGTCAAAGAATGTAACCTTTCAGATCAGACAGATTATGACCCGGATCTGGATGGAGACTTTTATTACATTATAAGGAATGATGATAAGGAAGAAAGCGGTGTGGATTCCGCGCTCTTTTCTGTTCTTTCAGGCTATCTTCTGGGGGAAACCATTGAGGGCAAACAGGTTCTCGAGGTAGAGGCCTTCACCCATCCCAAGATGAGAGATCTTGGTTTTTTCACCATCTGCTATAACAGCCTGAAGGATGATTTCAGAAACTACAGGATCAAATTCATGATAAAAAGTCCTTTATCAGCCAAGGAAGATCCGGAATATGATCATATTTCCTTTGAAACAGATCATCAGGATGATGTAGATTCTGACGGATCCGGCGATGAATCATCAGATATGAAATTAAAGACGGCAGTTCCTTTTATCTCACCGGACACCTATGAGACCCTGTGTGCCTTAGATGCCGTCCATCTGTATGATGAACTTTTCATGGTGAAAGAATTACCGGTTTCTATTTCCGATCCCGGTGACGGACTGTGTAATCAGTTCGGCGAAGTCCACCTGAGCGGATACAGTAAGGATACTCTATATCTTTACGGTCTTTTGGTATATGACAAGTATCTGGGACAGGGGCACGGACGTGAACTTATGGAAGCTGTTGAAAATTACAACAGTAAAGGTCCCTATAACAAGATACTCCTTCAGGTTACAAGCTCCAACACCATAGCGTATAAGCTTTATCAGAAACTCGGTTATAAAGAAACCGAAAGGATAATATATTTTCTTGTATAAAAAGGCCGTAAGTACCGTTTGTATCCGACGACTCAATAAAAAAAGGAGTGCATACATATCTGTATGCACTCCTTTTTCTTTATACTTTGACCTTTATTTTTTCAAGTCCCCAGATTTCCTTAACGTACTCTTCGATAGTACGGTCTGATGAGAACTTTCCGGCATGGGCTGTATTTAAGATACCAGCCTTTGCCCACCATGATTCGTCTTCGTACATCTCACAGGCTCTTCTCTGTGCCTGATCGTAAGAAGTAAAATCCTTAAGAATAAAGTAACGGTCTGCCACGTCAGACTCATATGTATTGAGAAGCGAATTATAGAGCGGACGGAACAGTTCAGGATTATCAGGGCTGTAGAAGCCGTTCACAAGCTGCATAAGCACGCGACGGATCTCCTGATTACTGTTGAAGATCTCCATAGGATTGTACTCCCGGCTATGCTCAAGAGCTATAACCTCGTCAGAACTCAGGCCAAAGGTGAAGGCATGATCCTGTCCGACTTCCTTGACGATCTCAACATTGGCACCATCCATGGTTCCGAGTGTCAATGCACCGTTCAGCATGAGCTTCATGTTTGAAGTTCCGGATGCTTCCTTTGATGCAGTTGATATCTGCTCTGAAATATCCGCTGCCGGAATGATGAGCTCAGCATTGGATACTCTGTAATCCTCGATGAACACCACCTTGATCTTTCCGTTTATGGTCTCATCGTTATTGATCACATCTGCGACGTTATTAATGAGCTTGATGGTAAGCTTCGCTGTCTTATATCCTGCCGCAGCCTTGGCACCAAAGATATAAACATGCGGATGGAACTCCATTTCAGGATGATCCTTCAGCTGATTGTAAACATACATTACATGAAGTATGTTCATGAGCTGTCTCTTGTACTCATGTAATCTCTTGACCATAACGTCAAATATAGCATCCGTAGATACCTCTATACCGTTATGCTCCAGAATGTACTTTGCAAGACGCTCCTTGTTATGGCGCTTGATAGCCATGAACTCGGCCTGACACTTTTCATCGTCAGCATAAACTGCCAGTTTTTTGATCTTTGTAAGATCTGTTATCCAGCCGTCTCCTATCTTATCGGTTATCCATGCCGCAAGCTCAGGGTTCGCATGAAGCATCCATCTTCTCTGTGTGATACCGTTTGTCTTGCTGGAGAACTTTTCAGGATACATCTCATAGAAATCCTTAAGTGTTTCTTTCTTAAGTATCTCTGTGTGAAGCTGTGCAACACCGTTTACAGCATGTCCTCCTACGATGGCAAGGTGTGCCATCTTTACCTGACCATCATAAATGATAGCCATCTTGGAGATCTTGTATTCCGAATTATCAGGATATTTGCTTCGGATATCCTCACAGAATCTGCGGTTGATCTCCTCTACTATCTGATAAATACGTGGAAGAAGCTTGGAGAAGAGCTCAATAGGCCATTTCTCAAGAGCCTCGGCCATGATAGTGTGGTTTGTATATGCACAGGTCTTGATCGTTATATCCCATGCCTCATCCCATGAAAGATCATAGTCGTCCATGAGAACTCTCATGAGCTCTGCAACGGCAACTGTAGGATGAGTATCATTAAGCTGGAAAGCAACCTTCTCATAAAGATGCTTTACATCACCGTCATGTTTGTCCGCATACTCCTTAACTGCAGTCTGAACAGATGCAGAAATGAAGAAATACTGCTGGCGGAGACGGAGCTCCTTACCTGCATAGTGATTATCGTTCGGATAAAGAACCTCAACGATATTACGAGCCATGTTCTCATTTTCAACTGCGGCTTCGTAATTACCCTTGTCGAATTCATCAAGGCGGAAAGTATCCTTGGCTTTCGCATCCCATACACGAAGTGTGTCGACTACATGATTGTTATATCCAACCACCGGTGTATCATAAGGAATCGCAACAACAGACTGATAGCCCTTCTGAACGAAACGGAGCTTTCCGTTTTCGTTTACAGACTCAACCCATCCACCGAATTTAACCTCCTTGGAAAGCTCGGCTCTCCTGAGTTCAAATGGATTACCGTCTCTGAGCCAGTCATCGGGAACTTCCTTCTGATAGCCGTCAACGATCTGCTGTTTGAACATGCCGTACTTGTATCGAATACCGCATCCGCATGCCCAATATCCTAAAGTAGCAAGAGAATCCAGGAAACATGCTGCGAGTCTTCCCAGGCCACCGTTTCCGAGAGCCCAGTCAGGTTCTTCATTCTCAATGGCATTGAGATCGATCTTCAATTCCTTGAGAGCTTCCTGTATACCTTCACGACAGCTGAGATTGATGATATTGTTTCCGAGAGCTCTTCCCATCAGGAATTCCATGGAAAGATAATATACTCTCTTACTGTCCTTTTTCTCAGTTGTCTTCTGTGTAGCCATCCAGTCATCGATAATGGTATCCTGAACTGCATAAGCTACAGCAAAAAATGCTTCCTTGGTGCTGAGATCCTTTAAGGATCTGCGATAAAGCTTACGGGCACTGCCTTCTACTTCTTTTTTGAATAATTCCTTATCGAACTTCTCCACTACTCTATCCTTTTCCTTTCTTGAAATAGCCGCTGCAGCTGAAAAGCTGCAGCCAGACTACATAAATGGAACCGAATGTAACAGGTCAGATTTTCTCAACAGCAAGAGTCAGATTCTCGCCATTGATATCCCATGCCTTTTCATAGCCCTGGGACATGTTGTAAACGATGGCATCAGCCATAACGATACGAATGATCTCTTCCTCATTGTTTCTCATGAGGTCAGCCATCTTATCGTTGTCCTTCACATACACCTTGATGTGATCCATAACCTCGAATCCGGCCTCTTTACGCATGGTCTGGATCTTGGAAATGATCTCTCTTACAAATCCCTCTTCTATAAGCTCAGGTGTAAGGTTAGTGTCGAGTACTACAGTAAGAGCATTGTCCTCTTCTGTTACAAATCCGTCCTTCTCGGCAACGTCAATGAGAAGATCGTCCTTTGTAAGCTCAACTTCTGTATCACCGTCTACATTGAACTTGAGCACTCCCTTTGTTTCAAGTTCATCCATAGCTGCAGAACCATCTACCTCTGTGAGGTATGTGCGGATAGCATTGAGATGCTTTCCGTACTTAGGTCCGACAGTCTTAAGCTGTGGCTTGAATGTATATGAAGTGAACTTTCTGAGATCATCCTGGAAGTTCACGTTCTTAACATTAAGCTCATCCTCAATGATGCTTACGAAATAACTGTCAAGAGCCGAATCAGACTTAACATACATATTTCCGATAGGCTGACGGTTCTTTACTGCCGCAGTATTTCTGGCCGCACGTCCAAGGATAACGATCTTTAATACCTTATCCATGCTTGCTTCAAGCTCAAGGTCGATCATGGATTCGTCAGCTGTCGGGAAATCACAGAGATGTACTGACTTCTTTGCAGCTGAATCCACTGAGCAAACGAGATTGCGGTAGATGGACTCTGTGATGAACGGAACCATCGGAGCCGCAGCCTTGGAGAAAGTAACAAGAGTTGTATATAAGGTCATATATGCATTGATCTTGTCCTGCTCCATGCCCTTTGCCCAGAAACGCTCTCTGGAACGACGAACATACCAGTTAGACATATCATCGGCAAATTCCTGCATAGCATTAGCAGCTTCCGGAATTCTGAAGTTGGAAAGATTGTCATCAACAGCCTTTACTACAGAGTTAAGCTTGCTGAGGAGCCACTTGTCCATAACAGGAAGCTTGTCATACTCAAGTGAATACTTACTCGGGTCAAAATTGTCAATGTTCGCATAAAGTACGAAGAACGCGTATGTATTCCATAATGTTGAAAGGAACTTACGCTGTCCCTCAACCACTGCCTTGTCATGGAATCTGTTTGGAAGCCATGGAGCAGAGTTTGTATAGAAGAACCATCTGATCGCATCAGCGCCGTGCTTCTTTAACGCATCCATAGGATCAACGGCATTACCCTTTGACTTACTCATCTTCTGTCCGTTCTCATCCTGAACATGTCCAAGGACAAGTACGTTCTCGTAAGGTGCCTTGTTAAAGAGAATAGTGCTCTCTGCAAGAAGTGAATAGAACCAGCCTCTTGTCTGATCTACGGCCTCACAGATAAACTGTGCCGGGAACTGAGCCTCAAAAAGCTCCTTGTTCTCGAATGGATAATGGTGCTGTGCATATGGCATAGCTCCTGAATCGAACCAGCAGTCGATAACCTCAGGTACTCTCTTCATATCGCCGCCGCAGTGAGGGCACTTACATGTGAGCTTGTCCACATAAGGTTTATGAAGCTCGATGTGCTCATATCCCACATAATCAGAACTGTAGCCTTCCTTACCTGAAGCCTTTAACTCCGCAAGAACATCCTCATAGTTATAAGCCATCTCTCTGAGTTCCTGAATGGAACCGATGGCATGCTTCTCACCGCAATCCTTACATACCCAGATATTGAGCGGTGTACCCCAGTAACGGTTACGTGAAAGTCCCCAGTCCTGAACATTCTCGATCCATGCACCGAAACGGCCTGAGCCGATAGTCTCCGGATACCACTTGACTGTGGCGTTATTCTTTACGAGGTCATCCTTAACTGCGCTCATCTTAATGAACCATGACTCTCTTGCGTAGTAAATAAGCGGAGTATCACATCTCCAGCAGTGCGGATATGAGTGAGTGAACTTAGGAGCGTCAAAAAGAAGCTTTCTTGCAGATAGATCCTTCAGAACCTCAGGATCACAGCTTACAGCACCCTGAGCTATTTCCTTCTCTGTAGGCTTGCAGCGCATTCCTGCGAAAGGAGTCTCTGCAGTCATGCATCCGCTCTCATCAACGAACTTTACGAGAGGCATGTCATGCTCACGTCCAACACGGGCATCATCCTCACCGAATGCAGGTGCCTGGTGAACGATACCGGTACCGTCCTCAGCTGTTACGTATGCATCTGATACTACATAATGGGCTCTCTTATGCTGCTTTGCCGCAACGTCCGCAGCGCACTGGTAAAGGGGTTCGTAATCGATTCCCTCAAGTTCTGTTCCCTTATAGGTCTCCAGAACCTCATAAGCCTTCTCTCCTTCAGCTACAAGAGGAGAAAGAACCTTATCAAGAAGAGCGGTTGCAAGAATATATGTATATCCGTCCGCTGCCTTTACCTTTGCATACTCAAGATCCGGGTTTACGCAAAGTGCGGTATTGGATGGAAGTGTCCATGGTGTTGTTGTCCATGCAAGGAAATAGAAATCCTTATCCTTCGCCTTGAAACGAACTATAGCTGAACGCTCGTTAAGCTCCTTGTAGCCCTGCGCAACCTCATGGCTGGAAAGAGGAGTTCCGCATCGTGGACAGTAAGGTACTACCTTGAATCCTTCATAGAGAAGTCCCTTCTTCCAGATCTCCTTAAGAGCCCACCACTCTGACTCGATGAAATCATCATGATATGTTACATACGGATCGTCCATATCTGCCCAGAAGCCTACCTTATAGGAGAAATCCTCCCACATACCCTTGTACTTCCAGACATTTTCTTTACATAAATCAATAAAAGGCGCAACTCCATACTTTTCAATCTGTTCCTTACCATTGATTCCGATTGACTTCTCAACCTCAAGCTCTACAGGAAGACCGTGGGTATCCCATCCGGCCTTTCTCGGAACCATGGCACCTTTCATAGCATGGAATCTTGGAATCATGTCCTTGAAAGCACGAGTCTCAACATGTCCGATGTGAGGTTTTCCATTTGCGGTTGGAGGACCGTCGTAGAATACGTAAGAAGGATCTCCCTCATGCTCCTTGATGGAATCTTCAAAGATATGGTTCTGTCTCCAGAACTCCTCAACCTCATTCTCGCGCTCTACGAAGTTCATGTTTGTATCAACTTTTTTAAACATCAGCGCCTTTTCTCCTTAAACATTTATTAAAACCGAAAAATGGGTAGACTTCGGTCTTTAGCGTACTAATTATATAAAACTCACCCTATAAAATCAAGCAAACAGGGGTATTAAATAGGCTTTGGATAACCATGGGTTATATCTTATAAAGCTACTGATAATGGCGATTTTTATTTCCATTTTCCAATACGGCTCTTACATCATCATAGTCTTAAATCTCCCCGACATATGCTGACTGCCTTATATAAAATATTAACCCGCATCTTTCAGAAATTCCGAAAGCCGCGGGTTTTTAAATATTTCGATATGCCGGTCAATCCTCGTTATGCCACAGGATCTATCAGTTTTTTGAGCTCTGTCTCTACGGGCTCGACCTCTGAACCGATGATGATATGAACCGCGGTCTTACTCGGTCTCAGGACCCCTCCGACCTTGGCAGATCTGATCTTCTTCTCATCAACAGCACCATACTCGTTTATCTGTACCTTGAGGCGTGCACCGTCATGATCGACACTTTGCACATTTTCGCTGCCTCCGAGTCCTTCAAGTATGATCTTTGCCACCTCTTCCATATCAGCCTTGTTATCCAATGTGATATGAAGCTTGTCATCCTCGGCAATCTTCATGGAAAGCTTATCCGCATTTTTACGTTTTATAGATCTGTAAATGCTGTAACCGATCACTACAGCCACCACCGCCGCAACTGCGGCAATGATCAAAATCATATCTCTGTCCATAATGGTCTCCTACTTATATTGCCTGAGTTTCATACTTTTTAAGTTCCGCAACATAACGTTCTCCCAGCTCACTGAGAGGTATCTTCTTTTTCTTTATATATCCGATGGTCATCTTCTCGGTCGTATCGAGCTTCACCGTAGTGTACTCGTCTCCGTTAAGCTCCTGACAGATAATACCCGAACAAAGAGTATATCCGTTAAGTCCCACCATGAGATTGAGAGCCGTAGCTCTGTCATCACACTTGATGATCTGCTTGTAATCATAGGTACTTAGTACCTCTTCGGCAAAATAGAAGGAGTTATGCTCTCCCTGGTAGAAACTGAGACAGGGATAATGCCTCAGATCATCCATGGTGATAAGTTCCTTCTTCGCCATAGGATTACTCTTACTCATGAATACATAGATATTACAGTCGAACAGTGGAACAAATTCAAGAGAATCTTCTCTCAGTATTTTTCCCACTACCTTACTGTTAAAGTCGTTCATATATATCACGCCCACCTCTGAAGTCTGATTTTTGACATCATTGATGACTTCGATGGTCTTTGTCTCCTTAACAGCGAACTCATAAGTATCCATGCCGAATTCTCTGGCAAGATGTATAAATGCCTCTACAGCAAATGTGTAATGCTGCATGGAAACCGCAAACTTCTTTTTACGGGTCCCTACATTAACATATTTATCCTCCATGAGCTGATACTGCTCAACTATCTGCCTTGCATATCCAAGGAACTCTTCTCCCTCCGCGGTGATCACTATACCACGGTTGGATCTGAGGAATATCTCTAATCCGATCTCCTTTTCCAGCTCTTTAATCGCAGCGGATAATGAAGGCTGTGTGATAAAAAGGTGCTTTGCAGCTTCGTTCATGGAGCCGCAGTCAGCTACAGCGATAACCTGCTTTAACTGCTGTAATGTCATAATTATTTCCTTTTACTGTCTTTTTGATCTAAAGCAGCATACGCGGCCTTAAATCATCACTTTTTTATTTCTGAATATGTAATAAATCCTGCCGGATCGATATGTATATGCTCAGCCATCCAGGTTTCATGTCCGGATCCGACGATGGCTGACGGTCTCATGGTGCTGACTGTTCCATCATTGTTCAGATATTCGATAGCCGCATCTCTTCTGAAACAGCCGTCTCCTTCATATAACTTCTTTCCGATGGAACCGTCATCCTTACGCTCATACAGTTTCATAAACGCATATGTATACCATGCAAATCCATTGGCATTTTCCGGTACGATCTGATAACTTCCCGATGGTCTTGTAGTGAATTCAGCATATAACTCAGGATTCTTCACCAGAAGTTCACGGTAGATATAAACCTTGTCATCAAGCTTTTCCACCGGTGTCTTTTTGTTCATACGGGAGCCGTTGTAGGCAAGCTTTGTACCGTCCGGAGCTGTTGTGTCCATAAGAGCCGCACCGTCTTCTCCCACATAGAAATTCCCCACCTGCTTTGATGTGGAAAGAATTCCTGTTGTCATATCAAGATGATAGAACTTTCCGTCATCGATTATCCAGCCGCCGGCAGGTTTTCCCTTCTCAAAATAGTATTTCTCACCTGAGCCGTCTGTATACCAACCCTCATAAAGCTTAGCCTCACCCGTTGAAGGATCCACGCTATATAAGCGTGAACTACCATCCTCCTGATCTATCCACCTGACTGATTCATTTACGGATACCGCATCTCCGGAAGCCGCCACAGCCGCTTCAGATGCTGATTCCAATGCTTCTGCCGCTGCATTCATATAAGCGGAAACATCAACATTACCGTAAGCAGCAAGTCCCTTAAGGATCTCCTCCGGCAAAGGCAGCCCCGCCGCCTTGTAGTTTTCCGCAGTCGCATAATAAAAGAGCGCAAGACGCTTTGTGATATCATTCAGATCCTGTGATGCCGCAACCGATTCTGATGCTGATACCACATACTGAGAAACAGAATTTTCCTCAGCCATCACCCCGGTCGACATCGATACAGACAGTGCAGCCGTGACCGCCAAAGCCGCAGCATGCTTTTTTAAAAAACTATTCATAATAATTACCCGCTAGAAAAAAAGAAAATACAGCTTAAACACCGAAGCATTTATCCCTCTGTTACCGGACAGAGCAAAGGCATTTAAGCCATATCTTACTTTTATTTTTTATTACAGAAGTGTATGTCTCTGCTCTTCCTCTGACTTAGGATTGAGATACTTAGGCGCTACATCAAATACTGTGATGCATCCCTTCTCGCCCTTCTTTGCCATACGGTCAACAGCTCTTGCATAAGCCGCAAGAACAGAACCTGTGAACTCAGGGTTTGAATCAAGCTTCAGGCTGTACTCGATAAGCTCGTGGTGCTGTCCCTCGTCTCCTGTCACACCGGATCTCATAACGAATCCTCCGTGTGGAAGCTCTGCATGATTCTTCTTCATCTCCTCTTCTGAAATGAAGTGGATAGTAACATCATAATCAGCATAGTAGTCCGGCATAGTCTTGATGGTATTTTCTACCTTTGCAGCATCAGCGCCATCCTCAAGAACTACAAATACCTCTCTCTTATGCATCTCTCTTGCAGTGAACTCAGGCTGCTTTCCGCTTCTTACCGCATCCATAGCTTCCTCTACCGGAAGTGTATATGAACGGGCATCCTTAACACCCTCTACTCTTCTTGCTGCATCACTGTGTCCCTGAGAAACTCCCTTTCCCCAGAAAGTATAATGCTTTCCTGCAGGAAGAACCGACTCTGCATAGATCCTTGCGATAGAGAACATACCCGGATCCCATCCGCAGGAGATCATGGCAAGCTTACCGCCTTCCTTTGCAGCCGCATCAACTGCAGCAAAATGCTGAGGCACCTTTGGGTGTGTATCAAAACTGTCGATAACATTAAAATACTTTGCATACTCCGGTGTCTGCTTAGGAAGGTCTGTAGCAGAACCGCCGCATATCATTAAAACATCGATCTGGTCTTTATACTCGAGAATATTGTCAACAGTATCAACCTTTACACCCTCTGTGTTGATATTTACTGCAGACGGATCACGACGTGTAAAAACTGCAACCAGCTTTTCGTCTTCGTTACGCTTAATGGCACTCTCGATTCCACGGGAAAGGTTGCCATATCCAAGTAAACCAATTCTAATCATGTTTTTTCTCCTATTGAGTTAGTCTATAACACCGCGTTACAAAACACCCGAATATTATAACATACAGAAGGTGCCGCGCAATAATAAATAATTCATGGGACCTATCCAAAGATGTCCTGCATTGCTTTTCTGATCTTATCTTCAGTGCTTTCTGCGCTGCCCTGGATCATCTCCTTCTGTCCGCCTCCGCGTCCGTTTATGAGAGCATTGAAATCCTTTGCACGGCATCTGACATCTTCTGTTTCTGAACCTATGACATAGTTCCATGAGGAATCCACATCCCTTTTGGAACCATCCACATCCTTTAGTCCGAAAACTCCGACCACCTTTGCCTTTGTGTGTTTCATGAAGTAGTCACAGCACTTCCTGAGTTCCACATTGTTCATGCCGTCTTCCACATCCACAAGTACGCCTGTGAAGTCCTTCAGAGTCTCCGCCTTCATGGCATAATATCTCTGATTAAGCTCAGCTATCCTCCTGTCCTTCGCAGCGCTCTGTTCCATATGCTGTCTCACTGCCTCTTTCACCTCTGAAGGCGCAAAGGAAAGCATGTGGGAAAGTTCAAGAAGGTCATTGTGTTTGTTCCTGTAATCCTGAAGCGCATCCTTTCCGCAGAAAAGTTCCACTCTTACTCCTCCCTTATGTCCGAGAACAGACAGTATCTTGATGAGCCCTATTTCTCCTGTGGTCATCACATGGGTTCCGCAGCAGGCGCAAAGGTCAGCTCCCCCAAGATCCACCAGTCTGACATCTCCCTTAAGAGCTTTCTTGGAACGAAAATCTGTATCCTGAAGCTCCTCTTCCGAAGGCCAGATCTGATCAACAGCTCTGTTTGCAAGAACCACCTCGTTGGCCTCTTCTTCTATCTTCATGAGCTGCTCCCATGTGAGTACGCCGTCGAAGTCTATGGTCATGACATCGCTCATGTGAAATCCCACATTGTTGTAACCATAATGTTTATGAACAAGGCCGGACACTATATGCTCACCGCTGTGGTTTCGGGAATTCCTCATTCTTCTTTCCCAGTCGATGCTGCAGTGATAAGATCTTCCGACCTCCAGAGCCCTGGCAACGGTATGAAGTATGCGGACCATAACATTGCCCTTTTCATCCGTAAGCTTTTCTCCCGTTTCCGGGTCCTTCAAAGACTCCTCCTGAACATCAGACACCAAAGCGTCACCTATCATTCCATGATCCGCCGCCTGTCCGCCACCCTCAGGATAAAATCCATGGGCATCAAGCTCTACCTGATACTGCCCGTCCCTTTCTTCACATGATGTGACTGTAGCATCAAATTCCTTCACATAGGGAAACTGATAGTAAAGCGCATTCTTTTCCAAAGTATATCTCCTCCTGTATTTATGAGGTGTTTTCGTATATCAGACTTCTCTCGTCGCATCCTTAAGCCACTGAAGCTTCTTACCCTCGAAATAAGGTGAAAGCTTTTCATATACTTCCCTGTGGTATGCATTGAGCAGCTCTATATCCCTCTTTTCCATGAGACTGAGATCCACGGCATCAAGGTCATAGGGAGCCATGGTGATGAATTCGAAGCAGAAGAAGGTTCCGAATTCATTGGTCTGCCACTTCTTAACGAGAGTCAGGTTCTCGCTACGGATACCATGACTTCCTTCTATATAAAGTCCCGGCTCGTCAGAAGTGATATTGCCCTCACAAAGCGGTGCATCCTCCATGCGGCCCGGTGCCTTACGGTAGCGGATGGCATTAGGTCTCTCGTGGACATTGAGGCAGAAGCCTACTCCGTGACCTGTTCCGTGATTGAAATTCATACCCTCACGCCAGAACACCTCTCTTGCCGCAAGGTCAACGGTTATTCCGGAAGACCCCTGAAGGAATTTCACATCTCCGAGACGGAGGTGCGCCATAAGTACCATGGTATAATGCTTACGTTCCTCATCTGTGATGGGCCCCATAGCTATGGTTCTCGTTATATCTGTAGTTCCCTCCGGATACTGTCCGCCTGAATCCACAAGGTAAAGTCCGTGAGGCTCGATCTTTGAAAAGCTCCCGGCAGTAGGCGCATAATGAGGAAGGGCGGCATTTTCACCATAGGCTGAAATGGTGGTGAAGCTAGGCTCGATATAGCCCTCCTGTTCCTTTCTGAAGTTCTCAAGGACTGCTGCAGTGTTCCATTCATTTATCTCGTCTTCCCCGAGGAGCTCCTTAGCTTCCTCAGTAAGCTTTCCGTCCTTATCAAAGGCATGCTTCATGAAATAGAGATAGTTTGTGATGGCAACGCCGTCCTTGATATGAGCCTTTTTCATGTTCTCGATCTCGACTGGATTCTTACGGGATTTCCAGAGTGAGCTGGGAAGCATCTCATCAACTATAGTGTTGGATGAGTCGATATCTGAAATGGTCTCAAAATTTGTCCTGGCCTTTTCGAGAAGTACTGACCTGCTTCTAAATGCTTTAACATCCTGATAGAAGCTGTCATAATCATGAAGCTCCACCTTAAGCTCTGAAAGGTATGCTACGGTCTCATCATCAAAATCCTTTCTGTTGGCATAGAGCTTGGCTCCATCCATATCCACAATAAGATATGAAAGGAACACAGGATTGCAAGGTATGTCATCACCTCTTAAGTTAAGTATCCATGCGATGTCGTCGAGACTTGTGACGATATGAAGATCAGTATCCTGTTCTTTCATATATTTTCTCAGATCACTAAGCTTTTCTGCTGCGCTCTTTCCTGTATACTTCTCACCAAGTATCCATACCCTTGACTCTGAGAGTGCAGGTCTTTCTCCCCAGATAATTCCTACGAGATCCTGTCCCGCATGGACAGAAGCCTTCTTTTTTGACAGCTTCTTCTCAAGAGAACTGCCATGCTGAAAATCAACACACCTTCCGTCAAATCCGAGGACTCCGCCTTCCGGTGTCTTTTCGGAAAGGTATTCATCAAGAGAAGGTACTCCCGGCTCTCCCATCTTCATGAGCTCCACATCTTTTCCGGAAAGCTCCTTCTCTGCCTGAATGAAATATCTTCCGTCAGTAAAAAGTGCGGCTGTATCCTTTGTTACCACAAGATTTCCTTCTCCCGTAAATCCCGAAAGATACTTTATAGCCCTGAAGTAATCCCCCACATATTCACTCTGGTGGAAGTCATCAGTTGGTATCAGATATACATCGATACCTCTTTTATTCATTTCCCCACGGAGTTTATCAATCTGTAAATTCATTTGGTTTCTCCTTCTGTAATTCAGGCAGTCACTCCTGAATAATCATTTCATAAAGACCGGTCTGACCGGTCGCTTTTTTTCTTATGTAAAACGTGTCATGCGAAATCCGGCACGAAACTCATGATTCTCTCACATACCATATTCAAATCAGTCCGAAGTGAACAAGGGCATTTCTGATTCCATCCTTATCTATATCATCAGTGATGTAATCCGCTGCCTCCTTTGCCTCGAAAACAGCATTGCCCATGGCTATGCCCACATGAACCTTCTCAAGCATCTCCACATCATTGGAGCTGTCACCGAAGGCATAGGTATCCATAAGGCTTATTCCGAAATGTTCACAGAGATGCTTTATTCCTTCAGCCTTACTGTACTCGGCCTCCACAACATCGGCACCATATTCCTTTGAGAACATCATGACATTAAGCTCAGGGAAAGCATACTGAAGCTCCTTTCCCCCTGCCCTTTCACCATAATAGGCAAGGGATCTGACCGGAAGCTTAAGAAGCTTTTTCGGATCATCAAAGCGTCTTCCCATATCTGTTTTGAAATAGACCTTATCAAAGTAAAGGACCTTTTCAGGGCATACAAAATAGTCAATATCCTCTATATGAACTCCGATAGGCATCTCATGTTTCTCGCAGAACTCCAATACCCTTTTCAGAAGCTCCTTGTCCATGCGATGATCCAGAAGTATATCGTCTTCGAGCTCCACCATGGTCCCGTTCATATGGATCAGGGCATCAGGGTTCACTTCCCTCAGATACTCTATGGAAGTTCTGTTCTTCATATCCCTTCCGGATGCTATGGCCACCAGATATCCGTTTTTCTTCAGCTTTCCGATACTCTCCATAGCCGAAGGAGTTATCTTCCAGGTGTTATGGTCAAGCAATGTATGATCAAGATCAAACGCCACGAGGCCCTTGTACTTTTTCTCTATATTTTCCATATTTCCTCTTTCCGAAATATACTCTTTTTCTGATCAATTTAGTTTAGTTTGAAAAAACACTAAAGTCAAATTGACCCACTGAAAAAGCCGGAACAAAGAGCGTTCTTAGCTCTCGTGTTCCGGCTTTCCGGTAACATATAAGACTGATTTTACTGCTGAAGACTCAATTCAGTTCTTCGCTTCTCACTATAGTATCGCAGTAAACGCAACGGTAAAGCGCCTTTGTACGGTCAACGATCTTAAATACCTGTGGAAGCTCCTGCTCTACAGAGGTGATACAACGTGGATTCTTACACTTGAGGACATTAGTAAGAGTCTCCGGAAGAGAAAGGGTCTTCTTTTCTACCCTCTTTCCATCCTTTATATAGTTTACCGTGATGCCCGGATCGATGTATCCGAGTACATCAAGGTCGATATCCAGATCCTCTGAGATCTTCACGATGTCCTTCTTTCCCATGACATGAGAAGTACAGTTCTGAATAAGCGCCACCTGAGAGCCAAGCTTGTCGAGGTGAAGATATTTATAAACCAGCATTGCCTTTCCGGCTCTTATGTGGTCAAGTACGATGCCGTTTTCGATTCCATCTACGTTCATTTTTACCTCCCTTACTTATCAAGTCCTAAAAGATACAGAATAAGTGCCATTCGCATCTGCTTTCCGCAGAGTGTCTGATAAAAATATTTAGCCCTCGGATCCTTGTCTACAGCAACCGAAATTTCATTGACTCTCGGAAGAGGATGAAGAATGGCCATATCGCTCTTTGCATTCTGAAGCTTTTCAGGAGTAAGGATGTAGGTATCCTTCAGACGGAGATAATCCTCTTCGTTAAAGAAACGCTCTTTCTGTACTCTGGTCATGTAGAGAATATCAAGCCTTGGAATGGCATCTTCAAGGGACTTTGTCTCCTCAAACTCTACCCCTGCCTCCTTCAGCTTATCAAGCTCATACTCAGGGATACGAAGCTCCTTGGGAGAGATAAGTATGTACTTGTTGTCAGGATAGCGAAGCATGGCATCGATAAGTGAATGAACTGTTCTACCGAACTTAAGGTCTCCGCAGAGTCCCAGTGTGATACCGCTGAGGGATCCTCTGGTTCTTCTGATGGTCAGAAGATCCGCAAGAGTCTGTGTGGGATGGAAATGTCCGCCGTCCCCGGCATTAATGAAAGGTACAGTGGTATGCATTGACGCAACCACAGGTGCGCCCTCCTTGGGATGACGCATGACCATTATATCCACATAGTTGGACATTACGGAAATCGTATCTGCTACAGACTCGCCCTTTGACGCACTGGAGCTTGATGCTCCCGCAAAACCCAGCACCTGACCACCGAGACCCAGCATTGCAGACTCAAAGCTGAGTCTGGTTCTTGTGGAAGGCTCATAAAAGAGTGTAGCAAGCTGCTTATGTGCACAGCGATCCTGATACTTTTCCGGGTTCTTCTCTATGTCATCGGCGAGATTCATAAGATGTTCAAGCTCGTCAACAGAAAGATCCAGAATATTGATAATGCTTCTGGCATTTGTCTCCATAATTACTATTCTCCTTCTATATTTTTATGCCGGTCTCAGTTTCTCCATGACTCGTCGGACGGGTTGTCGCGGAACTTAAGAAGCTTCGCCTCATCCTCAGGCTTTATGTAGTTCTCCTGGACTGCCACCTTTACAAGAGTGTCGAGGTCGCAGAGGGAAGTGTTTTCAATGTTTGCTTCCTTCAGTCTGTCTATACCCTTCTGCATACCGTAGGTAAAGATGGAAATGATACCGAGGACCTCGGCACCTGCCTCACGGAGAGGATTTACACAGTCAAGAACCGAACCGCCTGTTGAGATAAGATCCTCGATCACAACAACCTTCTCTCCCTTCTCAAGACGTCCCTCGATCTGGTTCTTTCGGCCGTGATCCTTTGCTGAACCTCTCACATATCCCATTGGGAGTCCCAGCTTATCTGCAGCGATGGCAGCGTGTGCGATACCTGCTGTACTTGTACCTTCAAGAGCCTCTGCATCAGGATAAAGCTCCTTTACCTTCTCTGCGATGGCATCCTCGATAAGAGTGCGGACCTCAGGGTAGCTCAATACAAGACGGTTGTCACAGTAGATAGGTGACTTGATGCCCGATGCCCAGGTAAACGGATCGTCCGGCTTTAAAAATACTGCCTTGATGGATAAAAGTCCCTTTGCGATTTCTTCTTTAGTAGCCATAATATATCTCCTTTTTTACACTTTAACCAACGAACTCTCTCATTGCTCTCTCATAGGCTTCAACAGGGTTCTCCGCTGCTGTAATGGAGCGTCCCACAACTATGTAATCAGAACCTATCTCCTTTGCCTTTTCAGGTGTTGTGACTCTTGACTGGTCTCCCTTTGCATCTCCCGCAAATCTTATTCCCGGTGTCACGGTCATGAAGCCGGATCCGATCTCATCATGTATACGTCCCGCCTCAAGTGGTGAACATACTACACCATCAAGCCCTGCGGCCTTTGCATTGGCAGCATACTTGACAACAACATCTGCGATAGGCTGATCTATGAGAAGCTCTTCTGTCATGGTCTCCTGAGATGTGGATGTGAGCTGTGTCACCGCAATAAGAATAGGTCTTGATCCATCCTCTCTGGTGAGTCCCTCTACAGCAGCCTTCATCATTTTGATTCCGCCCGATGCGTGAACATTGGTCATATCCACTCCCAGGTCACGGAGGGACTGCATTCCGCCCTTAACAGTGTTTGGAATATCGTGAAGCTTCAGATCAAGGAAGACCTTGTGTCCTCTGTTCTTGATCTCCTTAACGATGCTCGGACCTTCTGCATAGAAAAGCTCCATACCTATCTTTACGAAAGGCTTTCTTCCTGTGAACTTATCGAGAAAACTGTAGGTTTCCTTTGCTCCAGGAAAATCCAGTGCTATGATGACATCTTTTCCCATTTTTATCTCCATTCCGCCGTATTCCGGCTCTTTTTATTCAACACATCCTATGATGTCGCTTATCTTTTCTATCTTCAGTTCCTGAAGAAGGTCCGGCAGGTCCTCTATTATCTTCTTGCAGGCAAAGGGATCCACCAGATTCGCAGCACCTACTTCAACTGCACTGGCTCCCGCCATCATCATTTCCACCACATCCTTCGCGCTTGATACTCCTCCCATTCCGATTACAGGAAGGTTCACTGCCTTACTTACCTGATAGACCATTCTTACAGCCACAGGAAAAATGGCAGGGCCCGAGAAGCCGCCCATCTTATTGGCGATCACCGGCTGGCGACGTCTGATGTCTATTCTCATTCCAAGAAGTGTATTGATAAGTGCGAGACCGTCAGCTCCCGCATCTTCCGCAGCCTTTGCTATGGAAACGATATCTGTGACATTGGGACTCAGCTTTATGTAAACCGGCTTCTTTGCCACCTTCTTCACTTCTCTTGTGACCTCAGCCACATTTTCTGCGCTGGTGCCGAAGGCCATTCCTCCGCCGTGAACATTCGGGCAGGAAACATTGACCTCAAGTATGCCAACCTCAGGAACCTCACTCATGGCTTCTGCAAGCTTCACATATTCAGGAACACTGAAACCTGAGATGTTGGCTATAAGGGGCTTATGATAATGCTTTGCCAGTTCAGGTATCTCTCTGCTGATGACTGCATCCATGCCGGGATTCTGAAGCCCTACGGAATTGATCATTCCCTGATAGCACTCTGCGATTCTGGGAAGTTCATTTCCGTAACGCTCCTCAACTGTGGTTCCCTTGAAGGAAATAGAGCCTAAGATATTTAGATCGTAAAGATCTCTGTATTCATTTCCGAATCCGAAGGTACCTGATGCCGGTATCACCGGGTTACTGAGCTTTATACCGGAAAGTTCCGTTGTGATGTCTACCATGCTATCTCCTCCATCATGAATATAGGTCCGTCCTTGCAGACTCTCTTGAAGCCTGTCTTTGTCTTCTTGCTGCATCCCATACAGGCTCCGAAACCGCAGCCCATTCTTGCTTCAAAGCTGAACTGACCGTCTTTTACCACATTGTAAACAGCCTTAAGCATAGGCTCAGGTCCGCAGCAAAGAGCATAATCATGATCCCCTATTATGTCTGTAACAAATCCCTTTGCTCCATAGCTTCCGTCCACGGTGGCCACATTTACCGGTACACCCAGGGCCTTGAACTCTGCCTCATAGAAAACATCGTCCTTTGTATTGAATCCAAGTGCCACATAGGGTGTGATTCCTATCTTCTTAAGCTCCTTTGCAAGGGCATACATTGGAGGAACTCCCACTCCGCCACCTGCGATGACCGGGTTCTTCGGAATCTTCTTAAGATCATAGCCGTTTCCGAGACCTGTGAGAGCGCTAATATAATCCCCCGGTTCCATGTAACTGAGATCCTCAGTTCCTTCTCCCACAACCTTATAGATAAGTGTTAGCCTGTTCTCTGACCAGTCACAAACGGATATGGGGCGTCTCAGATATCTGCCCGGAATGGAAATCTCCACAAACTGTCCCGGCCTTTTGATATCACTTGTATCACCGTCCAATGTCATCTTGAAGATGTCCCCTGTCAGAGGTTCATTGGTCAGTATCTTGAACTCAACATCTTTCATTTAAATCTCCTGACTTTTCCTTTTTTGGGCATAAAAAAACCAGCCTCAAACAAATGTAAAATACACATTTGTTAAGTCTGGAATATTAAACAAACCGTTCATGTCATAAACGGCAGCCTTACGATTTGCAATTATAAAATTTCTGAACCATAAAAACGGGATAGGAAATGCAGAAATGAAAATACCTCGGCCCTTTAAGCCACAGCCTTTCATATCAAGTGCATTTTTAATAAGAGTGAACATATATCCTCCTACAAGTGCCGTCTTCAAGTTCCGAGATAATATAGCACATGGTGTTGAATCATGCAAGTGTGAAAAATGATTCACTTGGCCGTACCCACCTGCGTTCCGCTAGGGTTCATCCTGGTTCTGATAACCAGGATGAATTTTGCTTTGCAAAACAGTTTTTCTTACGAAAAACTGCCATATCGTTCCGGAGTTTTGCTGAAGCAAAACTCCTTCACTCGTCCCAGCCTTCTCGTGGCATGATGATCATCATTTCCACGAAACGCTCATCCTTATCGAGAATTATATCGTCCTTATGTGTAACTGCGGGAAGATCGTTCGTATCAGCCAGCTCCAGCTGTATCCAGTCGATGGCATTGGCTCTTGCATCCGCAAGGGCTTCCTCCTCTGTCGGACCCTCGCCATAGCACTGGTCAAGATCGAAATAATCCACTCTGTAGTTTCCATCTGATTTCTTCTTTATCTTTGCAGGGTAATAAAATGTCATACCTAAATTTAATCCTCCTTGCCAAACTGTTTACGGAACTTATGGGGTGTCTCACCTGTCACGGAACGGAATATCTTGATGAAATTTCCGATGTTATGGAAACCACATTCCTCTGCTATCTCATATACATGAGTATCAGTGTCCCTGAGAAGCTTTGAGGCCTGCTCAACCCTGTATCTGTTAATATAATCCAGGGGTGAAACACCGGTTACACTTCCGAAAAATCTTATAAAATACTGCTCATTAAGTCCTGTCAGCTCAGACAGATTACGAATATACAGCTTTTCTCTGTAATGCTCACGTATGTAATTTATGGAATCTTTGATAGCTCTAACCTGCTTCTCGGCATCCACATCTTCCTTGTCCTGAACCATACCGAAGGAATCAATAAGTGCAATAATGTGAAGAAGATCCGCCTTCACCATAAGCTGGTCGGAAACAGACTCCAGCACAAACTTCCGCACACTCACAGTATCTGTAGTTCCTTTTGTTCCAAACTCACGATATCTACGAACCATATCATTGAAAGATCTCAGGATCTGGAGGAACCCAAAATCAGATACGGTTATAAATTCGGAGAATTTTATAGTACCGTTCTTTAATGGATATAGCAAGGCTTCATTCACAGGATCTGTTTCTTTCTGAAAACAAAGTTCATTGAGATCCAATTTGATGGAATACTCAACTCCCTTTTCATCCAGCGATTCAAGTTTACGGATAACTCCTGCATTTACTATACAGAAACACTCATCTGTGATGTCATATTCTTTAAGATTGAGCATAAGTTTATAATGCCCGTTTTTAAAATAAATAATCTCAGGCTCATCATGCCAGTCCAGACCTACGTCCAGCTTTTCTTCCCGGCTGTTGAGGGACTCATAGAGTATTGCTGCCATCACTTCTCCACTTCAAAAAACAATAAACAAAAGCATGAGTGCATCCACACTCACCTCGTAATGAACATTCTTATATTTAAAAATATAAATTCACCAATACAATTATACTGATGTCATGATAGCATAATTTTTATTTACCTTCAAACCTTATTCCGTGGCTTAAATCTTACAAAAATCATTTTATTGTAAATTTGCATATTCTTTTGCAATGTACCCCATGTTGCGTTATATTCTTATTATGTTTTTTTATAATGTTTTTTGGGGGAATTTATGATTTTAGCTGTAGATTGCGGCAATACACACACAAAAATTGGATGTATCGATAACGGAAAGGTCATCGATCCCGTTATTCGTCTTGAGACTAATCGAAAAAAGACTATGTACGAATATGCATCGGACATTGACCGTATCCTGAGTCTCACACATCTCAAGGACACTCCTGTAGACGGTGTTATCATTTCCTGTGTTGTTCCGCCTCTTGCAGATGTGCTTTCCGGAGCACTTAAACTTGTGACAGGAAAGAATGCCATTCTTGTAGGTGCCGGAGTCAAGTCAGGTATCCGTATTCAGATCGATGATCCCGGAACCATAGCCTCAAATCTGGTATGCGCCGCCGTAGGTGCCAAACATCTGTATGAACTCCCAGCCATAATCATCAACATGGGTACGGCCACAACCATTACAGTTGTGAATGGAGAAGGCACATATATAGGTGGAGTTATCATGCCGGGAATCATGCTCTCCATGGATGCCCTCACATCAGGAACATCCCTTCTTCCGTCCATCGATGTGGCAGCTCCGAAAAAGATAATCTGCACACAAACCATGGATGCCATGAAGGCCGGTATCATATACGGCTCTGCAGGGGCTTTGGATGGTATATTGGACAGATTCACAAAGGAGCTTAACTACTCTTCCCCTACCATCATCGCAACCGGAGGCATGGCTCACGTCATAACAAAGTACACAAATCACAGGATCATCCTTGACGAGGATCTTCTTCTTAAAGGGCTCTGGTACATCTGGTGCCTGAATCAGGATAAAAGAAAAAAATGATTCGCCATACATATTTCTAACAGGGCTTCGAATCGAAAAAACGGATACTATATAAGGCACCGCCCTATATAGTATCCGTTAATTTTTTATGCATTATATAATGCCTATATCTTTACTCTTCACCTCTGTCGTAGGTTCCAAGATCGTAAAGAGCTTTGGTCTTCCACTCATCCCAGTTTTCACCGCGGATGGCAACGCGGATCTCTTCTGTAAGGTGATTATAGAAATAAAGATTGTGGAGTACGCACATACGCATTCCGAGCATTTCCTTTGCCTTCAGGAGGTGACGTATATATGCTCTGCTGTATCCTCCGGAATATGTTCCGTCGGATCTCTTCTGTCCTGCGCAGACAGGGCACAGGCAACCCTCTTCTATAGGTCTTTCATCGAGTTCATACTTCTGATTGAAAAGATTGATCTTTCCCTTGTGAGTATAGACATGTCCATGTCTTCCGTTTCTTGACGGGTAAACACAATCAAAGAAATCTATACCTCTGTCAACTGCTTCGATTATATTGGCAGGAGTTCCTACACCCATAAGGTATGTAGGTTTGTTCTTCGGAAGATGCGGTACCACTTCGTCAAGAACATGATACATCTGTTCATGTGTCTCTCCTACAGCAAGACCTCCTACAGCGTATCCGTCCAGATCCATTTTGCTGATGGTCTCGGCATGCTGGATACGAATATCATCGAACACTCCGCCCTGATTTATTCCGAACAGAAGCTGCTCTTTATTCACTGTATCAGGAAGACTGTTAAGTCTTGCCATTTCTTTTTTACATCTCTCAAGCCATCTCGTGGTTCTCTCTACTGAAGGAACTATATACTGACGGTCAGCAAGCGCAGGAGGACATTCATCAAAAGCCATGGCGATGGTCGATCCTAGATTTGACTGGATCTGCATAGACTCCTCCGGTCCCATAAAGATCTTTCTTCCATCGATGTGACTATGGAAGTAAACTCCCTCTTCCTTTATCTTACGTCCTGTACCCGCAAGAGAAAACACCTGGAATCCGCCTGAGTCTGTAAGGATCGGTCTATCCCAGTTCATGAATTTATGAAGTCCGCCGAACTTCTTGATGAGGGGATCTCCTGTTCTTACATGAAGGTGATAAGTATTGGATAATTCCACCTGTGTGCCAATATTTCTGAGATCGTCTGTTGACACTCCGCCCTTAATGGCAGCAACTGTACCTACATTCATAAATACAGGTGTCTCGATGGTACCATGTACGGTCTCCATATGTGCCGACTTGGCACGACCGCTGGTCTTTACAATTTCATATTTCATTCTCTGAACCTCTATTTCTTGATTCAACAATAAAGCTTACCGGGAAAGCAGCCCGGAGCCTTAGATAAAAACATAAGTCCTACGCATTGCTTCGCATACGCTTTCGCAATGCTACAGAAATCTCGAATTCGCGCTATCGCGCTACTTCTCGATTTCTGTTGTCGTGCCAAATGGCGATGAATCCTTACAAGCAAGCTTGACGAATTCATCGCCGCTTGGCACAGGACTTATACACTAAAAAAGACCGACTCCTAAGAGTCGGTCTCTAATTTATAAAAATATTCCAATTCCGTCAAGTCCAAAGACCTGTACGAATTTTTCAATTAATTGTTGGCCGCCTTCTTTGCTGTCTTGGCCTCAGCCTTTGCAGCCTTTTCCTTTGCGAGCTTATCTGTTCTTCTCTTCTTTGCCCAGTTTGTAAGGTCGAACCAGAGCGGACCGGCAATAGTGATTGAAGACCATGCACCGGCAGCGATACCGACCATAAGAGGCAGTGTGAAGTCACGGATTGAAGATACACCGAGGATGTAAAGCACGATTACCATGATGAAGGTTGTAAGTGATGTATTGATGGAACGTGTAAGTGTCTGTGAAATAGCAGTATTTACACATGCTCCGAAATCCTTCTTCATCTCCGGATCTGCGAGATTCTCACGGATACGGTCAAATACTACGATAGTAGCATTGATAGAGTAACCTACGATGGTAAGGATACAAGCGATGAAGGTAGAACCGACAGCCCACTTAAGTCCTGCATAGAAAGCTACTGTAACAAGTACATCATGTGTAAGTGCAAGAACTGATGCTGACGCAAACTTGATATCCTTGAATCGGATCCAGATATAGATCAGCATGCAGATAATAGCGATAACAAATGCCCATACTGCATCGATCTTCATTTCTCTTGAAACCGCACCGGAAATGTTCTCTGTTGTGATCTTGTTCTCATCAACGGAGAATGTATCAACGAGATCCTTATAAAGCTTTGTACGCTCTTCTGTTGTAAGAGTTCTTGTCTTGATGATGACCTCATTGGTTCCTGAAACCTTTGATGCCATTACAGAAGCATCTCCGCCTGTTACATCCTTGAATATAGGAGAAACCTTTGCATCGATCTCTTCAAGAGAAAGATCCTCATTGAAAGTAACGTTAGTTGATGAACCGCCCTGGAAATCAAGATCGTAGTTGAAGAGATTTCCGAGAGAAGCCTTGTTCATTCCGAGGAATACAAAACCTGCAAGGATAACTATAGCTGATACTGTGTAAGCGATCTTACGGAACTTGATAAAATCAATTACCTTGATCTCCTTACGTACTCCATAGAGCTTAGGGCTTGTTGCACCAAACTGTACAAAGCACCAGAGAAGTCCACGTGTAACGAAAAGCGCTGTAATAAGAGAAATAACGATACCGATAGCAAGAGTTGTTGCAAATCCCTTGACAGTACCTGAACCTCTGAGATAAAGCACAGCTGCAGCAATAAGTGTTGTGATGTTACCATCGAGGATCGCAGAAAGGGCCTTGCTGTATCCGGCCTTGATAGAACCCTCTACACTGTTTCCGAGACCAAGCTCTTCCTTGATACGTGTGAATATGATGACATTGGCATCAACCGCCATACCGATAGAAAGAATGATACCTGCGATACCCGGAAGTGTAAGTGTAACTTCAAATGCCTGAAGGATAACAAGCTCAAGACCTGTATACATGATAAGAGCAAGTGAAGCTGTAAATCCCGGAAGGAGATATACGAGTACCATGAAAAGCATCACAAGTCCGAGTCCGATAGCACCGGCCTTGAGAGATGTTGAGATAGCCTCCTGACCGAGTGTAGCACCGATAACATTGGATCTTAATTCTGTAAGCTGTACAGGAAGTGCACCTATACGGATGGTTGAAGCGATTCTTGTAGCCTCTTCGTAATCAGTAAGACCTGTGATAGATGCCTGTCCGCCTGAGATAGCCTCCTGAACTGTAGGAGCTGAAATAACACTGTCATTATAGATAATGAAAAGCGGATTTCCTACATTGGCAGCTGTTGCATCAGCGAACTTTGTTGCTCCGGCTTCGTTGAATGTAAGCTGAATAATGTACTCATTCTTACCGTTGTTGTTTGTCATACCTGCAGTTGCATTCTTTACATCATCACCTGTGAGAAGAATGTTTCCGCTAATGTCAGCGAACTGAAGTGTACCCGGCTCACCAAGCTCGGCAAGAATCTCGTTTGCATCTGTTGCACCCGGGATATCAATGTTTATACGGTTGTTGCCCTCCTGGTAAACCTGTGCCTCGGTTGAATAGCCCTGTGCCTTCAGCTGAAGCTTGTAAATTGTATCGGACATCTGTTCCGATGTTGGGTTAGGATCAACTGTCTGATATGTGATAGAAACACCACCGTTCAGATCGAGACCCAGTTTAATGTCTCCTGCGCCATTCACTCCCAAAAAACAGAAACCGGCTGTGATCGCCAGAATCAGGAGTAGTGTGAGCGCTCCCTTTAGCTTGTTGTTCATTGGAATATCTTCCTTTTTGTAAAAATTTACCGTTGCTCTAACGAAAAAACTGTCATTTTTCTACGTCAACAGCAAACGATATTATAACAAAACTGCTTGTTTCTGACAAGAAATTAATCAGAACGGGGGAATCCTCCGCTATCCCGGGACAAAGAAAAACATTCTCTTATGGTCAAATATTGAGTTACTAGCAACACTCTCTTTCCTTTTCGTGTTCTCCAGTCTGATGAAACAATAAAAAAGTGTGATCCCCGGGGATCACACCTTATAATTTGCTTTTTCAGTTTTCTAACATCTCCGGACACCGGTCCTGTCTCAATCATCCTTACCGAAAAGAGAAGCCAAAGCATAAATGATTCCGCCCACATAGATGGCAATGTCTCCAATATTCACTATAAGTGTCTTAAGTCCGCTCACCTGAATATTGAGATAATCTGTGACCTCGCCATTTACGACACGGTCCAAAACATTGGACAATGCGCCCCCGATCACTATGGCGATACCAAGCTTCCTGAGTTTATATTGCTTCGGATAGAAGCTGGTAAGATACTGCAGTCCTCCGGTCAGAAATCCCACTGCCGCAACAGAGCTCAACTTTACAAGCTCCGGATACTTGCCCAGATGTCCTCTGGAAAAACCGGGATTATGTGCTCTCATGATCTTTACATATCCTTTGGAATGAGGCATCTCTCTCGGAAAGTTAGACTCCGGCTCAGTATCTATGGAACTCTTCACCATCTGATCCACGGCGCATATTATGCCCGCAAAGCCGAGAAGGTGAATAAATTCACTGCTTAGATCCCAAAAAAAGTGAGTCGTTCTAAGATTTTTTAATACTCCCATTTTCCCCTCCGTACTCTTTAAGCCCTTTAATAAGTCTGTATTTTATCATTACGAGTATAGCACTTATCTTTCTTCCTGACGACGCTTACGTCTCACTCTGTTGATATGTCTCTCAAAATCTCCGCTGTTCAGAAATTCAGCCAGAACATACTGATCGAACATGGGAACCGTGCAGGAATAAAAATCTATCTTTTTCTTCAGACTTTTGGTGAGCTCCTTCGGAAGGATCATATATCCTACTCTGACAGCAGGCGAAAGAGTCTTTGTGAATGTATTCAGGTAAATGACGGTTCTCTCCGGTTCAAGTGAGAACAGAGTGTCCTCCGATTTGGTCGACGGTGAAAACTCCGAGGCATAATCATCCTCAATAATTATGGCACCCCGGACTTTCGCCCATGTAATATATTCCTGTCGCTTTCCCGCAGTGGCCGTGACACCGCTTGGATAACTGTCAAATGGGGTCACATGAAGAACTTCAGCCTGTGATGCCCTAAGCTCACTTGAATGTATACCCCTTGTGCCGAGTTTCAGAAATTCAAGTTTTGCACCATTGGCCGCATATACTCGTCTTATTTTTTCATAGGATGGGTTTTCCAGTGCATAGAGTTTTTCTCTTCCAAGCATCTGTACTATAAGGCTGTACAGATATTCCGAACCCGCTCCGATAAGGATCTGATCACTGCTTACGCTTATGCTCCTGCTTCGCTGAAGATAGCGGGCAATGCTTTCTCTCAGAAACTGTGATCCTGAATTGGGGGATTTTTCCAGAATTTTTTCACCATAATCCGACAGAACACGTCTCATGGTACGTGCAAAGCTGGGAAATGAAAGCGAATAAATATTCTCTTCATATTTATCTGTCAGAGTATTCTCATTAACAGATATATACGTATCTTCCCCTATGAAAAACGAATCTTCATAGGAATAGCTTACAAAATATCCGCTTCTCTCACGGGCTTCTATATACCCTTCATCCTCAAGCAGCGCATAGGCATGCTCAACGGTTATTACGCTGGTATCTGTCTCATCTGCCATCATTCGCTTAGACGGCAGTTTTTCCCCGTTTTTATAGTAACCGTTTATGATGTGATCCCTTAATTTTGTATATATCCTGAGATATGCTGCGGTTTTTTCTTCCATTGCCTGCTTTTCACCTTCTTTATCGTTTATATTTTTCTCTATAATCTGTAGGCGTGATGCCCTTTGATTCCCTAAAGGTCTTGGCAAAATAGCTCATGTCCTGAAATCCGCAATCGATGGCGATATCTACGATTTTCTCATCTGAAACCTGCAGCATCTCAGCTGCCTTTCTTATCCGATAATTCTTTACATATTGAATAGGTGTCGTTCCCAGCATATTGTGAAAACATCTCATGGCTTCAGACTCGCTTATCTCAGCACTGTCTGACAGAACAGAAACATTAAGATCTTCCTTATAATGTTCATCTATATAGCTGAGCATGATCCGGATCCTGTCTGCATCCCTCGACTCCTTCGGAGATACGATCCGGGGATCGGCAGCACTGTGAGAAGAGAGAAGAAAAATAATCTGGGAGATCGTCGCTACTGCTTCTGAGTCGGATGCAGTATTTCCGTCAATGCAGGTATCCCAGAAATTTGCCATCAGCCTGAGGATCTCCTTATGCCATGGCGTTTCAGATGATAATTCCGTTCCCTTAAATGCATCGCTACTGAAAAGAGGAGCAATATAACTATTGTAAAAAATACTGTCCTGAGAACCCTGTTCAAGCCTCGGGTCGAACACTATGGACTTAACCATACATTCCCCCATAGTATCCGGCATCTGTCTGCAGGCATTTAAAGCTCCCATATTGATAAAGAATCCGTCTCCCGCTTTCAGTAAATAACGGTCTGCTTCAACGCTTACTTCTATCTCACCACTGAGGACGATTCCTATCTCCAATCCTTCCTGCCAATGCCACGGTATCTCGATTCTCTCTAAATTCTTTTCATAGAACATAACCGGAATTTCGTTTGTTTCCTGTTTCAGCAGTATTTGTCCCTTTTTAACAACATCATTTATCTCTGATATCGCCATGCCTCACTCCAAAAATATACATCAATGCAGTTCAATAAATGTAATAAATAATGACAATATTATCATATCAGCTTACAGGAACTTTTACAAACACAAGAAAACTCAAAACAAAGCGGAAATAAATATTTCCAGTCCTATTCCTATCAGAATCATACCTCCGAGTATATCCGCCTTGTTGCTTAGTCTGGTTCCTGCGATCCGTCCGATCTTCAGCCCTGCGATACAAATAATAAAAGTTGTTACAGCAATTATCACAGCACATAACATAGCTTCAGCAAAATGATAGTTTGCAATAGTAAATCCAACAGACAGCGCATCTATGGAGGTCGCTATTCCCTGCATGATCAATGTCCCTCTGGAGAGTTTAATGGCTTCGTCTTCAATCACCGGCTCTTCGCCTTTAAATGAATCTTCATCCTCTTTCTTTTTTATACCCTCATAAAACATTTTCCCGCCGATATAAGACAGAAGTATCAAAGCTATCCATGGAATGAACATCTGAAATGACTGAAAATAAAGAACTATGGTATGTATACATACCCAGCCCACCATAGGCATAAACCACTGAAAAAAAGCGAAGCAGCCTGCAATTCGTCCCATCTCCGCAGCCTTCATTTTCGTATTATTTAAACCATTGGCAAGAGACACAGAAAATGCATCCATAGCAAGACCTACTCCAAGAATAATACTGTTAATGATAAATGAAACTGTTAAACCCATTGTTGTACTCCTGAAATCAAAAAAAGTGCGGCATCGCTGCCACACATAGAATTCTCTATCATAGAAACTCCATGCATAGCTATAGCGATGCTAAGCATGAGTCTCGCATATTAAAGTAAACCAGGTACCCTGACCAGTATGTTGATTCACTACGCCTGTTGATCACAAGCGTTTGCTACTCCCTCATAGGGCTGTATTATCTCTTACTCATATCCGGTTAGTCAATTATAACATAACAAATATCAATGAATACAAAAAGCAGGACTCTCGTCCTGCTAATAAAAAATGGGGCCTACAGGGCTCGAACCTGTGACCCCCTGCTTGTAAGGCAGATGCTCTCCCAGCTGAGCTAAGACCCCATCAACAGATATTATATCATACCTTCAAAACTGTACACCACATATTTAAATCATTCTTCAGTAATCC
>ALYD01000016.1 GCA_000513555.1 Lachnospiraceae bacterium JC7
GCTTGATATTGCCGTTACGGATGGAATTTGCTGTGGTCTTCGTCGTAAAAGAACCTATGATCTCGTACTTATCTTTAATAGAAGAAACAGATGCGGAAACTGTCTTTCCGTCTGCCTCTATGCTTGCAGAATAGTTATGATCGTTTATGGCCTTCATGACCTTCTCTGCAGTAGCCGCAGCATCTATCTCATATCCGTCGACAGAACCACCGAAAACAAACTCTCCTGTTGATGAGTCAAAGGAGGTGATATCTCCGTTCTTGGGATTCATTTTCCATACAGTTGCCAGCTGGTTCATATAATCCGTAACCTGCCCTGTAAAATCCGGAAGTGACAATGCATAATCCGCTACAGGTGCAGCAGATTCCGCCGACTCGCTGCTTTCTTCTTTTTTACTTGTTTCAGTCTCTGTTTCCTGAGCCTTCTTCGTCTCATAATCTGTGAAGATCTGATCGATCATCTCTTCCAGCTTTTCCGAAATAAGATCAGGCATCTCGAAGCTTCCGGAATCAGGTCTGATGGTTATTCCCGCATACGGGCTCTCCACCTCTGCGGTCTGCTCGGAACCGTCGTTGTCGTTTACCTCAGAATCCTTTCCGACTTCCGTGGTCTCCGCTGTCGTCTCCTCGGCGGTAAGATCAGGCATGGTAAAGTTCTCCATGGAAGGATTAGAGTTTGTCACCACAAGCTTCCAGTCATATGTGTTCATGATGGCATCCTTGACCTGTTCGCGGTTCATGCCCTTCAGATTCAGGAGCTCTGCCCCCGAAGCGAATGAACTGACATCAAGATAAACATCATCACGAATGCTGTTAGGATCAAAGGCCTCTGTAGCTACCACAGTCTCATCCTTTGATGAACTGCCGCCAAGACCCTTAAGAGCAAAAGCCGCTCCGCCGATCACCACCACAAAAGCAACAGCCGCAGCAACGATCATGCCCATATTGTAGTCATTTCCGCCGGATCTTTTTCCGTAATTACCGCTGTTTCGTCTGGAGCCGCCGGAGGATGCCCTGCTACCGGATGATGTCCTGCTGCCGGAGCCTGAATATCTCGCTCCGTTCTGTCCGGAATACTGGTTTCCCCTTGCGCGGGACTTGCCTCTGGATCTTGAAGCAGCCCGGCTTCGGCTCATATCATCATATCTATCTGTCATAGGATTATCTCCCTAAATCTATATATAAACATAAATTCTCACAATGGTTATAATCTTATCAGCATTAATTATGTTTGTACATTGTGATTTTTATTAAATACACGACAGAATTACGTAAGAAGGATGAACAGTTTTTCATTTTTAATTCACAGAAACCGGTGTCAGCAGCGGCCGGACCACCCTATTCATTTCATCTCCTGCTTCAGCGTCCCTATTGCGGTCTTAGGATTGTTATGGAAGAAGTCATAGACCTGTCTCGCGGAATAGTCGTCCATGGAAGGACAGGCGATCAGATCATCGAGACTCGCCACACGTATATGGTCAATGTCTCCGAACCGCTTCATCAGCGCTTTCTTCCTTACTTCTCCCACTCCCTTTATTTCATCAAGCAGTGACTTTATCTGATTCTTGTCTCTCAGAGAACGATGATAGGTTATGGCAAATCTGTGCACCTCGTCCTGAATACGGGTGAGCAGCTTGAAGGCTTCGCTGTTCTCGCTGACGGGAAGCTCCTCATTCTCATAAAGCAAAGCTCTGGTCCTGTGATGATCATCCTTGACCATACCGCAGACCTTCACAGAACTTATGCCCAGCTCATCCAGTACCTGCTTGCAGACATTGACCTGACCGCGGCCTCCGTCCATACAGATAAGATCCGGGAAATTCGAGAAGGAGCCAAGCTCGTTATCCTTTCCGGCAGCAGCATTTTCCTTCATCTCATTAAGTCCGTGCTCGAAGCGGCGGGTAAGCATCTCATACATGGACGCATAATCGTCCGGTCCCTGAACAGACTTGATGCGGAACTTTCTGTAGTCATTGTTCTTGGGCTTGCCGTTCTGATAAACGACCATGGAACCGACATTCAGAGCGCCCATGGTGTTGGAGATATCATAGGACTCAATTCTTATCGGAGGATTCTCCAGTCCGATGATCTCCTGAAGCTCCTTTATGGCTCTTGCGCACTTCGCATCCTGCTCACGATACTGCTGTCTGTAGCGGTTCATCAGTATTCCTGCATTGGTCACGGCAAGCTCCACCAGCTTTTCCTTCTTGCCTATCTGCGGCGTGACAATGCTTACCTTTTTGCCCTTCTCTCTACTCAGCCACTGCTCAAGGATATCCTTATCCGGGAGCTCGGTCTGCACCCAGAGCTCATGAGGGATAAAGGGAGTTCCATTGTAATACTGCTCTATAAAATCGTTGAGTATGACCTCGTCAGTCTCCTCCTGATCGATATCTACGAACTGGTGGTCTCTGCCGATTATCTTTCCGTCCCGGACAAAGAATATCTGAACCACACAGTCGGAAAATTCCCTTCTCATACCGATGATATCTCTGTCACCGGAATCGTAGGCAACTATCTTCTGCCTGTTCTGAATGGCTTCGATGGATTTGATCAGATCTCTCATCTCTATAGCCGTTTCAAAATCAAGATTGTCTGAGGCTCTCATCATTTTCCTGTTCAGCTCTTTTACTATGTCATCGTACTTTCCGTTCAGGAAATCGACAGCCTTATCCACCTGGATCCTGTAATCCGCCCTGCTTTGTCTTCCGAGACACGGCGCATCGCACTGATGGATGTCATAATACATACATTTCTGAGGCAGAGGTGAGTCCTCGGTGAATACCTTATTGCAGTTTCTTATATGGAAGGTCCTTCTTATGAGATCGATGACCTCATTCACCTGGTCGTTGGAGGCATAGGGGCCGAAATACTTCGCCTTGTCCGTGGCCCTCTTTCTCACCTTCAGCACCCTCGGGTACTGCTCCATGGTCACCTTGATGTAGGGATATGTCTTATCATCCTTAAGGAGAGTGTTGTATCTCGGCTTATGCTCCTTTATGAGGTTGTTTTCAAGCATAAGGGCTTCAAGTTCAGAGTCTACAACTATGTATTCGAAGCGTTCCACCAGACTCACCATCTGCTGGATCTTCACGGATTTTTTATATGATTTCTGAAAATACTGCTTTACCCGGTTTTTCAGGACCTTGGCCTTTCCCACATAGATTATCTCGTCCTTGGGTCCGTGCATCAGGTACACTCCCGGAAGTGCCGGCAGCTTCTTCAGTTCTTCATCAAAATTGAATTTACTGTTATCTCGCATTAATATTATCCATTCTTATATCAAAACCCGCCTAGCCTCTTGCGGCTGGTTCCCGCAGGGAACTTGCCATATAGCGCCAGCCCTCGCGAAGCGAATTCCAATGGCTGGCGTTCCCACCGGCTGGGCGGCATCCGTATTTCCTTCGGAAACACGGATATATAGTAAAGAGAAAATGCCATTAAAAGCGCCTGACGGCGCAGGCATTTTCGTTTGATTTCGGCCGTGCCGAAACCAGCCTCGCCGGCTGGGCGGCATCCGTATTTCCTTCGGAAACACGGATATATAATAATATCCGCCGAAAAACCGGACATCGGTTTCGCGACGGATACAATCATATCACGCATGGCTCCGGCTATGGGCCGGCCACTCATGAAAATTTTATGAATTAATTTACTTAACTACGAAGTTAAGGATCTTGCCCTTTACGAAGATCACCTTCACGATGTTCTTTCCTTCGAAGAACTTGTTGATGGCAGGGTTAGCCTTTGCGGCTTCAACAGCGTCATCCTGAGTTGCTTCAGCAGGAAGGTCAACATTGCCTCTTACCTTACCGTTTACCTGAACACCCATGTTGATCACTGCATCCTTTGTCTTCTCTTCGTCATACTCCGGCCACTTGGCAAGTGTAAGAAGTCCCTCGCCGCCGATCTCCTCATAGATCTCCTCAGTAAGGTGAGGTGCGAACGGATGAAGAAGCTTGATGAACACAACAAGATCTTCCTTGGTTATAGCTCCGGCCTTTGTGAAATCGTTAATGAGAGTCATAAGAGCCGCAATGGCTGTGTTGAACTTCATACGCTCGATATCATCGGTAACCTTCTTGATGGTCTTGTGGAGCTTTGACTCAAGCTGTGGGTCTTCCTTCTCAAGAGTTGCGATATCTGTAAGTCCGGCAACACGGTCGAGGAAACGCTTTACTCCGCGAACTCCCTCGTCACTCCATGGAGCGGCTGCTGTGTAATCACTCATGAAAAGAACATAAGCGCGAAGGGTATCTGCACCGTAAAGGTCTACGATATTCAGCGGATCGATAACATTGCCCTTTGACTTGGACATCTTCTCACCGTCAGGTCCGAGGATAAGGCCCTGATATGTACGCTTCGCATATGGCTCCGGTGTAGGTACGAACTTGTTATCGTACAGGAACTGGTGCCAGAATCTTGAATAAAGAAGGTGTCTGGTCACGTGCTCCATACCGCCGTTGTAATGGTCTACAGGCATCCAGTACTTAAGCTTGTCCTGATCTGCAAATGCCGCATCATTGTTTGCGTCGCAGAATCTCAGGAAATACCATGAGGAACCTGCCCACTGAGGCATGGTGTCTGTCTCCCTCTTGGCTGCACCGCCGCACTTAGGACATGTGCAGTTCACGAAGCTGTCGATCTTTGCAAGAGGTGACTGTCCGTCTGTACCCGGCTCAAAGTTCTCAACATCCGGAAGTGTCAGAGGAAGCTCCTCAACAGGAACGCCCACTGTACCGCACTTTGGACAGTGAACAAGAGGAATAGGCTCTCCCCAATAACGCTGACGGTTAAATGCCCAATCCTTCATCTTGTACTGAACACCCTTGTGTCCGATACCTCTCTCTTCAAGAACCGTAAGCATCTTTGCGATTGAATCCTTCTTGTTTGTAAGACCGTTAAGGATATCAGAATTTACCATCTCTCCGTCGCCTGTATAAGCTTCCTTGGAAATGTCTCCGCCCTTTATAACCTCAACGATATCTACACCGAAGGTCTTTGCAAAGTCATAGTCTCTCTGATCATGTGCAGGAACCGCCATGATGGCACCTGTTCCGTATCCCATCATTACATAGTCGGCAATGAAGATAGGGATCTGCTTTCCTGTGATAGGATTTGTAGCCTTGAGACCCTCGATCTTTACGCCGGTCTTATCCTTGACAAGCTGTGTACGCTGGAACTCAGTCTTCTTGGCAGCATCCTCACGATACTTAAGAACCTCATCCCAGTTTGTGATCTTGTCCTTGTACTTATCAAGAGCAGGATGCTCAGGTGCAACTACCATGAAAGTAACACCGTAAAGTGTATCGCATCTAGTTGTATAGATCTCAAGCTTGTCGAGAGCTTCTGCACTTCCGTCTGTAAGCTCGAAATTCACGAATGCACCTGTAGAACGTCCGATCCAGCTTACCTGCTGCTGCTTGATGCTCTCAGGATAGTCAACATCCGAAAGACCGTTAAGGAGCTTGTCTGCATACTGTGTGATCCTGAGATACCATACATCCTTAGGAAGCTGCACTACGTCACTGTGACAGATATCGCACTTGCCGCCCTGTGAATCCTCATTGGAAAGGACAACCTTACAATGAGGGCAGTAATTAACCAGAGTCTTGGCTCTGAATACAAGTCCCTTGTCAAAAAGCTGAAGGAAGATCCACTGTGTCCACTTATAGTAATCCGCATGGGATGTAGCTATCTCTCTTGACCAGTCAAAAGAGAAACCAACCTGTCTCATCTGATCCTTGAAGTGCTCGATGTTCTTCTCGGTGATGAGGTGCGGATGTGTATTTGTCTTTATAGCATAGTTCTCTGCAGGAAGTCCGAAGGAGTCAAAACCCATCGGGAAAAGGACATTGTAGCCCTGCATTCTGCGCTTACGTGCGAGAACTTCAACACTTGAATATGCCTTAATATGGCCAACGTGCATACCTGCACCTGACGGATATGGGAACTCTACAAGTCCGTACCACTTCGGACGCTTATCAAAGTCCACAGCCTTAAACGCCTGGGCCTCGTTCCACTTTGTCTGCCATTTCGGCTCGATCTTTTTAAAATTATACTTCATGACTAATTTCCCCTTGTGAAATTAAACTTGCATTTCAACAAAGCACTATTATAACAGAAAGTAACAATACGTCAAAGAATATAAAATATGACGCTTTTGTATAGGAGTCATGAACTCCGCTTAAATTACGCCGCCGGAAGGAACGCATCCCACGGGTAATCATTGGAAGCATTCCAGATAAGCCACTCGTCGTATCCGGCATCATACACTGCCTGTATCTCCTGTCTGACTTCCTCTGCGCCATAATGTATATATTCGGAAAGATAGGATGCCGTAAATCCCTGCAGCCATGGACGAACCTTAGCCTGATGAACTCCCTCCTGATACTCCAGTGCCAGATCCTTCTTGGAAGCATTGCAGGCTCCGAGTATGGCCTCATACGGGTGGGCATCAGGAACATCAAGCCCGAAATTTCCGTTTCCGTAATGGGACGGATAGATCATCGGACACATATAATCTGCGGCTCCCGCCATAACAGGATAATCCTGACCTACAGAAACCGTATCCACATAGGAACCGATAATGGTTCCGAAAACATCCGCAGACATAAAAACGCCCTTTGCAGCCAGTCTGTCAGATGCGAAGCGGACAAACTCCGTGATGATATCGGTCTTTCCCATGCCGTTTGTCTCTGCATCAGGATAAACAACGCTGTTCATACCCTTTTCTGTACAGAAACGGACATAGTCAAACTGTATCTCGTCAAATCCCACATCTGCGCACTGTTCCGCCACCTGTATCTTGTATTCCCATGCTTCCCTGTTATAAGGATCTATCCAGGTCATACCGGAGTTGTCATGGAATACAGTCCCGTCAGCATTATGGTTGAGCCATTCAGGCTTAACATTCTCCAGATACGGATCTCTAAAGGTGACAATACGTGCAATGGTATAAATATTATGATCCTTCAAAGACTTCATAAGTGACCGGATATCGGGAATGGTACGTTCAACCGATCCGATCTCCGCTATCAGCTCTCCGGGCATGTCATATTCTATGCGCCCCTGGTCATCAAGAATGTCTATGACCACCGCATTTAATTCAGTGGAATCGATTCTATCGATAACCTTCTGCATGGTGGCAGATCCCGCCATCTTGGAGCTGATATAAATACCCTTTACTTTTACCGCTTCTTTAGTCGGTTTTTTCTTTGTCCAGATTTCAGCCTGGGCCAAAGCAAGACTTTCTGATTCCGCTAGATTTTTCTGCCGTTCAAGTGACTCCTCGAATTCCGACTCCCTGATGGACTCGGCTTCATACTCTCTGAGCTCGTCAGACTTGTTTACGTTGTAAACCAATGGTGTCTGGCTCTGGCATCCGAGAAGTACGAGGCTCAGCAGAAGTATCATCGCTAAAACTTTTTTCATGTTTCAACCTCGTAATTTTGGCGTATTACTTAAATATTATACCACTTTCCTACCGATTAACAACTTTTTATAAGTTCTGCCCGCCACTCGGGGGCGTTTTTACCGGTTTACCTTGGATTCACGGCCGGCATCCCATATTCCTTCGGAAGCAGGATATATATCCAAGGAGAAAATGCCATTTATATGCGCTCCTTTCGGAGCGCCGGCATTTTCGTTTGATTTCGCCGATGGCGAAACCAGCCTCGCCGGCTGGGCGGCATCCCATATTCCGAAGGAATATGGGATATATGCAAAAAACCCTGAAGCCGAAGCTTCAGGGTTCAATATCTAAATCGAAGTTAAAGATCAATCCTCAACCTTAACGATCTCACGCTTGTTGTAAGATCCACATGCCTTGCAGACTCTGTGAGGCATAACAAGAGCACCACACTTAGAACACTTTACAAGGTTCATCTTTCCCATCTTCCAGTTAGCTCTTCTAGAATCTCTGCGAGCCTTGGATGAATGATTCTTAGGACAAATTGACATACTTACACCTCCTTCGTCATACCCGGGTAATTATATCCAAACGGTTAATTTATGTCAAGCGAAACCAATATGAGATTTCGCGATTGCACACTCAATGTAAAATACCACGTTACTCAATTAATTGCAAGCAGAAATTTGCTTTGTATGGATAATTTTACGCAAAAACTGTCAAAAATTCCGGCGGGTAATGACTCGCCGGAATGATATTGGTTCGATCTAAGCTCAGAACTCCTTTCGGAACCCTTCACTGTATAAGAAACCGCAATGCTCTCCCGATCACAGGATCGGAGAAACATAGATATAACGGATTAAGCCTCTACAAGACGAAGTGTATCGCGAGCGATAGCAAGCTCCTCGTTTGTAGGGATCATGAAGATCTTAACCTTGGAATCATCAGCAGAAATAAGAGCAGCCTTGCCGCGAACGTTATTTCTCTCATCATCGATCTTTGCGCCGATGAATCCGAGGTACTTCTCGATAATGTTCTTACGTGTTACCTTATCGTTCTCACCAACACCTGCTGTGAATGTGATAGCGTCAACACCGTTCATAGCTGCTGCATATGAACCGATGTACTTTGCAACTCTGTACTCAAATGCCTCAAGAGCTACCTGAGCCATGTGGTTGCCTTCCTCTGCTGCCTTCTCAACATCACGGAAATCTGATGAAACGCCTGAAAGGCCAAGAACACCTGACTTCTTATTAAGAATGTTAAGAACCTCATCAACAGAAAGGTTCTCGTGGTTAGCAAGGAACTGAACTACTGCAGCATCGATGTCGCCTGAACGTGTTCCCATGATAAGTCCCTCAAGCGGAGTAAGACCCATAGATGTATCAACGCCCTTTCCACCGATTGAAGCAGAAATGGAAGCACCGTTTCCAAGGTGGCAAACGATAACCTTTGCCTTCTCAGGATCAAGGTTTCCGAACTTGATTGTCTCATGAGATACGAAGTTATGAGATGTTCCGTGGAAACCGTAACGACGGATGCCGTACTTCTCATAGTACTCTGTAGGAATTGCATAGTAGAATGCCTTCTCAGGAAGAGTCATACCGAATGTTGTATCAAATACAGCAACGTTTGGCTTTCCAGGAACTACCTTCTCACAAGCCTCGATACCGAGAAGGTTTGCAGGGTTGTGAAGAGGTCCGAGATCGAAGCACTCACGGATGATATCCTTAACTTCCTGATTTACAACGATAGACTCTGTGATCTTCTTTCCTGCATGGAGTACTCTGTGACCGATAGCACCGATCTCATCAACAGACTTAACTACACCGTGTGCAGCATCTGTAAGAGCATCGAATACAAGCTTAACAGCAACACCGTGATCAGGCATAGCAGTCTCAAGCTCGAAATCGTCCTTGCCAGGAGCCTTGTGTGTAAGCTTTGAGCCCTCGATACCGATTCTCTCGCAAAGTCCCTTTGCAAGAACTGACTCATCCTCCATATCGATAAGCTGATACTTAAGTGAAGAAGATCCACAGTTTAAAACAAGAATTTTCATTGGTTATTCTCCTAAAATAAAATCCGGAGCAATAGCTCCTATTATATAAACGGCAAAGAACATCATGTCCCGCCGAAGTTTTTAAAGCAAACAGGGCCAAGTCCTTAGGGCCCGACCCTGTAAAAATGATCTGATAAATTAAGCGTTCTGTGCCTGTACAGCTGTCATAGCAACAACGGCTACGATATCATCTGCATAGCATCCTCTTGAAAGATCGTTTACAGGCATTGAAAGTCCCTGAAGAACAGGACCGTAAGCGCCTGCGCCTGCAAGTCTCTGAACGAGCTTGTAACCGATGTTACCAGCCTCAAGAGATGGGAATACAAGTGTGTTTGCGTGACCTGCAACTGCACTTCCAGGTGCCTTAAGAGCTGCGACTGTAGGATCAAGAGCTGCATCGAGCTGCATCTCACCGTCAAGCTTGATCTCAGGGAACTTCTCATTTGCGATCTTAACTGCCTCTGCAACCTTAGTTACATCGTCGTGCTTTGCACTTCCCTTTGTTGAGTATGAAAGCATAGCAACCTTTGGCTCTGCTCCAACAAAGTTCTTGAAAGACTCAGCTGAAAGAGCTGCGATCTCAGCAAGCTTCTCTGAATCGAAATCTACGTTTACTGCGCAATCAGCAAATACGAATGTACCGTTCTCACCATACTGAGTAGCGGCTGTCTCCATAAGGAAGAAACCTGAAACAGACTTGATACCAGGCTTTGTCTTAAGAAGCTGAAGAGCCGGTCTGATAGTGTTACCTGTTGAGTGGCATGCACCTGAAACAACACCGTCAGCATCACCGCACTTACACATAAGACATGCATAGTACATATAGTCCTTCTCCATCTGCTCCTGAGCAGACTCAGCTGTAACGCCCTTGCTGCCTCTGAGCTCTACGAACTTATCAATGTACTTCTGCTTGTTAGGATCGTTGTAAGGATCTACAACTGTGATACCTGTAAGATCAAATCCTTCACCGTTCTTGGCAATTTCGTCAGGAGTTCCAATCAGAACAACATTTGCAATTCCTTCCTTTGTAATCTTGACAGCAGCCTCGAAAGTTCTCTTATCCATTGACTCCGGAAGAACAATAGTCTTCTTGTCTGCTTTTGCCTTAGCCTTGATCTCATCAATAATAGCCATTGGTGTCATTCTCCTCTCAATATACACATTATAATTTAATCACCTGTCCATGCCATCCGTAGCATCCTGTACCGATACGGCCATGGAAAGTGAAGAGTTTATGTGATTCCGCACACAGTGTAGACCTGTATACAATACGACATACACAATTATTATACTCTATAAAATCCGCCATTCAAGTCGCAAGACAAGTGTTTTTCTGCACAAAATCAAGGACAAAAAACAGTTTTTTCAGGCTGAGCCCTGTGATGTATATCGTGCAAATTTGAATTTTTCATCAAACTGCGGAAAAACCTGCGATCAATACTTCTCAAATCTCTCAAGATCCACCACCATAACCGTCGCACCGCCGATCTCAACAGGCACCGGCATGGTAGAATAGCTGTTCATGGATGTGCCCGATACATACGGCATATTGATGGTGATCTTCTGGCGCTTTCCGCACTCCTTCTTTATAGTCTCGATGCAATCGTTCACTCTCTCGTCATCCGTTGCAATCATAAGGGTGGAGTTGCCTTTACGAAGGAATCCTCCTGTACTGGCAAGTTTTGTGACCTGAAAATGTTCGCTGTTAAGAGCGTCCATCACGTCATCCTCGTTGTCATTACGTACGATTGCATAAATCAGTTTCATATATACTGCCTCCAATGTCTCAGACATGTAATTTCGCCTTCATCCCAGCATGTCTGATTGATATACGGACCGGTACGGTCCGTTCTGTACTTTCTCACTAGATAATATCACATATCAGCAGTCCAGAACTATAAATTTTTGCGTAAATTCGTTGCCGGAGCCCGCATTTTCGCCGCTTTCAGAGGAGGCTCTGTAGATCTGATTGTAAATATCCGCAGCATACATATCCTGATGGAACATGATCTCCGCATGGGAAGCATTGATACTGAGGATAAGTTCCTCGGTGGTCTCTATGGTCTCCCTTCTTCTCACGGATTCCAGCTGCTTTTTATACTTCGCGGGAGATGTCACGACTGTTGTTTTTATGTTCCCCATCATATCCCTGGCCCGTTTTCTAACTCCAAGGACCCTGACATAAGGCATCATATCTCCCTCACCGAAAAAGCGTCCTCTCAATACCAGGGAATCCTTCTTATGTATATCAAGAAGTATGTGAATAAGCGCCCTCGAAATTCTGGTATAGGTATAGTTCTTTGATTTAATATTTTTAATCCTCTCGGAAAAAGTCATCCTGTCATGGACCTGCTTTTTCAGAGCATCCGCAATCTCCCTTGATACATCCAGATACTCCAGAAAAGCAGTCGGCTGTTCAGGGTCCATCTGATCAAGATAGTACAGCTGCAAAAGTCTGTAACTCAGCATATCCGAAAGCATGTCCACATCCGCATACTCATTTACTGCCTTCTCTTCATCACCGGATCTTATGGCATCCCTTATGCTGTGGGCGCTTTCATACTCCATGTTTCTGCGAATGCAGTCGACCCGGAAGCAGTCGCCCTGCCTCTTTACCGCTTTTATATATTCGATACCCAGAATGTCGTTAGGTCTGAGCCTTCCGGCCAGAGTCATATCCTCTGTCCTGTCGGTCTCCCCATCCGTTTCCGCCTCTCCTCCTGTGTAAACATTGTCAAGCATATGCTGAAACGCCCTGTCATCATCTCCGGAAAGGACCAGTCTGATGGCTTCGGCTCTGGCCTTTGCATAGCTCATGCCTGCAACCACATTGTCTCTTATGGCGGCGTTCAGTTTTGCATTCTCGCTCCCGGAATCCAGCTCCAGCCCGGCCACCTTCCGAAGCGCATCCAGATCTCCTGACTCGGAACCGAAAAGAATCGTATCGACCATGCCGAGGGACCTGAGTGTAGCCACACCTCCCGCGGCAAAATCCTCGGCGGAAGACGTAGAAAAGATCTCAGGGATCTGAACCACCATGTCCACTCCGTTCCGAAGCGCATCCCGGCATCTTTCATATTTATCAAATATGGCCGGTTCTCCTCTCTGAACAAAATCTCCGGACATGGCCGCAATAACATAACAGTCACCGTATCTTAACCTTATGCTGTCCACCAGATATCGATGCCCTTCATGAAACGGATTAAATTCTGTCACTATGCCTATTACGTTCTTACCGTTATACATATTCCCTCTAAAAAAATATCCTTTATTATCTCAGGAAAAAATTCCATTTTCTATTTTAAGTTGCAAAAGAGGCTGCATCAAGACTGATGCAGCCTCTATATTATTAAATAATTATAAAAACAATTAAAATCGCGACTTTAATCCGGTATCTTCGGTGCAGTGTGCAGAACCCGTAACGTTTATGAGGTCACTTTAGTTCTTGAAGCTATGGATAGGGGCCGGAATACGTCCTGTGCGGTTCACAAAGCCTGAGCAGTCAAAGGTATTGACCGACATAACAGGTGCATGTCCGAGAAGTCCGCCGAAGTCAACATGGTCTCCCACCTTCTTACCGTAGGCAGGAATGACTCTTACCGCAGTAGTCTTCTGGTTCACCATACCAAGAGCCGCTTCGTCGGCGATCATGCCGGAAATGGTTGATGCCGGTGTATCCCCGGGAATAGCGATCATATCAAGTCCTACAGAGCATACGCATGTCATGGCCTCGAGCTTCTCGATGTTGAGAGCTCCGGCTTCAACAGCATTGATCATACCCTGATCCTCGGAAACAGGAATGAAAGCTCCGCTGAGACCGCCTACAGAACTTGATGCCATGATCCCGCCCTTCTTTACCTGATCGTTAAGCATGGCAAGAGCCGCTGTGGTTCCGGGCGCTCCAACCTTTTCAAGCCCCATAAGCTCGAGGATATCCGCAACCGAATCTCCGATAGCCGGTGTAGGTGCAAGAGAAAGGTCAATGATTCCGAAAGGAACGTTCAGCATACGGGAAGCTTCCTTGGCAACAAGCTGTCCGACTCTTGTGATCTTAAATGCAGTCTTCTTGATAAGCTCTGACAGCTCCTCAAAATTGAGACCCTGAGCGTTCTTAAGGGCATCGCGCACAACACCGGGGCCTGAAACTCCGACATTGAGGATGCAATCCGCTTCGGAAACGCCGTGGAAGGCTCCGGCCATGAAGGGGTTATCGTCAGGAGCATTGCAGAATACCACAAGCTTTGAGCAGGCAGAAGAATCTGTATCCTTTGTAAGCTCTGCAGCCTCCTTTATCACCTCACCCATGAGTCTCACCGCATCCATATTGATACCGGTCTTGGTGGAACCCAAATTAACGGATGAGCATACTATATCCGTCTCGGAAAGAGCTCTCGGGATGGCTCTTATAAGCATTTCATCAGAAGGTGACATACCCTTCTGGCAGATAGAAGAAAAACCGCCGAGGAAATTGACACCTACAGCCTTGGCCGCCTTATCCAGAGTATGGGCAACCTTTACGAAATCGTCAACAGACTTGCATGCACCGGCTCCCGCAATGGCGATAGGTGTGACGGAAATTCGTTTATTAACGATAGGAACTCCGTACTCCCTTGAGATCTCCTCACCTGTCTTTACGAGATCCTTGGCTTTTCTTGTAATCTTTTTATAGATATTGTCGCAGAATGTATCCACATCCTGCGCAGCACAATCCAGAAGACCTATGCCCATAGTTATGGTACGGACATCCAGATTGTTGTGTTCGATCATATTGTTGGTCTCATTGACCTCGAGCGCGTTAACACCATAGTTGAATTCTGCCATCTTTTCTCCTTTATCAGATACGATGCATCATAGTGAAGATCTCTTCAAGCTGCATCTTGATGTCAACACCGATCCTGTCTTTGCCATACTTTGTAAGCTCTTCAGAGAGATTCTCAAAGGAATCTGTGGCATTGGAAACATCTACGATCATCATCATGTTGAAAAATCCGCCTGTGATGGTCTGTGAAATATCAAGTATGTTGATATTGGCCTCTAAAAGAAATGAACAAACTTTAGCAATGATACCTACACTATCCTTGCCTACAACGGTAATAATCGCCTTTCTCATAAGTCCTCCTAACTGTTTTTACTTTCACTATATATAAGCATTGAAAGCAGGAAAATACAAGTTTTATCTTGCATTTCCTGCTTTCATTTTCCCATACAATTACCCCCGGATATAAGTGCCATAATCAGGGCTTGTTTTTCACCTTGCAGGACCCTCGAAACCGTCCCCGATAAAGGTCCGGACCCGTGGTTCCGTAAGGCCCCGGCAAAGCATACCTTCTATGGTCACAATTCATCTCAGAGCTCCACCACCTCGGAAATTCTGTCTCTGTGGGCAACGCTTATGCTAATGTCTCCGGCCCTGTGTTCAGAACCGGAATTATCGATCTCCTGCTGCACAGTCCTTAAAGCAAGGTCCGGAATGTTGTTCTCCTTACTGAGGTGTCCCAGAAAAACATGCTTTATACGTTTCGACAGGATGGAATCCAGAAGACGCCCGCAGTTATCATTGCTGAGATGTCCGTGATCGCTGAGTATCCTTCGTTTAAGAGAAACCGGATAGGGGCCGTCGCTGAGCATCCTTATATCATGATTTGATTCAAGGACCATGGCGTCAAGATCCCTGAGATGCTCCGCGATATAGTCATCATAGTGCCCAAGATCCGTTGCAACCGCCACATTTTTAGAGGCAGAAGCATCGCCATCCACTTTTTCAGTCTCTATTCTGTAGCCCACAGGATCCGCCGCATCATGATATATGCTGAAAGGCAGAACCCGGAGGTCGCCTATATTCAGTTCCTTATCCGGAAGAATGGGAAACAGCCTGTCATGGGCAAAATCCCCCAGAGTCCTGTTGAGCATGACCTCCCTGAGAGTCCCCAGAGTTCCGTAGACCGGTATGTCATATTTTCTGGCAATGGTTCCCACGGCTCTTATGTGGTCTATATGCTCATGGGTCAGAAATATGGCATCTACATCCTTCAGATCCAGATCAAGTTCGTGAAGTCCGGCATTGACAGCCTTCATGGTAACGCCAACATCCACAAGTATGTGGGTGCTTTCCGTACCTATATATGTACTGTTTCCGCTGGACCCGCTTGCAATACTGGTAAATCTCATATATTAAAAATCCTTTGTTCCTTCAAAAAATTAAATACTGTTCTTCGACATATGTCCGTCTATAGCACGAATCGCCTCCGCAGGAGTTCCGCTGTTGTCGATGACAAATGTTGCCATCCCGGAATACTCCTCGTCCCCGATTTGCGAAAGAATCATATCACGAGCCTTTTTTTCTGTATAGCCCCTTGTTTTCATCAGGCGTTCAATTCTTACATCACATTTTGTAACAACCGCCCAGACCTCATCACACATCTGAAGGAACGTCCCGTTAGGAAGCGCAGTTTCCACCACCACATCGCCGTCGGAATCCATCACCTGTTCCCTCACATAGTCCCATACTGCCGGATGAACGATCCCGTCCACTTCTTTTCTGATGCTTTCTTTGTCATCACCGTACAGTTTTTTTGCAAATGCCGGGATATTTACAGTTCCGTCCTCCTTCTCGATGTCCTCCCCCAGAAGCATCTTCAGCTTCTCAAATACAGGATTTCCGGAAACATAGAAAGACTTCGCAATATCATCCGTTTTCAGGGCTCTGTATCCATACTTCTTTTCCAATGTTTCAAGCACCGTGGATTTTCCGGCGCCCACTCCTCCTATAACTCCGATAACCATCTCCACACACCTCTAAAACACTGTACAGATTACGCTTTCCCACACACCCGCATAGCGCGTGACACGTGGTCACGACTTACAAACAAATCAGGAGGAGATCTGCCGCGAAGCAGCATCCCCTCCTGACCCGGACACAGACCTTACAGTTCCTTCCAGTCCTTCCATGACATGGAAAGCTCCGCCCAGTCGTGAGTCTGTTTCTGCTCATTTATCCATCTAAGGCCTTCCATAACACCGTCTTCTTTGAAGTCAAACTCCTTGAAGATCTTTTTTTCTTCAGGAGTTTTCTCGAAGGAAAAAGGCTCAGGCCACACCCACACTCCGAGAGTGTATCTCTCCTTGATGGGATTCATGATCTTTTCTCCTGTCTTCTTATCCACGGGATAATCAGCCTCTCCTGCCTCTATCTTCTTTAAAAGCTCAGTATCGGGATCCTTGTAAACCACCTTTGAGAAACGATATCTCATTCCTTCCGAAGAACCCGCAAAGGTCTCCTTCTTCAGAAATGCTATATGCATTATCTCTGTTGCTTCTATCAGTTTCATATCACTATCTTCCTTTATCAGTGTGCTTCATCCCAGTTATAGCCTTCACTGGCATCCGCCACAAGAAGTACAGAAAGTCTGGCCGCACTCTGCATCTTTTCCACGAGAAGCGCCTTAACCGCATCCTTCTCTTCGATAGGAGCCTCTATCAAAAGCTCATCGTGTACCTGAACCACGATCCTTGACTTGAAGCCGCCCTCACGAAGAGCCCGATCCACATCGTTCATGGCCTTCTTCATTATATCCGCAGCAGTTCCCTGGATCGGGCTGTTCATGGCTACACGCTCACTGAAGCTTCTTCTCATGAAGTTGGAGGCATTGATATCCGGAACAGGTCTGCGTCTTCCGAAGAATGTCTTTATATAGCCGTTCTCACGTGCAAATTCAACCTGCGCATCAAGATATTTCTTAACATCGGGATATGTCATGAAATATCTTTCGATATACTCCTTCGCCTCGTTTCTGCTGATGGAAAGACCTTCGCTGAGTCCGAATGCAGAGATACCGTATACTATTCCGAAGTTCACGGCCTTGGCATTGCGCCTGAGCTGAGGTGTCACCTCGGAAAGCGGAATATGGAATACCTGTGACGCTGTTACGGCATGAATATCCTTCGCATCCCTGTAGGCCTCGATGAGCTTGGGATCTCCTGACATGGAGGCAAGTATACGAAGCTCGACCTGTGAATAGTCGGCATCCAGAAATACACAGCCCTCCTCAGGAACAAATACCTTTCTGAATCTTCTTCCCAGCTCTGTACGGATAGGAATGTTCTGAAGATTCGGATTTGTGGATGAAATACGGCCTGTAGCTGTTACCATCTGATTGAACTCTCCATGGATACGGCCGTCTTTTCCGATGTATCCGAGAAGCCCCTCTGCGTAAGTGGAATTGAGCTTACTGAGGGTACGGTAGTTAAGGATATCATCAACTATCTTGTTATCCTCCGCCAGCTTTTCAAGCACATCCGCAGCAGTGGAATAACCGGATTTTGTCTTCTTTCCGCCCTTCAGACCGAGCTTACCGAAAAGTATCTCTCCAAGCTGCTTCGGGGAGTTGATGTTAAACTCCTCACCTGCCTGCTCATAGATACGCTTCTGAAGCTCCTCTATACCTGCGCGAAGCTCCACTCCGAAATCAAGAAGTGCATCCTTATCTATAAGGATACCCGCAGTCTGCATATTATAGAGTGTGTATACAAGGGGCATCTCTATCTCTTTATAGAGATCCATCTCTTCAAGCTCGGAAAGCTTTTTCATGAGATTTTCGGCCGCCTCGCAGGAGACGATGGCAGTATATGCCGCCATGGTCTCTTCAACAGAAAAAGCTCCTGCACCGGAATCCCCTGCAGCCTTCCCCTTATTCTCCTTCTTTTCAGCCTTTGCTCTGTCTCTCAGCTCCTTTTCGGAAGGAAGGGTCTCTGACATGAAATCTCTTGCGATATCCTCATAGGTGTAGGTATCCTTCAGGGGATTTGCCACATAAGCCGCAACTGAAAGATCGTAGACATTGCTGTCAGGAGAGAACCCGCACTCATAAAGCTGAGACTTAAGGTTCATGGTGTAAAGAGTGACGCCCTCTTTAAGAGACAGCTCCTTAAGCTCTGATCTCCAGTCAAAACCGCTGAATCTGTAGAATCTTTCACCGTTCAATGCAAAGAAAAGCTCAGCGTACTCATTTTCAGCGCCGCTTCCGGAAGTCTTTTCTCCCATCTCGTCAGGATCCAAAAGCATCATCTCCATCTGTCCTGATTCAGACTCCGCTATCTCCGCCTCTCTAACGATGGCAAAGCCCGCTGCTCCCTGACTTGCCGCGTCCTTAAAGGCTATCTTTGCCATATAAGGATCATTCACACACTTTATCTTTGTAAGATCAATGCTTTCCTTCTGTGAAAGGTCAAGAGATGTTACGTCAAAGCGCTTGATAAGCGACTTAAGCTCCAGCTTTTTGATGATCTCAAAGGATTCCTCATTGAACATGCCTTCCACCTTGGCATCGTCATACTCAAAATCTATAGGAGAATCAATGTTGATGGTAGCAAGGGTCTTTGAAAGCTTTGCAGACTCCCATTCGTCGATGAGCATCTGGGCAGCCTTCGGCTTTCTGGGAACCTTGAACTCAGGATCTCCGGCGAGGGCCGCTTCATGAGCTGCCTCTATGGTATGATATCTGTCAATGATCCATTCCGCAGACTTGGGACCGAGCCCCGGAACACCGGGGATGTTGTCGGAGGTATCCCCCATAAGCGCCTTAAGGTCGATAAACTCTAAAGGAGTCACATTCCACTCACTCTTAACATCCTCAGGATAATAATTGTATACGGTGGTCACACCCTTTGCAGTCTTCGGAAGACAGATCTTTATCTTTTCATCGCTCAGCTGCAGAAGGTCTCTGTCACCGGAAACTATGGTGACCTCCACCCCCTTCGCCTGAGCCCTTTTCGCAACTGTTCCCAAAAGGTCGTCAGCCTCATAGCCCCCCTTCGAAAGAATAGGGATATGCATGGCTGTAAGGACTTCCTTTATCACAGGGATCTGCTCATGAAGCTCCTCCGGCATAGGCTTTCTTGTGCCCTTGTAGGCATCGAACATCTTGTGTCTGAAGGTAGGCTCATGCACATCAAAAGCAACTGCGAGATGATCCGCCTGCTCCTGATCCAGTACCTTGAACAGTATATTCAAAAATCCATAAACCGCATTGGTATGAAGCCCCTGAGAATTTGTAAGCTCGGGAATACCGTAAAACGCTCTGGACATAATGCTGTGACCGTCTATAAGTAAAAGTTTATCTGCCAAAATCTATCTCCTTAAATTTTTCAAATGATCCAAACCCTGAACTGCATGAACAGCATGAACAGCAGCGCCCAAAAGACTACGGTGTCCACCACCATGATCATGATCTTTCTGACAAATCCCTTTAATAAACGGAATTTTGCGTCGGCAATACTCTTCTTAAGGGCTCCGTCTATATCGATATCCGTATCCTTGTCCGAATCGAGCTCAGCAACACCGCTGTAGACCATGTGTGTTATCTTGAGCTCTTCCATACACTCTTTGCAGGTTCCCACATGAGCTATAAAGGATTTTAACTCTTCATCCGACAATTTGTTGTTCAAATAATCGTATATTCTTTTTCGTGCATCAAGACATGTCATACTTTGATTCACCCGTCAGTAGTAAAGTCGATATGGGGGTGTCATAAAGGCTGTCTCCCACTTATATCATAACATTCGACTTGAAAACCTTTTGATAATATGCTAATTTATATAGGTCTTAGCCGCCTTGGCGGAATTGGCAGACGCACGCGACTCAAAATCGCGCGGTTTATCCATGCCGGTTCAAGTCCGGCAGGCGGCAGATATGAAGGTGAGTTTGTTTTCGAACAGACCCGCCTTTTTTCGTTCTTAGTACATATAAACGCTGCGCTGCAATCGCCGGGAAATCAAGTCATCCTGATTTCCTTCGCGATTATAGCGCAGCGTTTTCATTTTAATTACTTTGTTCCGAAGATACGGTCTCCTGCATCTCCGAGACCAGGACAGATGTAGGCATTCTCATTGAGGCAACGGTCAACATTTCCAACATAGACCTGGATGTCAGGATGTGCGGCAACGAGCTTCTTGATTCCTTCAGGAGCTGCGATGATACAGATGAACTTGATCTTCTTTCCGCCATGTCTCTTGATCTGGGAAATAGCATCAACTGCAGAACCGCCTGTTGCAAGCATAGGATCGCAGACAACGATCTGACGCTCCTCGATAGGGTTAGGAAGCTTGCAGAAATACTCTACAGGCTGATGAGTTGTCTCATCTCTGTACATACCGATATGTCCGATCTTTGCACTTGGTACAAGTGCTGTAAGGCCGGATACCATTCCGAGACCTGCACGAAGGATAGGAACGATGGCAAGCTTTCTTCCTGCCAGCATCTTTACACTTGCTCTCTCGATAGGTGTGTCGATCTCAACATACTTTGTAGGAAGGTCATGTAAAGCCTCAAATCCCATAAGCATAGCGATCTCTTCTACCAGCTGTCTGAACTCGTTTGTACCTGTTGACTTCTCACGAAGAAGTGAGATCTTATGTGTAAGTAAAGGGTGGTCAAGTACTGTTACATTCTCTCCAAAATTGTTTTCCATTATTTAATCTCCTTTATAAAAACACCGGCCTTCATGTCCATAAAGTCCTGTCGGACCGGCGCCAGACTTATTTTTAAACCGAACTGCCGTGGATCTTTGATCCCGGTATCAATCCCCGGTTTTTCTGACGATGTCATCCTTTCCCTTGTAGATAGAGTCGGCATCCACACATCCGCGCACTGAACTGAGCGGATAGATATTGGAATTATGACCTATCACAGTTCCCGGATTAAGAACAGAACCGCAGCCCACCTCAACATGATCACTGAGCATGGCGCCGAATTTCTTCAGTCCTGTCTCGATATCTCCGTCCTCGGCATGTACCTTTACAAGCTTTTTGTCTGACTTCACGTTCGAAGTCAGAGACGCAGCACCCATATGAGACTTGAATCCGAGAATCGAGTCTCCCACATAATTATAATGCGGGATCTGAACATTATCAAAAACAATCACGTTTTTAAGTTCGCAGGAGTTACCGATAACGCAGTTCCTGCCCACGATTATGTTTCCTCTCAGGAAAGCGCACTGTCTCACCTCTGTATCAGGTCCGATGATGATGTACTCGGCAAAATATGCCGACTCAAAGACCTTGGCAGTCTTGTGGACCCACACATGAGGCTTTATCTCGTCATACTCGTCCTTTGACAATGTCTCTCCGTATGCTGCAATAAAGTCATGGATCTTCGGAAGCACTTCCCATGGATATGTGCATCCCGAAAATGCCTCTTTAGCTTCTGTATATTGAAGGTCATACATGGCCTCAATAGTCATTTCACTCTTTTTCATTCTACATGCTCCGTATCTTTTCGGTTTTTTCTCTGACGAACTGCTCCAGCTTGTCCATATATTCTCTTTCTGTGATCTTTCCCTCGGCAACCGAGCTTAATCCCATTTCCCATGAAGCCGTCAGCTTCGGGTTCAAAAGATGGGGTATGGAAATCTTCACATAATAAGCAATGTGCTCCCCAAGCTCTGTCGGAGTAAGCACCTGAGTCTTTTTCTGCAGAGAAATATATTTATCATCCACAAGCTTCGTGAGAATACCCGCTCTTGTGGCGCTGGTGCCGATCCCGGCACCCTTTATCTGGGCTCTCAGGTCTTCATCCTCAATGAGATTTCCCGCATTTTCCATGGCAAGTATCATGGACCCTGAGGTATATCTCTTTGGCGGGGAGGTCTCTCCCTCCTTGACCCTCAGAGTAAGAAGGCTAAGGCTCTGTCCCTTTTTAAGTTTGAGAAGTGCCTCACTGAGATTGCCGCTCGGGTCATCCTCTGCCCCGTCAGCATCCTTTTCGCTTTCCTCAGGCTGCCCGCCTTCGGCACTGCCTGAAGACTTTTTAACATTGGCAACCTTCAGATAGCCCTCCTCCTTCAAGGCTCTGGAGCTTGCAGAAAAGCACTCTCCGTCACACTCTATGGAAAGGGATACCTTCTGATATACGGCAGGCGGATAAAAGATAGCAAGAAATCGTCTGCAAATCAACTCATATACCTTTTTTGCAAGAGGTTTTAAGGACTGATACTCCTTCTGCCCCTGTCCCGTAGGTATGATGGCATAGTGATCCGCGATCTTCTTGTCATCCACATATCTCGTTTTCGCTATCTGCCTGTAGCTTTCCTTTGCCAATATCTCTGCCGCACATTCTGCGACAGGCTCGTAGGTGGAAAGCCCCTTTATGTTTTTCGCTATCTCCTTCGATACCGCAGTTGACAGAACTCGCGCATCGGTACGGGGATAGGTCGTCAGCTTTTTCTCATACAGCTCCTGAGCAATGGCAAGGGTCTCATCGGGACTTATCTTGAACATCTTCGAGCAGTCATTCTGAAGCTCCGCAAGATTATACAGTAAAGGAGGGTTCTTTGTCTCCTTTTTCTTTTCCACTGCGGTAACTGTCGCTTCTCTCGGGAACGGCATGAAGCTCTTCATGAACTCCACAGCCCTGCCCTGTTTGAGGAATCCCTTGCCGTCATATATCTCCGTTGGAGCATATTTCTTAGAGCCCTCAGTCTCCTTCCAGTCGGCAGTGATCTTTGCTCCCTCTCCGATATCGAAATCTCCGAGGATGCGGTAGAAGGTGGTCTTCTGGAAGGCTCTTATCTCCTGTTCCCTCTTGACTATCATTCCGAGAACGCAGGTCATGACACGGCCTACCGCCACAACCATCTTGTCCTTACGGTCCATGTTCAGCTCACGCCTGATGCGGTTACTGTATTTAAGAGACAGTGCGCGGCTGAAATTGATGCCCATGAGATAATCCTCCTTGGCACGTGAAAATGCCGCGGCAGAGAGATTGTCATAAGCGCTGTCGGGTTTTGCCTCTCTGATACCTCTCAGTATCTCTTCGTTGGTCTGGGAATCTATCCAGACTCTCTTTTTTTCCTTACTTTCGGGAACCTTGGCCATTTTCTCAACGAGACGGTAGATATATTCTCCCTCCCGGGCACTATCGGTACAGACATATATAGTTCCCACATCTTCCCGGTTCAGCTGTCTGGAAACCACCTCGAACTGCTTTTTGGTGTTCTTGCTGACCTCATATTTCCACTCCGTATCCTTCGGAATAAACGGCAGGGTGTCAAAGCTCCACTTCTTAAGAGCCATGTCATAGGTCTCCGGATATGAAAGCTGGACCAGATGTCCCACACACCAGGTGATGACATACCGGTCGTCCTCCAGAAAACCATCCCCCCGCCGTGCATTTTTCATGCCCAGTGCCTGGGAGAACTGCTGCGCGACGGAAGGCTTCTCTGCTATAAATAAACTTTTCAAAAATACCTCTCTAAAATTTGATACAGACCCCGTGACCACGGGATATTCCGCATCCTTACTTCACTTCCCACTTGTATATAGTGGTAGTCTCATATTCTTCTCCGGCCTTCACTAAAGATGTGGGCCAGTCCTTTTTATGGAGACAGTCAGGATAATACTGAGTCTCGAAGCAGTATCCGTGTCTCGGTCCGAAATGAACTCCGTTCTTACCCGCGAAATCAGAATTCATGTAGTTTCCTGTATAGAACTGGATACCCGGAAGATCAGTGTAAACCGACATCCTGATGCCTGAATCCTCTGAATAAGCTGTTGCGGCAAGTCTTACACTTCCGTCATGGTCATTGAGCACCCAGTTATGATCGAAGCCGCCTGCAAAATTCAGCTGTCCGAAATTGCTGCCAATGTCTCTCTTTATAGGCTTTGGTGATGTGAAATCCATCGGTGTTCCCTGAACAGAATCGATGCTGCCGTAAGGGATGGACTCGGAATCCGCAGGTGTATAGTGGGAAGCATTGATCCAGACGATCTGATCTGTGGCATCTCCGCTGTCATATCCGCTTAAATTGAAATAAGCGTGGTTGGTCATGTTGAAGACTGTATCCTGATCTGCAGTTCCGGTGTAGCGGATCTCCAGACTATCGTCCTCGCTCAATGTATAAGTCACGGAAACATCGGCATTTCCCGGGAAACCCTGATCCCCATCGGGTGAATGGAGTGAGAACATCACATAACTTCCGAGGCCTGCATTGTCATACTCGGCATCCCAGACTCTCATTCTCCAGTAATCCGGTCCTGAATGAAGGCTGTTCTTTCCGTTATCGTTCTTCTGAAGCTCATATTTCTTTCCGTTTATCTCGAAGCTTGCATCACCGATACGGTTCGCATTTCTGCCCACAGGTTCTCCCATATGTCCCGGATTCTTGAGAAGCATGTCAACCGAGTCAACGCCCAGTACCACGTCCCGAACCTTTCCTTCTTTATCCTTCACAAGCATGCTGAGCCAGATTCCGCCAAGATCCGTAAAGCTTGCCTCCGTACCGTTTCCGTTTGTCAATGTATATCTCTTTACTTCTCTTCCGTCCTGAAGTTTACCAAGAACCGATTCTTTAACTGCCATTTCAATGCCCTCCCGAATTGTAATAGTCTGTACTTTTTATTTTGCTTTGGTATGCCAGTATTCAAAGCAAGATCCCGTCAAAGTACTTCCTCTTTTTTGCTCCGACCATTATACAATAAAATCCCCCCTTGGAGTAGGGGGGATTTAAAAAGCAAACAAGGATGGATCAAATCACATCCGCTCAGACTCCGCCTTTGCCCATGGGCTGTTTTCCCTTGGCAATAAGATCAAGATCTCTGTACATCTCTTTGGCGGAAAGATCATCAAGACAGAGCTCGGTATAATTTCCGGATATGGATTCACCATATGATGAAAAAACAAATGTACCGGTGGCCTTATCATAGTACAGATACTCAGGAACATACATGGTAGAGGCGCCTACATTGGCACCTGTGTCAATTCTTCCCGAACGTTCATAGCAGATATAATCCCGCCCATGGGTGCCGTACCCGAGGATCGGATCACCATCGACCTGGACGATATAGAAGGCTCCTGTCCCGTTGCTCGAAACGATCTTCAGCCAGTATCCGAACTTATTCACTGTCATCTCCGGAATATCGTCATCATCAAGATAGAACAGCTTATATCCGATACTGCCGTCGGAGGCATTTTCCTGAAGCACTATTTCCTTATACTGTTCACAGACTGCTGAAAGATCTTGAGATACTGAAGTTCCGGTCGGACCCGGTCCGGCGCTCCAGGCGCTTGCCGAAGTATTTCCCTCTGCATATGCGGAAATACCGAACATCAACGAAATCATGGTTGCAAATATGACTGTCTTTTTCATAGAAGCTATCCCCCTTTTATCACCCGACAACTGCTACCAGAAATCATTATATCCGAGGTGATATTTCATTGTAAATACAGTAAGAAGCACAAAAAAGCCACCCCTCTGATATGCACTCTCCTTACCGGATGTCCGGTAAAGAAGGTACATATCACTAAGGAGTGACTTTTGAATAACACATATGTATCGATATTATTTCTTTGTGATGTAGCCCTTTGCTGCAAGGTACTCTGCAGCCTCAACTCCGCCGCCTGCTGCGCCGCGAAGTGTGTTGTGGCTGAGACCCACGAACTTCCAGTCATAGATGGAATCCTCACGGATACGTCCGATGGAGATACCCATACCGCGCTCATAATCCACATCAAGGGAGATCTGAGGACGGTTATCATCCTCGAGATACTGGATGAAATGCTCAGGTGCTGAAGGAAGCTTGAGCTCCTGTGGCTCACCCTTGTAATCTCTGAGAGCCTGAATGAGCTCTTCCTTTGTAGGCTTCTTATGGAACTTAACAAATACTGTAGCTGTGTGACCGTTAAGGATAGGTACACGGATGCACTGGGCAGAGATCTTTATATCCTCGCAAAGATCGATGTGATCTCCCTCGAGCTTTCCGAGAACTCTCAAAGGCTCCTTCTCTGACTTCTCTTCCTCACCACCGATGTAAGGAATGATGTTGTGCTCCATCTCAGGCCATGACTCGAAGTTCTTTCCCGCACCGGAAATAGCCTGATATGTGGATACGATAACCTCATAAGGCTCGAACTTACGCCATGCAGCAAGTGCCGGTGTATATGACTGGATAGAACAGTTTGGCTTAACTGCGATGAATCCTCGGGTTGTGCCGAGTCTCTTCTTCTGAGCCTCGATGAGCTGATAGTGATCAGGATTTATCTCAGGAACTACCATAGGAACATCAGGTGTCCATCTGTGTGCAGAGTTGTTTGAAACAACAGGAGTCTCTGTCTTTGCGTAAGCCTCCTCAAAGGCACGGATCTCATCCTTCTTCATATCTACAGCAGAGAATACGAAATCCACGTCCTTAACGACCTCGTCAATCTTGGAAACGTCCTTGACGATCATCTTCTTTACTGACTCCGGCATCGGAACATCAAGTTTCCATCTGCCCTCAACTGCCTCTTCATAGGTCTGTCCTGCAGATCTCGGTGAAGCTGCCAGTGTTGTAAGCTCGAACCACGGGTGATTCTCAAGAAGTGTGATGAATCTCTGTCCAACCATACCTGTTGCACCGAGAACGCCAACCTTTAACTTTTCCATAATTGATATCTCCTCTTTTGGAATTTCAGCCACATGTTTTTCTGAAAGGCTGATGATCTATATCGGATACTGTATGACCCGGTATAATGCTCTATGCGTCTTAATCAGACACAGAATATCGTTTCACGCCCCGCCCCTGTATACAAAGAGCCAAATTACATGCATGATTTAGTAGAATGATATATCCAATCCCGCTTTAAAGCAATAAACTTTTTCTTATATCTGTTCTAACCGGAATTTTCGCCATAATTCATACTTATATCTCATACGGGAATCAGTGTTTAGTTCCCTTACCTGCACGGTTCGCTATCTTAAGTCTGTTAAGGGAAAGCATCTTCCCGCTTACCTTTATCTCAACAGGATCAACTCCGAGAAGATAAACGTCTGTGAGCTCATCACCTGTGCCAAGCTTGATCGCTGCAACGCCCTTACTGTTCTTCTTCTGAAGAGGAATATCGCTGAGTGAACATCTGAGGAAATATCCATCTCTTGTTCTGAATACCACCTCGGTCTCAAAGCCCATCTCCATGATGCTAACGACCTTATCGCCTTCATTAAGCTTTGTAGCTGCCACAACTCTGTTGGCTGTTTCAAACTCCGAGGCCTCAACAAGCTTAACCATTGCATCCTTTGTAGTGAAGATAAGTGTCTTACCCGTAAGCTCAGACTTCACATTCACAAAGACGATCTCTTCGTCGTTGGCATTGAACTTACTGATGTTATCGATAGGAACTCCCTTGTCCTTGAACTTGGAAAGCGGGATATCCTGACACTTGATCTGGTGCATATTGCCCTTATCTGTAAAGAGGAGAACTCTGTCGGTGTTCTTGCACTTAAAGATATATCGGCTGTCAGTGTTCAGAGCTTCCTGATTTCTCTGATATGTTGCCTCATCAAGGAGCTTACAGTAACCGAACTTGTCCTGAACGTAGTAAACGTCCATCTCCTGAACCTCGTTCTCGTTGAATACAGCTTCCTTTCCATCCTCGATAAAGGTCCTTCTGGGCTTTGAATACTCAGACTTAATGAACATAAGGTCTTCTGAAAGGACCTCATTCATACGGTCGCGGCTTCCGAGGATGCCTCTGTACTCCTTTATCTTCTTAAGTGTCTCTGCATGCTGCTTTTTCAGCTCGATGAGCTCGAGACCGATGAGTCTGGAAAGCTTCATATCGAGGATGGCCTGGGCCTGACGCTCTGTGAATGCAAAGTCCTTGATGACATCTGCAAATTCCTTGTCTCTGTCACGGAACTTGACTCCGGCGATATCACCTGTCATAAGTGCTTTCTTTGCATCTGCCTGAGACTTGCAGCTTCTGAGAAGGGCAATGATGGCATCGATGAGATCCACCGCCTTGATGAGACCGTCCTGGATCTCCTTCTTATCAAGCTCCTTATCAAGCAGGGCCTTATACTTCTTGCCCATGATCTCATACTGGAACTTGAGATATGCCTTTAGTATGCCGCGAAGTGACATGGTCTCGGGACGACCTTCGTTGATGGCAAGCATATTGACACCGAAGGTATCCTCGAGTCTTGTTTTCTTATAGAGGATGTTTGTAATCCTCTCTATATCGGCACCGCTCTTAAGATCAAGTACGATGCGGATACCGTTCTTATCTGACTGGTTGGAAATATCAGTTATCTCAGGAAGCACCCTGTTCTCTACGAGCTGGGCGGTATCCTGCATGAACTTCATGATACCCTGTCCTATCATGGTGTAAGGTATCTCTGTCACAACCAGCTTGTCTCTGTCTGATCTTCCGTTCTTTTTCTCGAATTCAAGCTTTCCTCTTAACTTAAGCTTTCCTGTTCCCGAACGGTAAATGTCAACAAGCTCTGACTTGTTGGCAATGATTCCTCCGGTAGGAAAATCCGGTCCCTTCAGGTAAGTCATCATCTCAGCTGTTCCCATGGCAGGATTCCTGAGATATGCAAGTATGAGGTCAACTATCTCTCCGAGATTATGGCTCGGTGTGGATGTGGTCATACCTACCGCGATACCCTCAGAACCGTTCAAAAGGAAATACGGTACTCTAGCGGGAAGGACAACAGGCTCGCGAAGAGTCTCATCATAGTTTGCCTGAAACTCGACCGAAGTATCAAGGTCTGCAAGCATACAGTCATCCGTGAACTTCTCAAGCTTTGCCTCTGTATATCGGGGAGCCGCAGCCGAATCACCCTCTATGGAACCGAAGTTACCCTGTCCGTGAATAACCGGCTGCATACGCTTGAAATCCTGCGCCATGACAACCAGTGTATCGTATATGGAAGCATCTCCGTGAGGATGATACTTACCCATGGTATCACCCACGATACGTGCCGACTTATATGTTGGATGGTCATGAGTCGCATGGAGCTGATCCATGTCGAAAAGAACTCTTCTCTGTACAGGTTTGAGACCATCTCTGATATCCGGAACCGCTCTCGAGGTGATGACACTCATGGAGTAATCAAGATAGCTCTTCTGCATCTCCTCCGAGTATTCCGTTGTTAAAATCTGTTCTGCCATAATTCTATCCTTACTTGCTTTTATTCTGTTAAGCTTTCAAGCCTTAATATAGAGGAACCACTTCCAAGCCCGGAAGATGATTCCTCAAAATCCTGTCTCGCAGGATATCCCATACGGCAAAAGGGCACCATTCCATTGCCCCTTCACCGCTTAAAAGCACTATACAAATTCTTTTCCTTAGCGCCTATTAATTTTTTAAATCATCATCACGGATCATAGTGATTCATAATTCTGCCATTCATATAAAATCAGGCATCAATCACCGCTTCATCCGCATGATCATGTATGAAGTCACGACGTGGTCCTACTTCAGAGCCCATCAGCATGCTGGTGACTTCGGATGCAAGACGTCCGTCCTCTATCTCAACTCTCTTCAAAACCCTGTTCTCCGGGTTAAGTGTTGTTTCCCAGAGCTGCTCCGGGTTCATCTCTCCGAGACCCTTGAATCGCTTCAGATCATAGGTTCCGGCCTTGTGATTCTTCTGATATTTGGTAAGCGCTGACTCATCATAAAGGTACTCAGACTGCTCCTTCTTGTTGTGAGGAATAGCCTGATAGAGAGGCGGCATGGAAACATAAACATGACCCTCTGTAATGAGATCCGGCATAAAACGGTAAAGGAAGGTAAGAAGCAGTGTATCGATATGGGATCCGTCAACATCCGCATCGGTCATGAGGATGATCTTGTCATAACGGAGCTTCGTGATATCGAAATCGTTACCGTAGCCCTCTGAAAAACCGCAGCCGAAGGTGTTGATCATGGTCTTGATCTCAGCATTGGCAAGAACCTTATCCATGGAGGCCTTCTCAACATTAAGTATCTTTCCTCTCAGAGGAAGGATGGCCTGTGTACGTCTGTCTCTGTGGTTCTTTGCCGAACCGCCCGCAGAGTCTCCCTCTACGATGAAGATCTCGCACTCCTCAGGATTCTTGGAAATACAGTTGGCAAGCTTACCGTTGGAATCAAAGCTGTACTTTGACTTGCTGAGCATGTTGGTCTTCGCCTTTGCTTCCTGCTTTCTGATCTTTGCAGACTTCTCCGCGCAGGCAATGATGGCCTTTACAACTTCCACATTTCTGTCGAAGTAATGCTGAAGCTCCGCATCGACTATGGATGCCACATGCTTTCCGGCTTCCTGGCTGGCAAGCTTTGTCTTTGTCTGTCCCTCAAATATAGGCTCAGGATACTTTACTGCAACAACAGCCATGATACCGTTTCTGGTGTCGGCACCGGTAAAGTTCTCATCCTTCTCCTTCAGTATACCAAGCTGTCTTGCATAGCTGTTTATAAGCTGAGCGAACTTGGTCTTGAAACCTGTGATATGGGTTCCGCCCTCCTGAGTGAAGATGTTGTTACAGAAACCGTGAACATTCTCCTCAAAAGCATCGCAGAACTGGATACAGCACTCAAGAGTTGTACCCTCTGACTCGCCCTTGAAATAAATTTCAGGTGTGACCTTCTCTTTTTCCTTGTTCACGTCCTTGACGAAGGCAATGATTCCCTCCGGCTCATGGAACTCCTTGATAACAGGAATCTCGTCTCTGTCATCACGATAATGTATGGTGAGCTCAGGATTCAGATATGCTGTCTCATGAAGTCTGGACTGAAGCCAGTCCTCCTTGAATCTGGTCTTCTCGAAGATCTCTGGATCCGGTATAAAAGTTGTCTCTGTTCCGGTCTCCTTTGTCTTTCCCACAACAGGAAGAAGGCCGTTTACAAGCTCTGTGGTAGGCTTACCGCGCTCATAGGTATCCTCTGAGATCTTTCCGTCCTGATAGACCCTGATCCTGAGATACGATGACAGAGCATTGACAACGGAAGAACCTACACCATGAAGACCTCCCGAGGTCTTGTATGCCTTACTGTCGAACTTTCCGCCGGCATGAAGTGTTGTAAGTACAACTCGCTCTGCGGATACTCCCTTCTGGTGCATACCTACCGGGATACCACGTCCGTCATCACGTACTGTACATGATCCGTCCTTGCCCAGAGTTATCCATATATTTTTGGCATATCCTGCCAGATGCTCATCTACCGAGTTATCCACTATCTCGTAGATGAGATGGTTAAGTCCACGTGAACCTACCGATCCGATATACATACCGGGTCTTACTCTGACCGGTTCCAGCCCCTCCAGGACTGTGATACTCGACGCATCATACTTCTCTGCCATTTAAAAACTCCTTAATATATTACTTTATATAGATTGTCGTGACCTGATCTTCAACATATTCCAATAAACTCTGTCAAGTATAAAACCTGTCAATTTCCTGAAGATCAACGACCGCTCAAATGCGTCTCATCACATTACAATCCTTAACTCACAATTGCACTGCACTAAAGAACATGCAGATCATCAAAAACGCCAAACATAACAAGTTTACCGCATAATCGTTTGAAACTATACCATATTCCGGACAATTTTATCAAGTTTATGCCCTTCAGCCTGCTTCTTCGCTGCAATATACCTCTTAATATAATCCTCTTTCGCGCAAAACGCAATACATATGTTCGTGCATATTTTCATGAATCCCTTTGCCATCAGCAGTTCAGCCGGGGATGGATTTCCAATTAGAACTTCATCCCCGGCTGAACTGCTGCACTTTATGCATCTAAAAACCGGCACCGAAAAGGTACCGGTTCAACAAAATAACAGAATTTGTGTATCACTTATGTACAATCCCATCAGATCATGGATACGCCAAATGAATTTACAAGTCCGTCTATAGGCTGGCCTGCCTTGCAAAGCGGACAGTCATTATAGTCCGTGTATTCATAATCAGGAAGATCATTCTTACCATAAACCGAAACCACAGGCACTCCATTGTAAGAGCTGATGGCACTAAAAACAGCCGTAACACCGCTGAGCTTTCCGCCATAGTACTTAACAGCTTCCATAACCCTGTTGATGGTCTTTCCGGTGGAAACCGAACCCTCAACAATGAGGATATTCTTGCCACGAATCATTGGCTTTATATTATCTCTGAAGATAATCTGAGAGTTGGTGTTAAACTCCGGCTTTACGATATAAACGGTTTTGTGAGCATTGGTATTCATTGCACCGCTCTTTGTGAGTTCCTCAGCTATAAATGCGCCGATAACCTCTGTTCCCTCATCACATATGATGGTATCCACAACCATGCCGAAAAGATAGTTTTCCACAAGCTTTGCAGCTACGGCATGAGCTTCTGAAGCGCGGGCTTTCACGGTGGTGAGATCAATGTAGTAGTTGGTATGAGAGTGATTTGTCGCAAAATGGCCTTTTGTAACCTTAAGAGGAACCGAAATTCCTGAAACATCGATTTTCTGATAACCTTGCTGCATATTTACTCCTTTTCCGGTTTCCCGATGATCACAGAGTACACTTCCCAAGCTAAGACCAACTTAACGCCCTGCTTCCGGATTTCAGTACTGCTTTGCAGTTCACGAACCTGCATACCGAAAAACCTGTCTCAAAAAACATCCCGCCCTGCAGGATGACACGCTACTGATAGCATCATTATAACATTTCATGACACAAAATAAATAAATTTTCCAGAAATATAAAAATAGAAAATTTACATTTATGTCTTTGCAGATTACCTCATGCCGAATTAATACATCTATAATTCGGCATGCTTCAACTGTAGTTAATTTCAATTGAAGCCCCGTTTAATTCCTCTGTCACAACACTGCCATGAGCTCCTATTGGAAAATAAAACGAGCAATCATTCAGATTAAGTCTGGCCCCTGTTATATTTACATCATGAACATCCGTGTGCACGTAAAGAGCGCCATCCTGCCAGCGTTTTGAGCTTTCATCTGCCCGATTCATAAACTGACAATTGTTAAAAGTAACTTCACTGTCATGGGTTAATCCCATACCTACCGAAGCTGTCTGATATGACAAAAAACTGCAGTTATTAAACTCAGTATGCTGCGAACCGTAATCCGCATGCACAGCATAAGCCCCATCATCATCAGGCGGTATTTCACCATTTTTATGGGTTGCCGTAAAACTGATGCCTTCCACTTTCCCGTCAAGCCTCAGACTTGCAGCCGGAAAATCATACCTGCCATCATCACTTTCCACAATCACCATACCCATCCCTATAAAATCAATGTATCTTGGTTCCATATTCATATCCGATACAGCATTAAAGGGACCGTATGTTCCGGCCTCCATATAAATCTCCACTCTGTTAGCACTGCTGTCATTACAGTTATCTATGATTTTTTGTAAATCATCCTCACTTGAAACATAGTAACGTGTATCCGCCATACCTGTAACAGATATCCCTATACAGAAAGACAGTGTCACTGCCAAAAGTCCGATTTTCTTCATTAACCCTCCAGAAATTTCTAGCTATATTTCTTGCCGAATTAAGAAAAATCACCATTCTTCAGTTGATGATTTTCCTTTGCATATACAGAAATTATCGACAGGATAATGAAATAGTTTAGGTGAACGAAAGTTATTCAATTTACCATTTTCAAAAACAGAAAAATGAGACTTCAATGCCAACTGGGCTTGCTGCCTGAAATCACAGTAGGAAAGCACTTTTTCATCAGAAAAAGTGCTTTCCGTATATGTCGGTTTTTCGATTAGAAAAACCGATCTCACGTAGTGAGATTTTCGAACGCATTCTTTGTGCGCTCGAAAACCGAGCCGTTGGCATGAAGCCTCATTTTTCGTCCTCAAAACCACAAAATAATCACAACGTCTTTATAAACTTGTCAAATGCGGCCTGGCCTTCCGGGGTCCTCTTGTAGACTCCGGCGTCCTCAAGCACGTGCATGAAGACCTTTCCGATCTCATCCTGAAGGATCTGGTCAATGTTGCTCTCGTCAATGTCAATTCCGCGCTTATAGTAGTCGTCCTCAAACTCCTCCACCCAGTCGGCATGCTTCTCGATGGACTCGATACTGCGAATGTCTTTACCGGAAAGGATCGCGTCCTTAAGCTCAGCCATCTCCGATTTCAGACGGCTCGGAAGAACTGCAAGTCCCATGACCTCGATAAGTCCGATATTCTCCTTCTTGATATGATGGAGCTTTGCATGAGGATGGTAAACCCCCAGAGGATGCTCCTCTGTGGTGATGTTGTTTCTGAGAACGAGGTCAAGCTGGAACTCGCCGTTTACCTTTCTCGCAATAGGAGTAATGGTCGAATGAGGAACTCCGTCAGTCTCTGCAAAGATAAATGCACTCTCATCGGTGTATCCTCTCCACTTTCCGAGGATTTGATCCGCAAGCTCTGCGATCCTTCCTGTATCCTCACCCCTGAGTCTTATTACAGACATAGGCCACTTCACAACTCCGGCCTTTACATCCTCGAATCCCTCAACAGTGAATTCTCTCTCCACCGGTGCCTTCGCCATAGCGAACTCGTAGTTTCCGCCCTGGAAATGCTCATGCGCAAGGATCGAGCCACCTACGATGGGGAGGTCAGCATTGGAACCCACAAAATAATGAGGGAACTGGGCTACGAAATCGAAGAGCTTCAGAAAAGCACTCTTGTCTATCTTCATAGGTGTATGCTGAGTGTTCAGCACGATGCAATGCTCGTTGTAGTAAACGTAAGGTGAATACTGGAAGCCCCACTCCTGTCCCTGAATCTCGATAGGGATGATTCTGTGGTTCTCCCTCGCCGGATAATCAGCTCTTCCGCTGTAACCCTCGCACTCACAGCAAAGCTGGCACTTCGGATAACCTGTCTGCTTTGCCTTTCCTGCTGCAGCGATGGCCTTCGGATCCTTCTCCGGTTTACTGAGATTTATGGTAATGTCTAAGTCCCCGTAATCAGTGGCGGTTTTCCACTTGAGATCCTTCTTTACTCTGTAGCGTCTTATGTAGTCTGTGTCTCTTGAGAAGGTATAGTACCAGTCTGTAGCTATCTTCGGGTCCTCCTCATAGAGAGCCGAAAACATATCCTGAACCTCTGAAGGTCTCGGAGTAAGAGCCCCCATAAGCTTTGTATCGAAAAGATCCCTGTAGACTACTGATTCTCCATCTGTAAGTCCCTCGGAAACCGCATAATCATTGAGCTCCTTCAATACATTTTCAAGATATGAGCCGTCATCCACGAAGCCCTCAGCCACATTCTCACCGATCTCCGAAGCCTCCTCCGAATCGAAGGCGATCCTGTCCGCTTCCGCTATAACCAAATCCTTAGTCGAAGTCACTTCATCAAGCTTCAGATTCAAAATGATAGAATTCAAAGCCCAGATTATATCGCTTTCCTCTATCATTCCTGTCTTGTAGGCATAAGCCACAAGACATTTTATTCCATTCTGTATATCCATATATTCACTCTTTCCACAATCCCAATCCTATGACGTGAGCGTCAAAAGTATTTGTCACTCAAGCATAATGTACAGAATTCACAATAGTGCTCAATGTGCCACTAAACGTCATTGAATTTACAATTTAAAGAAAATGCAAGGGATGGGTGCCAAGGCTTGCGAGAATTATCAGCATTTCGCAAGAAATACTGATGCCCCCAGGCGGCGAGGCTGTTTCGGCGTAAGCCGAAATCAAACGAAAATGCCTGCGCGCAGCGCATTTTAATGGCATTTTCTCCCTGTTTTCTCGTGAGCCGGCGCCCGCCCTTGCATTTTCTGTACCATTTAAAACACAAGCAAATGCCTTATGAATTATACCCATTCGGATTCTTCTGCTGCCAGTTCCATGAATCACGGCACATGTCGATGAGGTCGAACTGAGCCTTCCAGCCGAGCTCCTTCTCTGCCCTTGCAGGGCTTGAGTAACATGTGGCAACATCGCCGTCACGTCTCGGGCGCATAACATATGGAAGTTCCTTTCCGCAGGCCTTCTCGAAAGCATGTATAACATCCATTACCGAATAGCCGTGACCTGTTCCCAGATTGCAGACAAAAACACCGTCCTTCTTCTCAAATCTCTCGATAGCCTTTACATGGCCCTTTGCGAGATCCACTACGTGGATGTAATCACGGACTCCGGTTCCGTCAGGTGTCGGATAGTCGTTTCCGAAGACATTGATCTCCTTGAGCTTACCGATGGCAACCTGTGCAACATATGGAAGAAGGTTGTTAGGAATTCCCTTAGGATCCTCACCTATAAGTCCTGACTCATGAGCTCCGATAGGATTGAAGTAACGGAGAAGGATGACATTCCACTCAGGATCTGCTGTGTGAAGGTCTGTAAGTATCTGCTCCTGCATCCACTTTGTCCAGCCGTAAGGATTTGTACATGTTCCCTTAGGGCAGTTCTCTGTAATAGGGATCTCCGCAGGATCACCATAAACTGTAGCTGAACTTGAGAAAATGATGTTCTTAACACCGTGAGCACGCATCTCATCAACAAGGTTAAGAGTTGAGTCGATGTTTGTACGATAATACTCGATCGGCTTATGCACAGACTCACCTACTGCCTTGAGACCTGCGAAATGAATGACAGCATCTATCTCATTCTCATCGAAGATCTTCTTGAGCGCTGCTCTGTCAAGCATGTCATCCTGATAGAACTTCACCTTCTTACCTGTGATCTCCTCGATCCTGTCAACCGCCTTCTGGTTTGAGTTGTAAAGGTTATCAACGATAACTACCTCATATCCCTCATTAAGAAGCTCCACACATGTATGGCTTCCGATATATCCTGCACCACCTGTTACAAGTATTCTCATAATTTCTCCTCTCAAAATCAAATCTCTCTCGGGCCGTCGCCGATGCTCACCTCATAGAAGGTGCAGTCATAGCCGACGCGTGCCTTATAGGCTTCTCCCACCTGCTTCTTGAACTCAGGGATAGCCTCATCCTTAACGATGGACACTGTACAGCCTCCGAATCCGCCGCCTGTCATACGGGAACCGAGAACTCCCGGGATCTTCCATGCCTCCTCTGCAAGGATATCGAGTTCCTCACAGGTGACCTCGAAATCATCACGAAGAGATACGTGGGAAGCATTCATAAGCTTTCCGAACTCCTCGATATCGCCCTTCTTAAGAGCCTCTACAGCCACAAGTGTACGATTATTCTCATAAACTGCGTGCTTTGCTCTCTTAAGAACTATAGGATCCTTTATGGCATCCTTGTACTTTTCAAAGTCTTCGTTTGAAAGCTCACCAAGTTCCTTGATGCCTGCCACTTCAGCAAGGATCTCTCTTGCCTTCTCGCACTCGTTCCGGCGGTCATTGTAAGCAGAACCCACCAGCTTGTGCTTCTTGTTTGTATTGGTAACCACCAGCTTCATTCCGTTGAGAACTACCGGTGCGTATTCATATTTTAATGTGGCACAGTCAAGGAAGATGGCATTGTCCTCTTTACCCATAGAACTTGCGAACTGATCCATGATACCACAATTCATACCGCAATAGTTATTTTCCGCATCCTGTCCGATGACAGCGAGGTCAACATTGGAAACCTCAAAGCCGTAGAGGTCTCTGAGAATAAATCCTGTAAGGACCTCAAGAGATGCGCTTGATGAAAGACCTGAACCATTCGGGATATTTCCGTTTATCACGATATCGAGACCTGTGTCCATCCTGAAGCCTCTCTTCTCAAAGGCCCACATAACTCCCTTTGGATAGGAAGTCCATCCGTTCTCCTTGAGAGGAGCGAAATCATCAAGAGATGTCTCCACAACTCCTGTCCTGTCGAGATTTACGCTGTAAAAACGAAGCTTACGGTCGCTGCGCTTTCTCGCTGCAGCGAAGGTACCGATGGTAAGTGCACATGGGAATACATGTCCACCGTTATAATCAGTATGCTCTCCGATAAGATTTACACGTCCCGGTGCGAAATAGCACTTAACGCCCTCTGTATTTCCATCTCCGAATTTTTCGGCAAATGTCTTTAATGCGACTTCTTTGAATGAAAGATCCATAACAATCCCTCCAGATTAAACCCTTTAAACAATCAAAAATCATTATAAAAAAGAGGTTTTTCACAGTCAACGCGAAAAACCTCTCATTATCTTTGAAATCCTTTTGTGCTTATATGATGGTCGAAAATGCTCAGAATATCCCCATGGATGTAAGCCCCACTATCCAGAAGAAAATGGTAAAGAGGGACATCACGGTACTTATGGCGAGAAGCTGGCCCTGAAGAGCCGCATCTCCGCCCATGCTCTGAGCCATAGGGAATGACGCCCCGGCGATAGGCGTTGCATAAAGGATGAATGCTATGAAAAGCTCTGCGCCTCTGTAGCCCGCCATATACATTATCACTGTCACAAGAGCAGGAACTATGACGAGTTTAAGGGTGATCACAGAAACAATGTACTTCATATTTTTCCCGATATCCGGTATATCAAGTGTCGCACCCAGTATGAAAATGGAAAGGGGTGTGGTCATATTTGCAAAGCCGGAAACGGGACTCATGACGGAGGACGGGATCTGCCATCCTGCAAGCTTAAACACAGCTCCAGCTACGGCACCAACGATCAGGGGATTTGTGGCGATGTTCTTCAGTATCTTTTTCACATCGGTCTTCGAGCCGCTCTGTCTGTCAAATATGGAAAAGATAACCACCGAGCAAATGTTGTAGATTGGAACTATGGTGGCGATAACGAGAGACGCGATGGCTCCCGCCTCCTCTCCGTACATGCTTACACACAGAGGATATGCGAACATCAATGTATTACTTCTGTATATAGACTGAATGACAACGCCCCTTTTCGGGTTTTCCTTTACGATCAGCGGCACCAGAAGGACACAGATCAGGATGATGACCATCATAACTCCTGAAAAAACGCCAATCATGGAGACATTGGCACCGAAATCTATATCAGCGGTATAGAGATTGTTGAACATCAGAAGCGGAAAGAACGCCTTGAATACTATGGTGTTCAGCTTCTTGTTGAACTTCTCATCCCCGAGTCCCACGACTCTTGCGATGTAACCATACAACATATAACAAATAAACGGTACAACTGCATTGGCAGCGATCATAAAACTATTCATGTCATTCTCCATTCCGCCGCCTGTATCACGCAGCTCTATCAGTCTGATTCATTCCAAAAAACAGCTGCCACGCGAAACATCATAGCCGGTGCAGCTCTACCCCTTTTTCGTTGTCTTTTTTCTGGTCTTTACCACATGGGATACCCTGAGGTTCGGTTTTTTCAATGTCTTTCCCGAGGCGCTTATGGAAACGGCACTCTTACCTATACGCCTTTTCCTTCGAGGTTTCTTGTTTTCCTTCTCGACCCGGTACTTGTTTATGACATCTAATATGGTATTGTAATCCCTTTCAAACAGTTCTGTCGATATCTCTTTTCTAAGAGTGTCATAATCCGTTTGAGCAGTGAGCCTCTTGATAACCTCTTTCTTGCTGAGAGCATTGTAACTATGCTTCAGATTCCTCTCAACCACATGCTGGAGCTCCGGACGCCAAAGCAGACTAAGCTTATCTTCATATACTATATGAGGATTTTCTTTCGGACGCCTCAGGATATAGAAATCCGGCTGCCCATCAACCTCGTCTATGGTGATTATCCCCCAGAAATCGGGGACATGCTCTTCTATATGCATGGCATGGCTGCTGCCCACCGCGATGATGTTGTAATCAAAGAAGCGGTTGTAGTCCGTGACCTGACCGGCGAGTCTAACATAGCTGTCTGCATCGGATTTGATCTCTATACCATAGAGGCTGTCTTCCGTCACCATCACAACGTCCGCGCGGCTCCCGCCCATGATTTTTTCTTCTATTATCCTTGTTTTACCGTAGGTCTCCTCCAGAAAAGAGAATAACGGCTCTCTTATATCCTTGTCGTATAGCATGTCTGCTCCTATGAGTTTCATGGAAATCCAGAGGATTTCTGCTTAGTCACACGAATGTGCGGATGCCTCGCATCATTATATATGAAGAAGCCGCCCGCATCATGCGAACGGCTCCGGTTGTACTCTTAATTTCTTCCGCTTATGCCGGAATTGAAGTCAAATGGCTTCACACTGCTTTCCTTCGATCATCCGACGCTCGGTCCGATGGAATTCCACTGTTCAATGTCTATTCCCTGACCTGCCTGAACTGTATATGCAGGGCTTGTTGCCGCAAAGTTCGCTGAATCCGCAGGGTCACTTATGACAGCCCCCTCATTTGCCGGAATAGTAGGAACAGCTGCAGCCGTCTCAACCACCTGCTGAGTCATATCCTGTGTTGTTTCAGGTGCTGCTGTCTCCTGAACGGTCACAGGAGCGGCAATCTGCTGGGGTGCCGCCTGAGCAGGCTTTGAAGAATTTGAATTCTTCTTTTCCGAATCATTCTTTTTCTTCTCAGAGGTCTTTTTCTCCTCAGCCTTTTCGGCAGCCTTAGTCTCCTTGGTCTTTGAGGCCTCTGTAGCCTTGGTCTCTTCCTTCTTTTTCTTTCCGGAATCCGAAGCTGTTGTTTCCTCTGTCTTTGACTCTTCTGACGCAGCTGCTGTCTCCACTACAGATTCCTCGGTCTCAGGCTCTGTTTCAGGCTCCGTTTCCGGTGCGGTAGTCTCAGGAGGCAGCGGGAGCTTGTCATACTTCTCTTCATTTCTGTGAAGATTGAGATTTCCCGTAATGATGATTCCATGGAAAAGATCTGCCTGTTCCTTTGTGGCAAAGCTTACTCCCAGCTCATCATAAATCGCTGCGTTGTTGTTTACGATACGCACATGTCTCTCAGGTGCCGCTCCCTCAAACTCTGTATCCCATCCTGTAAAGATGTTTCTGTCGATGACCACCTGAACCGTGTTCTTTCCTTCTGTATACTCATAGTCGATACCGAGCATACCCACATTCTCTACGGAAAGCTCTGCGAGCTTACTGATGTTTATAAGGTAATTAACATCATCCGCACGGTAGAAATCAGAAGCCGGAACATAATAATAATGATCATAAAGCTCTGCATCAGGATTTACAGGACCTCCGGCGCTGAGAGCCTGTCTGGAAGAATCGGCTCCCTGAGACTCTGCTTCGGCAACAACACCGTCGATCTTCTCCTTTATTTTCTTAACTATCCAGTCGGCATAGATCTTCTGGCCTTCAGCATCAGGAAGAACTCCGTCTGATGTCAAGGTGCTGACTTCATGTCCTGAAACCGCATAGGCCTCGCCCATGTTTGCAACGATTCCGCCGTAATTCTCCAAAAGTGTGCGCGCATAGAGGGCGGTCTCGTCGGAATATCCCTCAGGACTTGTTACAGCCGCCGACTCGATAATACCGATTATCTCGGCTGAACTGTAGCATCTTCTGATAGAACGAAGGATTCCTTCATACTGAAGATCGAAGTCAAAGGGGTCGTCATAGTAACCGAGAGAAACGATGACTGCATCATAAACCGCCTCTTTGTTTCCGGCGGCTTCGTTCATAAGTGATACATAAGCTGAATAAGCATCATTGCCGTTAGCCATGGAAAGATTCTTTAATGTGACCTCAGATCCAAAGTTCTCCTTCAGATCTGCTGCGAGAAGCTCTGTCCAGTTGGTTCCGTCCTGTGCTCCCGCACCTGTTCCGAAAGTGTCTCCTATTATAAGTAAAGACACAGGCTCTGAAGCAGTGAGCTTTGTAAGAAGGCTGCTGCTTCCCGAAAGAGCTGCAGTCATATCTATGGCCGATTCCTCAACCGTCTCCGGCTGAAGTCTTTTACTGTCCTCATCCATCCTCTCCGCTGCAACGGACTGATCGATGGCGTCCTCCTTTACGGCAACACTAACCATGTATCCGAAAACACCGATTATGGTCAGAAGCAAAAGAAGCAGTATCGCAAGAAGAACCTTTGGCTTTTTGGAAGCAACTTCCTTCTCCGTCAAAGGTTCATTGGTATCAAACTTTTGTGTGTCTTTTGTCTTGTTGTTATCATTACTACTCATACTCATCATAATTCCTTCTTAAATATAGACTTTTTAATTATAAAAAGGATTTAATCATTTTTCTAGGGATTTTTTGCATATAGAAAATTCAAAGAAACTTAATTGATTTTTGTACTTATAAAAAGTATCATGAAACGGTGTCTTTATCGGGAAAATCAAAGGCCTGAACACTCGCCTCTTTTTTCCTGACCTCAGCACGTATATTACTTTTTCGACGTGCTGTATATAAAATATCCAACATGGATTCAAGGAGATATTTATGGATTTCAAAACATTTTTTGAGCAGAATAAGAAAGCCTGCGTAGGCGGTCTCGCCGGTGCAGTGGTCGTTCTTATGGGAATTGCCGCAGTTACAGGCAGAAGCAAGACCCCTGCGATAGAAACTTCCGCATCCTCTGCTGCGGTGGAAACAAAAGAAAGCAAGTCATCGGATGTGGAGGCAAGCGGTTTCTACGGCAAGCTTGCAAACGGCCAGTCTGTATCTGTACTTGTTCTCGGAGACGGCTTTGCCAAGGGCAGCAATCTTGAGAATGTTTCAACATCATGGGCAGAGCTCATAAGCGAAAAGATACAGACAGAGTTCTCATCTGATGTTCAGATCGATAACTACGCTCTTCCTTCTGACAACAGCATTTTCTCAGGCTTTGTAATGGCCAATGAAATTCCCGAGGGTTCAGAATACGACGCGGTCATCCTCAGCTTCGGCGAGTATGACGATCCGGAGACCTTCGGCACATTCTATGAGAGCATCATCCGCACCATCACCGAAAAGTGCCCTGAGATCTCGGTCATCTCTCTCATCGAGCCGTCTTCTGTAACAAATCCTGAAGGTCATGCCGCTGCCAATGCTTCTGCAATTCAGACCATCACCGATCACTACCATGGTCTCACCATCGATGTTGCAAAGCTCATGGAGGCTAACGGCGTAAACGCAAAGGATACTGTAGCTTCAGACAACATCGGCCAGAACGACGATGGTAATGCAAAGACCGCAGATCTCATCCTCAGCTCTATAAAGGATTTTTCATCAAAGGCAGAAGAAAGCATCGACTATTCTTCCCTTGATGCTCTTGATGAAAAGACAGAGAATCTTAAGAGCTACACATACATTTCAGCTTCAGAATTTGCCAAGGTAAACGACACTACCTTCGAGCTTCCTGCCGATATGATACTTGATGTATACGGCGAGACTGTGACCGGTCTTCTCGGTGTTGACTACGACTATCAGACCGGTATCAATGATGTCTACGTAAGTGTTGACGGTACACCTTTCGGCCGTTCAGGTAAAGAGTTCAGCGGTTCAGCACCTGAGCAGCACATACTTCTCATCAATGATGAATTCGCACCTGCAGAGTATGTAACTGTTTCCTTCGGTACTGCAGCCGAGGCAGAGTCATTTGCAGGAATCATAGTTTCAGGAAACATCACTCTTCCGGAAGCTTACGACAAGTTTGAAGCAAAGGAGATCGAGGAACTGGATGCCGCAGCTTTAAGCGCTCTCATGGATCAGGGTGAAAATGCAGACGGAGGCCCGGGATCACAGGACGAATCCGAAGAGACCGAGGAGCCTGAATCAAATGACGGTCCTGCAAACGGCGATACAAAGACTGTAGATGGTGCTCTCTACGAATACTACGACGGCGAATGGTATGAGGTCGTCAATGATGACACAGGAAATCCTGACATAGGAGTAAAACAGGAAATCGTCGAGACCCGTTCAGCAGGTCAGATCATCACAAACAGAGAGACAGTACACTCTTCCGGAATGGATGCTGCTCAGGCAGAAACACAGTCTCCTGCTGCAGAGACAGTGGTCGAGACAAGCACTGCCGTTCCCGAGACATATGCAGTAGAGACTCCTGCAGAAACAGCCGCTCCTGAAACTGCCGCAGCAGAGCTCTCTGTAGAGACACAGGCTGCCGAAAGCGTTGATATGGGAGCTGTAATGGATCCAAATGCAGCCGCAGCCATGGCTCCTGTACAGTGATAATCTGAAACAATTCACTGACATAATCAAATAAATTCCAACAGGAGTATCATCTCCTGACAAGCCGTGAGCCGTCGGTAAGCATCTCTTACCGGCGGCTCATCTACAATAAAAAGGCCGCACCTTGAGGTGCGGCCTTTTTAGCTTTAATTTATTTTTTTCTGTTGTTGATATGTGAAATACATACTGCGCAGGACGCATCGCCTGTGATATTGAGAACTGTACGTCCCATATCGAAGATACGGTCAACACCTGCAACAAGTGCGATACCTTCAACAGGAAGTCCTACTGACTGGAGTACCATGGCAAGCATTACCATTCCGGCACCCGGAACGCCCGCTGTACCGATAGATGCAAGTGTAGCTGTAAGAACGATTGTAAGCATCTGAGGCATGGTAAGGTTGATACCGTAACATGATGCGATAAATATTGAGCAGACACCCTGATAAATAGCTGTTCCATCCATGTTGATGGTTGCGCCGAGAGGAAGAACGAAGGATGATACTTCCTTTGATGCTCCGAGATTGGAAACACACTCAAGGTTGATAGGCAATGTTCCAACACTGGATGCGCTGGAGAAAGCGAACATCATGGCCGGAGACATCTTCCTGAAGAACAACAGAGGACTTACTCCTGCAATACATTTAACCGCCAGGGAATAGACCACAACTGCGTGAACCGCATAACATATATATGCGGTCAAAAGTACCATTGCCAGTGAACCAAGGATCATAGGTCCGTTCTTTGCAACAACCGGACATAAGAGACAGAATACACCGACAGGTGAAAGTCTCAGTATCATCTCCATTACACGCATGAAAACATTGTTCAGATCATTGATATCATTGATGATCCTCTCATTGGCATCAGGCGAAACATCCGCAATAAGGATTACAGCAAAGCCGAGAAGAAGTGCCATAATGATTACCTGAAGCATGTTTGCATCCAGGAGCGGCTTAACGAAGTTGTTCGGGAAGATATTGACGATGGTATCCATAAACGATACCGGCTCCGCAGCTTCATAGCTGAGTCCTGATGTTGATAATGCAGGAAAAGCTCCCTTGAAGATATTACCGAACACAAGACCTATGGTTATGGCAAAGGCTGTGGTCAAAAGATAATATGCAACAGTCAGACCTCCGATAGAACCTACCTTCTTTATGTCCTTCATGGATACAACACCTGCCATGATGGAGAAAAGTACTATCGGACCGACTATGAACTTGATAAGGTTCAAAAAGATGGTTCCGAAGGGCTTGATATAGTCATTTGCAACATCTGCCGAACCCTGCATGAGTAAGCCGACTATAATCGCCAGTATAAGAGCTATAAAAATCTGAACAGCCAACGAGAACTTATTTTTCTTTTCCATACATCCCCCTTTTGAAATGATGTGAGGGTAAAACCCTGTCGATGAATTATGATGTACCATCACGTCCTTTTATTTTTTGACATCATTAATTCACATAGTTACACCGAAATTAGTACTGATTCAATAATAATACACAATTAACTTTCAAATCAATCTTTGCAAAAGAAAAATTTTTTCTGATTGCATTTCATAATCTCATTTCCGTATGTAGACAAAGGATTCGAATGACATTTTATCTTTTTAAGTTCCATCTGCATTTTCCGGACATAAAAACACCCCGGCAGGTTTAACCTGTCCGGGGGTAAAATATCAAATTACTCTGGCTGCAGCATTACGGTTCTTGGCCTCATAAAGTGAGAAGGCGATGTTGATGGCATGATCGCCGACACGCTCGATTCCGGAAACTATATCCGAGAAGAAAATTCCTGCTCTTACAGAGCACTTGCCCTCGCTGAGTCTCTGGATATGCTTGTCCTGAAGGCTTAACTCCAGGCTGTCTGTCTCGTCTTCAAGAGTACGTACCTCTTCCATATTGGTCATATCTCCTGTCACGAACATATCGAGGGAATCTCTCATAAGCCTGTTTACCACATCCATCATGCCCTTCAGATCTTCCTTGGCCGGATCTGACATATGGACATCCTTTTCAGTAAAATACTTCACCACGTCTGCGATGTCCTCAGCATGATCACCAATCCTTTCTATATCTGAACATACATGGAAGTATCCGGCGATGAGATCCGCATCTCTAAGAGGAATGGCGTTCTGGTTGATCTTTGTCATATATGTGGTTATCTGCTCACAGAGCCAGTCGATGTACTTCTCAGTCTCATAGACCTTTTCGATACCTGAGCCGTCCTCGTTGATGAGGCACTCCATGGCTGTGTTCAGATTCTTGAAGGCCGCATTGGCCATGCGCTCCATCTCCTGCTTGGCCATATAGATGGCAACTGCAGGGTTAGGCAGCTTGTTGATATTGATGTACTTGAGACGGAACTCTCCATCCTCCTTTGATGTCTGAGACTCGTCTTCCTTGGCAAGTACGTAGGTAAGCTTTATGATCTGATCCATAAACGGATAGAAAACGATTACCTGGAACACCTTAAAGATAAAGTGTGCAAATGCTATATTTCGTCCGAGAGATCCCGGGTCGTTTCCGGTTCCGGAAACAAATCTTATGATATTCTCGATCTGTCCCGCAAAAAGCATCAGCAGGATGAACATGAGAACTGTTCCGAAGATGTTGAACAAAAGGTGAATGAGCGCTGCTCTCTTTGCATTGACATTGCCCTGAAGAGCTGTAAGGACTGCACTTGAACATGCACCGATGTTACATCCGAGGATGATGAACATACATATACGAAGGTCCACAAGTCCCATGGAACCCATGACAACGAGTATGGATACTGTCACGGATGAGGACTGAACTATGGATGTGATGACAAATCCCATGAGAAGTCCCAGCACCGGATTCGTAAAGCCGGAAAGGAAGCTGATGACTGCCGGAATCTCTCGAAGATCCGCCATGGAGTTTGACATGGTGGAGATACCCACGAACAGAAGTCCGAAACCCATAACGATCTCACCTGACTTTTTGACAGTCGGATAAGGAATGAAATTCATCATGATAGCACCGGCAAAAATGAATATAGGTGCTATGGCCGATAATCTGAACGCAACCAGCAACGCCGTGACGGTGGTACCGATGTTGGCACCGAGTATGATGCCGCAGGCATTGGACAGCGCCATAAGTCCTGAATTAACAAATGTTACTACCATTACTGTGGCAGTACTGGAGGACTGGATCACAGCCGTAAAAAACAATCCGACCAGAACACCCGTGAGTCTGGTTCTGGTGAAGGTCTCCAGAATCTTTCGCAGTTTGTTACCGGCAACCTTTTCGATACCGTGACTCATCATGTACATACCTGCGATAAAGAGGCCAAGTCCGCCCAGCAGACTTACAAAAATTGAAACCATCTGATTTCTCCCTTATTCCCTAATGTGTACTCATTAATTTTGCCCATACGAAGTTTAGTATATCGCACAATCTTCTATTAAAATAGTGTATTTTCAGAGAAACACTTAAGATTATTCTTTGAATTTTGTTGAATTGACACAAAACAGGGGACGTCTGCATCTACTCTGCATACCGCCCCCTGCATCATATGCTGTAAGTATCATGAAATGTGTCTAACTTTGTCTTTAAAGTCATGAAACAGTTTTATGGCACTTATATCAGATCCTGCCTCTCGTCTCACGTTTTTCCTTGCTGCCTATAAAGGCCATTACAGCTATCAGCAGTAGCAGGGCTCCTACGATGAAATAATATTTCGATAAAGCGTTGGTGGTGCCGTAAATGTCCAGCGCTCCGTGAAAGACAGCTCCAACCGTAAGTGTCGTGATCCCGGCACCCCAAAGGTTACAGGTCATCTGCTGCGGAAATCCCGCTCCTATGAAACTTCTGTTGTCCATGGCGATCATAAACCACGGCAGAAGCCCGAAGACCAGAGGAAACGAAAATGCATAAAGCATGTAATAGGAAAAGACTCCGAAGCTGAAATACTCATATATAGCTCCAAAAAGAGCCGTAGCTATGGTACTGATCAGATATCTTCTCACCTTACTCATTGCGAGCCTCCGGTTTTTCAGTCTGAGGGCCGCATTGTCCCCGGTCTTTATTTCAGCACAGATCTCATTATCCATTTCCACCATGCTGTTTTGAAGACTTATATAATTCGTCATTATAATAACCTCATTTCTGATTTTTTAATTTGATCCTGAGGGAGTTCCGGCTCCACCGATAATTCCCCGGATCATGTTTCATATTACTGAGATTCCGTTGTCTGTTTTGCGATATATACGATGTCGCTCACTGATCTCTCGGAGATCCTGTTTCCGCCCGTAGTCGGCTTGTTAATGATCTGGCCGTTGAAATACATGGTGCTGGATCCGCCGCCGTCCAGATTGTAGGCAGTGGTGCATCCGAGGCTCTGCATGAACTCCGCTATCTGATACAGGGTAAGTCCCGTGGATTCATCAGTTCTTCCGTCAGTCACCACAAATACATAATGTCCGTCCTCGAGAACTCCTATGGCTGTTCTCGGGTTTGACGCCATGGCCTTTCCAACCTCTTCATCCTTTGTTACAGCTATCTCTCCGTCTATAACGAGTCCCGGACCAAAGCTCAGAACATCACTGGCTCCTTCCGATAGGATCTCCTCGGCGCTTATCTCATCCTCAGAAAAGATCCTGAAGCTTCCGTCAGTAAGTATGGCGAGATCCTCATTTCCTCCCGATGTCGATCTGTACAGAACTCCGTTTCTTATTACGTATCCTTCGTTCTGGGCTCCGTAGAAATCACCGTTGATTGCGAGTATGGCGTTATTTTCCTCAGCGGTTACCGAGGTCTCCGCCTTGACATTCTTTCCGTAGGTGTCTTCTGCAAATGCTGTCTTTATGAGGTCTGCAGAAGTAAAGGCTTCGTTGTCTTCCGTTGTGGCATCTCCCACAAGTCTCACATCAGCCACATAGATCGATGTGTCATTTGTTCTGTACTCGCTTACCGTAATGGTCTTTACGCTGTCGGAATAGGTTCCGAGTACAGTGTCGGAGCTCACTGTATCGATGGTGGTGGTGACATCGGATGTCGCGGAGGATACGGCGGATGTCCTGCTTCCATGCTTCGAACTTCCATGAGGACCGGGACCGCCTTCAGGTCTTTTTCCGAATTCTGACTCTGCTTCATCCCGGTTTCCCGATACACTCTTATCCACCTCTTTTACAGTCACCTGAAGTCTCGCTGTATCTGAACTGTACTTCTGCGGGATAACAAATGTGTCCAGAAGTGCATAGCCTGTAAACATCGTCAGGATCCCATAGAATATAATGTTGAATTTCCAGTTGGAAATATTTGCTGTTAATATATTGCTCTTCATTTTTCTCCTTTAATTAGGGTCGATTACACTCACCGGTAAATGTCTGTTGTTTTCCTGCATCATCGCTGAATTCCCACCACTGTGTAATCATTCTGCCTGATATTCTCATCCTCTGTCATTATCTCCACATCAGCAGGTACCACCGGTTTTTCTTTTTTTCTGTCTGAAAATACAAACTGTCTCTGTATGGTGAAGCTGACGAAAAACATGAGACACTCAACAACTATCTTCAGTATCGCGGGGTCTGCTCCCGTAAATGTCGTAAGCAGATAAAGAAGGGCCGAGTTCATCGTCAGGATGCCTGCTGCAAGCAGGGCGTACCTTTTTGCATAAATGATGCCTTTTTCACCGGACTTCTCTTTACCGGAAAGCTCTCCGGTGCCTGCGAACACGAAGTTCCGGTTGATGCTGTAGTTGGATACCGCACTTATGAAGCGGGCAAAGACATTGGCAAAAAGTACTATAGTGGTGTTCGTACCAAAAAGGGCAACGATGCACACGAAAACCAGATAGTCGATGAGGAAGCTCGCGAAGCTTGACGCGCTGAATTTCAGTATCTCGCCGTAGATCTTCAGAGAATCCTTCAGCGGATTGAAGTGACTTCCTGCATTGTCATCGATGTAGATGGTCTCTATGGGGATCTCCGCCATGGAAATGCGGGCCCGGGAGAAATCCATGAGCATGTTCATCTCATACTCGTATCGGTCGCCGGATACCATAAGGGCTCTTTCCATGAGATCCGCGGAAAAGGCTCTCATACCGGTCTGGGTGTCGTAAATATAGACCCCGGATACTGCCCTGAAAACATTCCTTGTGATTCCGTTTCCGATACGGCTCCTGAGGGGTGACTTCGCACTCTGGCGCCGGCTGCCCAGTACCAGTGTATCCCGATGGGCTATGGCATAATCCGTGAGGCGGATCGCATCAGACACCTTATGCTGCCCGTCGGAATCGATGACAACCACCGTGTAATCCTCTTCCGCATAATTCTCTTTGATATAGCTGAATGCTGTCTTCATGGCATATCCCTTGCCACGGTTCCCGGAGTAGCGGATCACATGTGCGAAGAACTTCGCCTCTTCGAAGATACGGTGAAATACTTCTCTCGAAGACTTTCCGCTCTTCACTGCTTTTCCGTTTTCGGAACCGTCATCCACTATCACTACCTGAAATCCCGCTGCAGCTGCCTCGCTCGCTACTTCTATAAGTTTATTGTCCGGCTCATATGCCGGAATAACTGCTATACGTACTGTTTTTGAATCTCTATACATATCTTCTCCTTTCGGAATCTAAACGAAAGCTGTAACAGAGTATCCCGCTCTGTATGACTGTATAGTAATTTGCGAAACTTAAATGATACTGAAGTTTATCCCTATTTCGAAGAAATAGGGATGCTGAAGCCACATATCAAAAAAGCAGACCCGGTTGATCCGGATCTGCTCTTTTGATACTACATTCAATTCTGTGGTGCTGTCTGAGGCCCCATTTCACCGCTGTCGGGGCCACCTGACGGCATGCCGTTCATGTCCTGAGGGCCGTTCATACCGCCGGGTCTGCCCTGGCCTCCGCGGCCGCCGGGACCGCCCTGACCTCCGCCCATCATATTGGAAGATCTCTCTCCGGCTGTGCCGGTCTGTCCGTCTATGGTCACTGTAACTTCCTGATCACCGGTCTTCACGGTGTAGGTCTCCCCGTCCTTTAACTCCGGACCGGAAAGCATAAATACAGTGAATTCCATGCTGGAGTCTGCATTGGAATAGACCACATTACCTTCGCTGTCCGTAACTGTGATCTCAGTACCTGCAGCCTGTCTCTCCGGATAGTAAACTATGATCTGAGCCTGAGTCGAATCCTGACTGAAGCTCTGGAACATGCCGCTGGAACCCGTAAGAGCGAAGCTGCCGCCTGTAATGGTGGCTGTGCCGTTGTAATCGAGGGAAGCATTGCCATCCATGGAAGGCCCGTCAACGTAGATCTCACCTCCTGTGATGACTACATCGCCGTTTGAGTCTATTCCGTCTCCCGCTGAAGTTATGTAGACTGTACCGCCGTTAATGCTTATGGCCGCTCCATCAGTCACCTCGAACATACCGCCGGAAGAATCGGCTCCACCCGCGGAATTGATGCCATCGTCGGAGGAGGAAACACTGACATTTCCGCCGTTTATCGTCACCTTAAGGGCCTCCAGTCCCTCATAGGCTTCATAGATATCTATGGTTCCTCCATCGATACGCACTTCGTTTTCCGCATGTATTCCGTCATCCGAAGCCGAAATATGCAGCGTACCGTCACTGATCACCACATCGCCCTTGGAATGAAGCGCGTCTTCACCGGAAATGATGTCGAGGTTTCCCGACTGAATCTCCAGACTGTCCTTTCCGTTGATGCCATGCTCAGTAGCTGTAATACTGATGTTTACATTATCAGATATCAGTATCAGGTCCTTTCCATGGATACCATCGCAGTAACCGCCGGAAATGGCAAGAGCGCCCGTGCCTGAAATATAAAGATCCGACTTACTGTATATAGCAGCATCTGGGATCTCCTCCGTGGAAGTGGCAGACTCAGATGCCGCCCCGCGCTTATCCTCCACCACATTCTCACTGCCTTCCGAAAGCTCCAGAAAAAAATTGCCGGAGGTCTTCACAAAAATCGGAGCAGTTTCACTGTTACTGATGCTGAAACCGTCAAGTATCAGGTGCACATCATCCTTATCTCCGGCCTCCACCAGGATCTGTCCTTCCGTAAGGATACCACTCAGCCTGTATGTGCCGGCCTTCGTTATGGTGATGGTGTTGCCGGAAACCTTAAGGCTGTCGGAGTTCTGGCCGCTTATGCCAATGTCTCCGTCCTCTACACTGATGGCTATCTCGCCCTTCGTTGTTCCGTCTGTGCTCAAAGTATTCTGACTCTTTGCCGCTTCGGTACCGGAATCCTTTACTGCTTCGCTGCTGTTTTCTGTAGCGGCAGAAACACCGGACTCAGCATTGGCACAGGCAGTTCCCAGAAGAGCCACTGTTCCCGCTGCAGCACACACCGTAGCTAAATGTTTCAATGTTCTATGATATTCCCGAAATGAATAGTATCTATTTCTCATTTTTTCCTCATTTCTATATGTAAAGCTGCATCCGGCTCATATGAGATCCGATGCAGCATAATTCTTATCAGGTCACCGTAATTTAATGTTTCTTCCCCGGTTTAAAGTGATTCCACCTTCTCCGAGATCCTTCCGCAGCTTATCTCGAGATTTCCGTTTCTGGTTCTTATGTCATCGATCATCTGCTTCTCGTTTTTCCTGTCCTTGAGAGTCAGGTGATAAACAAGCTCATAAAGCGAACCCATATTTACAGTCTTCACTCTGATAAGCTGAGCACCGTTTGAATATGTTTCAAAAACATCGTCAAATATATCAGAATAATCAAGATTCTCAGGTATCGTGACCTTGAGCTCTCTTTCAAGTTCCTTTGCCTGTCCGATAGGAGCTGAAACTATGGCGATAGAAACCGCGCCTACTACAAATGTCATTACCGCCGCCATCATCAGATAGCCCATGCCTGTTGCCAGTCCCACCGCCATGGCGAGGAAAATGGATGCGATCTCACGGCTGTTTCCGGGAAGAGATCTGAATCTCACCAGTGAGAAAGCTCCCATGACTGCCACTCCGGTTCCCACATTGCCGTTCACCAGCATTATCACCGACTGAACGATAGCCGGAAGCAGCACCAGGGTCATGAGGAAATTCTTGCTGCTTCTGTTTCTGAAGCTGTGGAATGCAGCTATGACCCCGCCAAGTACTATGGAAACTCCGAGGCACATAACAAAGACCTCAGCTGTTGCTCCTGTATCGTAAATAACTGTATCTAACATGATTTTCTCCTTTTTTTAATTCAGTGTATTGTAAAAACATCAGGCCATGGCGCGTCTTCCGGCGATCTCGATATCCCCTTCCGTCTGACCGGCTCTCTTTCTTCTGAGCTCCAGAGCATTCAGCTGTTTCAATGCTATGATCTTTGCCTCATGTCCGGTCTCCTCCGCGAACTGCTTCTTGTAGTAGGCTCCGTACTTTGAAAAAGATGTCATATGGATATCCAGTTCCGAAAAGGCCTCCGCCATCCAGACCGGCATGGCACCCGGAATCTTCACTTCCATGAGGACCCTGTCATCGGGAATTATGTGTTCTCCCCGGTCTCCATCTGTAAGCTCCAGATCCTTTTCCCTGGCTCTTATGGCATTGTCAAAGGTAATCCTCAGGTCCGGATCCTCGTTTCCGTGAAGAGCCACTCTGTCATAGGCTATAAATGCCTTTGGCTTTAGTCCGTAGAATTTTTTGGCATAATCTATCTCTCTGAAGATCTGCCGTGTGACGAAATCCTCCTTTAATTCAGGAGTTTTTCCTTCATACAGGTACTTTCTCGCCTCCGACATCTTCATGGAGATTCGTCTTTTATAGACGATTCCCGCATATTTCTTCTTCAGCTCCAGAAAAACCTCCTGATCCTCAGTGGGAACACCGTAGGATCTTAATCTCAGCTTCTCTTTGTACTTCGGCTTTTCTATGGAATTTCGGATCAGCTGAAAATTATCAGTATCAAAATATATATTGCAGATCGTATAATCAGTAAACTTATCCGGAGACATGTGATCATCAAGTATCGGCTGAAGTCTTTCAAACTGTTCTCTCGTCAGTATGAACTTCTTTTCAATTCTCTCAAAAATCTGTAATGCCATATTTATTCTCCTCTCATTAACCAAAGCCGGTTTGCCGTTTCTTCACGATATCCCAAAGGCCCGGCTTTCTGTCTGGTTCTCAAGAAAAACTTAACTTTCTTAAGGATGGATGTAGCATACAGTCTCAAACTGAAAAAAGGCTGAAAAAAAGCTCCTGAAAATGTGTACTTTGTGTGTACAAAAAAGCGTCCTGCAAAAATGCAGGACGCTAAACGCTCTTTCATGTTTCGATTTCTGTTTTCACATTTAAAAAGATATCTTTGCTGCCGACTATGCTGTTTATCTTATCTATCGCAGTTCCTCCGCTGCTTGTGATGAGACTGCCCAATGCCGATATCAGCTCTTTCTTCTTATCCTTAGGTAGCTTTACCAGTTCTTTAAGGACGATCTCACTGTTCTTAAACAGGTTTCCGCCAAATTCCCGGAAGGTCTCGGATTCCGTTTCCTCGATCATTGAAAAAACAGTTGTTACGACGGACTGTCTTGTTTCATCATCCATTTTTTCCAGCCAGGTTCCCAAGGCAGCCTTTACAAATCTGCTGAAGGAATCCAGTTCTGAGGGTTCAAACTTATCTTTAGTCACTTCCCAGTTCATGGCATCATGCTGAAAAAACACCCTGCCCTTGCTCTTGATGACTGTCTGCCTCCCTTCATTGGAAAGCAGCTGTCCGATTATGGAAGTTTCCGGAACGATATTCACTATTCTGGGAACTATCTCCTTATACTGAACAGTATCTATGATCTCATCCCTAAATCCCGGACCATCGTTGTTGTAGATCCTCGTGATACGTGACTTTATGCTGTCTTCGCAGAAGGCTGCCGCATACATGGCGAAATTTCCACCCTTGGAGTGACCTCCCAGGATCAGATCTCCGGGAATATGCTCTGCCACCTGATTCAGATAACGGACTGCTTCCTTCGCACCTTCTGTTTCACTCATACAGCTCATGAGAAAGTCCTCTTTCCATCCGGTGATGGTACAGTCGGTCCCGCGAAAGGCAATATAATTTGTCCCGTCAGGAAGTATGAAGACCATGGCAGCGAATTGTTTCACCTTTTCTTTGTCAAAGTCTTCGAAATAATACCCCACCCTGGTTTTACGGAAACGCTCTCCCGCAGCCATATCCGGCATAAGAAGCGGTGCTCTCTGGGAGAATTCCGCGTTTTTCCGGATATCATCCATGGAGTGGTTTTCGCAAAACAGCTCATACATCTCTGTTATTTCATGCATGCTGTTTCCGCAATCACACAACTCTCCAAAATCCACGTATGAAAGAAACGAAAGTATCACATTGTCGATTTCATTAAATGCCGCTGTCGAAAAAGCAACATCATTTCTCCAGCTAAGATAATCTAACAGTTCCACCTATGTACACCCTTTCCCGATATTTCCTTTATGTGATATCTCAGAACCTGTTTGAAAAAAGCCGGTCCGTAACTCTTTCTGTCCGAACCGGCTTTCGTATAATGTCTTTCTGTTACATGTCTGATCAGAACTCAACAGTCTCAGGCGCACTTGTGAATGAACTGAAGGTCGCCTTTGCATTCTTTAAGTAGAAGACCTCTGTATTGGCATCCTCCGGAGAATACATCTTCTGAAGTGAAGGATAGGCGTCGAGCATGGACTTCTTTGCCTCTATCCTCTCATCCTCAACGAGCTCTCCTGAAACTCTCAGCCATGTGCCATCCTTGAAAGCACAGAGCTCCACCTTGGGATTCTTATGGATCTGCTTCGACACATCCTTGACCTTTCCGGTCTGGATATAAAGCTTTCCCTCAAAAATATGTGCTGTTCCGAAGGGTCTTACCCTCGGCTGATCTCCGTCAACTGTTGCAAGATAATATGTCTCTGCCTGCTTTAAAAACTGTTCTACCTTCTGCATAATTACCTCCTGACTTCCTTCACTTCTTTAGGAACTTTTTTCTCGGCCTTTTTCTCCGGTTTCTCCTCCGTCTTCACCTCACCTGCTGCAGCTTCCTTTTCAGTCTCCAGCACCTTCGGAAGGAAATACCTGATCTGTTTTACCCACCAGTTCCAGCTGTGGTCTACATCATATCCCCAATAGTCGCACCATGCATCGATGCTCTTGGTTATGAAGATCCTTTCCAGATTCTTGAGGGCACGCACACCGTCAAACTCCTGAGAGCCCTGTCCCACACAGAATATCATCTTTCTCTGATTATAGAGCTTGATGTACTCGTGATCCGGCGCCATGTTTTCAAGGAAACGTTCAGGAGCATTCTCATAAAGATCATGATCGATATAGTTGCCGAAGAAATACCTGGCATCATAGATTCCGGACATGGCTATGAGCGCCTGAAAGATATCAGGTCTTCTCAAAAAGACTACCGCCGCCTGATTGGCACCCATCTCAACACCGGCAGCAATAGGCAGCTTTTTCGACTTGTTTATCTTTCGAATAAACGGGATCACATCCTCAACTATGTACCTGTAGTAGCTCTCCTGTCTTGCGGTCCTCCAGACATTGATACCGTTTTCGCAGAGCCAGCTCTCATCATCGACTGAGCCTACAGTGAAAAGCTGGATCTTTCCGGCCTCCAGAAGCTCCTCGATGCTGTCGACCATACCGTTCTTTTCCCAGTCATCGAATCTGGTACTTTTACTTGGAAAAGCAAGGACCGGAACTCCCTTTGTGCCGTAAACCACCACCGACATGTCTCTATCCAAATGAACACTGTGCCAAGTATACTTATCACGATTCACTTAATGTACCTCCTATCCTCTATATTTTCACGATCGTTATTTCTATGTCAAAGTATTACAAAAATTATACCATGAATTACGGGGTTCGTGCACTATATTTACCTCTGAAAAATTTGTATAATGTTACATGAGTGTCATAATTCCGGCATTCGTATGTGCACTTCCATGCGCGATCCCGGCATCCTGACGCATCAATATTCGTCAGTTCTCGCAGTGCGAAATTTCATGGGCTGACGTTCCTCCAGGAGGTTCTGATATGAATTTCATTTTTCTTTCACCAAATTATCCGGATAATTATTGGAATTTTTGCGACCGTCTGAAGAAGAACGGTGTCAATGTCTTAGGCGTGGGTGATGCGCCTTACGAAAACCTGCCTCAGGATCTCAGGGAAAGCATGACTGAGTATTTCCGCATCGACAGTCTTCATGATTACGACCAGCTTTATCGTGCAGTGGCCTTCTTTTCATATAAATACGGAAAGATAGACTGGCTTGAATCCATGAATCCCTACTGGCTTTCTCAGGAGGCACGTCTCAGGACTGATTTCAATATAACGACAGGACTTAAGCATTATCCCGCTTCAGCTTACGATGACGAGACATTGGCAAAAAATCAGAACGCCGAAGGAATTATCTGCTCCTACGACGCAGTGAGCGACAGCCACGGGGAGCCTTTGTTCGAATCCATGACAGTCTGGCCGGAAACATCCCTTACAGAGGATCACGAGGACACCGGAATCGTATATTATACCTGCCCCGGCATGCCGGTTAAGCTCAGGACTCTTGGCCGCAAAACTCTGAAGGCTCTCGATGCAAAGTCACGTTTCGTTCATTTCGTCTTCAAGCGTCTCACCAGAACTCAGGAAGGCTACGGTGAAGAAGGCGACTATATCGCCATCGATACAGACCTCTGTCCTGCAGGAGGCTATATCCCGGACATGATGAATTTTGCCCACTCTGTGGATGTATATAAGATATGGGCAGACATGATAACCACAGACAGGCGTTTCCTGGATGACCGTCTCCAGACCGCTTCGGAGCTTTCACATCACACGGGAGAAACCGAGGAAGACTGTTTCTCTGTTCATGCCAGCCGAAAGGAAGGCCCGGTTTACGTACATCCCGAAAGCCGCATAGCCGACAAGTTCCATGATGTCATAGTCATGAGAACGGAACTTCCTGAATCCGCTTGGCAGCATATCGGAAGATATGTCTACACTCTTCGCCTCCGCTCACAGCATGAGGTCGATACCTTCATAAGATTCCTTCACGAAACAAAAGAGGACGAAAAAGTCTGAAAAAAGGATTTTGATAAACGCCGCCAGGCACACCACATAAAAAAAGTCATATCACTCTGATCCGGGTGATATGACCTTTTATTTTACACATTTTTGACTGAAGGGGTTCTGCCGCCCGGAAATACCTTTTACAGGACTCTTATATCCGTAAGCGCCACCTGATCTCCGGTGATGGCGGCATAGACCTTTTTTCTGCCATCTCTTATATGGGTGATATTCTTTATATGTATCCCGTAATTCTCGGCCATAAGAGTGACCTTATCTCTCTTCTTTGCAAAGTAGACATCGTATACCAGGCCATCTTTGTTGCTCTGTTTCCACCGGTCCCAACCCTCAAATTCCGCGGTCCTCTTCACGGAAAAACGATTCTCAGCATACTCATCCCTGTTATCGTTTTCTCCGTTCAGCTTTATCAGAGCATATTCCCGGTAACCTCTTCCCCTGACCTTCCTGTCATCCGAATAGAACAGCACCATATATGGGCATTCCCATACGAGACTTGCAGTAGGGAGGCTTCTCGAATGGAATTTTATTTCGAGCCCGTCCTTCACCTCTATACCCTCTGTTGCCACAGATCTGGTCCTGTCCACCTGAATGTTTGGAATATCCGCCTCTATTCTGTCGATATAGCTTATTTCCTCTGCGATACGGGGGATGTCTCCCATTCCCACTTTCCGGAATGTCGTTTTAACGTCTATATCAAAAATACGACAGTTCTCTCCGGTCAGGGCGATATATGATGCCATGGACTTATTAGGCAGTGCCACTATAACATCAACTGTCTTATAAGGTCCCTTCATCCTCAGCTTAAGATGGTCCTCATATCTGCCGCACAGGATCTCATACATGCCGGACTCCCTCATGCCGTTCACAGAAGAATTTCTGGCTCCGGTGTAAACATTGGCATCTCTTGGACCCGCGGCTATTTCAGTCACATCCATATTTCTTGCGGCGGTGGTTATACCGTGTCCGTCGAACCATACTTCACCGTATTCCAGATAATGATTTGCCTCAATGGACTTCCTGTTGTCATGAACATGCCTGTCGAAAGCATCAAATATGATAAGAGAAGGTGTACTGTAGGAGCCGCTGTTTTCAGGATCCGGCTCACACCTGAATCTGATAATGCTTTCGTCGTTCATTATCGGTATACCCGCAGTTATTTTTTCCCTGTAGGTTCCGCATCTGATCTCCTTCTCTAAATCCAGCTGCTGGCCTTCGGCTTCATTTGCCGCGTTTTCAGTATCTATCAGCTGAACCATGAGATCGGAATATCGGGAATCAAACTGGGTGCCGGAACCCTTTATCAGCTCTTCACGAACCACCTGCATGGGAAGGGGATCTCTGTACCTTCTTTTCGACACCATGGCGTCATAAGCCCTGGCAACCGCTATTATCCTCGATATCTCAGGAATATCTTCTCCTGACAGTCCGTCAGGATATCCCTTTCCGTCATACCTTTCGTAACTGTGCCGGGCACTCTCGCTGAGATAAGGATACTCTTTTATACTTGAAAGGATCTCTTCACTGAAAACCGGGGTCTTCTTGACCAGCTTATAGTCCATGTCATTGAGGCCCTGTGCTTTTCCCACCAGACTGTCTGGTAGCAGTATCAGACCTATATCATGGAGAAGCGCCGAATAGTATACTCTGTCACACTCTTCCTCGCTCTTTCCGCTCTGTTTCGCCAGAGTCCTCGCTATATCCGCGATCCTTGATGAGTGTCCCTGTAAAAAGGTGTCCTTTCTTTCGATGGCTGCGACAAAGGCTTTGGCCGCCTCATCAAAGAGGCGTTTCATGCTCATTTTTTCCTTTCGCAGATTATCCATCTCGATCTCATGAGCCTGTGCCAGCCTTTCGTTGGTGTCCATGAGGGTGAAAATGTATACGACTATGATCTCACCTACCATAGTCATATTGGTAAGGGACAGTCCGTAAAATACTATCTGCAGTCCGCCGGCTATAAGCGGGGTAACTGAAAACAGGATAAGTGGAATAAGGACTCTCCTGCTTAAACGATCAGTGTACTGAAGAAGCACATACAGCTGAATGATCGCTATCACCACCGGAAGCAGGTAGCTTATTATGAAGCCCTGGGAACGGACATAATGATTGGTGGCATCAAAGGTGTAGTACAGACCGGTGAACTGAGATATCACCACAAGTATCTGTGCAAGCAACGCACATCTGTCAGTGAACAGAAGGAGCTCCGGAACAGACTCGTCTCCTCCCTCATTGACACACAGATCCTCGATATACTGATTAACGAAATACACCACTCCTATGGTGGTGCTGTAGACCAGAAAATTACTGAGTCTTGTCATGACTATGGCAAGACTGCCCATACGCCCCCGGTAGATATAGGCAAACCTGTCCGAAAAAAGAAGCAGCATGGCCGAAATCTCCATTCCGATCATCACCATCTTCCTTCGCCTGGACAGAACGTTTGAAACCGCGGAAAACAGCGCCGTGGTTCCGCAGATGCTCCCCATCATAAGCATTATATTAAGTTGATGTGCTGCGATAAAATCTCTCATATTAAACTCCGGAATATCAGGAAACCTCAGCCGTTTAAACTTCCTCCACTAAAGGCTTATGCTGAATATCTTTCCCCGAAGATCCTCAACTTATTTTTATTTTTCGGTCCCTGTTATGTCGCGCATTCATGATGTGAGTCTCATAAGTCGCTATCTGATCATGGTATCTGTCCAGTACGGACTCAACTTCAGGAAGTGATTCCAGAAATACTTCCACACATTTAGGATCGAACTGGGTTCCTGCCCCTTCCTCCAGCAGGTTTACAGCAGCTTCGAGGGTGTAGGCCGTTTTATACACACGAGGGGAAGTCAACGCGTCAAATACATCCGCCACAGCCATGATCCTGGCTGAAAGCGGGATCTCTTCACCATGCAGTCCCTCGGGATATCCTTTGCCATCCCATCTTTCATGGTGATATGCAGCCATATTTCTGGCCTCCTTCAGATAACTCTCACCATGGACTGAACTGATGGCGGTCTCCATGATCTTTTTACCCTCGGAAGCATGGGTCTTCATGATCTCATACTCCTCCTCGGTAAGCTTTCCGGGCTTGTTCAGAACACTGTCGGAAATGCTTATCTTTCCCACATCATGAAGAGGTGCGCTTCGTACGACTTCGGAAATAAATTTAGGAGTTATCTTTTCAGCATAGTACTCCTTTTTCTTAAGTCCCTCTGCAATGATCTTTACATAGGCCGCAGTCTTCTGGATATGGGCTCCCGTATCGGAATCTCTGTTCTCCACCATATTCGCCATGGTGATAATGATTCCGTCCTGCATCTGTGCGGTGGATTCGGATAATTTCCGGACATTTCTCATCTGCTCCGCCTGATTCAGGGTCAGCTGGCATATGGCATGATAAAGCTTTTCAACTTCGTCCCCCGTACGTATGCCGAGCTTTCTTACGGTCATTACATTCTTATCGAGAGTCGCCTGATCATACCCGTCCTCTGAAAAGCGATCAACACATCTCGCCAGACTGCTGATGGGATACTCAACATACATGTCCGTCATCCATGTGACAAAAACTATTATCAGAATAAAGAAACCCGCAAGAATAAGACCCATCTTATTCAGAAATCTCACCAGAACCATGGTGGCTGTAGTACGGGATATCTCAGCTCCGATATAATAGCCCGTATTCTCGCCATCATACTTCAAGGGATAAAAAACATTCAGGAACACTCCTGAATCATTTCTGTATTCTATGGGTTCTATCTCATTTCCCGAAATAAAATCATCACTGTAGGGCTTGAACTCTTCTCTTATGGGGACATAATCTCTCGGTTCACACAGCTGTGTTTCACTGTCTTTATTCAGGTCAAAAACAAAATAAGCCCCATCTTCCACGACCTTTACTACCCGGAGCTTTTCCACGCCATGAGCATTATCACAGATATGTTTAAGTATATTCTCTGTTTCGCTGTACCTGTCAGCTGCTCTTCCTTTTGTGAAACACTCATCGATCAGATCCCTGTCCATGACTTCCGCCGCAAATTTCACAGTCCTTATAGCAGTTTCCGTTCGTTCAGCCTTTGTATCTGTTATATACAGATTTATCCCTATACTGCCGACTATCGCCAGCAGCACAGTGGATAATCCTATGAGCATGACAGTCATTCTGGTTCTGGAGGAGAATCTTACATCCCTGCCCCAGTCTTTAAGATCCTTAAGCTCTTCATCCGAAAGAGGACGCTGTCTCCATACACCATCTCTGATGCCGCGTACTATATCCATGGGAACTGATCTTACTATATACATAGAAACAACAAGAGAAAGTCCCTTGTCTATGATGTGCATGAGTATATTCGCGAAAAAAAGCGACATAAGCGGTGAAGTATCAAGTACCGCCCTGAAATTATTGGCTATATCAAGAATGGTATAGTTCGAAGTATTCTTGAACAGGAACCATTCTATTACAGTCCCCATGAAACCGCAGGAAAAGCCTGATATCATGGCAAAATTAACTATGCCCCTAGGGCTGACCTGTGGATGCCTTTTACGAAAATCAACGATATAAATTGCAGTGATAATGTTTATTATGGAAAAATACAGCGCATCGGAACTGTAGAATTCACAGACCATATTCGTAAAGAAGGCTGTCATGACCCCCGGAAAAATACCCCCTATCCAGGCGGTGCACATGGTTCCCACGGTGTTCAGATATAGCGGAAGTTTAAAATATATGGCGACAAATGAGAGAATGATATTTATACACACTCCCACCATGATAGACATTATCCGCATCCATACTCCACGCCTGTATCTAACCGAATTTGATCTCATCCCTGTTCACTCCGTTTGTAAAACGCCCCATATTGTAAACCACTTTACCACATGAATATATGCGGTTCAATCCAATTTTTTGCATACGGTTTTTCTTCGTATTGTTGTGATTTTATTTAAGCCTTTTTATACGTGATCTCATAAAAAAGACCTTAAGAGACCTGAACCTGAGTTCTGTTCTCTTAAGGTTTTTACCATGTGCAGTATATTCCGTTTTAACAGGCTTTTTAATGGCCGTTTATTATCTTCTGTCTTCAGAGATCCTGTTTATGGTCCAGGCCCTGATATTTACTCCCTCCACAGCTGTTCCGCAGTAGTCACAGACCTTGGCCCCTATCATCTTGAGCGGAGCACCGCAGTTCGGACAGTTGTGTCCTATCATCTTACCCTTTATCCTGCTGTCTACCTTGGCCTCATCCTGGACATACACGAGCTCTGTTTTGAAAACAGACTGGATCTTTCTGATACGGGTCCCGGCACTTCCCTGAGCAGTATTTGCCTTGATCCCCGCCTTCACATGACGCTCATAGCTCACTGATGTCTGCGTATGAATGGTGCAAAGTCCCGAATTTCTGTCGTATCCGAAGATCACGGTGTTGTAGGCATGCCGGTTCTTGAACTCAAGCTCATCCTCCGAATAGGTGAGATTTTTTACTCCGGTACCTTCATTGGTGATGATCCTCTCAACTTCCTCCTTAATGAGGGGATGATCCTTCAGGATTTCAGGATCCCTCTCGTCTATGGCTTCCATCCTTCTGAGCACCGCATCCTGTATGCGCACCTTCCATTCATTCCAGTTGAACTCGGGAAAGTCCTTTTCAAGCTTCGGAATATAAATGGAATCCATGGAAGAAAGAGACCGGGGCTTTGATGTGAATTCCGGTTCTTCTATCATTCCGTCACCGGTGACAACAGCCTTCGCAATAGTCTCCACCGCCTGTCCCATGATGGAATGGCGGAACCTCCTGATACGGTATCCTATATAACCAACTATGATAAAAAAAGCCGCAAGGCTCAGTATCGGTCCTAAAATCGCTCCCCAATCTACACTCATACTCTTAAACCCCTTTTATTTATTGTATAAATTAAAATTCGAATTATCAATATCCATTTTTAATACCAATGATCCTGAGTATCCCATGCTCCGTTTTCTGCCGAAGCTGTCTCAAGCTCATCAGCTCTCAAAGGCTCTTCCGCACTTCGGACAGAACTCGAAATCCTCACTTGTTTCATATCCGCAGTTATAACAGATCTTTGAGACCTTTCGCTCCCTTACGTTGCTGCCCTTCTGTCTTAAGTACAGATCCTCCTGACGTATGGTAACATTTTCTCCGTACTCTATGGCTCTTCCTGTCTCCGGTCTGAGTTCGTAAACGGAACCGCAGCATGAGGTCTCCACATAGTAGGTCCTTCCCCACTTGAATACGGGAATGAAAAATATGGAAAGTACCATGTAGGTCATGAATACTCTATAATGTCCCATCCTTCCGCAAAGATCACAGGTCATCTGCTGGTGAAAATCCAGTTCCTTCTGACCGTTGGTGATACCGAAAAAGAAAATCATATAAATCCTGCATCCTCTCTTAATACTTCGGCCGCGCCCCCTATGTTTCCCGGGGGACAGTCGCCCCCCTACCGGCGCTTCGTGGCCTAATAAAGAGCAGCACATCCTAAACCGGGATGTGCTGCTCTTGAATCTTTTACCAAAATCTTCCTATAGCCGCGATATGTTCATAATGTACCGCGCTTCCTCCGCGATCCTCAAATACCGAGTTTCGTCTGCTGTTGGTAGCATGAACTATGGAATTCTCTCCGGTATAGATGGCCACGTGAGAAACAGATCCTATGCTTCCTCCGTAGAATATCAGATCTCCCGGAAGCATCTCAGCCTCACTGACATATCTTGGAGCACTTGCCGCCTGCTGTCTCGATGTTCTCGGAAGTGAGATACCGAATTCTCTGAATACAGCCTGAACAAAACCGGAACAGTCAACTCTTCCGTTAAGAACATTGCCGGCACCATAAGGAAGAACTCCGATATACTGTCTCGCAAAATTAACGATATCCGGGCGGCCTGTTGCAGCCGTGGCATAAGCATAGGCATCCGCCGCGGAATAGATACCTCCGTTTGCAGATTCGTCCGAATCACCATCTGCTGAAGTATCCGATGAAAGGTCTCCACCGTTAGAATCGAGCTGAACCACTGCAATGGTCTTTCCGTCACACTGTACTGTACCATCGGCCTGAAGTGTGACTGCACTGAAACCGTCAGCTCCCGCCTGAACAGGTGCCATGGAGCCGTCTGCGTTGTACTGATACGCCTCCTGAACACCGTCACCGTTCAGATCCATCCATGACCATCCCTTATTCTCATCTGCCAATGCTGTAACCGAAGCTGCAGTCACAAGCATAGCAGTCATCATCCCCATAACAATACTTTTATTAAAATTCATACTACCTCTGAAAGATTTAATTATTTTTTGTCAAACATCTTTTTAATTGTACCTTCTAACCATGTTTTAATGCAAGAACAATTACTGGTCATAAATATAAATAAAATATAAAGCTGGCTACGGGATGAGGAAATGGCGTCATCATTTCCCACGGAATCAATGACAATAAAGAAAAAAGGTCCTGATTCCTCGCATCCGGAACCAAGACCTGTTTTAGACTATTCTGCTTTAAAAAGGCATATGCCATATAAGAGAATATCAGCTACTGACCGGACTTGAACCGGTGACCTTCTGATTACGAATCAGATGCACTACCGACTGTGCTACAGTAGCCTATATAAACCTTTGTCGCAGGAAAGAAGCCGGAGCCTCTTTCGATACGACCATAAGTTTACAGATTTTAAAAGGCCTTGTCAACCTAAGAGTTCTTATGCACCACACCGTTTCCATCGATGCTGATTCCTGTACTGATACCGGTCAGATATGAATACACTCCGGCGATGTCGGCTGCACTGTCAAGCTTCTCGGTATATCCTGCCGAAGACTTTCCGGGGATGAGCTGAAGCTTCACATCAAAAGCCTTTTTGTCTTCGGGAGTCACATCCTGTGCCCCGGCATCATCAGGCGCTTCTATAGTGACCTTCAGAAGTGCCGTTGAAGGAATGGAACTTCCGAACACAAAGTTTCCTAGACTATATGCAATAGGAACATCCCTGTAATACTCTATTCCCTGCAGAACGTGAGGATGGGCTCCTATAACGAGATCCGCGCCGGCATCAACTATATCGTGAGCCAGAGTCTTCTGAACCTCATTTGGATATTCCTTACGCTCCTCGCCCCAGTGAACATAGACCACCACAAAGTCCGCCTGCTCTTTGGCTGTTTTTATCTTTTCGAGAAGAGCCGTATCATCGTAGGCCGCAAAAACTCCGGCATTGGAATCCGAAGCCGCCCACTCCGCCTCTGGTATAACTCTTGAGGCACCGATAAAGGCTATCTTTTTTCCCTTTATGCTGACAGTTACAGACTCGGAAGCGCTCTTAAGATCAGAGCCGGCTCCCACATGTCTTATTCCCGCATCGTCAAGAGTGCTTACGGTATCCAGAAGTGCTTCCGTTCCATAATCCAGGGTATGGTTGTTGGCAAGGGTCACAAGGTCTATACCCATCTCATGGAAAAGACTGATGTTATCGGGATGCACTCTGAAGGTGAACTGCTTGTTCTCCGCCTGCTTTCCGCCTATGCTGAATGGAAATTCTTCATTGGCGACAAAATAATCAACCGAATCTATATCCTTTCGGTATCCCTCTGAAAGAACACCGCTTATATCCCCGGCTTCCCTGTATGCCTCCATGACATGATCGCTCAGATATACATCACCGGCAAACAACAGCTCTACAGGCTCATCATCACCTTTTCCGATGGCTTCCGCCTCAACAGGAATGGCAGGATTCTTCACAGCGATGGCGCCGGATTCATTGACATAAGCCGTAATTCCCTCGGTGTTCTCCGGATATTCCGTTTCCATGACTTCAGTTTCCGAAAGTGATTCGGGCTCTGTCTCTGCCAATGTCTCCTTCGACATGAATCTCGACTCGAGATCCGCTCTCATTTCAACTATCCTGCTGTTGACATTCTGAAGAAGATTCGGGCTTAAACAGAAGGCAGCTATGATTATGATCTCATAGAACAGGATAAAGGATCCTAAAAGTATGCCGATTCTGCCCCATCTGTGTTTTCTGCGGTCAACGGTCTCTTCTTCCTCTTCCTCGGGAATATAAGGAGCCACATCCTGAAACTGATCTTCGATCTCTATGCGCTTGTACTTTTCTGCCAGTCTTTCCGCTCTTGTCCCGGAATAATTGCTCTTTCTGGAATTGAAGAAGATCTTCTTTCTCTCTTCCTCTTTCCCGGTGAGATCCTCTCCGAAAATGAGTTTTACTTCATTCTTCCCGGAAGATTCAGGGTTTTCATGCCCTGTTACATACATATCGTCCTTCTGAGCCGGCTCTTTTTCTTCATGCTCATACTCGGATCTTTCATACAGACGCTTTAATTCATCTGACAGTTCATACTGCATTTCATCCGTCTTACCGCTGAACCTGGCCTCTGTTTTCTTTCGTTCATATCCTGAACTTATGAATTTTTCTCTTTTATCCTCTTTTCCGGTGAAATTTTTGAATCTGCTTTCAGGCTTTTTTCTGCTTTTTCCGAAATCGGTTCTGGAGTCCTCTTTACGCCGGTTGTTCCTGTGATGAACTCTGCGGATCCTCTTAGAAGACTTTTCATTATCTCTTCCAAGGGTCTTTCCGATACTTTCCACCTTGATCTGGCGGCCCTGTTCTTCATTCTCTTCCTGCTGCTCGGGAATACCCGTTACCTGAAGGTGATTCACATCCTTCATCATCCTCAGTTCTCTTCCCGCGTAGGAACCTCCGGCTCTGCGCCTCTTCGTTCCTCCCTCAACTCCCGCCTTGATACGTGCGGAACGCGGGCCACGATAATGTGATCTGGAATTTCGTCTGTCAACTTGTTCTTTCAAAATATATATCCTCATCGGAAGAACTACTCCGTTCCTCCGTAAATTTTTTTACAGTGAGACCCATTTTACATCAAAACGGCTTTTGATGCATCAAAAAAATGCTCGGCACAAGCCATCCCGGATACCAACTAGCCATGCTCTGTTATAAATGAGCATAGCTCATTTATAACCGTCGCCGTGGGCGCCGTATAACAAAAACAAAAGAATCCATCCCAGATACTAACTAGCCATGCTCTGTTATAAATGAGCATAGCTCATTTATAACCGTCGCCGTAGGTGCCGTATAACACCAACAAAAAATACCATCTCGAATGCAAGCATTCGGATGGTATGCTCATTTATAACAGAGCATGGCTAGTTAGTA
>ALYD01000017.1 GCA_000513555.1 Lachnospiraceae bacterium JC7
AGTCAAATCCAACCAGTGTTGAGCCGGAATCCGGGAATGCTTCACTGTATCCCTCTCTGAAACGGAACATGAAATTCGGGATGGATTCAGGGTCGCTTGAGATGTACTCGTACAGCCTGCTCATCTCGTTTGAATATAGAGGCGAATCCAGACCACAGAAGTTATGGAAGCACCAATAAGGCATATCCTGTGCTACTGAATTCTCTGCTGTTATGCTGCGGGGCGCACATCAAGAAGATACCTGGCTTCGCGATGTAATCTGTCAAAGGTCTCTCCGGTAAGCTCTATTCCATACTTATATCAGTTAAGCACGACATATTATGTTGTTATCTGTACTTTGATTTTTTTATACAAAAAAGTAAATCTAATAGTGTACACGGCGCAGAAAATACGACGGGATTGCACCGGCCCACTCGATTGAAAGTACATCTTGCTTGCCATGTTCGTACCGGTTACACTTCGTGTCACCGGATACGTACATGACTTCGCAGTCTGTTCTTTCAACTCGCAAGCCTTGGTGCATATCCCGCCGTATTTTCGTATTGAAAAAAAACACTACAGAAATAAAAAGCCAAGTGGGCCGATGCAATCCCGTAATAAAGGTCCACTTATGGCGTCTGCAGTGACCCATCTGGATTTCTGGTCTGAGTCCAAACGGTAACAGGATGCTTACAGCTGTACTTTGCAGCGGCCTTTTCATCAATATCGATTCCTAATCCGGGCTTTTCATTGGCATAAACATAACCATCATTTCCATATTCCGGCATTCCCGAAAAAACCTCATATATTGCATCTGAAGCCTGCTCATCATTATCTATTGCACCTGAACCCTGTTGAAGGAACTTATAAGACTTGATGGCACTCCACTCCTGAAGACCAAAATTCGGAATGGCAAGGTCGATATTTATGACAGCACTTGCGGCTACAGGTGACATATCAGGAGGACAGTGCCAGCAGGTTCTGACACCGAAAGGAGCGGCAAAAGCTGCCATTTTAATGGCGGGAGTTATTCCGCCTATATCAGAAAGGTGAGCCCGAAGATAATCAACTGAACGATTAATGACTGCATCCTGCCATTCATTTGGATTTACATAAAGTTCACCGTGACTGAGGGGAGTAGTACAGAAGTTATGGATCTCACGTAACCATGCAACATTTTCCGGTGAAACAACATCCTCAAGAAAAAATAAATGATACTTATCCATCTCATGGCAAAATTGACGGGCATCAATAGGATTTATACGTTCGTGAACATCATGAACAAATTCGATGCTGTCTCCGAAATGAGATCTTAATTTATCAAACATATCCAGAGTGTTTCTTATATATTCTCTCGAATCAATATATGTTCCTATAGACGGGTTCACGGGCGAGTGTTTACCGGCCGTGCCATATTCGGTGCCGCCGTATATGCCCATCTGGCATCTGATATATTGAAGACCTATACTTTTAAATCCCTCAATTTCTGATATCAGTTCTTCTATATTATTACCGTCCGCATGGCGATAAACGGGTACAGCATCTCTCATTTTTCCGCCGAGGAGCTGATACAAAGGCATACTTGCCATCTTTCCTTTTATATCCCACAAAGCCATATCGATTCCTGAAATGGCATTATTTTCTATGGGACCGGATCTCCAATAAGCATTCTGATGCATAAGCTGCCAAAGATCGGAAATTCTGTCAACGTCTCTGCCTATAAGAAGAGGGGAGAGATAGGTTTCGATAAGGTGTTTAATTGTCGCTGTACGATATGCAAATGTAGCACATCCTAGACCATATAGTCCGGCTTCGGTGGTTTCGATCTTTACGATGAGGAAATTTATACCGGCAGGGGCAGTTTCTATGACCTTTATTTTCTTTATCTTGGGAATCATGATTTGTCTCCTGAATAAAAAATGGCTGGCTTATTCCTGATGCCAACTTGTATTACAACTAATAAGAATTTAAATCAAAATAATACATTAAGCAACTTGTTTTTATATTCTGAACAATATATCAGAACTAAACGAAATACTATTGGACGTTATGCACAATTCGTAAAGCTCAAAATATTGCAAAAATACGATTCTGCAATACGTAACGGCAGGATATTGACACTGAATTGTGCAAAAGATATAATCACGATAGTTGTAATACAAGTTGCGAACTTGTATGATTTGAATTGGCGAAGTTAGATAAAAAGGAGTAAAAAATGAAAAAGAAGATTGCTATGTTAACTGCTATGTCATTGCTTACCATGACCATGACAGGATGTCTCAACAATGCATCCACGGCAACAACAACTGCGGCACCGACTGAAGCTTCAAAGGCAGCCGAGGAGCCGAGTACTGCTGAGAAACCGGCCGAAACAGCAGCTTCGGAAGCGGTAGAAAATACAACTTATAAATACAATCTTGATAACATAGGTGAACATACATTTACATTGTCAACTACGGCAAGCAGTGGGTCGGCCCTTTCGGATGTAACAAATACATTTGCAAAAAAGGTTAATGAGCTGTCAAACGGTAAAATGACAGTAGACGTTTTTGAAGGATCTTCACTTGGCTCAGAAGCTCAGAATCTTGAAGCTCTCACTGCAGGAACCCTGGATATGGCGGTAATAGCCGTTGAGTTCTATGTAAATTCTATCCCACAGCTGGGGGCACTGATCCTTCCATACGTATATGAAGATTATGATCAGGTTCAGAAGGTGCTTGAATCAGAGGCCGGAGCCTATGCGAATGAGCAGCTTCTTAACGTTGCAAAGGTTAAGAACCTCGGATATTACGTTATGGCTTTCCGTAATATGTATACGACTAAGGAAATTAAGAGCGTTGATGATCTTGCAGGATTAAAGATGCGAGTTCCTGAGTCATCACTCTATGTAGATACATTTAAGATGTTAGGTGCTGCTCCTACACCACTTGCTTCTTCTGAAGTTTACACCGCACTTGATACAGGTGTTGTTGAGGGATTCGAGAACACTGCTGATTCATGTCTCCATATGTCTATCTTTGAAGTTGCACCATATTTCAATAAGACAAACCATCTTAACGCACCGACTACATTCTCGATGTCAGCAAAGGTTTTCAATGAGCTGAACGAGGACGAGCAGAATCTTCTTCTTGAGGCCGGACTTGAAGCTTCTCACTATGGTCTTCAGAGCACAAAGAATTCTGACGAGGCAAATCGCGCGGAGCTCAAGGAAAAAGGCATGATCTTCGTAGATACAGATGTTGAGTCTATGAGAAATAAAATAGACTACAATTCATATGAATTCATGAAATCCGATGAAGCAAAGAAGCTGTTTGAACTTGTTAAGGCTAACAAGTAAGATGTGGCAGCTGTGAAATGAATGAAGATAACCGAACGGATGAAGTGCATACGTTCGGTTATCATTTTAGAAAGGGGCCGGAACCAAATGAAAACATTGGAAAAAATTCATGATGTACTGATAAAGATCGTGACGATTTCGATCATCATTCTTTTTTTACTGATGTTTGGAATCACAAATCTGAATGTTATCATGCGATATTTTTTTAATAGACCCATCACCTATGCCGTTGAAATGGGAAGATACTGCTTTGTATCTATAATCTTTTTGGGAGCGATCATTACAACTAAAGAGGACAGACATATACAGGTTGACTTCCTCACAGGTATGTTTAATGTGAAGATCAGATTTTTCATCGAACAGTTGGGACGTGTATGTATGACTGTGTTTTTCGCGATGCTGAGTTTTCACACATTCAGAATGGCTATTGCCAATGTTGCCGTTAAGTCTTCTGCCATGCAGATACCTATGGCGGTTCCGTATTTTGTAATGTGTCTCGGATGTATAGGTATATCTCTGGAGTCTGCATTGAATGTCTTTCTATATCAGACAGGTAAAAAGATAAAGAAACATAGTATCGGAGAAAGTGAGGACCTCGCATCATGACATTATTACTTACTGCATTTTTCGCGATGCTGCTGATCGGAATTCCTGTTGCAGCTGTAATGGGAATATCCTCAACCTTATATCTTATGATCGTAAAAGGAGCGGATCTCATCACAGTTCCGCAGCGTATGTTCGCCGGGGCAGACAACTTCACCCTTATGGCAATCCCGCTGTATATATTTGCCGGTGAGATCATGAACAGATGCGGTATCACACGAAGGATATTTAATTTCGCATCAGAGATCGTCGGCTTTCTTCCAGGAGGTCTGGCTCTGGTCAATGTTTTGGCATCCACCATGTTCGCCGGAATCTCAGGATCCACTTCGGCAGATGTTGCGTCACTCGGAGTCATGGAAATTTCAGGAATGACCGAGGCCGGATATTCAAGACCGTATTCGACAGCCATAACCTGTGCGTCGGCAACCATAGGTTCCATCATTCCGCCTTCTATCCTGATGGTGCTGTATTCCTCTATCACAGGTATTTCCTGCGGAAAATTATTCGTTGCAGGTATGATCCCGGGACTGATGGTATCTCTTTCACAGATGGCTTTCTGTTTTTACAAGGCAAAGACTGATCCTGAAAACTGTGACGGAAATTATCGTCCGAGCTTCAATCTGAAGAAACTTGGCCATGCCGCTGCAGATGCTATTCCGGCTATGATCATGCCCGGTATCATAATCGGAGGGACACTTTCAGGTGTATTTACCGCAACAGAAGCCGGTGCTGTAGCAGGTCTTTATGGAATCATAATCGGAGTATTTTACTATCGAGAGTTTCATTTAAAAGATATGTATGAAACATTGAAATCAACAGCATTTACTGTTGGACAAAGTTCACTGATATTTGCGGCAACCTCGGTATTCAGTTATTGTATCGCGATTTTGAAGCTGCCGCAGGCAATGAGTATCTGGATTTCAGGTCTGACGAACAATGTCTACATCATTCTGTTGCTTATGATATTTGCAATGATGGTTATAGGCTGCTTTATGGATACTACACCTGCAGCCATCATTATGGTTCCTATATTCCAGCCCCTGGCGGCCAGCTTCGGATTTGACTCTATCCACTTCGGAATGGTCATGGTTCTCACCTTTATTTTCGGCGGAATCACACCTCCTGTAGGTGCCACACTGTTCATCGCAAGTTCTGTCGGAGACATACCTCTTTCCAAACTTGTCAGAAATATGTGGCCGCTGATACTTCTGTTCTTCATCGTAATGATGCTGGTAGCTTATATCCCTCAGTTGTCTACAACTTTACCGGCTCTCGTTGCATAACATGTTTTGCGTACAGAACATATTGGAGCTATATTTGAAGAAGAACATTAAATCAAATCATTATTTATAAGTGATTAAGAATCTGATGAAAAATCAGGACAAAAGGATCGATAGGAGCGGCTATGTCAAAAGACAATAATGTTACGGAATATGTAATGCAATATATAAAAGAAAAGATCGAGAGCGGAGCATGGCCGCTTGACAGTAAGATTCCCTCGGAAAATCAGCTGTCCGTAGAACTGAAGTGCAGTAGAACCAGCATACGAAGTGCTCTGCAGCGATATAACGTTTTGGGAATACTGGAAAGTCAGCACGGAAGAGGATCATTTGTAAAATCCTCAGAAATATATATACCCGGAGACAATGATGCTCCTTCGAAAAAGCCCAGTCGTTTGGTGGAAACAGAAGAGGCTGCCCATTCTTACTGGGAGTGGAGACAGGCTAGAAATATTCTGGAGCCTGCCATCGCTGCACGAGTAGCGGAAAAGGCAACCGATGAATTTATTCAGAGGATAAATAAGATCAACAAGGAACAGAGAGCCCTTGTAGGAGATCAGGAGAAATTCATTGAGAAAGACAAGGAATTTCATATGGCGTTTGCTGAATTCCTTGGAAACCGTATCATCATCAAGCAGATGCAGGAGCTTATGAACTATAAGGAGATGCATGTACTGGGAAATGATGAATTCGGCTACATGGGAGGCGTATATTTCCACGCCCTCATAGCAGACGCAGTTGCTCATCATGATAAGGAAAGAGCACGACAGTTAATGTATGAACATGGAAAGAATCAGGAAGCCGTAAGACGAATGATGGGAGTAGAAGATTCCACAGACGGTGAACAGCAAACATAGAAGGAGTTGCGGGATAAATATATTACCGCAGAAGAGAGTATGGAAGAATTAAACAGTCAAAAAGCAAGAAAACTGGCTCCGGAGATGGATCCTCTTCGTATAGGATGCGGATGGAAACCGGATGATCTGAAAAAACCTCAGATCATAATCGAGAGCACTTACGGTGACAGTCATCCGGGATCGGCACATCTTAACAGGCTGGTTGAAGCCGCCAGAAAGGGAATATGGGATGCAGGCGGATTCGGAGCACGTTACTTTGCAACAGATATATGTGATGGGGAGAGTCAGGGGACGGACGGAATCAATTTCAGTCTTGCAAGTCGTGAAATGATAGCCAATCTGATAGAGATTCATGCCAATGCTACTCCTTTTGACGGCGGAGTATTTATCTCAAGCTGTGATAAAGGTATGCCCGGAAACCTCATAGGTATGGCACGTGTCAACGTACCTAGCGTTATGGTGACCGGAGGGACTATGTCTGCCGGACCTGATCTTCTTACCCTTGAACAGCTGGGAATGTACAGTGCCAGATATGAGCGCGGCGAGATAGACGAAGAGAAGCTTCAGTGGGCAAAGCAGAATGCCTGTCCGAGCTGTGGCGCCTGCAGTTTTATTGGAACAGCTTCGACTATGCAGATCATGTCTGAGGCACTGGGGCTGGCACTGCCCGGATCCGCACTGTTACCTGCAACATCTCCGGATCTTACAGAGTACGCATATAATGCAGGAAAATTATCCGTTGAACTGGCTAGAAAGGGACTCAGACCAAGTGACATAGTTACCATCGAGAGCTTTGAAAATGCGATTCTGGTGCATGCTGCGATTTCAGGAAGTACCAATGCACTTCTTCATATTCCGGCAATAGCCCATGAGTATGGAATAGAGCTTACCGGAGAGACCTTTGACAGATTACATCGCGAAGCCAGGTATCTTCTTGATGTGCGCCCCGCAGGAAAGTGGCCTGCTGAATTCTTCTATTATGCAGGAGGAGTTCCTGCGATCATGGAAGAGATTCGGGATGTTCTTCATCTGGATGTTATGACTGTCACAGGAAAGACCCTTGAAGAAAATCTTGATGGCCTGAAGTCTAACGGATTCTATGAGAGATGCCAGAAATGGCTCGATGATGCCAATGTCAAATACGGTATACATGTGACAAAGGAAGACATCATAAGACCTTGGGATAAAGCAATAGGAAATAACGGCTCCATAGCTGTTCTGAAAGGAAATCTGGCCCCGGAAGGTGCAGTTATCAAACATACTGCCTGCCCGCCGGAAATGTTCAAGGCAGTTTTAAATGCCCGCCCCTTTGATTCTGAGGAAGAATGTCTCGATGCTGTGCTTCATCATAAGGTACAGAAGGGCGATGCGGTTTTCATAAGATATGAAGGACCCAAGGGTTCAGGTATGCCGGAAATGTTCTATACCTCAGAGGCCATAAGCTCTGATAAAGAGCTGGGACGCAGTATCGCATTGATCACAGATGGACGTTTTTCCGGAGCATCCACAGGACCTGTAATAGGTCATTGCAGTCCTGAAGCGCAGGACGGAGGACCCATAGCTCTTGTTGAGGATGGCGACCTCATAGAACTGGATGTAATGGAACGTAAGCTGAATATAATTGGCGTAAAGGGGGTACAGAAAACACCGGAGGAAATGAATGATATTTTGAATGAAAGAAGGAAGCATTGGAAAGCTAAACCAAGAAAATATAAGCGAGGAGTGCTTCGTCTGTTTTCTGAGCTGGCAGCAAGTCCTATGAAAGGAGCATATCTTCAATACGAAGAATGATTGCGTGCAAATATATTAAAAAAAACTAAATTTTGGCAAATTCATCAGAATAATTAAAATACTGTGGTAAAATAAGGAAGTTTCAAATTTGAAATATGATAATATGTTCATTTGTTAATGAGAGGAAGGATTAAAATGAAGAAACTTGGTGTTTTACTGGCTACTACAGTTCTTACGGTTTCTGCAAGTGTGTCTGCATTTGCATATCACAGATACAGCAGCTGTGATGAAGGAAATTACAGCAGAAGAATATGCAACGATTACGTATGTGATGATTATTCTGTATATGGCGCAAACTGCCCGGATAATTACGGAGCATGCTACGAAGACTATGGTCACAGAAGAGGTTCATATAGAATTAACGGATGCTATAGAGGTTGTTAATAGAAATATTATTTAAACAGCTGATAACTGTGACATTAGTGTGATGAAAAAAAGTATATAGTAGGCACATAGGCAAAAAAGTATATACATTTAAGAGAAAATATACATATCGCTAACCGCTTGTGGTAGAATGGAGGGGTAAGACGATGAAAGTCAGGGAAATTGAAAATCCAATGAAATTTTTCTCAATCGTAGATATGTGTCAGGGAGATGTCGAACTGGTATCCAGAGTGGGGGATTGTATCAATCTGAAAAGTAAAGTGACTCAGATGTATACTCTGGTTAATGTCTTCCGCCGGGGATATATCAGAGAGCTGGAGATCTCTGTACCCAATCCTTCGGATAGGGAATTAATAGACAGATCCTTATGATCTATATATTTTGCTGTTGATGGACCATTCAATTTCTGAATGGTCCTTTTTTGCAGGAGTAATTCCATGAATATAGGGCAGTTTTTATACTATCTTGTCAGATATGCTAATGTATGGTGTCTGCTGGCCATAGTAGAATGTCTGTTTGTCATCATTAGCACAAGAGAAAATCATATAGGCAGCAGAGGTGTTAAATCAGCTGTATACAGGACAGGCTCGCTGATCATATTCGCTGCAGTAGCGGATATGGTCACGGATTATGCATATGGTATCGCGAGCTTACGACAGCTTGTCTTTTTAGGATATACCATAGTATATACGATTCCCATGATAGTGCCCATAGTCTACAGTAGTGCTATAGATCCAACCTTCCTGAAGTCACATTTCGGAAGGGTTGTTCTGGTGATAGCGGCCATGTATGTGATAAGTATGCTGACTAATTTCAAGCATGGGTTATATTTCTATGTTGATGCAGGAGCAGAATATATACAGGGATCTGTATGGTATATAAGACCAGTACTGCTTGCGGTTAATTATTTCGCCATATTTGCAGAGATAATTAAAAAGAAGTATATACTGTCGATGGGCGAAATAAAGACCGTAAACCATTTGCTTACCTTGTTTATCGTGGGCGTTATCTATACGGACATCTTCTATACGGGTGAGATCATAGAGCTCATTATGGCTTCGGGATTCTCATTTATCACCAGCATGTTCAATAACCTTGAACTTAAGACCGATCAGGTAACAGGACTTGCTAACCGCGCAGTATATACGCAGGATGCCTTTAAATGCAAAGATTTTAAGGGACTTGTGGTGGTAAGCATCGACATAAACGATCTTAAAAAAATCAATGACAAAGACGGACATGCAATAGGTGATGCTTATCTCAGAGCTTCGGCCCTCACTTATAACAGGCACCTGGGACAATATGGCAAGCTTTACCGTATCGGAGGAGATGAATTTGTATTTCTGGGAGCAGATTCAGAGGCAGTATCCCGTGAGCTGGAACTGCTTCAGGCACAGAAGAAAACGGATGCAGAGTTCGGAGATTTCCCGCTTTCGGTAGCCTACGGACTGGTGGAAAAAGAAAAGGAAGAAACTGTTTTTGATGCTGTTAACAGAGCTGATACTTTGATGTATAAATGCAAGAGAAGGATGAAAAATCCATATGGTAATATAATGATTCATTTATCCGACGGTGAAGAGGAAAAGACTGAAGAAGAATGAAACTGTACGGCAGGCTTTCAATAAGAAAGTGCCTTACTCACATATGGAAGTGAACATAAATGGAAGATAGATTAAAAAGCCGAGGACCCGCTTTCGGGCGGATACCTCAGCTTTTTTTTATAAAAGTACTGATAATTACATGTATTACGGAATAGGCGTATAAAACTGTCACACACTCACAGATGTAAAATACCGGTTGAAAAGGATTCCGGATCAGTCTTCGCTACGCGGCTTTTTGAAAAGCTTGTTGAAAACACCCAGAATCGAAGGAGCCTCGTTCTCTTCATCCTCTTCCTTGGGGAGATCCTGCTTTAACTGCGCATCCAGTAACTGGGAAAACAAAGGTGTGTCATTGGGAATTCCCTTTGGGAACCGGCTGACTACTTTGACAAAAGAGCGGTAAACCAGTTTCGAGTCGTGTTCCACTACATAATCATGCATGATATTGTTGACGTTATGCTCAATTCCAAAAGAAATGATGTTAAATGCCCTGCAGTAATAGAAAATATCATAGCCGTCAGTAGTGGTATCTTTTCCCAGGAACACAACTTCAAATATCTGATCTGTGATCTCTTTGAAGCTTTTTTCCTCAAGCATCTCATTCAAATAGTCCAAAGCTTTTCTTTTGGGAATATTGATAATGTTTCCGGCCATATCATCACCTGCCTTCGTAAATAGTTACTAATATTGTAGTTTATTAATGAGAGTAATTCAACCCGAAAGACACCACTGTAACGGACCACAGCCGAGTAATGCAGGTCTTTCTCGTGGAAGGAACATATACCGTTTATCTTCAAATCAGACTATCTCAGGCTCTCGTGGTATTGCTTTTTGTGCTCGTACATGGCCTTATCCGCCTCATAGTACATGGCGTTTATAGGCTTGTATGCCATGTTATCCGAGATACGGACAGAGGTACCGTGAGAGACTGAAAGCTTAAATTTCGCGTCCTCCATGGAATTGTTTTTTTCTATCTCTTCATTCAGTGCCTGGATGGACTTATCGTATTTGGCTCTGACATCACCGGACAAAAGGGAGATAAACTCATCACCGCCGATTCGGCCGACGTAACCTTCAGTTCCGAAGCTTTTCTTCAGACACAGTGAAAAAGCCTTTAGAGCATCATCGCCGACCTGATGACCGAGGGTGTCATTGATCTCCTTGAATTTGTTCAGATCAAAGCATATGAGCATGATCGGGTCATTAAGTTCGTTAAAATAATTCAGCATTTCATGACACTTTTGAGCATTGCCGAGACCCGTGAGAGGATCTGTATAGGCCATGTTTTTGGTTCTTATGGCGGAATACTGATGACCGAAGATAAGGATAAAAGCGAGGACCATCATGACTATGGCGATGGACTGGATGATCAGGATATTCCAGACACCACGCATTATCAGGTCGTCCTCCATGATGTATATGATCTTCCAATGACAGTAATTCAGGTCGGACATGGCAACGTAATAGACATTGTCATGATACTTTATGTGACCTGACAGGGTTTTCGGACTGTCCAGTCCTCTGGAGATAAACTCAACTGCCTCGGGGGAGTCTGCATAAGTATTCAAAGCATTGGCCTGGGAAACAATGGAGGAAACATCCTCATAGAGGACGTATTCACCGTTCTGAGTAATGGCGGCAACGATGCCGGTACTATACATTTTTTTCATTTCCGCGTAGAGGGAGGAAAGGCTGAGAGCAGCACAGAGGGCACCGACCTTTTTGTCTTTTTCATCAAATATGGAAACCGTCAGGATAGTAAAGGGATCGTCGGATGAATCGGTATATGGATCAGAGATATATTTATAATTCGCGATAGCCATTTTGAACAATTCTGCATCGGCATGGTCCTGCGAAGTGTTTCGGTTGATCACCATGGTACTGTAATCGTTACGTACTATGAACATGTATTTGAAACCGATAGAATCAACTTTATCCTTCAGATACTGTTGCTGGGTTTCGGCATTCATTTCATAGATCTCGGGAAGTGATGCTATGTAAGAAAGAACTGCAAACTTTTCATCCAGAGTGGCTGTGATGCGCTGTTTCATGGAATCGGAACGTTCAGATACGAAAGACTCACCCCGTATAACCATGGAATGATAGGTAAGATAGCTGAAATATAAAGACACGAAAAAAATAACTATGAGAGCGATCACGGTGGAGGCCCACATCAGCTTTTCTTTAAAAGTAAAACTTATATGATTGATCTTGGCAATCTTCATAGGTGTCTTTTCCTGATAGAATCTGTTGCAGTTATGAGTATCTGTAAGTAAAAGTCGCTGCAGAATCGTCTCATATCGAGAGGTGATAATGCTTTGATAGCTGAGAAACAGGTACTTCGTACAGTATTCTATATCGGACATTTTCTGAAAATAATAAAATTCTTTCAGACTCATTTAAGCTTTGGAGGCTAATATGGCGCATGTCAGAAACAAAGCGTTTCAAAAGTTGCATAGATAAGAGTCGGTTTTCAAAGGAAGACTGATATTCAGAACAGTCCATAAAAATACAGGACTTAAATTTCAGAAAAGAGAGAAAAGCGAATGAAGAGAAAAATACTTTTAGTTATGGCAACATCAATGCTCGCAGCGAATATGGCAGCCTGCGGATCCAACAAGACAGCAGAGACTACTGCAGCAGTAACAGAAGGAAAGATCGAGGCAGAAAAGCCTGCAGCTGAATCAAAGACAGAGACGGTTAAGGATACCTATGAGAACAGTGAAGATGGTGGACATGCCATCCATGCTGACGGCGAGAACGCAGAGTACGAAAACATCGAAGTAAAGAAGACAGGTGATTCCAACAGTGAGGAAGCGGATTTCTACGGCGAGAATGCTGCTGTCTTTGCGGAGAACGGTGCGACACTCACCATAAAGAATGCGGATATCACAACCGACGGCAGCCATGCCAATGCGGTATTCAGCTACGGAGAAGGCACCACAGTGAACATATCCGATTCAAAGATCAGGACAAATGCCAACAATTCCGGCGGTCTCATGACTACCGGCGGCGGTACCATGAATGCAGAAAATCTGGATATCGTGACACAGGGCGGATCTTCAGCAGCTATTCGTTCCGACAGAGGAGGCGGCACTGTCAATGTTTCCGGCGGTTACTATGAGGCAAACGGCAAGGGCTCACCGGCCATTTATTCCACAGCAGATATCACAGTGAAAGATGCGGAGCTCGTTTCAAATTCAGCCCAGGGCATAGTTGTTGAAGGAAAGAATTCAGTCACTCTGGAAAATGTTTCCCTCACAGCAAACAACGTTTCAAAGAACAGCGACAAGTCATCGGTATATCAGGCAGTTATGCTCTATCAGTCCATGTCAGGTGATGCAGATGAAGGAACAGCTTCATTTAAGATGACAGGAGGTTCTCTCGTCAACAAGAACGGCGGAATGTTCTACATCAACAACACGAAGGCAGAGATAGATATCGAAAATGTTGACTTCACATATGCAAGTGATGACTTCCTTCGAATCGAGGCGGCCGGATGGGGAACAGAAGGCGCCAACGGAGGTCAGGTGACGTTCACTGCGGCGGATCAGAAGATAGAAGGAAATACCATAGTTGACAGCATTTCAACCCTCAATATGTATCTTAACGATGGAACACTTTACTCGGGTGCCATCAATACAGATGGTGCAGCAGGTGCAGTATATGTTGAGCTCTCTGAGGATTCCACATGGAAGCTCACAGGAGATTCATATATCACAAGTCTCAGCTGTGATGAGGATGCCATCGACCTTAACGGATTTACTCTTTATGTGAACGGTGAGGCTTATACTGAAGGCACAGAGTCTCAGGGTACAGCAGTTGAAGCCTATAAGAGCGATGTTGTAAGTGATAACAAGGGTCAGAGACCTGAGGACGGAAAGGACGGACCAAATAAGGGAGAAGCTCCTTCAGGTAAGCCCGGCGACGCCCGGGGTTCCGGAGAGGGACAGGCTCCTGCAGAGGGACAGACACCACCCGATGGAAATGGCCAGCAGCCGCCTGAGAAACCGGAAGGTGATGCTCAGGGCAATGCCCAGGGCGGAGCTCCGATGGGTATGCCGGGGGACGGACAGACACCACCGGATGGCGGAAACGGACAGCCACCTGAGATGCCACAGTAAACTGAATTACTCTTAAAAATAGTATCATGCTCTCTTTTGCGGAAATATTTCTTCCGCAAGGGAGAGTTTTTTTATTTTTATATTATATTGATTGAAAAACTATACGAATTATATATATGAAAATGTTGGGGTCAGACTGTTTTTTTATACAGGAATCGTATTTTAAGATTTTATTGGGGAAAGGATCTTAAGCTATGAAGAAGAGAATACTCATATTCATATTGTTGATTCTTGTGGGATTAACGGCGTTTTATGGGTATCACTATGTGAAGCTGGAGGTATTGGCCCCGTCAGCAGGTAATGCGACTTCTTCCGAACTGGAGAGGAAGAAGGAAGTGTCTAAAATATCTTTTAACGGCAGTGTGGAGGTCATGGATTCCTTCACTGTCGAGTCTATGGTTTCAGGATCGGTATTTCAGCTATATGTAAATAAAGGAAAGAAAGTCTCAAAAGGAGACAACATTCTGCTTATAGATAACAGAAAAGAGGTTGAAGAAGCAAAGAAAGTCTGGGAAGAGACGATTCTTGTTGTGTCAGAGGCAAGAGTAAAGGCCGCTGCGGCAGTCTCGGAAATGAACAGGATAACACCTGATTTTGATGAGGGAAGGATCAATGCTCAGACCTACAAGGTGACTGTTGACCGGGCAACTCTTGCCAATGAAGAGCTGGAAACGGCTATTATGGCATCGGAGGATGCCAGGTCAAGATATGAAAATGCTTATTCCAATGCACTTGTGAAAGCCCCTGAGGATGGGAGAATAGGTGAGATCGATCTAAAAAGGGATCAGGAGATCGCAAGCGGAGACAGCCTGTTCGAGCTGAAGGAAACTGCGGTCAAGTATATAAAGTTCAAGGTGGATGAGGATGTGGTGTCAGAACTTTATCCGGGAAAGACATTGACCTTCCTGATACGTGACGTGAAGTTCTTCGGAAAGGTGATAAGCATTCAGCCGGATGGTACCGATGCCAAAAGCTTTACGGTAAAAGCAGTGCCCAAAGATAATGTGAATCTGCCTGAGGGAATGGGTGTAAATGTAAGGATCGGAGAAGTGGAGGAGGATACCGAGGAATACGGAGAGCGCTTAGAGGCGGTAGAGGAAACGACAGCAGGCGAGTCAGATGTATCGAATGCCGCCGGTAAACCGGATACAACGAATCCGGCCGTGGCAGGGAAGACTCCGTAGATATGGAGGCAAAAAGGCTGCAGTAATAGCTGGTAAAAAAATTTTTTATATTTTATTTTTCTATATAGAAAGTATAATTTAGATAATATGTTATAAATTATTTATACGCTGACATCATTTGGATTCTGTTGCAGGAGGAGAAGCCATGGTGAAGGTCTTTGCCGGAAAAAGATACTATGAGGCGATGAATTTCGCGGCATATGCGCATAGGAAACAGATGAGGAAGGGAGTGGATATTCCGTATATCATTCATCCTATTGAATGTTCCATGATAGTTTCATCCATAACTCAGGATGAAGATGTTATCATTGCCGCACTGCTTCATGATGTTATCGAAGATACAGAATTCGGATATGAAGATATCAGGGAACGATTCGGTTCCAGAGTTGCGGATCTTGTACAGGGTGAGACTGAGGATAAAAGACGTGATCAGGAAAAGAAGCATACATGGGCTGTGAGAAAAAAAGAGACCATTGAGCAACTCAGTAATGCGGATATAGATTCAAAGATAATATGTCTTGGCGATAAACTTTCCAATATTCGTGCATCGGTAAGAGACCATGAGGATCATAAGGAAAACTTCTGGCAGAGATTTAACCAGACCGATCCGGAGTTTCAGGGCTGGTATTATGAAAGGATCAGAGACATACTCGCAGAGGATCTTTCGGATACGGATGCCTGGAAGGAATATGACGAGCTTTGTACATCTCTTTTCGGAGATCTGGATCTGGATGCGATCGAGAAAAGACTGGATGAGGTTTAAAACATATCATGGAGATGTGATCAGCTGCTTATATAAGGTATTCTCAGAAAGTGGTTTACATTTCCGGAAAATGAATATATGATTGTTAATCATAAATAAAAATTCTTTCTAAAATGAATTTTTTAATTGAATATTGATCTTCGGGGAAAGGGTGAGCATCAGGATATGATGCAAGTCCCGATCGGCGGTATAGCCCGCGAGCCTTATGGCATGATCCGGTTAGATTCCGGGGCCGACAGTAAAGTCTGGATGGAAGAAGATAAGATATACGATTGAAGAACAGTTTTTCTTTTGGTATAGCTAGTATTCCCCGAAACGTAATGTTTCGGGGATTTTTTTAGCTGATCGGAAAAGAAGACAAAGAGTTCTTTCTGGGCATAGACCGGAAAAGGGTTTATGACTTATCGGAATTCCATTCGGAAAAAGACATTCCATTCAGAATTTATGTTTTTAAAGAACAGCAATAGTTATCTTCTGTGCAGCAGACAGAAGATGGTTCAACTCTCTATATTCCTGTGAAGATCAGAGAGGAGCTCACTTGGAAAATCAGGATCATATGCGCCGGGCTATCGAACTTGCGAAGAAGGGGGAAGGATGGTGCCATCCGAATCCTCTGGTAGGGGCGGTAATAGTGAAAGACGGCCGCATAATCGGTGAAGGTTACCACGAAAGATACGGTGATCTTCATGCAGAGCGAAATGCCATAAAAAATCTCACCGAATCTGCGGAGGGAGCGGAGATATATGTAACATTGGAACCCTGCTGTCATCATGGAAAGCAGCCGCCATGCACTGAAGCCATAGTTTCTTCAGGCATCAAAAAAGTATTTATCGGTTCAAGAGATCCGAATCCGCTGGTGTCGGGGAAGGGGACCGCATTTCTCCGGGAACACGGGATAGAGGTCATAGAGGATTTTCTCCGGGAAGAATGTGATGAACTTAACCCGGTGTTTTTTCACTATATAACAACAAAACGCCCCTATGTCAGAATGAAGTACGCCATGACCATGGACGGAAAGATCGCCACAAAAACAGGAAGATCCAGGTGGATCACAGGGGAAGCGGCCAGAGAGGAAGTACATAGGATGCGGCATGCCTCTATGGGAATCATGGCAGGTATCGGGACTGTCCTTGCAGACGATCCGCTGCTTAACTGCAGGATGGAGGGCGGAAGATCACCGGTGAGGATCATCTGTGACAGCAGGCTGAGGATACCTTTGGAGTCTCAGATAGTGAAGACGGCTAAGAAATACAGAACCATAGTGGCCTGCGCTATCCCGGAGCTGCCGGAAGGTGAGATCACAAAGGACAAGGTGTCGATTTTGACGGAAAAAATATGCGCACTTCTTGAGGCCGGGGCAGAGATCATAAACTGCGAGGCGGAGAACAGTGCATATGATAGAGATGAATATGCCGGCTCCCCCCACGCAAAGCTTTCCGGTGTGGACCTTTGGAGACTGATGGTGATGCTTGGAGAGAGAAACATTGACAGCGTACTGCTGGAGGGCGGAGGAAGTCTGAATGAAAGTGCATTAAAGGCCGGAATAGTGAATGAGATCGATGCCTTTGTGGCACCGAAGATATTCGGAGGAGATGCCAGATCACCGGTGTGCGGGGAAGGGGTGACTGACCCGGAGGAGGCCTATAGATTCAGCCTGTTTTCTGTTGAGAAGATAGGGGATGACATACTTCTCAGGTACCGGAAGAAATGCTGAAATGAAGAAAAAGGCATTTTTGAATAGCGAATAGATGCTTTATGGAAGAGGTAATACAGATGTTTACAGGAATCGTAGAGGAGAAAGGCAGAATCCGGCGGCTGGATATCCGGGGCAGCTCGGGAAAGATAGAGGTGTCCTGCAGGAAGGTGCTGGAGGGAACAAACCTCGGGGACAGCATAGCGGTGAACGGGATATGTCTTACGGTGACAGAGCTTTATGACGACGGGTTCTCCGCAGATATCATGGCAGAAACTGTAAGGAGAAGCTCACTGTCCATGGCGAAGCAGCAGGATCATGTGAATCTCGAGCGGGCCATGGCGGCAAACGGAAGATTCGGCGGACACATAGTGTCGGGGCATATAGACGGAACCGGAGTGGTACAGGAAGTCAAAAAGGAAGAGAATGCGGTGTGGTTCACCATAAAGGCACCGGACAGGATCTTAAAATACATAATCGAGAAAGGATCCATAGCAATCGATGGAATAAGTCTGACAGTGGCATACGTCGATGATCAGGTCTTCAAGGTGTCCATCATACCGCATACCATGCAGGAGACAACATTGGCATCCAGAAGACCGGGAGACAGGGTGAATCTCGAAAATGACTCCGTCGGAAAATATGTGGAGAAGCTGCTGGGACTGAGCCCCGGAGGAACAGTAAAAACCGGTGCAGGATCCGGAGGCAGCAGCCCGGGAGGAGTCTTTACCGGAGTGAAAAGCGGAGCCTGCCTGACAGGGAATGATGCTTCTGCCGGGGACTGTGGCGGCATCACGATGGAGTTTCTGGAAAAGTACGGGATATAGAACAACAGGGAGTTTGATCAGAGCCCGGGAAATGTATATGGAAATAAAGAGAGGGAGAGGAAGGTAATTAAATGAAGAAGCATTATGCAAGTATCGAGAAGGCACTGGAGGATCTCAGGAATGGAAAGATAATTCTCTGTTCGGACGATCCTGACAGAGAGAATGAGTGCGACATGATATGTGCGGCTGAGTTCGCAACACAGGAAAATATCAATTTCATGGCGAGTTACGCGAAGGGGCTTATCTGTACGCCTATCAGTCAGAAGCATGCGAGCCGCCTGGGGCTTCCGCCGATGGTGATCGAGAACACAGACAACCATGAGACGGCATTTACAGTTTCGGTGGATCACGTTGATACCACAACGGGGATTTCGGCAAAGGAGAGGGGGCTCACGATGCAGAGACTTGCGGCGGCAGACTCGAAGCCCACGGATTTCAGAAGGCCCGGACATGTATTTCCGCTTATTTCGAGAAACGGCGGTGTGCTCACGAGAAACGGACACACAGAGGCTACAGTTGACCTCATGAGACTTGCGGGACTTACAGAGTGCGGTGTCTGCTGTGAGATCATGGCGGAGGACGGTACCATGATGCAGTCTGAGGAGCTTTGGGAGCTTGCTGATAAGTATGATCTCAGCTTCATCACCATAAAGGATCTTCAGACCTACATCCGAATCAATGAAAAGCATGTGGTTCAGGAAGCGGTTGCGAAGCTTCCGACAAAATACGGCGATTTCCGTATGTTTGGCTACATCAACGACATAACCGGAGAACATCATGTCGCGCTGGTAAAGGGAGATATAGGAGACGGAAAGGACGTGCTCTGCAGAGTTCATTCCGAGTGTCTCACGGGTGATACCTTCGGGTCACTGAGATGTGACTGCGGACTCCAGCTTGAAAAGTCCATGGAGAGGATAAATGAAGAAGGTCGTGGAATAGTGCTTTACATGCGTCAGGAGGGTCGCGGGATCGGCCTCATCAATAAGATAAAAGCCTATGCCCTTCAGGAAGAGGGCTACGATACGGTAGAGGCCAATGTCAAGCTCGGTTTTGCACCGGACCTCCGGGAGTACTGGGTAGGCGCACAGATCCTGAAGGATCTCGGCGTGAAGTCACTGAGACTTCTCACCAACAATCCCGACAAGGTATATTCTCTGGCAGATTTCGGACTTGCCATCAGCGAGCGTGTACCTATCGAGATCCCGGCACAGATCTATGACAGGCGCTATCTCAGAACCAAGATGACCAAGATGGGACATATATTCAAGGCTATAGATCTTGATGAGAGAGACGAACAGGATGACAAGCGGGCAGAGGCAGATTCCACCTGCGCATGAAGATCAAAATAAAAAAGCAAAATCAGAAAGGAAGAAGATAAAATGAACGAGATCAATGTTTTAGAGGGAAAGCTTGTAGCAAAGGAAGGTATGAAGGTAGGAATCGTGGCAGCCAGATTTAACGAGATAATCGTTAATAAGCTGGTTGGCGGTGCAGTTGACGGACTGGTACGGCACGGTGTTGAGAGTGACAACATCACAGCAGCATGGGTGCCGGGTGCCTTCGAAATTCCTGCAGTTGTAAAGAAGATGGCGAAAAGCGGAAAGTATGATGCTGTCATCGCTCTCGGAGCTGTTATCAGAGGTCAGACAAGCCACTACGATTATGTTTGCAACGAGGTCTCAAAGGGAGTTGCTCAGGTTTCACTGGAGACAGGACTTCCTGTAATGTTCGGGATCCTCACAACCGACAACATCGAGCAGGCTATCTCAAGAGCGGGCAGCAAGGCAGGAAACAAGGGCTATGACTGCGCAGTGGGTGCCATTGAGATGGTAAATGTTCTGGAACAGATCTGAGGAGCAGTGTGACACTGTATATCAAATACTGATAATAAGCGGTAAGGCATAATGGATGAGAGTGGTATGTGCTAAGGCGCGAAAAACGTATGTGCAATGTGAACAACAGATATTTGCCGCACGTGCATTAATTGTGGAATAATACCAATTTAAGCTGTATAATGAACGAAGATTAAAAAACGCTTATACATCTTAAGGAGGTAAAATATGGGAAAGACAGCAATCATCACAGGAGGATCACGCGGCATCGGAAAGGCTATGTCTCTTAAGCTCGGAGAGCTTGGCTATAATGTAGTCATTAACTATGTGAGTGATTCATCCAAGGCCAAGGCAGAGGAAATCGCAGAACAGTTAAAGAAGGATTATGGCGTTGAAGGACTTGTTGTAAGAGCAGATGTCAGCAAATATGAGGACTGTGAAGCACTTGTAAAGGCAGCCCTTGATAAGTTCGGTGACAACATCGATGTTCTCGTAAACAATGCAGGTATCACCAACAACTGCAATTGGATCGACATTAAGCCTGAACAGTATGAGAAGGTCATCGCAACAAACCTTATGAGCCTTCTTCATATGACTCATTTGGTTCTTCCTCATATGGTCAACCATTCAGATAAGGAGCATCAGTGTCAGATCGTAAACATTTCATCTGTTGGCGGTCTTACAGGTGTTATCAATCAGGCTGATTACTGTGCAGCCAAGTCAGGTGTCATCGGTCTTACAAGAGCCCTTGCCCTTGAGTTCGCAGGAAGAGGCGTAAGATCCAATGCCATCGCACCTGGCATGATCATGACAGATATGCTGAGAGGGGTTAATCAGGATGAGCTCAATGCTCTTGCCGCAACCATTCCAGAGGGATACATCGGTGATGTTTCCGATATCGCAGGTGCTCTTGAGTATATTCTTAAGGCTCCGTATCTTACAGGACAGGTAATTTCACCGAACGGTGGATTTGTTCTGCAGTAAATATATATCGCTATAGTATTTTGCCCGCGGTTTTGCCGCGGGCTTTTTTTATCAGACAGTGATGATTGTTTAATTTATAAAAGTATTGAAGAAATAAATACTAAATAGTTAGCCATAACTAACCGACAGGTATATAATGGTCGCGTTAGATGTGATTTAGTTTGAATTTTGGGAATCATCGTTTCCAAAAGAAAGGGGAACTAAAGTGAAAAAGCAATCTTCATTGTCTAAGTTACTTGAGTTTACAGGCGGGTACAGGAAACTGACTTTCCTGGGACTGTTCCTGTCTGCTGTTGCCATGGTCATGGGTATGGTTCCGTATATCTGTGTATGGCTTTTGATGAGGGATCTGATTTCAGTGGCACCGAGGTACGCGGAGGCCAGGAACATCTCAGGCTACGGGTGGACGGCATTTTACTCTGCTGTATCAGGGATCCTGATCTATTTCGCGGCCCTGATGTGCACTCATATCGCGGCCTTCAGGACAGCATCCAACATCAGAAAACAGGGAATGGCGCACCTTATGAAGGTGCCCCTCGGTTTTTTTGATGAGAATGCTTCCGGCATGCTCCGCAACAGGCTTGATGGTGCTGCATCTGAAACAGAGACATTGCTGGCACATAACCTTGCAGACATAGTAGGAACAGTGGCAATGTTTCTCGCCACGATAGTGCTGATGTTTGTCTTTGACTGGCGTATGGGGGCCGCTTGTCTTATGGCTGCAGTGGTATCTATACTGGCACTTTTCTACATGATGGGAGGGAAAAATGCAAGGTTTATAGCGGAATATCAGGCGGCACAGGACAACATGAGCAAGGCCGGGACAGAGTATGTGAGGGGCATGCCTGTGGTAAAGGTGTTCCAGCAGACTGTGTATTCCTTTAAAAACTTCAGGGATGCCATAGAGGAATACAGCGAAAAGGCGGAGTATGTTCAGGACAGGATATGCAGGATTCCACAGTCCATAAACCTGACGGCTATAGAGGGTGCTTTTGTATTTATGGTGCCTGTGGTGCTCTTTATAGCGCCAAAGGCTCTTTCGGAAGGAACATTTGCATCCTTCGTTGCTGACTTTGCGTTCTATGCGGTGTTTTCAGCCATCATTTCAACTGCCCTGGCAAGAATAATGTTTGCTGCCAATGGCGCGATGCTCGCGGATACAGCCGTGAAAAGAATAGAGACGGTCATGAATGCACCGGTTCTTTCTCAGCCGACAGTGTCCGAAATACCTGAAGGAAATGACATTGAGTTCAGGCATGTATCATTCACCTATGAAGGAAGTGAGGTTCCGGCTCTTTCCGACCTTTCATTTAAGATAGAGGCAGGGGAGACTGTGGCCCTGGTGGGACCTTCCGGTGGCGGAAAAACAACGGCGGCAAGTCTCATCCCGAGATTCTGGGACGTGTCGCAGGGAGAGGTGCTTATAGGCGGTGTTAATGTTAAAAACATTACTTCTGAGGTTCTCATGGACAGGATCGCCTTTGTGTTCCAGAACAACAGGCTGTTCAAGACCTCCATACTTGAGAATGTGAGAGCTGCAAAGCCCGATGCCACAAGAAGAGATGTAATGGAGGCGTTGGAAGCAGCCCAGTGTATGGATATCATTGATAAACTTCCGGAGGGAGTGGATACGGTCATAGGAACAGAGGGAACCTATCTTTCGGGAGGCGAGCAGCAGAGAGTTGCTCTTGCAAGAGCCATACTGAAGGATGCGCCAATCATAGTACTTGATGAGGCGACAGCATTTGCAGACCCTGAAAATGAGGTGCTTATACAGAAAGCATTAAAGCGCCTGACGGAAGGAAAGACAGTGATCATGATAGCCCACAGACTGTCAACTGTTGTGGGCGCCGACAAGATAATGGTACTCTCTGAGGGAAGAATAATAGAAGAGGGAACCCACGAGACATTAAAAGAGAACGGCGGCTTATATGAAAAGATGTGGAAGGACTACAATGAGGCCGTTCAGTGGAAGATTCAGACGGAAGGAGGTACGGTATGATGTTTGGTGAAAACTTCAAACGTAAATATGCCCTTTCGGATAAGGGCGTTTCAAATACTAAAAAGGGCGTGTTCTGGACTGTGATAGTAAACCTTGTTGTCATGGGAGGAATGGGAATACTGTATCTTCTGATGAATGATTACATGGAGACTCTTACGGAGGGGAAAGCCCTGCCTGGCTGGACAGAGTATATAGTGATGACATCAGCATTTCTCGTACTGTCAATGATTACTCATGTTGAGCAGTATGCCTCTACTTACGGCCTCGTTTATGGAGAGGTCAGAGATATGCGTATCGGAATTGCAGAGCGACTGAGACAGTTGCCTCTGAGCTTTTTCGGAAAGAGGGATCTGGCGGATCTCACTGAGACCATCATGGGGGACGTGAACCGCATGGAGCATGTGTGGTCTCATGTTATGGGATATCTGTACGGCACCTACATATCAACCGCGATCGTTGCAGTGATCCTTTTTATGTATAACTGGAAGCTGTCCATCGCCTGTCTATGGGGCGTTCCGGTGGCATTCGGGCTGATCTTCGGTACACGGAAAATGGCAAATGAAAATGCCGAGAGGACGAAGAAGGCCGCAATCAGGGTGTCGGACGGTATTCAGGAGACATTGGAAAATATACGTGATATACATGCGGTCAATCAGGAAGAGAAATATCTCTCGGAGCTTAACAGGCGGATAGACGAACATGAAAGCACGATGCTGAAGGGGGAACTGGCAACAGGTATTTTCGTGAATGCAGCAAGTGTCATCATGCGTCTCGGAGTAGCCACAACGATCCTTACGGGAGCGAAGCTCATACTGACCGGGCAGGTGCCATTTATGGTAATGTTTATGTTTCTGCTTGTGATCACGAGGATTTACGCTCCCTTTGACCAGAGCCTGGCTCTTATCGCAGAGGTGTTTATGTCTGAAGTTTCCGCCGGAAGACTTATGGAGATCTATGATACTGAAAGAGCAACCGGCGCACAGGTACTTAATCCTTCTGGACATGATATCACCTTTGAAAATGTTTCCTTTGCCTATGATGATGAAAAGGTTCTTGAAGGTGTCAGCTTCACAGCGAGAGAGGGAGAAGTCACCGCGCTGGTGGGACCTTCCGGTTCAGGTAAGAGCACCTGCGCGAGACTTGCCGCAAGGCTATGGGATATCGACAAAGGAAGTATTAAAATGGGCGGAGTTGATATCGCATCTGTGGAGCCGGAGACATTGCTGTCAGACTATTCCTTTGTATTTCAGGATGTAATGCTTTTCGATGACACTGTCATGGAGAACATTCGTCTCGGAAAGCATGGGGCGACGGATGAAGAAGTCATGAATGCGGCCCGGGCAGCCAACTGTGACGAGTTCGTGCAGAAGCTTCCGAAGGGCTATGACACAAGGATAGGAGAGAACGGCGCGAAGCTGTCAGGCGGAGAGAGGCAGCGGATATCCATAGCGAGAGCGCTTCTCAAGGATGCGCCTATCGTGCTTCTGGATGAAGCAACAGCTTCACTTGATGTTGAGAATGAGACCAAGGTTCAGGGGGCTTTGTCACGGCTCCTGAGAAACAGGACTGTGCTTGTCATCGCCCACAGAATGAGAACCGTGGAGAAGGCTGACAAGGTAGTGGTACTGAAGGACGGTCGTGTGGCTGAGGAAGGAGATCCTGTGAAGCTTAAGAACGACAGGAACAGCATCTTCGGGCATATGCTGGAACTTCAGACTCAGGGTGCAGCGTGGAGCATATGATGATGCTGAGTAACAGTTCAGCCGGGTGGTGAGGCTAATAAGTCTCATGATGGCTGTTCATAGTATTTTGCACCCGGCCGGAATTCGGTGCCCGGTGCGGACTTATACAAAAAAATTATATTTTTTGTTGACAAAGGCTTTTCAGTAGTGTAGTATAACACTCGCGTCACCGATAAGCGGTTCGCGAAAAGCCTTTGCGGGTGTAGTTCAATGGTAGAATGTCAGCCTTCCAAGCTGAACATGTGGGTTCGATTCCCATCACCCGCTCTGATGCCCAGATAGCTCAGTTGGTAGAGCAGAGGACTGAAAATCCTCGTGTCACTGGTTCGATTCCGGTTCTGGGCACTCCAAGATGTTGGTTTCAGCGATAACATTCACACTGTTTCTCTTCATCTTTTGTATAATGTTTTCGTTCTTCACAGAAATGAAAGTTGAACGAACATTAATAGTGCGCGAGTAGTAGAGTGGTACTACGTCGCCTTGCCAAGGCGAAGATCGCGGGTTCGATCCCCGTCTCGCGCTTCTCAGCTCCCAGAGGAAATCCTCTGGGAGCTTTCGCGTTCGACAGGGATCGAACCCAGGGGTTCGTCTCGCCTGCCGGCTCGGTCGGCGCTAAGCATGTGCCAAAGGGCACATAGCGCCCCCTTACTCGCGCTTCTCAAGAGCCTCAGGAAAAATCCTGAGGCTCTTTTGCGTTTTACTGAGGCATAATTGAGTGCCATAAAGAATTATGTTAGTATTTTATAATCGGTGTGCTTGGGAATGAGCGGCAAATACTTGTGACGCTCATATCATATAAATGATTAAAAGAGAGATTTATGGAATTTCAGGAATATGCAGAACATTATTTTGATATGGAGAAAGCTGTCCCCTACTTTTTGATATGCTTTGCAGCCCTTCTGGTTGTTATGGGCATAATCCTTATTATTGCAAGGATCAGAAAAGAGCTGGACAGGAAGAACTCTGAGGGAGAGTATATAGACGAATCAGATATGGATATTTATGATCCGGAAAGCGTATATGAGGATGATGTATACTCTGAAGATGATGACCTGAGCATGGATGGGCGGCGGTCACGACACTTCAGAAGCCGGTCAAGAAAGCATCAGCATTTATTGCGGCGTCAAATTGACATACGGCCCTTTGCTTTTATAGAATCTTTTTATGAGATGGCTTTTGCAAGTACTGCTATGCTGCTGTTGCTCAGTCTGTACTACATTATCAATGATCGTATCAATCTAAGGGAAGTACATATAATATGGGATACCTACAAGGATTGGATACTGGTGCTATTTCTTGTAGTTTCCATGATACTTAATCGAATTTTTGACCGGCTGCTTGTGAGACTGAGATATATAGATGCAAAACAACGAGCCGGAATAAGGCTTCTGAGTTCCATATATGTCATACTGATACTTGTGTATATTTGCTTTATCTACCAAAGTCCGAATTACGGAAGCATCATCATTTATTTTGTAATGATGGTTATCGGCAGACTGTTCTATTTTGATGTAACATGGGAGAATTTCAGAGGAGATATCAGCAGTATCTGGAAAAATCTGCCGATACTGTTTTTGATGATAGGTTATTCGGGGTTCACCATCTGGTATGGGTTCAGTAGCGGGTTTCTCTGGAAGTCAAACGGTGTGCTTGTATCGACGTTGATAGCGCATATTTTCATGGATATTGGGATAGTTATCATCCATCATCTCAGACTGGTTAGATGGATTCTTGGATAAAATATAATTGAGGAAAGACTTTTCTTTGGATCAAAATCCGAGAAAAGTCTTTTTTTGATTCGTTTACAGGCTTATGTAAAATGACATGGATTTTATTTAATTGACCATATTACTCCCTATCGGATATTATTTTTATATAAAAATATCAAGTTTTTAATATAGCCATCTCGGCTATGATGAAGCTTTGATTCGTGACAAAGACTAAGAATTTTAGTAGGAAGGGGTATGATATGGAATGGCAGAAAGAATGCAAGAACTTTATCACAACAGCAGAACAACTGTGCGATGCGCTTAAACTTCCTGACACGGAACGGGACAAATACCGGAAGATCATTTCACGGTATCCGATGATGATCACACCCTACTATTTTTCACTGATCGACATAAATGATCCGGAAGACCCAATCGCGAAGATGTGTATTCCGTCAGAAGAAGAACTTTTGCAGGAAGGAAGCTTCGACACCAGCGGAGAAAGTGAAAATACCAAGTGGGAGGGAGTACAGCATAAGTACAGGCAGACAGCATTGATCCTGTCAACCAATGTCTGTGCCATGTATTGCAGGCATTGTTTTCGGAAGCGTCTTGTGGGACTATCGGATGCTGAGCTTAACAAGAAGGTGGATGAAGCGGCGGAATATGTACATGCTCATCCGGAAATCACAAATGTACTCATTACAGGCGGAGACGCACTGATGAATCCCAATGCGATCATTGGCCGCTATCTGAAGGAATTTTCTGCCAATGAAAATCTTGATTTTATCAGATTCGGCTCCAGAGTGCCCGTGACCTTTCCTCAGAGGATATATGAGGATGAAGAGCTTCTTGAACTGTTGTCACAGTATGCCGGGGTGAAGCCTCTGTACGTCATCACCCAGTTTAATCATCCACGGGAAATCACTAATGAATCCATTCGTGCTGTTAAGGCGCTCCGGAGCCGGGGTATACAGGTGAGAAATCAGACTGTACTGCTTCACGGTGTCAATGATGACCCGGAGGTTTTGGGAGAACTGCTTCAGGGACTGACCAGGATGGAAGTGGTGCCCTATTATATCTTCCAGTGCCGTCCGGTTACCGGCGTAAAGGGACATTTTCAGGTTCCTTTGAGAAAGGGAGTAAAGATAGTGGATGAGGCAAAGGCTCTGCAGAACGGTATAGGAAAAAGCGTGAGATATGCCATGAGCCATCCTCGCGGGAAAATAGAGATACTGGGTGAAGCTGAGGAAGGAAAGATGCTATTCAAGTTCCATCAGAACAAGTATCCCGAGGATATGTCAAGGCTATTCAGCGTTGAGATAGATGATGAAGTGACCTGGCTGGATGATGATCTAAGCATCCGTAAATAGTGAGACTTTGTTGGCACAGAGCGGCTAATGCAGATCCATCAGGTATATCAGCCGGAGAGAAGAGGCGCTTCATGCGGTTTTATGACTTTATAAGCCGTCTCCAGCAATCCGAGATTTAAAAGAGCGAACAGCAGAAGATAGGCAGGCATTATCCTGATGCCCATGTTTTCCTGGATATGTCCGAATGCCATGGGCATAAAGGTGCTGCCTACATATGCAGATGCCATCTGAAGGCCAATGACTGACGCACTATGGCGTTTTCCAAAATTATGGGGAGCCATGTGCTGTATGGAAGGATACACAGGGCCCATTCCGGTGCCGATGACTACAAAGCCGACGACCGCTGGTATGTGTGATGAATTAGGCATACCAACGAGTCCAATGCCTATGAGCTCAATGATGATTCCTATCCTGATAAGTTTCCTGTCGCCTAAGTGATTTGAAATGAAGCCCGAAATAAGTCTTCCCAGCATCAGGCCTCCGAAGATAAGTGAGCCATAGGAGGCTATGACTTCATCACTGAGCTCTGGCCTCGTCCCGGCAAAATAACTCGGTGTCCAGAGAAAGCATGTGGCTTCACCTGAACAGTACGCAAAAAAGGCGATCAGGGTAAGGCTGACACCCGGAACCTTCAGGGTCTCGATTATTCCCGGACTTTCGGATATTTCATCATTAGTATGGGTGGTTCTGTTATCCCATAAAGGTAAAGACAGGACACATACCAACAGTATCCCGATCTGTAAGTATGCAGTCCATCTGTAACCTTCATTCCATCTGGCATACCTGAGAGCCAGGGCCATGATGGAAGGGCTTATGACTGCTCCTACGCCGTAAAAACAGTGAAGAAAATTCATGACAGAACCGGAATAATTACTGGCCACATAGTGATTCACAGATGCATCTATGGCTCCGGCTCCGAGACCGTAAGGGACGGCAAATAAGAACAGCAGGAAAAAATGTCTTGAGAATGAAAATCCCAGCAGGCCCAGGATGGTCAGGATAATGGATGCGATAACTATCCATTTTGTGTGTATCTTTCTGATTATTCCCGGACTTATGAGCGCAGAAATAATGGTCATGAAGCATATGGTCATGGAGACATATCCGGCATAGGATGATGGAACATCAAATACCATCTGCATCTTTGGCCACCCGGATCCAAGAAGGGAATCCGGCAGTCCCAGACTTATGAATATTAAATAAATGACAGCCAGTAATAGTGATCCCATTTTAACCTCCGAAGGAATGTTGATTTTCATTATATATGAAAACAGAAATTACTGACCGGTTAGCCTGCGTAACCTTTGGTATATGAAAGATTAAAATGAACCATTACGGAGATGAGGGATGGTGTGCTAAAATATACTGGAATCCGGGAGGCTTCCGGCGGGGAGGTGTTTCCTGCCGTTTACCCACAGAAAGGAATCCTGAGGGTGTGCCCGGTTTTAATAGGATGGAGTTTCGGAAGTAAGATAATGGCTAAGGCAAAGTACGAGAGCATATACAGAGATTTAAAAGACAGGATAGAATCGGAGGAGTACCCGTATCAGAGCATTCTGCCACCTGAGAGCGCGCTGGTTGTCACATATGACTGTTCCAGAAATACAGTTCGGAGAGCCCTGAAGCAGTTAGGTGACATAGGTTATGTACAGGCCATAAACGGAGTGGGTGTCAGGGTGATATATCAGCCGGCAGGAAAAGCCAGCTTCATAATAGGAGGCATCGAGACTTTTCAGGAAACTGCATTCAGGAACAGGCTCAATGCCACTACGGAGGTCGTGATGTTTGCGGAAATAACCGCAGACAAAAGGGTGGCTAAAAGAACAGGATTTCCTGAAGGTACTGAGCTTTACTACATACAGCGCCTTAGAAAGCTTGACGGTAAGCCCTGTATTCTGGACATCAATATGTTTGACAGGTCTTTAGTCCCGGGAATCACCGAAGAAATAGCCGGGAAGTCGATTTATGATTACATAGAGAATGAGCTCCATATGGATATCGCCATGAGTAAAAGAAGGATGACAGTGGAGCGGGCGACACAGGTGGATGAAAAGTGCCTGAGCCTTGGGGACTATAATTGCCTTGCGGTAGTGACCAGTCAGACCTTTAACGGAATGGGACTGATGTTTGAATACACCCAGTCAAGACATGTGCCTGAGTATTTCTGCTTCATGGATACAGCAGTACGAAAAACGAAATAGTTATTTGAAAAATCCTCCCTGAACGAACGTCTCAAGCGTACGTTCAGGGAGGATTTTTCGTATGAGATGTACTTTCAATACAGTGGGTCGCCGTGCTGTTACTACCGCCAAATAAAAGATATTTTTATTTCCTGAAAACCGTTGACCTGTTTAAACAGGTATGGTATAACATGCTCAGGAGCTGTTTAAACAGCTATAACGAGTTATGTGTTTTAAAAGGAGAAAGTTATGGGAAAATTCACAGAAGAAAGTGAGCAGTTGCTGAATCTGGTGGGCGGAAAAAGCAACATCGCGGCTGTATCTCACTGCGTAACCAGAATGCGATTTGTATTAAACGATCCTTCAAAGGCAGATGTTCCGGGTATCGAAAAGATCAAGGGCGTGAAAGGAACATTCACACAGGCAGGACAGTTCCAGGTCATCATCGGACAGGAGGTTCAGGAGTTTTACAATGACTTCACTGCCGTTTCCGGTATCGAAGGTGTCAGCAAGGAACAGGTAAAAAAGCAGGCTAAACAGAATCAGAACCTCCTGCAGCAGATCATGGCGTCCATAGCGGAGATATTTGCACCTATCATCCCCGCTCTGGTAGTTGGAGGTCTCATCTTAGGCTTCAGAAATGTAATCGGTGAAATTGATTTTGGAAACGGAACCATAGTATCCCAGTCAGTATTCTGGGCCGGAGTTCACAGCTTTCTCTGGCTCATAGGCGAAGCTATATTCCACATGCTTCCTGTAGGTATCTGCTGGTCCATAACCAAGAAGATGGGAACCACACAGATACTTGGTATAGTTCTCGGATGTACTCTTGTTTCAGGTCAGCTGCTCAATGCCTACGGTGTTGCGGGAGCTGCGGCAGATGCGATTCCCAAGTGGGATTTCGGATTTGCACAGGTAAATATGATCGGTTATCAGGCACAGGTAATTCCGGCTATCCTTGCAGGCTTCTGCCTCGTATTCCTTGAGAAGTTCTTCAATAAGATCTGTCCCAAGGTCATCTCAATGATAGTGGTGCCTTTCTTCTCATTACTTCTTGCCGTTATGGCATCCCACTTCGTACTTGGTCCTATAGGCTGGAAGATAGGTTCATGGATCTCAGCAGGAGTTCACGCAGGACTTACAAGTACAGTGAACTGGCTCTTCGCAGGCTTCTTCGGATTCCTTTATGCTCCTCTTGTTATCACGGGACTTCACCATATGACCAATGCTATCGACACTCAGCTTGTGGCTGATTTCGGAGGTACCATCCTCTGGCCTATGATCGCACTTTCAAACATCGCTCAGGGTTCGGCTGTTCTCGGAATGATATATCTTCAGAAGAAAAATGCAAAGACACAGGAAGTATCCATTCCTGCATGTATATCCTGCTACCTTGGCGTTACAGAGCCTGCCATGTTCGGTGTTAACCTGAAGTACGGATTCCCGTTTTTCAGTGCTATGATAGGTTCCTGTATAGCTGCAGTTATCTCCGTAGGAAGCGGAGTAATGGCCAATTCCATCGGTGTCGGCGGAATCCCGGGAATCCTTTCCATCCAGACAAGATACATGGGCATATTTGCACTGGCCATGTTGGTTGCCATAGCTGTACCTTTCTGCCTCACAGTAGTGGTAGGAAAGAAAAAGCTTACGGCTTCGGATCTTTACGGTGATGATGTGGCAGAGGCAGAGACATTGGCACAGGAAAGCACCGGAACCTTTGACCTTTCCAGAGTGGCTGAGGGTACTGTTATCCCTATCGAGAATGTGGAGGATGATGTATTTTCACAGAAACTCATGGGAGACGGAATAGGAATCAGACCTACAGGTGAGACTGTTTATGCGCCGGGAAACGGCAAGGTCACAGTGACCATGGATGACAGCAAGCATGCTATAGGCATGACTATGGATGACGGAAGGGATGTTCTTATCCATGTGGGTATCGATACGGTTGAAATGAAGGGAACAGGATTCAGATATCTCGTTAAGAAGGACCAGCTGGTAAAGGCCGGAGAACCGCTGCTTTCATTCAGCAGAAAGGCCATTGCAGCAGCAGGCAAGAAGGATACGGTCATTGCAGTAGTAGTTGGAGGAAATTAAATGTCATCATTCGGAGACAAGGTAGTTTATCAGATATATCCGAGATCTTTTTATGATACGGATGGAGACGGAATAGGGGATCTCAGGGGAATCACAGCCCGTTTGGATTACCTTAGGGAGTTGGGTATAGACTATATATGGATAACTCCGTTTTTTGTTTCGCCTCAGCGGGATAATGGCTATGACATCGCGGATTACCGGAATATTGATGAGCGTTTTGGAACCATGGCTGATTTCGAAGAGCTTTCAAGGAAGGCCCATGAAAAGGGAATAGGCATCATGCTGGACATGGTGTTCAACCATACTTCCACAGAACATGAATGGTTCAGGCGTGCCCTCTCCGGTGATAAGGACTATCAGGACTACTATATCTTCGTTGAGGGTACAGCGGATGCGCCGCCTACCAACTGGGAATCCAAGTTCGGAGGAAGTGCATGGGAATATGTGGAATCTTTGGGAAAATGGTATCTTCACCTTTTTGATGTGACTCAGGCAGACCTTAACTGGAACAATAAGAAGGTCCGGGAAGAGCTGAAGGATATCATCAGATTCTGGAAGGAAAAGGGTGTGAACGGCTTCAGATTCGATGTTATAAATCTGATTTCAAAACCTGATATTCTGGAGGATGATACAGAGGGAGACGGAAGACGCTTTTACACTGACGGACCTCTCGTGCATGAGTATCTAAAGGAACTGGTTCGTGATACCGGAATCAGGGACATGATAACCGTAGGAGAGATGTCCTCTACGACCATAGATAACTGCATCAGATATTCGAATCCGAAGGAAGAGGAGCTCTCCATGGCCTTCAGTTTCCATCATCTGAAGGTCGATTACAAAAACGGAGATAAGTGGGCTCTGAAGCCCGTAGACATGATGGAGCTTAAAAATTTGCTTAAGACCTGGCAGGAGGGAATGGCTGCGGGGGGCGGATGGAATGCTGTGTTCTGGACGAACCACGATCAGCCGAGAACCATTTCCCGCTTTGGGGACGAAAAGAAATACTGGAAACAGTCCGGAAAGCTGTTCGCCGGAATACTTCACCTCATGAGAGGCACGCCCTATGTTTATCAGGGAGAGGAGATAGGGATGCTCAATGCTCACTACGGAAGTATCAGTGACTACCGGGATGTGGAGAGTCTTAACTACTATGAGATACTGAAATCAAGAGGTATGTCAGCTGAGGAGGCTCTGAAGGTCATAGACGAAAGATCCAGAGATAACGGACGTACTCCCATGCAGTGGAATAAAGGTGAAAACTTTGGATTTACAGAGGGAACTCCATGGATCAAAGTGCCGGCATGCAGTGATGAAGTGACTGTAGAGGCTCAGCTTCAGGACGAGGATTCCATACTTAACTTCTATAAGAAGCTTATTTCGATGCGTAAGGAAATGCCGGTTATTTCAGATGGAGACATCAGCTTTGATACTGAGGTGCCGGAAGAGGTCATATGCTATAAAAGAACACTTGGAAACAGGAAAATGCTTGTGTACGGCAATATGTCGGAGAACGAGGTGTCTGTGAAGCTTTCTAAAGTACAGGCGGAGGAATGTAAAGGGCTAAAGTTTGTGCTCGGTAATTATAAGGAAGAAGAACCGGGGGCTCAGGTATTTGATATTTCTGATAATATAATGCGTGAAAGAAGTATAAAATTACGGCCATATGAACTATTGGTCCTTTCGGATTGAATGGCATAGAGGATTAATATTGTTTTGTGGCGTATTAAAGGGCTTCAGGAGGGATTTCCTGAGGCTCTTTTTCGTGTTTTGGAAAAAACTGACCTTAAACACTTTGAAAACCGGTGCTGTGTACAGGTAAAACCTGTCTAAAAAGGTTAAAAATGTTCTAATATGAAACATATATGGTGGTTGCATGGAACATGAATACATAAGTGTTCTATAATGCAACATATTATTTTCTGCAAAAGTTTTCTAATGGCTGTCCCTCCGATATAATCAATTACAGTTAAGAAAAACGAGTTACCTAAGGAGGGTATAAAATGAAAAAAAGATTATTTGCACTTGGTATGGCAGCAATGATGGTTGCATCATTGGCAGCTTGTGGATCTTCATCAACAGGATCAAACACAACAACTGCAGCAGCAACCGCAGCATCAACAGAGGCAGCCAAGGCAGAGACAAAGGCGGCAGAAGAGAAGAAGGAAGAGGCAGCAGGCGGTACAACTCTTGACAAGCCTGTAACACTTACTTTTGCGGCACAGGAAGTTGGTACTGCTGCTTATAACTATGCAACAGCTTTACAGACAGTTATGTTAAAGGAGCTTCCAGAGGGATCATCCATCAACATCACAACAACATCTCCGGGAGGCGTAGGTGCTCCTGTTATCGTAAATGGCGGCGCACAGTGTGATATCGTTGCTGCCAATGCAGTTCCTTCAAAGCTTTCATATGAAGAAGGAATCCTCGGAAACGAGCCAACAAAGGAAATTGCATGTCTCGGCGGCGGACTTGGTCATGATTTCATGAACGTAATGTTCACAAAGAAGTTTGTAGATGAGACAGGAATAAGCACAGTTGAAGAGCTTATCGAGAAGAAGTATCCTGTAAAGCTCGTTATCAAGAAGAACGGAACTTTCGGTGAGCTTTCTGCTGAATATCTTCTTAAGGCATTCGGACTTACACTTGATGATATCGTTTCATGGGGCGGTACAGTTGAGAAGACCGGCGGTGACGCTATCAAGTCAGGACTTCAGGATGACCTTTACGACATGACCATCGACCACATCGGTGCAGGTCAGTCAAACACAACAGAGCTTTGCCTTACACATGACATGGTAGACGTTCAGCTTTCTGATGAGACTATCGCAAAGCTTGTAGAGATGGGTTATGAGGAAGTAACAGTTGCTCCTAATACATGGAACGGACAGACAACAGAGATCAAGACTGTTGGTTCTCAGCAGAACGTACTTGTTTCATCAACTATGGATGACGACGTTGCTTATGCACTCACAAAGGCAATCTGTGAGCATGAGGCTGAGCTTGGTGATGCAGTAGCTGCTATGGCTTACTTCGATCCTCAGGATGCAGGCACAATGGGTAAGACAGGATGTCCTCTTCACCCGGGTGCTAAGAAGTACTATGAGGAGATGGGCTACAAGGTAGGATAATGTTCATATAAAGAACGTTTATTATGGAGGCAGCAGAGCGAAATCTGCTGCCTCTGCTACAGAAAAAGAAGAACTCGCTGAATAAATGTATTTTATGCACCTAAACGAAGTGCATTGTAAGTGGGTGTGAGTTTAACACTCATAAAAAAACAAAAAGTACGGACTGCTATGCACTTCGTGCTTCGTGACACTTTCAAAGAAATAAAGAGGAAATGAAAATGGCAGAAGTAAAAAAGGCTTTAAGCCCAAGAAGAATTGCGATGATTTTTGTTACCATCTGCTTCTTCGCATTCCAGATGTACATCGCTCTTGTAAAGCAGCTTACACCTATGCTGCAGAGCCCGATCCATCTTGTATTCGCATTGGCAATGGTTTATCTGTATTGCCCGTCTGACGGAAAGTACAGAAAAAAAGTAACTAAACAGGCAGAGGCGGAAGGAAAGGAAGTTGATCCCAAGGTACTTAACAAGTATGCATTCCTAAATGTGATCGACATCTTTGCATTTGCAGGCATTATCCTTCTTTTATGGTATACAGCAACACAGTATCCAAGACTCAGAGACTTCGTTCAGTTCATCGATCCGGTTACTACTCTTGATAAGGTAGTAATGGTTGTCACAATTGTTCTTTTGCTTGAAGCAGTACGCAGAACCCTGGGTACCATCCTTTTCGGATTTATCCTTGTATTTATTCTTTATGCCTGGACAGCACCATACCTTCCCGGCATTCTTTTTACAAAGGGAAAAGCATTTAAGCAGATGCTTGACCAGTTCACCATCGGTATGACTATGACAGAGGCCGGCGTATTCGGTACACCGCTCTATACATCAGCAAACTCTCTTTTCTACTTCATCGTATTCGGAGTATTCTTCAGTGAGTGCGGTGGCGGACAGCTTCTCATCGATATCGGTATGAAGTTCTCCAACCAGTCATCAGGCGGTCCTGCAAAGGCAGCCGTTATCTCATCCGGACTTATGGGCATGGTTTCAGGTTCAGCCGTTGCCAATGTTTCCACCACCGGTGTTATGACTATCCCTATGATGAAGAAGATCGGTTATCAGCCTGAAGAGGCCGGTGCCATCGAGGCGGTAGCTTCAACAGGCGGCCAGGTAATGCCTCCTATCATGGGTGTAGGCGCCTTCATCATGGCAGAGATGCTTGGTATCAGTTATTTCCGTGTAGCCTCTGCAGCTATACTTCCTGCAGTAGCATACTATTTTGGAGTATTCGTTGTAGTTGATCGTCTTGCAAAGAGAAGATTTGTGCAGGTCGGCGGTGCTGAGGATGCAAAGATCGATGTTCAGGATCCTATCCTTCCAAGACTCTATCTTCTTCTTCCTGTAATACTTCTTGTAGTTTCAATCATCAGAGGATCATCTTTGATGCGTTCAGGTATGATCGGTATCTTCTCATGCCTCATCCTTAATGTTGTCAGCTACTTCGTTAATAATAAAAAGAACTTTGTAGATGTTAAGGGCCTTGCCCAGTGCTGTATGGCAGGAGCAAAGCAGGCTGCAGAGATCGCTATCCCTACGGCTGCCTGCGGTATCATCATCAATGTAGTTACAGGACAGACATCCCTTGCTACAAACCTTTCAAGCGTTATCGGAGCTCTCGGAACAGATTATCTTTTCCTTGCAATGCTTATCGCCATGGTTGGATGTATGCTTCTCGGTATGGCACTTCCTACAGTTGCTGCTTACCTTGTAGGTGTTATCCTTTTCGTTCCTGTTATCAGATCACTTGGAGTTGATGCACTTTGCGCTAACATGTTCGTATTCTACTATGGAATCATGGCTCAGATCACACCTCCTGTTTGTGTAGCCAGCTACACCGCGGCAGGTATCGCAGATGCAGATGCCATGAAGACAGGTCTCAGAGGAATGCTTTTCGCACTTGTTGGTTTCATGGTTCCTTTCGTATTTGTTTACAATCCTGCAGTTCTTCTGGAGGGCACTCTTGTAGAGATCATCATCGGTGGCGTACAGCTTCTTGTTGGTACTTACTTCCTGGGTATTTGCGTTGCAGGTTTCTTCAAGACCAATATGAAGGCTTGGCAGAGAGCTCTCTGTTTTGTAGCTGCACTTGGATTTATCATTCCTGAAACAGTAACTACTCTTGGCGGACTTGCAATCGGTATTGTTGCACTGCTCTTAAATGCAAGAGATGCAAAGGCTTCAGGAAATCATGAAGTCTCATCAGAGAATCTTGTAAAAACAGAGAATTCGGCACAGTAAATTTTAGGGGACAACATACCTTGATTGAAATAGATGGTCGGCCGTAAGAGTTACGGCCGGTCATCAGGTCTTAGGTGTGGGAAAGGATAGGAAATGAAAAAACATCGTCTCCTGATTCTTGCCGATGACTTGACAGGGGCATTGGATTCCGGAGTGCAGATTTCGCTGAAGGGCGCCCGTGTAGTTATCCTGACCAACCAGAGTGTTGCGTTTCCTGAGGATACATCTATAGATGCCATCGTGATCGATACCGAGACAAGACATGTTTCACCGGAGAAAGCCGCAGAGACAGTTTCAAGGCTGGTTCATGAAGCTAAGAAACGAGGCATTAACAGAATATACAAAAAAACGGATTCAGGCCTCAGGGGTAATGTGGGCAGCGAACTGGCTGCAGTACTTGAAGCAAGCGGAAAGGATCATCTGAATTTCATTCCCGCTTATCCTGCGGTAGACAGAAAGACTATCGGAGGCATCCAGTATGTAAACGGAAAGCCTGTGGCAGAGAGCATTTTTGCAAATGATCCTATCAATCCTATAACAGTGAGCAGGGTAGATGAAATCATTCATTTGAGCAGTGATGTTCCTGTAACTGTAAGCTATTCCGAAAGTCTTAAAAAAGAAGGGATTCTTGTTTATGACGCAGAGACGGGTGAAGATCTGAAACGTATTTCACAGGAGCTTCTTTTGCAGGATGATCTGGATCTGACCGGAGGCTGTGCAGGGTTCCTGGAGGTTTTTCCGATGGAAACGGAGGAAGAAAATAAGACTGAGAAGTTCATATTTTCTACTCTTGGAAAAAAGTTGATAGTGTTGTCGGGATCTGTGAATCAGATAACCTATGACCAGTTGAAATATGCTGAGGAGCATGGAGCCTTCAGAGCACATGTTCCCATGAACAGGATACTTAAAAACCTTTGGAGTGATTCGGAAAAAGAGAAATTTACCGACTATCTGGAAACAGAAGCGGGTGACAGACAGGTGGTCATAGTTGACACACTGGGAGAATATGATGAGGCTCTTGTTACATCACCCGATGAGATAGCCCACGTGATCGCTTCAAACATGGGACAGCTTGCAAGAAAGCTACAGGAAACATTTCCGGACAGAGCTCTCATGATCATAGGAGGGGATACCCTTCAGGGATTCATAAGAAATAAGGGTGTGCAGATGCTCAGTCCCATTAAGGAGATAGATCCGGGACTGGTACTCTCCTTTTATAAAACGGAGCACGGCAGGAATTATCTCATAACAAAATCCGGTGCTTTCGGAACAGTAGATCAGTTGACAAGAGTTTTGGAATGGCTGGAAAAACACGCTAACTAAGGTATCGGAAGAATCAGTAGTTGAAGACAGTTTGAGTATTGATCTGCTCAAAAAAATACAGAAAAGATTGAGGGGTATACCCCGGGCCTAATGGATTGGGCCGGCGTATGACCCGGAGGAGGAAAAAATGGCACTTGAAAAATATAATTTGAAATTACCAAAGGCTGTATACAGCGGAACAGATGCAATGGAGAACATCCCTGAGATCCTTAAGGGAACCGGAGCCAAGAAGGTTGCAGCATTTACAGATAAGGGATTGAGAAGTCTTGGACTTTTCGATTTTGTCGAGGAGGAGTTGAAGAAGGCAGGAGTTCAGTACGATATCTATGATGATTTTCCTGCTGAGCCAAGCTATCAGGCAGTACAGGCGGTTATCGACCAGTTTAAGGGCAAGGGATATGATTTTATCGTAGCCTGCGGTGGCGGTTCCGTAATGGATACGGCAAAGCTCGCATCTGTTCTTGTTACAGATGAGTACGGGGTAAAGGAGCTTCTTGATGATCCCAAGAGAGCAAAGAAGTGCTTACAGATACTTACTATTCCAACAACAGCCGGCACCGGTGCAGAGTGTACACCAAACGCCATCGTTGGCGTTCCTGAGAAGGAAGTAAAGATCGGTATCGTTAATGATAACATGATGTCAGATTTTGTTATCCTTGATGCACGCCTTATCAAGAATCTTCCGAGAAAGATCGCGGCAGCTACAGGTGTTGATGCAATGTGCCACTGTATCGAGTGCTTCACTTCCAACAAGTGCAATGCATTTTCCGACACATTTGCTCTTCAGGGCTTTGATATCATCATGAACAACATCGTGAAGGCCTGTGATGATCCTACTGCTCTTGAGGCAAAGAACAACATGCAGATCGCAGCTTTCTACGGTGGTGTAGCCATCACAGCATCAGGAACAACAGCCGTTCACGCTCTCAGCTATCCTCTCGGCGGAAAGTATCATATCGCTCATGGTGTATCAAACGCAATGCTTCTCATTCCTGTTATGAAGATGAATGCAGAGGATCCAAAGTTCAGAGAGAGACTCGCAACAGCCTGGGATCAGGCATACCATGGCGACAAGCGTTTAAGCACAGTAGATGAAAAGTCTGAGGCGCTTATCAACTGGATGGATGAGATAGTAAAGCATCTTGAGATTCCTTCAGATCTTAAGGAGTTTGGAGTACAGGCAGAGGATTTGGAATGGCTGGTGGAAGCAGGACTTCAGCAGCAGAGACTTTTGGTAAACAATATGAAGCATGTTGAAAAGGATGATGCTCGTAAGATTTACCAGCAGGTAATGTAAATAAACCATGGCTGTCCCATGAATGCACAGTGCTGCATCCATTGAGACAGCCATTTTGATAATACAGGGGTAAAAGTACCAAATCAGGTATCGGCACAATGATTTGGAAATATGTGACACGCCTGAACATGAATAAAGCAGTCCTTTTGAATAGCAAAAGGACGAAAAGTGTTTAATGGGCCGGTGCTGATAGAATGGGCTCGTGGTGGTAAAGAGATGACATCAAAGTTTTATACATATATTTCTCCAAAAGCAGGCTTTGATCCTGTTAAAACCATATTTCTTTTAGCTCCATCAGAGTATGCGGATACTACGGAACATGCAGAGGAGTTTTCGGTTAAAACAGGATGGAGGGATCAGGCAGAGAGAGACGGGGGCATTCTTCTGGTGCCGCTTATACGGGATTACAGAAAGGAAAGCAGGGATCTTTTAAAGGATCATTTCCTGAAGGTTAGAAAGACCTTTGAACCATCTGAAGACTCAAAATTCAGGGGAGTTGTTGACAAGTTATGGCCCTGGGAGTCGCTTATCTATATGGTGGGCTATGGAGAAGGCGCAGACTATGCGGGGGATGTGCTGGTGAAGCATCCCAATATGTTTGCGGGAACTGCTCTTATAGATGGCCGGGCTCATGATTTCAGTGCGGGAGAAATGGATACAGATCACTGGTTCCAGGACAATTGTTCAGATGATTACAGGAGAAAGAACAAAGAGGTCCCGAGCTGCCTTTTCCTGCTTGGAAAAGACAATGACCATGGTGAAACGGCCAGTTACTTCAGGAAGACCATTTCAGATGCACCGGAGGACAGCTTCGTCAGAGGAACAGAGAATTTTGCTCCCTATGTACAGGAAGATCATATCATGACAGGACATGATCCCTACATTTCGGATTTTCTGATGCATCATTTTTTCAATCATGTGGCAAGATGGGACAATGCTCCCGACGGGACGCTTCAGTACAGGACCGGACAGGAGGACTTTTACAGAACTCCGGCAGAACAGAACAATCCCGCTTCCCGCTACTACTGGCATGGCTCTGTGGAGGTCGGAAGCAATATGTACCATTATGTGGTTTACCTTCCCATGGGAATGAATCCCGAGGAAGCAGAGGGGCTTTCTGTGGTCTTTTCTATTCATGAGGAAGGTGTTCCGGCTTCTCTGGAGTGCGAGAAAAACGGTTGGGAGGAGCTTGCTGACGAATGCAGGGAATTCATGGTGGTGATGCCTGACTGTCCGGGAAATAGCTGGAATATGGCAAGAGACCATCAGGTGATACCGGAGATATTGAAGAGACTCAGTAAGGACTACAGTGTGGATCTTAAAAAGGTATACCTGAGCGGAAACGGGCAGGGAGCGGAGTTTGCAGACCGGGTGGCAGCATTGTTTCCAAAGGACTTTACGGCAGCCATTCTATGGAATAAGTTTCAGAAGAGATGGTTTTCAGTGACTGCTCAGGATGAACAGGTGACAGGCTCTTTAAGACAGTTTTCGGAATTGTCGTCACAGGATTTTTTAGGTAAAGCTGTAGAGATGCCGGTGTGGATCGCCGCAGGGGGAGATATATCCCGGGAGACGATCAGGGATTATGAGAGAGAAGTAGAGACCTTAAGACTTGCTGCAGGAAACGGAGTGGAAGAAGATCAAAAGACCATAGGTGATGAGATCGCAGAAAACAGCTTAGTCGGCTACAAGCTTTACGGAGACAGGCCCTACGGTATGCGTTCCGGAGACACAAGAGAGGCGTGGGAATTTGTGAGAAGATTTTCCAGGGAGCGTGGTTCAAAGACGGTTTCGGCTATTTATTAAAAATCCGAAGCAGGGTGAAGTTTTCGTGATATAGCTATGAAACACATACCCTGCAGGTATGAGTATGTATTTGAGGGTCACGCGGAATCGAGAGGGACATTTTTCTCTGCCGGATTTGTAAAACCTTATAGAGAATAGAATATAGTGATAGATGATCAGGCAGAGGCTTTTACAGGCTTCTGTCTTTTTTATTACTGATTAATATTGAAACATATTTATAATATACCATAAAAATGTTACAATATAGAACATTACATGAACTGGAGATATGGCTATGCAGTATAAGATTTTAGGAATTGCGCCCTACGATGCCCTTAGAAAATCCATGGAGAATCTTGCGGAGGGTATGGAGAATATAGAACTTCATGCCTTTACCGGAGATCTGGAGGTGGGCGTAGAGCTGGTTAAGGAACACTACAAGGATCAATACGATGTAATAATATCAAGAGGCGGTACTTCAAAGATGATTTCCGAAATCACCAGTATCCCTGTAGTTGAGATATCCATGTCGGTCTATGATGTTCTTCGTGCCATGAGACTGGCGGACAACTATCATGAGGAATATGCCATAGTGGGATTCAGAAATATCACTGAAACAGCCCATACCCTCTGCGATCTTTTAAAGGACAACAGGGAGATAATCACCATAAAGAATGAGAGAGAAGCGGCTTCAGCCCTTGAGGGACTGAAATATCGTGGAATTACCATGGTCATCTGCGATATGGTGACTCAGAACATAGCCCGCCGTATGGACATGAATTCTATTCTCATCACTTCCGGCAGTGAGAGTATCCTGACTGCATTCCGTCATGCTGAGGATATCTGCCGAAGCTATGCCGCCATCCGTGAGGAAAACAGATTTCTGCGTGGAATCATGGAGCATCAGGGTTCCTATACCATAGTTCTTTCTGAGGAGGGCACAGTATATCTGTCCACCTGGAATGAGGGAGAGGACTGCCCCCAGGAGATAATCGATATGCTGAGGAAGGAACTCGGCAATGTCCTTAATTCCGGTGACAGAAAATTCTTCAGAAGCATTGAAAAGACCCTGTATTCCGTCACAACGGAAACTGCGGAGTACAACGAAAAAAAGTATGTGATCTTCTATTTCACAGCCTCAAAGATCCCACTTACCAATGGAAAGTACGGTATTAACTTTTTGAACAAAGAAGAGGCAGAGGAAAGATATTACAGCAGCTTCTTCAGTATTACAGGCGCTATGGGACTTCTTGGCAGCAGGATACCGGAGATAAGTAACGGTAGATATCCTGTGATGATACAGGCGGAGGTAGGGACCGGCAAGGACCTTATTGCAGATCATATCTATATGAAGAGCAATCTGTCGGATCATCCTCTCATAACCGTGGACTGCAGTGTTATGGATGACAGAGGCTGGGAGTACCTGCTTAATCATTATAATTCGCCTCTTAATGATAATGACAATACCATCTTCTTTATGAATATAGGCCGCATCCCCAAGGATAAACACACAAGACTTCTCGGAGCCATACTGGATACAAATCTCCAGAGACGAAACCGCCTTATTTTCTCCGCAAGCGAAAATCTGGATGCAGAGGGACGGGAAAAGGTCAATGACTATACAAGGAAACTCTACTGCGTAAAAATAGGACTTCCGCCCTTGAGACAAAGAACAGAAGAGATCCCCATGCTTGCCAATTTCTACATCAGCCGACTTAATGAGGAGCTTGGCAAACAGATAGTGGGACTGGAACCAGGGGCCATAGAAACACTCATACATTTTAACTGGCCTCAGAATTACAGACAGTTCCAGCATGTTATGACAGAGGCCACCATACAGACCTCCACTCCATATATAAGAAATGAGACCATAACAAATATTCTGGACAGGGAGCAGGCGACGGATATTTACGGAACGGTTTTTTCAATTGATGATAATCAGCCCCTTCCCAAGATGACTCTTGAGGATATAAATAAGAATGTTATCGCCCGGGTACTTAAGGACAACAAGGGAAATCAGAGTAAAACAGCACGACAGCTTGGGATCAGCCGTACTACACTGTGGCGATATTTGGAAAAGATGGGAGACTGAAAGGGATGATTAAGCTGCCATTCGGTCCGTGTTCTATTCCCATCCAGTCTTCAGCCGATCCCTGTTCGAGCCATATTTGTATCGGATTTGTATTAAGCCGGGACAGTTTTTTGGTAGTGGATGATATCTGATATCGGGTTTGACAAGGTAAGAGATGAAATCGAGGAAAGAATATGTTTCGGAATAGAACATTATTTTGCTGCACATACATCGTTACGTGTATAATGTTTCAAATTGAAACTATTACTTCTTGCCGTAAGCCTGCATTCATATTAAAAAAGCTTCATAATAACACTACAAATGAGTGACCTTATAAAAAAGGAGTAAGTGATGAGCATAAAAACACTTGATGTATTAACACCGGACGGACAGTTGTTCTATGATTCAGAGATGAAGTTCACAGAGGCGATGCTGCCTACCGGTCCATGGCCCACAGCCCATGCTCCGGCACTTCTGGAGACAAAAGAAGGAACCATGCTTTGCTGCTGGTTTGCCGGTACCTATGAGGGTGGCGCAGATATAAATGTAGTTGTTTCCCGCCTGCCAAAGGGTGCAGATAAATGGGAGGAGCCTGTGTATGTTTCAAATGAAGAGGATTTTTCAGACCAGAATCCATCGCTCTTCCTGGCTCCTAACGGTGAGATATGGTGTATGTACACTTCTCAGCTTGGACGACAGCCCGGTAAGGACAACATGCAGTACACAGCTGTTGTAAAGAAGCAGGTCTCCATGGATGACGGACGTACCTGGAGTGAGCCGGAAACCGTATTTTCCGAGCAGGGAACCTTTTCAAGACAGCCTATTCAGATCCTTTCAAACGGAAGATGGATCTATGGAAACTGGATATGCACAGATTCCGCAACAGGACTTGCGGGAGATCCGAGCGCATTCAGGATTTCGGATGATGTGGGAAAGACCTGGAGAAAGGTTGATGTTCCTAAATCAAACGGAAGAGTTCATCCGAATGTTGTAGAACTGGATGACAATCCGGGACATCTAGTATGCTTCATGCGTTCAAGAGAAGCTGACTGGATATACAAGAGTGAATCCATGGATTATGGAGACAGTTGGACAGTTCCCGAGCCGACAGTTCTTCCCAATAACAACTCCTCTATTTCAGCACTGAAGCTTAAGAGCGGAAGACTCTGCATCTGCTATAACCACTCAAGCGCGCCTTCCTCCTACGCAAAGAAGGGGGCATGGCCGGGACTCAGATGTCCGGTTTCTATTGCTCTTTCAGAGGACGGAGGAAAGACCTTCCCTCTGATCCGCCATATCGAGAGAGGCGAGGGTTATGTTGGAGAAGAGAACCGCGGCTCCAACATGCAGTATGAATATCCATACCTCATGCAGGCAAGTGACGGCATGCTTCACGTAGCCTATGCTTATCAGACCAGAAGAGGCTGTAAATGGGTTACCCTCAGTGAGGAGGATGTCATCGGAAAGCGCGGAGAGTCAACCTACAATCCTACATCAGGAGATGTTGGCGCACATCCTACAGCTTAATGCTGCTGCATAATACGGGTATACAAAACGTATTTTTCATAATGTATCCGTCTTTGATGCTTCAATAAATTTGATTATAAGAATTTTTTCATAACAATCTTCCATTTCGAAAGACCGGCAGCAAAACTGCCGGTCTTTTGAATAGGGAAAGGACAGTGTTTCAAATATGAACGATAATACGCAAATGTAAACATACATGTTTTAAAATGAAACAAAACGCCATCTATAATCAATGTATTCCGGAATAGGCTTCTGTTATTATTTCACAAGAAAGAAAAATCTAAGCATTAGGCAGCTATTTAATGATGTGAAAGATAGTACACGAAAATGTGTATGAAGCGCATCATCAGTGAGGGGTAATACATTTGACACTCTCATGATAAAAGCTGCTGCAGCATATGTTCTTTAAGGAGGAAAATATGGCAGATAACAGACCTATCGTTGGAATTTCTATGGGAGACCCATTTGGAAACGGACCTGAGATTTCCGTTAAATCTTTGAACGATAAGACTCTTTATGATCGTTGTAAACCACTTATCGTAGGTGACAAGACTTCTATGGAGTATGCACTTAAGGTTGCAAAGAAGGTTGACGGAATCGACCTTAAGCTTAACATAGTTAAGGAGCCAGAGGAAGGAAAGTATGAGTATGGAACCATCGATCTTATCGATCTTGGTCTTGTTAAAACAGAGGATATTCCTGACAGCCTTAATAATGAAAAGGGCCCTCAGCCATTCGGTATCGGCGCCTGCGCCCTCGGCGGTGAAGCAGCATTCCAGTACGTTGTATATGTTATCAAGTTAGCATTGGAAGACAAGGTAGATGCAACTGTTACCAATGCTCTTTCCAAGGAAGCCATCAACATGGCAGGACATCACTATTCAGGTCACACAGAGATCTATGCTGACTACACCAAGACAAAGAAGTATGCCATGATGCTTGCTCATGAGGAATTAAGGGTTGTTCATGTATCCACCCATGTTTCTCTCAGAGAGGCCTGTGACAGAGTTAAAAAGGACAGAGTTCTTGACTGCATCCACATGGCAAATGAAGCATGTAAGGCTCTTGGTATCAAGGAGCCGAAGATCGGCGTAGCGGGTCTTAACCCACACTGCGGTGAGGACGGAATGTTCGGACGTGAGGAGATCGAGGAGATTCAGCCTGCTATCGATGAGGCACTTAAGGAAGGAATCATCATCCCTGAGAAGAAGCCGACACCGCCTGATACAGTATTCTCAAAGGCTCTTGGCGGCTGGTATGATATCGTAGTAGTAATGTACCATGATCAGGGACACATCCCTCTCAAGGTAAAGGGCTTTGTTTACAACAAGGAAGAGAAGCATTGGGAGGCTGTTGCCGGAATCAATATGACTCTGGGACTTCCTATCGTTCGTGTATCTGTTGACCATGGAACAGGTTTCGGTCATGCAGGAAACGGCGGAGCAAACGAGCTTTCACTTGTTAATGCTATCGATGCTGCACTTCAGATGGCTTCCTACAGAAAGTCACTTAAGGCGTAACACTTCGTACTAAAGGGAAAGTCAGATTAAGAAGGCGGAATTCAGCCTATATCAACAGAGTTAAACAGTTCTGCGTATGTAAGCCGGAAACAGCAGCAGTTAAACTTTATCAATAGCGGAGGAAAGAGATCGTGATAATCGATTCATTTGAACATATAGAGAGTTATGCGTCTTTGCTTCCGAACCTTAAAGAAGGTCTTGAGGCCATAAAAAAAGAGCAGGCAAAGGGAGAACTTACGGAAGGAACCTATAACTTCGAAGGAGGTTTTTTCAAGGTTCAGAAGGGACACACAAAGCCCTTTACAGAAGGAACCTTTGAGGCCCATAGAAAGTATATAGATGTACAGATTCTTCTGGACGGTTCCGAGGAGATAGCCTGGAAAGAGCTTAAAGAGCTTAAGGAGGTCATCCCCTACGACGAGGAAAAGGATGCCGCAAGATATGAGGGCTCCTTTGAGCATCAGATAGGTATATGTAAGGGCATGTTCTGGGCGGCTTTTCCATGGGACGGACATAAGGCGATTTCTCATTCGAAGGAACAGCAGAGCTTTACAAAGATCATTTTGAAGCTGCCGGTAAAGGCATGAGACAACAGACGGTAATGATAACATTTACTATCTGTGATTGCTGTGAATGCATAGCAGATAGATTACACTCATTAACGTAAATTATTGTCAATCAGTATATCGGAAAAAAGTGCAAATGATTGAGGCTTTTTTAAAAGTAAATTGCGTTTAAGAGTAAAGAACAAAGAAAATCAGAAACGGAAAGTAATCTTAGGAGAAGGATAAATGAAAAAAGTAGATATAAATGGTATCATCGTGCCTATCATCACTCCGATGCACGAGGATGAGTCAATCAATGTGGATGTTTTAAAGGAACAGGTAGACCGTATGATCGACGCCGGCATCCATGCTATCTTTGCATTCGGAACAAACGGTGAAGGCTATATTCTGAACGGTAAGGAGAAGGAGCTGGTTCTTTCAACCATAGTTAAGCAGGTCAACGGAAGAGTGCCTGTATATGCAGGTTCAGGCTGTGTCAGCACAAAGGAGACCATCGAGCAGTCCAAGATGGCTGAGGCCTGCGGAGCAGATGTACTTTCCATCATCACACCATCCTTTGCGGCAGCATCACAGGATGAGCTTCAGAGACATTATGAGACAGTTGCAGCAGCGGTTCCAAACATGCCTATAGTGCTTTATAACATTCCTGCAAGAACAGGAAACAAGATAGATCCAAAGACTGTAGGAAAGCTGGCAGCAGTTGACAATATCGTAGGTGCAAAGGATTCTTCAGGAAACTTCTCTAACATTCTTGGATATATAGATGAAGGAAAGAAGGCTGACCCTGACTTTGCTGTACTCTCCGGCAACGATCAGCTTATTCTCTGGACACTTCAGGCAGGCGGAACAGGCGGAATTTCAGGATGTGCCAATGCTTATCCCCACAACATGGCTATGATCTACAACGAGTTCATGGCAGGAAACTGGGAAAAGGCAAAGAAGTATCAGGATGCAATTGCTCCCTTCCGTGAGAACTTTGCAGGAGCAAATCCCAATACAGTTGTTAAGACAGCAGTACGTCTTATGGGCTACAATGTAGGTCTTTGCCGCGCACCCTTTAATATGATCCCTGATGCAAAGATCGAGGCTATCAGAAAGAACCTTGAACTTAATAAGGCAAACGGAATGTGCTGATGAAGTGCACAGGCAAGTGCTGAAGAAGTATATGAGGCTCCTGAGGAACCGTCCCGCAGCGGCAGTATCCGGCAGGAAGCCGTTCTCGGTTTCCAACGGTAAAATTGTTTGAAGTTACTTTGATTTATATGGATCCCCTTCGAAAGGTCATGTGCTATGATTCATGTCTTCGGAGGGGATTCGTTTTTGCTGTAGGAGCCATTAAAATATTTAATGAACAATTTCACTACATAAGTGATACAATTAAACCCATTACGGAGTGAATTTGGCGCTCTGTATAAACTCGTAAACTAAATAAACTGTCATTGCCACATGAATGATTAAGAAGCTTAATTCATCATACATTCCATAAATCGGCGGTGCTCTATGTTATCGAGTAGAGATTATGAATACGAGGAGTATCTATAAGTAATGAAGTCAACATTGAGAAGAACATGGGCAGAGATAAATCTTGATAATCTGGCCTTTAACTATAATAAGATAAGAGAATATATCGGAAAGGATGTTAAGTTCCTTGGAGTTGTAAAGGCTGATGCCTACGGTCACGGTGCCGTTCAGGTATCACAGCACCTTCAGGAGCTCGGGGCAGATTACCTTGCGGTCAGCAGTATAGATGAGGCCATGGAACTCAGGTTCAATGGTATCACCATGCCGATACTTATTCTCGGACATACACCGAGGGAGCAGGTGGACAGACTTATCTGCTTCAATATCACTCAGGCCGTTACCTGTGAGGCAAAGGCTATCGAGTACAGCGAAGAGGCGGTAAAGTGCGGAGGAACCCTGAAGGTACACATCAAGGTGGATTCAGGTATGTCCCGTCTCGGATATATCTGCGAGGACGATTATTTCCAGCACGGGGTTGACGGTATCTGCTATGCCTGCAATCTTCCGGGACTCGATGCAGAGGGAATATTTACACACTTTGCAGTATCCGATGAAGAGGGTGAGGAGTGCGTTGAGTACACAAAGCATCAGTTCAAGCTCTTCACAGATGTGGTGAAGGCCGTTGAGGAAAAGCTCGGTAAGAAGTTCAGGCTTAGACATTGTGCCAATACAGGCGCTACGGTGGACTACCCTGAAACCTACCTCGATATGGTTCGCCCGGGACTCCTGCTTTACGGCTACGGCGACTTTGCAAAGCGCCTCGGACTTAAGCCCATCATGACCATGAAAACTACAGTCAGCACCATTAAGATATACCCTGAAGGCACGAAGATAAGCTACGGCGGACTTTACACTACTGAAAAGAAGACCCGTATCGGCGTGGTGCCTTACGGATATGCGGACGGATTCCTGAGATCTCTTTCAAACAGATACAGTGTCCTGACTGAGGATGGTCCGGCACCGGTTCGCGGACGAATCTGCATGGATATGTGCATGATCGATCTTACAGATAAGCCGGATGTGGTCATCGGAAGTGAAGTGGAGATCTTCGGTGAGCACAATCCTATAGAAAAGATGGCTGAAATGGCAGGCACCATCCCATACGAGCTTGTGTGCGCTGTCAGCAAGCGTGTTCACAGAGTTTATATCGCCGATGGCGAGGTCGTTTACAGAGAACTGATGCTTAGGATGTAATTATTTATAAGGATGCTTTTTATCCGGACAGGTGGAGAAATGAAGCGAATTAATGACAAAAGAAATATATCCATGATGATGGATCTTTATGAACTTACTATGGCCAATGGCTATTTCCTTGGAGAGAACACAGAGACTAAGGTTGCATTTGACGTTTTCTTCAGAAGAAATCCGGATCAGGGAGGCTTTTCCATTTTTGCGGGACTTGAGCAGGTCATACAGTACCTTGAAGACATGCATTTCGAGCCTGAGGATGTGGACTATCTCAGAAGTCTTAACCTTTTTGATGAAAAGTTCCTTAAGTATCTTTCTGATTTCCGGTTTACAGGAGATGTATATGCATTTCCGGAGGGAAGCGTCATCTATCCGGACGAGCCTATCGTGACCGTTGTTGCAAATATCGTTGAGGCTCAGCTTGTGGAGACGGAGCTTCTCACACAGATAAATCACCAGAGCCTTATTGCCACCAAGGCCCGCCGCGTAGTGCGTGCAGCACAGGGCAGAGCAGTTTCCGATTTCGGTGCCCGCCGTGCACATAACAATGATGCTGCGGTTTACGGTGCAAGAGCTGCTCTTATCGGAGGTGTTAACAGTACAGCCACAGTGCTTGCCGGACAGTTATTTGATATCCCTGTGGGCGGCACCATGGCACACAGTTGGGTCATGTACTACGGGGATGAGCTTACTGCTTTCCGAAAGTTTGCGAAGATTTATCCGGACAATTGCATACTTCTTGTTGATACCTACGATGTTCTTGATTCCGGTATTCCTAATGCCATCAAGGTGTTCAGAGAGATGAGAGAAAACGGAATAAAATCAAAGAGCTTCGGTATCCGTATCGACAGCGGAGACCTTGCGTACCTCACAAAGGAAACCAGAAAGATGCTGGACGAGGCAGGCTTCCCTGATGCAAAGATCATTATTTCAAACTGTCTTGACGAGAATACCATCAACTCCATTCTTGCCCAGGGTGGTCAGGTCAATGCCTTCGGCGTGGGCGAAAGACTCATCACTTCACGTTCCGAGCCCGTATTCGGTGCGGTATATAAACTTTGTGCCGTTGAAGAAAACGGTGAGATGCAGCCCAGGATCAAGGTATCTGAGACCGTTGAGAAGATTACGAATCCCGGATTAAAAGAGGTATACCGTATCTACAACAGTGAAGGACGTGCTATAGCAGATCTTCTTGCAAAGAAGGGCGAAGAAGTGGATCTGTCAGAGTCTTTCAGATTTGTGGATCCCAGGAAGCCATGGAAGGTTCGTTCCTTTGAGAACTGCACTGCAAAGAAAATGCAGAAGCAGGTGATAAAGAGTGGAAAGAGAACGGAGCCGGAAAAGGCAGCAAAAGATATTGCGGTTTATGTAAAAGATCAGCTTGCCAATGAGATATGGGATGAGGAGCAGAGATTTGAAAATCCACATTTCCATTACATCGATATGACACCGGCATACTATGAGATGAAGATGGATATGCTTGCAAGAGATGACTGGGCATAAATGGCTGTAATACCGGAGGCTGTACATCAGATATCGGGGGGCGGAAACAGCCTTCAAAAGAGGCGCCGTAAGAACTGATATGTTTTCTAAGAATTAGATATTCGATAGAGACATTCTGCGAAGTAAGCCTGATTTGTTCATGGACCATGGAGGAAAAAGTATGAGAGTCAAATATGATGATATGGTAAATGAATTTGCGCGTGTTCTTGAAAACAGAGGTTTCTCAAAGGAAGATGCTCAGGATGCGGCAGTTATATTTGCACAGAACAGTCTGGCGGGAGTGTATTCCCATGGACTAAACCGGTTCCCGAGGGTAGTGAGCTATCTTGAAAAGGGAGAGATAGATCCCAAGGCCAAGGCTACCTGTGAGATGAAGATGGGAGCTATCGAAAGATGGGACGGACACAGAGGATTCGGACCTCTTAATGCGAAGCTCGCCATGGACCATGCCTGTGAACTTGCCAAAGAATATGGTATAGGCTGTGTGGCTCTCGGCAATAACAATCACTGGATGCGCGGCGGCACCTACGGATGGCTCGCAGCAGAACATGGATGCATAGGCATTTGCTGGTCAAATACCATGCCGAACATGCCTGCATGGGGAGGTCTGAATCGAAAGATCGGAAATAATCCGATAGTTATGGCTGTGCCTCGTTCCAATGGAGAGCATGCCATGGTGGACTGTGCTGTTTCCCAGTTCTCCTATGGAAAGATCGAAGACTGTCGTCTCAAGGGACAGAAGCTTCCGGTTCCCGGAGGATATGACACAAAGGGTGAGCTTTCCACTGATCCATCAGAGATCGAAAAGACATGGAGAGTACTTCCTATGGGATACTGGAAGGGAAGCGGACTTTCAATCATGTTCGACCTCATAGGAACAGTTCTTACAAACGGCAATTCCGTAAATAAGATAGGGACTTTTGGAGACGAAGTCGGATTGACACAGATCATGATCGCCATCGATCCCCTGAAGTTCAACACAGTGGAAGAGACGGATGCTATTGTTGAGGATATTCTTTCTGATGTGAAGTCATCTGAACCGGTCACGGAGGATGGCGAAGTCTTCTACCCCGGAGAGCGGGCGCTCAGAAACATAAAGGAGAACAAGGAGCTTGGAATTCCGGTTATCGAAGAGATTTGGGAAAAGGTTCTGAAGATGTAAAATCAAATATAAATCATAGAAGTCTGTTACTCGTTGGCGAGTGACAGACTTTTTTTTATCAGAATGTGCCGGTCAATAGTTATGACAGTTTTGTAATATCATTAATTTCTATAAGCGCGCTTATCTATCATGCAATGCAATTATGCAGGATAATCTTAAAAGTGTATTATAAATAGGTCTGATTTAATTGTGCATGACAGAGTAGAAGCTGTTATTAGCGGGGTAAGCGAAAAAAGATGAGAAAGGGAAAAGAAACAGTATGCCGGGTGTGGATATTCAAAATATATCGTTTTCCTACGATGGGTGCAGCAGAGTACTGGAAAAAATAGATCTTCATATCGATGAGGGAGAATTTGTATGCATCCTGGGTCAGTCCGGTTGCGGAAAGAGTACATTGCTAAGACTCATCGCAGGATTGGAGAAATGCTCCTCCGGGCAGATAATAGTGGATGGCAAGGCCATCGAAGGTGCAGGTCTTGAAAGAGGAGTGGTATTTCAGGATTATGGGCTGTTTCCGTGGATGACTGCCGGTGCAAATATAGTTCTGGCTTTAAAGAAAAAGTTCCCGGCATTAAGCAAAACAGAACTTAAGGACAGAACTTTGGAGCTTCTGAAATCTGTGGGACTGGATGAATCGGTATATAACAAATATCCGAGGGAACTGTCGGGAGGAATGAAGCAGAGATGCGCCATAGCCATAGCCTTTGGCATTGACCCGCCTATCCTTCTGATGGACGAGCCCTTTGGCGCTCTGGATGCTGTGACCCGTTCCATGCTTCAGGATATGGTGTCAGGGCTTTGGAGAGAGCAGATACAGAGAAAGACTATATTCTTTGTTACACATGACGTGGATGAGGCATTGCTCCTTGCAAACAGAATCATAGTACTGGGCCAGTCACCAAGCAGTGTCATATGTGACCTGAGGATACCTGAGGATAAGAGGGTCTCAAGGGACAGATATTTTGAAGATGCGGAAGTGCTGAAACTGAGAAATGATCTGATTCGTTATATTCATGCAGATATAAGAAGACACGTAAAGGAAATGTAGAATAGGGGGATTGAGATGAAGAAAAGAATTATTTCAATGATGATTGCAGCAGCTATGTCTGTTGGGCTTGCTGCATGTGGAGCACCTAAGGCTCCTGAAGCAAATGAGAAGGCAGCGGCGTCTACAGAGGCAGCTGTAGTAAGCGAGACAGCAGCAGAGAAAGAAGAAGCCGGGACAGAAAAATCGGCGGAAATGGCAGCTGAAGCGGAAAAGCCGGAGGTCAGGGATATACATTGGGCCAGAGCAAATTCCGGAAACATCCTTGTGACAGTGGCAAAGCAGCAGGGATATTTTGATGAGTATGGACTCAATATAATTGAAGATCCTGTGGAATCTGCGGGGGCAGCCCTTACGGCACTTCAGACAGAGCAGGTGGATGTGACCTCAAATCAGGGGACCAACGGACCTCTGGGATATATAGGAAAGGGCTCTGATTTCACCATAGTCGGAGGCTACATGCTGAAGGGAATGTACATCGTAGGACGTAAGGATAAGGACTACAAGGATGTCACAAGTCTCAAGGGAAGCAAATTTGCATACAACGGAATCCATCCTGTAACAGGTATCGCGCTTCTGGATGCTGGCATAGATCCGGCAAAGGATGTTGAGTGGCTTCCGTACACAACCAACAGTGACCGTCTTGCTGCCGTTATTGCGGGAGAGGCCGACTATGCGGTATTGAGCGGCGATCAGCTTCTGACTGTCGGTAATAATCCGGACATTGAAATAAAGGCATGGCTGGATGACCTGGTTCCGAATTACGGATGCTGCCGTATGAATATGAACACTTCCTTCGTAAAGAAGAATCCGGTTGCAACAAAGCTTCTTCTCAAGGCCCTTATCCGTGCAGAGCAGTGGTACCTTGCCCATATGGATGAGTGCGTAAAGATTCTTGCAAAGGAAATCGATGCTGATGAAGAGTATGTGGCAGCTTATCTTCTGAATGAGAATTATATTTCAAGTGTCGATCCTTGTAAGAAGGCCGTTCTCAAGACATGGGACGCCATGATAAAGATGGGCCTCATTGATGAAGCGGAAGCCGCAAAGATAAACATAGAGGATCATATCAACACTGAGATATACAAAGAGGCTCTCGATGAGTGTATAGCAGAATACTACGATGAAGATCCGGCATTCTACGACGGAAGAGTGGAATTCTTTAAAGAGAACAATGCGTAATTAAATGATTTAAGGAAATATGAAAAACATCTTGCATTTTATAAAGACCTATTGGATCACCATTTGCATTTATCTGCTAATGTTTCTGGGCTATAAGCATATCGCAGACACCGGTATGTTCGGCGGATTTCTGTTTCCCAAGGTGGAGAAGATAGCTTCTGCCACAACAGAAAATGTAGGGACTCTGTTCCTTAATATGTTCTATTCCTTCCAGCTTATGATACCCGCCATACTGATTTCTGTGGTGATTGCTATCTCGGCGGGAACGGTTCTCGGAATGAATCCGAAGGTGCGTAAGGTCGTATATCCTGTAGTGTATTCCATAAGTGTCATACCATCTATTCTGATGTCTCCTTTCGCGCTTCTGCTTGCTCCGTCCTTTCGTACCGCCTCGCTTTTTCTGGTGGTCTACAATACGGTGTGGGCAACACTTTTTGCGACCATAAACGGCATCATGACTATAGATAAGGTGTATCTCGATAAGGCTAAAACCCTAGAACTCAACTGGTTCGAAAAGCTGTTTATGGTCATAATGCCGGCGGCTATGCCATCTATCCTGTCAGGATTTATCACATCACTGAGAGGCTCCTTTGTGGTTCTGGTCTATGCGGAAATGTATGGAGCAAAATACGGTATGGGCTTCTATGTAAAAAAATATGCCGAGTACGGACTGTATGACAGAGCATGGAGCGGATTCATCTTTATGGTCATAGTACTTGTGGTGGTAATGCAGATTTTTGAACGTATAAAAAATCATATGCTTCGCTGGACACTTAATAACTGATTATAAATGGAGTATGGAAGTTAAAAGATATAGAGTGAGGGTAATGCCGGAGAAACAGGTGCTTCGTGGCAGTGTACGAAAGAACCTGCCATGAGGCACTGTCTCTTCGGGAGTGGACTAACCGGGATGAAAGGAAAAGGTGACGGTAATATGAAGATTACAAAAGTAGACATTATGCTGGTGGATACAAAGCCTGCTGACGGGAACAAGTGGACACCTGTGCTTTGCAGGGTATACACGGACGAGGGAATATACGGTGACGGAGAGGCTGCCATGTCCTATGGCGCCGGTTCAACAGGAGCCTATGGAACACTGATAGATCTCTCCAAACGTATAATCGGAAAAGATCCCATGCAGACAGAACTTATCTGGGAGAACTTTTACAAGGAGACCTTCTGGGCACAGAACGGAGGACCGATAATATTCTCTGCCATATCTGCAATTGACGTTGCTCTTTGGGATATAAAGGGAAAGTTTTTCAATGTTCCTGTCTATCAGCTTCTGGGTGGAAAGGTAAGGGACAAAATGCGCTGCTATGCCAGCCAGCTTCAGTTCGGATGGAGTGATCACAAGGAAAAGGCTGTCACCAACGAGGACTATGTGAACAATGCAAAAAAGGCTCTCGCTGAAGGCTATGATGTCATAAAGATCGATTTCTTCACCTTCAAGAAGAATGGTGAAAGATTTAATCATGAAAATACAACAAGGCTCCTTTCCTCCGAATATCTTGATCTGGTCATAGGCCGTCTTGCGGCTGTCAGGGAGGCTGTGGGACCGAAGGTGGATATCATTATGGAAAATCATTCCAACATGGATGCACAGTCTGCTGTACAGATGGGACGTCTCGCCCAGCAATACGGTATATTCTGTTATGAAGAGCCATGTACCCCTACTCCCAAGATGAACAAGTACGTGAGTGACAGGCTGGAAATGCCTATAGCTCAGGGAGAACGCATATATACACGATGGGGATATGCACCTTACTTTGAGGATGGTTCCATACAGATGATACAGCCGGATATAGGAAATTGCGGTGGCATCACAGAGACAAAGAAGGTATGTGATTTCGCACATATTTATGATGTGGGAGTTCAGGTGCATGTATGCTCCAGCCCGATTCTTACTGCGGCTTCCCTTCAGATAGAGACTGCAATTCCGAATTTTACCATTCATGAGCATCACGTATATAACAGGTATGATTACAACAGAAGACTCTGCAAGTACGACTATCAGCCGGTGGATGGTTTCTTTACCTGTCCCGAGCTTCCCGGCATCGGAAACGAGATCAGCGACTGGGCCTTCGAACACGCAACTCTGAAGACAACCGTTGAGTGATGATGTGAAATTGAATTTGTTCTTGACATCAAAATACCATTTCTGTATAATTCTGTTTGTTCGCAAGAAAGCGATGAACAGAATATGCGCGAGTAGTAGAGTGGTACTACGTCGCCTTGCCAAGGCGAAGATCGCGGGTTCGATCCCCGTCTCGCGCTTCTCAGCTCCCAGAGGAAATCCTCTGGGAGCTTTCGCGTTCGACAGGGATCGAACCCAAGGGTTCGTCTCGCCTGCCGGCTCGGTCGGCGCTAAGCGCATGCCAAAGGGCATGCAGCGCCCCCGTCTCGCGCTTCTCAAGAGCCTCAGGAAAAATCCTGAGGCTCTTTTCGCGTCTCAACGAGGATCGAACCCAAGGGTTCGTCTCGCCTCCGGCTCGGTCGGCGCTAAGCGCATGCCAAAGGGCATGCAGCGCCCCCTTACTCGCGCTTCTCAGCTCCCAGAGGAAATCCTCTGGGAGCTTTTGCGTGTCTCTCATCATGGCTCACTTTGTGGGCTTTATTTTTGTATTGCGAAAAATTACAATATAAATAAGTCGAAGGTTGCATGTGAAATGGAATGACAACTTCAGATTTATCAAAAGCAGCACATACATATAAAGAGGCATAAGTTAATGAAAAGTAATCTTACAGACTATAGACTTCTGACAAGACAGTTTTTCCGACTGCTTCCGTATCAGATTTTACTCATAGTTCTTTCTTCGATTAATGATATCCTCTCCGGACTGTTTGCAAGTAATTACATTGGAACAGACGCCATGAGCGCACTTGGATTATATTCTCCTTTTGACACATTTTTAATCGCAATAAGCCTGATGTTTGTCATCGGATCTCAGATTATTTGCGGCAAATTCATGGGAAGAAATGAAATTGAAGAAACCAAGAAGATCTTTACTGTTGATATCCTGATAACGACTGCATTATCAATCCTGACGATCATTTTTCTTTTGTCTGCAGTCCTGTTTGATATGGGCAGGTTTCTGACACCCGATGTGGCCGTGCAACAAGCGTTGAATCGATACATTCCCGGCATAGTCATTGGCATTTTCCCATATCTTATGAGCCAGCAGTTTACTGCGTTCCTGTGTCTTGAAAACAAAGCCAAGTACACAACAGTTGCAAGTGTGGTTTTTCTGTTCGTCAGCCTTTCATTATATTATTTGTTTGTGGCTGTATTCAGGCTGGGGGAATTTGGCCTTGGACTGGCGCCCTCTATAGGTATGTGGATTTTTCTGCTGATTGAACTGAAGCCTTATGTCTTTGGAAAAACCCTTTATAAGATCAATTTCACAGGTTTAAAGCTTCGTGATGCATGGCAGATCATAAAAACCGGTTTCCCAAGTGCGGTGATCGATGGATATCAGGCGGTGCTCGGTTTTATTCTGAACTCGCTTATCGTAATGTATGTCGGGTCAGTTGGATTGTCTGCATTTGCGGCAACCCAGGTGGTAATGCTTATAGTCGGAACAATTCCCTTTGGAATGATACAGGTAGCCCGTATGTTGATGAGTGTCAGCATCGGTGAGGAAGATAGAAAAACTCTTGTTGATGTAATGCGTGTGGGACTGTTTCGCTGCATACCGCTGGTTTCCTTCATTTCGGTGTTTATGATAATGCTGGCTGTACCTCTGACCCGGCTGTTTTATCGCGATCAGTCCGATCCGGTCTTTGATTTGACAGTTATGGGTTTTCGCATCCTTCCCCTGCTTCTTCCATTGAGCGTTTTTCGTATGCAATTCTCCTGTTATGCGCAGACCTCCGGAAAAGATGTATTGAGTCATATTCTGGCATTGCTGGAGGGAGTTGTATGTGTGGCATTTTTTTCTGCGATTCTGATTAAGCCTATGGGAATGAGCGGTGTGTACTGGGCCTATCCCCTTAACGGTATCGTCTGTGTAATTGTGATCGTGCTTTATTCACTTATTATTCGCAAAAAATTCCCGGGAAATCTGGAGCAGCTCATGGTCGTTCCCGATGATTTCGGTGTCACAGAGGACGCGCGGATAGATATTACCGTGCGAAGCATAGACGAAGTTGTCATGGTCTCTCAGCAGGTTACTGATTTCTGTCGAAAACGGGGAATTGACAAGAGGACCTCTTTTTTCTCAGGACTGTTTTTGGAAGAAATGGCGGCAAATGTCGTTAAACATGGATTCACAAAGGATCGAAAAAACCATTCTGTTGACATCCGAATTGTCAATAAGAACGACGAGGTGATTCTGAGAATCAAGGATGACTGTATCCCGTTTGATCCGCTGGAACGACTGGAATTCCTTGATCCTTCTGATTGTACGAAAGGTGTGGGTATACGTCTTGTACATAATATGGCAGAGAGCTTCGAATACCAGAATATACTGGGACTGAATGTGCTGACGATCCATATCAATGTAAATAAAGAACATTCAAGGAGGAATTCATCACAATGATGGAGGGAGTGCCTTCTGTGTCTTTGCCAGACATCATCAAAAAGGCAAAAGAAATACGTAAAAAACAAAATCAGGCCGGGTGTGGCGGAACAGTACTTCCGGGAGAATACATTCTGCAAAAATGTCCGGATTTTCTTGAGAAAATAGGCGGGACTGTCAGGACTATAATGGTTGGTGGCACAAATGGTAAAACCACAACTGCAAGCATGATTGTTCATATGCTCCGAGCAAAGGGATTCCGTGTATTTTCCAACAGGGAGGGGGCTAATAAAACTGAAGGCATCGCTACTGCATTCGGGCTCCATTGTAATCCGGAGGGGAAATTAGACTATGATTTTGCGGTAATTGAATGTGACGAGTTGTTTTTGCTTTCCATGACGAAGCTGTTGAGACCGGAAGTACTGGTGCTTACGAACCTGTATAAAGATCAGGTAGAAAGACTGATCAGTGTGGATCATACGGCGCAGGAGATCATCAGGGTGATTTCATCCTTGACCGACTGTACTCTGTGCCTTAATAGGGACATGAATTACTATGAGAGTTTTGCAGGGAGCTATCATGGAACAAAGCTGGTTTCATACCGACATTTATCTGAGCACGCCGTTGAGATCAATGGGGGTATCCATGAGATGATGGTAGATATTCCTATGAAATACAATCTTGAAAATGTTGCATCGGCTGCGTCTGCCATGTATGCTCTGGGCATGCTTGCCACAGATTGTTTCAGTTGTTTTTGCGATTATAAACTGCCATTCGGCCGTTGTGATAATATTGCGCTTCCGAAATCAGAAATCAAGGTTGTTCTCGCCAAGAATCAAATTGCCCTGGAACAGATTTGTGCTGAACTTGCCGAATCAATTTCAAGGAGCATCCTTGTGTTATATTATGATTATCAGCCGGATTTTGTATGGCTGGAAAATCTGAATCCTGAGGTATATCGTCAATTAAGTCATGCTGACAAGGTCTACATATTTGGAGAATATGCAGATGTTATGGAAAGGATCATCAGAAATAACTGTATTTGCAGATCGGTCCCCCAAATTTTGTCCAATGAGCAGATAGTACAGCTGTTAAAGTCGTCAGAGCAGACCATACTCGCCATTGTCGGCTATGAAGGGATGCTGCGACTCAATAAACTACTCGCCGCTGAAAACTATACTAAAGCATTCTGGGAAGAATGATACATTAGCATATTTAAACAAATCAGGATTTATAGGAGGAATATATAAGTGATCGGGGTTTACTTAAGTGGAACCGGGAACACGAAGCACTGTGTCGAGAAGTTGGTGCATCTGATGGATGATACGGCACTGTGCGTTCCATTAGAAGATGCGCAGATAAGATCATTATTGGAAAAAGAGGGTACAATCGTATTGGGGTATCCGACACAGTTTTCTAATGCGCCTTTCATGGTGCGTGATTTCATCAATAAAAATGATTCTCTATGGAAGGGAAAGAAGCTGTTTATAATCAATACAATGGGACTGTTCAGCGGCGACGGAACAGGATGTACTGCAAGACTTTTGAAGAAGCATGGTGCGGAAATTCTTGGTGGTATGCAAATAAAGATGCCGGATTCCGTTTGCGACAGCAAGCTTTTGAAAAAGAGTGTTGAAGAGAACAGACAGATCGTAAAGAGCGCGGATGGGCGCATGGAAGAAGCTGCAAGGCAGATGAGAGAAGGCAGATATCCACAGGAAGGTCTGTCGTTTATAGCTCATATTAAGGGATTGTTTGGTCAGAGACTATGGTTCTATCGTAAAACGAAGGGGTACACGGATAAACTGAAAATCAGCGATTCGTGTATTGGCTGCGGTTTATGCAGCAAAGAGTGCCCGATGAACAATATCCAAATAAAAGACAATCGGGCGACTCCCGGAAATAGCTGTACGATGTGCTACCGTTGTATTAGCTTATGTCCGCAAAAAGCCATTACTCTTTTGGGTGATACGGTGAAGGAACAATGCCGGTATGAAAAGTATGCTCAATAAATTCCGGTTTTTGTCGAAAGTGCTCAAATCGGCCGGAGTTATGCTCCGTTTAATAGTCCTGATATCTGCAAAATATGATGCGTATTCATGCGTATAAATGATGGAATATTGAAAGAAGTTTTACTTGCCCACCGTGCGGAGGTTATATATATGTGTTTAACAGAGCATGATGAAAAAACATTCGTGAATGGTATCAAGGAAGAAGGACGTGAAGAGGGGCGTATAGAGGGCCGAGATTCTGAACGGCGGGAATTGATCACCAAGCTGATTAAACGTGGAAAAACTCCTGAGGAAATAAGTGACCTCTGCGGATATTCTATGGAGCATATCGAGGTCGTTCTGGACGAGGCGGAAGAGAAGCTTGCCTATGAAGAGAAACGTATTGCTCTTATAGCGCGATATGTTGAGGCGAAAAAGAATGGCGAAGAGCTGCCGGAACTTGCACCGAAGGAAGTGATTGAAATAAGATCAAAGTATGAGCTGTAAAGGATAAGATCGGTTTAAGTTTCAGCAGGTTTCGGGGCTTCAGCCGTTACGAGTGGAAAGTTTTTCTGTAAATAGGATTTTCTAAGATAATTGACGAGTCAGACAATGGCAGAATTGCTATGTCTGGCCCATTTTGACTATACATTTTTTGGTATATACCGTCAGGATTTTTGTTACAATATTTTAGGTACTATAGACTATGTATACTCTTTAGCTTTGAAGATAATCGTGCAAACAGATATGAAAATTCAGTTCATGGCCACAACAAACCTATGTCCTTGACATTAAAAATAGATGGAGTGCAAAATCAAAACAAATCTGTGCAGAACCGGCTGAAATCAGTGAAATTTCAATCGGTTCTGTTTTTTGCTATATATTAAATGCAGATAGGCTGAAAAATGAATTAAAAACACTAAGATAATAAAGAGGGGAGAGCAAATTGATCTCTAAT
>ALYD01000018.1 GCA_000513555.1 Lachnospiraceae bacterium JC7
TCCGGCAAATTTATTCCTTTGGTCTTTGACTATTGTCTCTTGCATATCTCCCATTAGAAAAACCTCTTTTCAAAATATCATGATACCCTTAACATCATAGGGAATGCTGCTGCGACAGGTATAAAATACCTAAAGCACCCATTTACCGGAGACGCCACACAAGTCAGAATCATAAGAATCATGGCAAATACAGGTATCAACATCATGTAATCTCTTTTTTTCAATATCATCCCGCCAAATAAAACTATACACCAGGTATATAATGGCATCACATCTGTCAGGCTAAGCAAGGGAATCTCATCCCATAGCTTTGCCCAATCGTCAAGTATCCCTCTTAACGATTCAAATATCCCGACATAATCGCAAGTAAATTCATCAGGGTATCGGGTATCCTTTACCCAATCAAAAATAGTCATGCCACAATTCCAATTACCCGCATGTTCAACTTCTCTTGGAGTAAAAGCATAGTATCCATAGGTATGTGCTACAAAAGCCTCTATATAAGACTTGCTATACCGGGGTAATAGCCCCACCCATAACCGGATGAACTCTTTAGCGCCATGAGTATCATCCAACCATACATCTTTTACAGGATCAGATATTAAAGGATCGTAAGCTTGAGCAATTGTTTCCAGATCATAACCTTTAGCTATTTCTAACTCCTGGTGCGAAAAGTCTTCCCTTTTATCACGAATCGTTCGGGCAACCTGCTGTATCGGTATAGCCAATGCCTCCGATCTACTGGTAGGTTTTACATCATAGTAATTAATGATCAAATTATGATATACGAAAAACAAAAGAATAATCCCAATAAGAATTATCGCCGAGATCTTGTAGGTTCTTCTCAGCAACAACACACAAATTATAATTATTACAGGTAATACAACATAGATACCGTTATTTAAAAACAAACAAAAAAACAGAGCAGAAATCCCTATCGATATACAATTGATGTCTCTATATTTTTTCGCTTTTATCAGTTCTAAAGAATCTACTATCGTCAGAATAAATAATGTAAACAATGCCGCCGCAACTGTATTCTTAAATGCATGTTTGGCATATGCTCCAAAGACCGGCGTTATCGCATAAAAAAGTGTTACGATGGTACATGTTAAACTCTTTGCTCCAAGTTTTTTTAACTTAACAACAACAGAAGCATATACAAAAGCGCAAAAAACATCTCTAACCCAAATATAGATAAAAATGCCTGCATTCTTGTCCCCAAGCATTAACCCTAGCTTATAAAAGCTTCCTACAACTATAGAATAAAACCACGGATGATGATTTGACCTTTCCGTCAATCCAAGGAACTGTTCTATCGGCCAATATGTATCAACTTCAATGCTGGCAGGATAGTACGCTATTATCCACGGAATCCAACATAGTAAAATAAAAGTTGCGACACACAACCTTACATGATTTTTTAAAAATTCAATAGCTGTACAAAAACTCCTATTTTTTAACAAGCTAACAACATTTTTCAGAGATTTCGTTACATTTCGATCTACCGCTACATAATGGCCTTTATAAAAGTTCTCTATAACTGCCAGACATCTATAAAATAAAATATCATAAATTCCTGTAGAAACAATAAATCTGACCCAACCAAATATTGTATCAGGTAGTTTTTTTTCGTAATATAAATTTATGCCGGATGTATTAAAAAATCCAAACATGAACAGAATAATGCACAAAACCCTCTGATCTATGCACTCTACACGGAATTTTTTAGTCTTTTCAAAAAAACAATATAAAAGAATCGTAACAAGCGAATACTTCATTCCATATATATGAATTCCGCTTAACCCCGTGACACTTGGATCTACAAAAAGAACAAAAACCGAGATAATCGACATCAGTATTTCAAATCCATGAGATTCAACAACGTTCTCCATTATCCAGGTAACATTTTTAACTTTAAACATTTTTATACCTAATCGCTCACATTTATTGCACAACACTCTCTACAACTAAATCCATCAAAGAACATATTCAAAAGCATCCAATGAATATAATTCTCTATTACATTTTTCTAGCTGTATGAACTCTAATCCGATATGCATCATAGAGTTTCATTTCAAAATCCTGTCTATCTTTCTGATAAATTGCCATTAGTATCAACCCCGAAAAAAAAGATTGTATCGAAGCAATCATCGTAAACCCGCATACTATAAGAGTAGGAAACTGTTCGACTTTACCTGTCTGTAAATATGCCTCAAAAACAGGAATAAAAAATCCAATAGCCAAAAGCGCCAAAATTCCACCTATTGATCCAAAAAACTTTCCGGGTCTATATGTTCTGAAAAGCTTCAGTATCGTTAGCATAACTTTTATACCATCCGAATATGTATTAAGTTTTGACTCACTACCTTCAGGCCTGTTTCTATAATCAATCACAACATTCTCAACATACATATTTTTGTCAACTGCATGAATGCTCATTTCCGTTTCAATCTCAAACCCCTTTGACAAAACAGGAAATGTTTTTACGAAAACATAACTAAAAGCTCTGTATCCGGTCATTATATCCTTGATATCATTCCTAAACAGTCTGTTAATACTCCACCTGACTACAGCGTTTCCGAAATTATGGAAGGGTCTTTTATTTTCTTCAAAATATGTGGATGAAAGTCTATCTCCAACTACCATATCCGCATTATGAAAAAGTACTTTGTCTACCATTTCTCTGGCCGGCTCAGCCGGATATGTGTCGTCACCATCAACCATCAGATAACATTCTGCCTCTATTTCTGCAAACATTCTTCTGATTACATTTCCCTTTCCTTGACGATACTCATATCTGACTATAGCACCAGCCTTTCTGGCCACCTCATCTGTTCTGTCATCAGAGTTATTATCATATACATATATAGTCGCCTCCGGTAAAACTGCTCTGAAATCAGAAACGACCTTTCCGATTGTTTTCTCTTCATTATAACAAGGAATAAGTACTGCAACTTTGTCCATTCAAGGCACCCCTTTAACACCCCAACTAATCACTTGTCCAATTATCTGTTATTGTTATATTAAGAACTCCTTATCCATCATAGTTTCTATGCTGAAACTTTCTTAGCCTTTTGCAAATTATATCTTTTTTCAATTTGCACCGCCAGTATTCTATATAGAGCAAAGTTGGACAGCCTCAGCATCATTATCTTTTTACCTTTTTTTATTAATCCATTCACATATTTATACTTTTCCCTTATTTCCTGGTCAAACAATTTCAATTCTTTCTTGGCTACGGTTGAATTGGTAAGTAAATGGGAAACATAAACAAGTTCTGTAATAAGAACCAGTTCTCTTTCCAGTAATTGATTAATCACTATATTTGTTATCTTACTATCATTATCATGACCATCTGTTCTCTTAACCTCAGCTTCCTTCATGTATTTATAAAAAAGCCCATACATCTTTTGAGCTACCCTTACAGTATCCTTATGATGCCTTCTCAGTCCATCAACACTTACACTTTGCCCATCGCTTCCAAGTTGATAAACATAAATTTCTTTTCCAAATCTTTGGATATTCTCTGAAGCCATTATCACATCAAGCATAAATTCCATATCTGTATAGAAGCAGTTCTTAGTCAGTTCCCTGAAATCTCTTCTTAATCTTTCTGTTTTAACAGCAACCTCATGCATATAAATATCTGTGTTTAGCTTCAAAACTTCAATATCACAAACATCTGATCCTATCTCTTTATGATGATCTTCCTTATACTCTTTTTGAGGGTAACATTTTACATACGGTGCCAGAACCATATCTGCTTCCGCTTTTATCAAAAAATCCACATATTCTTTCAGATTTTCTGAAACAAACCAATCATCCCCATCAAGCAGTTTATAGTACTTTCCTCTGGCCTGCTTCAAGGAAGAATTTACTGTAGAACCCCATCCTCCGTTTTCTTTATCTATGATTGTTATCACGTCAGGATAACTATCTGAATAGTTTTTAACTATGGATAAAGTATTATCTTTAGAACCATCATTTACCACTATAATATCAAGTCTACCAAGTACCTCCCCGGGTACATTTTTTACCAGTGAATCTAGCGTACGCCCTATTGTTTTTTCAACATTATATGCGGCAATAGAAATCGTTAATACTTTATCTTCTTTTTTTATCGATGATGCTGTTTCAGCCATATCATTTTCCTCTGTACTTTACACTGATAATAGTTTTAATTTTCCTTAAATAGTTCATTATGTCTTCATCTCTCATCATGATCAGAAAACCTAAATACACAGCTACTCCTGTAGCTATCATAATAATCGTATGTACTAACGATGCCGATAGACAGCTGCTTTCGATCCGGAGAATCAAGAGCATCATGATACCTGCAACCAGATAGTTCTTTCCTGTTCCAAAAATACCACTTATATTTAACTCTTCTTTTATATGCCATAATTGCAAAGCAGAAATTACAATTTCCGCCATAACAGAAGCTACTGCTGCTCCTACTGAATACAATCTCGGAATCAAAAAAAGGTTGGCAACGAAATTCACAATGGCTCCTGCGACTACAGTTTTTGTCAAAATTTTCTGTCTTTGAGTCGGAAGAAGATATTGAATACCTGTTACGTTGCTCACTCCTATGATTATGGTCAAAACAGGAAGGATTTTTAACAGTAATTTCACTTTTTCATATCCTGTTCCAAAGAACCACGGAACCATATTATCGGAAATCCCAATCATGCCAAGCGCTATAGGAATCCCAATAAACCATACAAACCTGTATGCCTTGATCATATATTCTCTTATTTTATCATCCTCTGACCTGGCAAAATAGTATCCTATTCTTGGAGCCATGACTGTAGCTATTGATGTTACAATCAGTTGAAGCATTCTAACCACTTTCATAGCTTGTTCATAATATCCATTCTCGTAAGAGGATTCTGTAAAAAGTCCCAGCATCGTCTTATCAAAAATTGTATATATTTGTATAGCTATTGTTGGTATAAATAATGATAATATAACCTTTATATCTCTAAATGGTCTTATCTGAGATTTATCCACTTTCACTATATATCCCGGAATGTAAAGCCACATCATAAGGTTACTTATCAAATTTAAAGTCACTATACCGACTGCGTATTTTATAAGGTCTTCAGGTGATTTTATAAACAAAAAACAAATATGATATTTATAAGCTTTAGCAACACATTTCTGCAAACAATCTTCCCAAATTCTTCCAATCCCTGGAAAAACCAGGTTATATCACATGCAACAGTTACTATATTCACTGCCAGAACCAACAGCAAAGCCTTATGATAGGCACTGAAAAAATAGGCAATAAGCATTGTCGCTGTTGTAACCAGCCTTAATATGAATGTATTAAAAAAAATCAGGCTTCGTTTATTTACATCATCCTGAACATAAGATATCTCTCTTTTTGCATATGTTTCCGTTCCTAAAACCGCCATAAGGACAAAATATGAAACTATAGACTCCGCATATGAGTATTCTCCAACTGCTTCAGCCCCAAACACTCTCGAAATATACGGCGTAGTTACAAGCGGTGTTAGTATGCTCAACAATTGATAAAAAAGATTTAATATATAATTTTTCTTAATACTTCCTTTTGACATTTATCTATCTTTCCATCAACACATTCTCAAATTTTTTCTTCATCACTTCGTATGAAAATTCATTTTTATATAATTCATATACTCTTTCGTCAAAAAGCGGAATGTGTGTATTTAACTCTTTGTTGATCCATTCTGTCCAATCAGAAGCATTTTCTGAAGAAAACAATTTAATTTGCTTAATATCTTCCGGAACATATTCCCATACACCGATAAAACTCTCTTTTGTCCCTAAAACTCTTTTGCCATACGATAGCGCCTCCAGAGTTTTCAATTTCATTCCACCGCCTTCAAAGAGAGGCGTAATTACAAGATTTGCTTTTTTATAGTACTCATCTAGTGACTCCACTCCGCCTATGACCTTAACTCTCGGTTCCAAAATCTCCGGGCGTAGAAATTCCAATCCTCTTCCAACTATCCATAATTGACATTTTACATCAACTCTTGGCAAAACCTCTTTTATGAACCACCGAATACCGTTAAGGTTAGGGTAATAGTTTTTTCCCACAAATAGAATTACCTTTTCTTCGTCATCCAGGTGATCCGCTATTTCCGCCATGATATTTCCACCTACCTCCGAAGAATCAAAAGGATCCGGAGCAGAAAGTAGGATTATATCATCCGGCTTTTCTCCATAGACCTTCTCATAAAGTAGTGCTTCCCTTTCATTAAATACCAGCTCTACATCCGAATACTTCTGACTAAGCTTTTCCTGTATTCTTCCGATGCTAAGTTCTATTTTATTGTGGAGAGGCAGCTTTTTGATCCATTCTTTATACAGAACATATTTTATATCATGATAAAAGCATATCACTCTGACTTCAGGAAATTGTTTCTTTATTCTGCAGACCAGATTTCCGAATACCGAATCTTCTATAAATACATCCGTAATATTTTTCTCCGAAATAATGCCAAGTATTTCAGATATTATTCCCGAGCTTATGTACTGCATATTTCCCTGAAGCCATCGGCCTATCCTATGTATAGGTGATTTGCACTTTCCGTAGGCTATATACCTTTCATCACGATATGAACTATTCGGGCTTAAATCTATCGTGAAAACATTTTCTTCACCATAGATTTCACAAATAGCCTTATAATGCTGATCGGCTGCAAAATTACCATCTCCAAATAGCTTTGATACATATAGAATCATTCATATTCTCCTGAATCAGATTTTATCCAAATTTTCCTTATTCCGTATTTTTTCAGATTAATATACGACATTTCTTTAATCGTGATTTCCTATAGCGTCCTGATATACTTGATACACTCTATCAAAATATGCTCTTCCATCATTATATTTTGCACTAAAATCTTTTGATTCTTTTGACATATACATTAGCCTATCGGGATCTTTCATCAATGAAATACAACGATTTACCAGCTCCTCATCGCTCTCCTCAAGAAATCCGTTTTTACCGTTTATGATAATCTCCGCAATTCCATCTGATGGTGTGGAAACCAAGGGCACTCCTAGTTCTTGTGCCTCCAAAACGCACATTGGAGTTCCTTCCCATCGAGATGTCATTAACATAATTCTTGCATTTTTTATAATTCCGTATGGATTATTCTGGTACCCCAATAAAAATATCCTTTCTCTTATGACCGCCGGTAGCTTCTCGATTACTTTTTCAGTTTGTCCCTTTAGTTCTCCGTCCCCAATTATGGCCATTGTCACATACGGATCTACTTTAGCAACTTCTCCAAAAATCCTCACAAGCCTCTCCGGATTCTTTTGATAAGTCAACCTTCCAACATACACTATATCATATGCGGTCTTAGTCCCTGCTGCATCAGCAGCCTCCTGTATTTTTTTACAATCCACAACGTTATAAAGCACGCTGCTTTTTGCTTCAAACATCCTACCAAACTTAAAGCCTTCATAAGATGATTTTGACACCCAGAAAATGTGCCCGGCTTTAATCGCAGCTACACAATAAATTATAGATTTCAGTGATAATCCCCTGGAATCGTAATTGTTATTATGTATGTGAGAGATCAGAGGTATTTTCCCTGATGCCATCGCCGAAATCACCGATGCCCTCATATCATGAGCATGTATCAGGTCCGGTTTTTCATCAAGAATCACTTTCCTTAAATTTTTAACGCTTAATTTCTCTATCTCACGAAACACAACTCCCCGATGCTCAAGAGCTTCCCTTATAGGGCCATCCGGGCTCACGTATATCATCTCTGTTTCAGGATCATACTTCCTAAACAATTCAACTATCTGACATACCACGTTTTGCGCTCCGGAGTAAATATTGTCATATAGCACATGTAGTACTTTCATTTTTCTACCTCTATTTCAGGCGATTTTTGTGTATATTTTTGTACAAATGTCATCTCAATCTGAAAAGACCATCTTCATCAGTTGATACCACCAAGCACTCTCTCATAAATCTCGCGCATCCTGACATTCACAGCTTCATTACTATAATTTTTGAGATTAACTCTGTTTAACCGCACATCCTCACTCATACAGTTTTCATCTAAGTCTCTTAATGCCTTCCTAAAGCACTCAAGAAATGCTTTCCTATCCTTTGGATCAAACAATCGTTCCGTGTTTAAGATAAGTTCCCGGTTGCCTCTTATATCCGAGGCAATAACAGGTGTATTCTCTTTCATAACCTCCATAAGCGCAAGAGGAAGTCCTTCCTGATAAGATGGGAAAACAAACAGATCTGCAGCTCTATCCAGTTCCATTACATCATCTCTGTAACCAAGCAAATGAATTTTTTCTTCCATATGAAGTTCTTGTATAAGCTTTTTATACTTATCTTCATTGGTTCCTCTTCCCAAAACAAAATACTTCACCGGAAGCTCCGGACACTCTGCCAATGCTTGAATTATCATACGATGATTCTTTCGTTCGATTAACTCCCCTACAGATATAACCATATATTCGTTTTCTTTAACTCCAAGGGCTTTTCTGATTTTTTCTACATCTCTTTTCGAATGCTTGTCTCTCAATGAAACAGGTATACTCCCGTATGATTCTTCTTCCGGGATAGAAATCCCCACTCCCGGTACATATTGAACTTCTCCAGAATGAAATTTTGCCTTTGCTATTTCATAGTCCTCTTTATTGATAGTTATCTGTACACGTGTAAATCTTGAACAGAATATTTCCGCCGGATAATATATCATCCAGTTTTTTAAAGGGCTACCTTTATAAAAATGAAACCCATGAGCAGTATAAATTACACTTTTTACCCCACACCTTTTTGCAGCCAGGCGTGTTATAGCCCCGGCAACCGGAGTATGGCAATGAATCAGATCAAACTGCTCTCTTTCTATGAGTTCCTTTAATTTGTAATAGGATTTTATATTTTTAAATATATTTATTGGTCGTCTCGTAAAATCTATCTGATGTACGACCACACCGCTCTCCTGAATTTCCTGTTTTCTTTTATTAGATATCGATACTGTAAAATCCGCCGCGCAATGAACCTCATAACCCAGACTTTTCAGTATTGATATGTTATTCATCTCAAATTGAGGAAAGAAATATCCTATAGTAGCAACAAGAAGCACCTTTTTTTTGTTCATTTTTTTTATACCTAAATCGTAATTTCTATTATTTCATTTTCATGCTTACATACTGTGATTGAATTTGGCAAACTTTCCCCACAAAAAAGTCCCTTTAAATCTACATCGTTCACCAAAACCCTTTTATTTTATCATACGCTTATAGTACATGCAGTAATTACATATATATCAATCATATTATCCTGTACGTGTTTTAGATATTTTATAGCTTAATTATTCCAAAAAAACGGACTGCCATTAGACAGTCCGTTTTTACCTAGTCAATTTATGTATCACCCAATTATCTGCTCGAATGTCATACTCGAATCGAACGGAACACTTTCTCCGGCGTTTATACTTTCTTCTATAACAACTTCATCTCCGCACGTTACTTTATATTTATATGAGAATAAATCAAACAAATTTCCAAAGCCCTCTTCATTCCACTCTTCAATTCGAAAATCCTGCGTGCTGGCACCATCCACCAATGCCTTTGTGGCATCTGTCAATAACAGCTCAACAGCATCGTATGAAACATCTTCCTCTATGTCTACCAAAACTTCTATTTCTCTTTTATCATTATCACCCGAAACAGAAAGATCTTTTACAAAGCTGTATATTTTCTTCTCTTGTAATTCATCTATTACATCATTGTTTAACTGAATGAAATCCAAGTCATAAGCCTTATCTTCTGCTGCTTTCGTCATATTCGGTGTCTCAAGTGGAGAAATGTAGCTCTTCCTACAGCCGGACATAGCCATCATTACACACATCACTCCTATAATATATATCTTTTTCATAGTTCTCCTCAAATACTTATTTTGAACATTAAAAAGAAATCATACCATTTTTAGGAAATTGATTCAATCCTTTAATTTTTTACAAAATTCCAACGCAGTTTATCACTTCATTTCTTTTTTATTCATTGAAATCCCAACGAACAAAACCATCATGAATACAACCGATGTAATAGGTATAGCTATATTGACTACTGCCTGAAAAGCATACGCTAAAACGCCCATAGCAAATGCCTTTGAAAACATATTCACCGAACTAAGCATATCTCTCATTGATGTATACAGGAAAGCCAGATATGCTGTAAGTCCGAAAATCCCTACAGTGATAAAATATTCGAAATATTCATTATGTGCACTATCAAAATATCCGTAACCCGCATCCTGCATGGTTTGCATGAATCTGTCCATGGTTATGATATAAAATGTATCCGGACCGTATCCAAAAAGCTTCATTAAAAGCGTTGCATCGTTGTTCCAGAACTCCATGCCCAGTCTCCAACAGAGCCCTCTTCCAGTGCCCCATGAATCGTCAAAAATCAGGAGATTTTTATATGCTGCCCAAACCTCACTGTGCCAACCGGTATTTGCAAGAACAAGCACGACTACTGCCGAACCCGCCACTATAGCGATCAGCACACACCACACAAGTTTAAATCTTTCAACTCCCGTTGAATAATCTGTTTTTCTGTTTTCTTTTATCGCAAGCGAAGTAAAAACAACTGCAATTACCAGAAATATGATGAGACCATATACGAAAAATCCCATTCCAGCTATCCTTATCTGGGTACTTGGATCCGGATCATTCATAGTCTTTATTCCGGATTCTGTGATGATAGAAGTCACTTTCATCCCTCCAAGATATATAGATGAAGCTGTAAAGTATCTTGCCAAATCTCCATAATTTTCGCACAAAGCAAGAGGAGACACCGCGAGAACGATTCCGGTAGAAAGTATAGCATTGTCGCTCATACCCATGATCTGTGCAAAGCTCGCCACTGTAACTGCTGCCAATGCTGCCATCCTCGAGACAAAGTTCCCACTCTTTATAAACATTGCCACCGATATGCCATAAAATATTCCGGTAAAGCTTGTATAAGTATTTATATTTCCTATTGATGAAACAAAAGTATATTTATATTCATCACTTGCATTCTCAAACATCCCAAATGTATACAAAAAGAAGTTGAACATACCCCAAATGCACACCATTGACGCAGCTGTCATGAATGCCCAAATATGCCATTTTTTAAATTTATAGAACCTGGTTACCAGCCAATAGGCTATGTAAAACATCAACCATACAAAGAGCCCCTGGTTTCTTCCTCTGTCACCCCAAAATGCTTCATATGGATATTCTGCAAGAGCTGTTGATATCGCAAATAAGATCACAAGTACAGTTACAGCTATATCGGTTCCTTTTATTCGAAATTCCTCACAGACTCTTTTCGTTCTGTTCAGAAATCCTTTTTTAATTTTCCCTGTTTCTTCTCTCTGTGATGTCTCTAGTGTATCTTTCACTCTCGAAAAAAATCCTTTTCTAAGAGCACTTTCATTATACAGGGCATCACACATCAGATATAAAAGCCCTAAAAAAAGAAAAATAGCTCCATACGCCAAAGTCGGTTTCCAGAAAAGTCCGAATCTGAAGCTCAGTATATCGAAATATTTATCATGCAGACTTAAAGGAAATATGCAAAGATAAAATAGAACATATATATCCATTAGTCCCCGGCTAACATTGTAAAAAAGTTTATTTATCTGAGCTTCGCTCTTTTCGTTTCCGATTTTATTCCTATCTGTGCCTGTTACCTTCAATTTACCCATTCTATCGCCCCAGTTTCATCGATCTTATTTAGATGATGCACTATAATCACAGCATCAAATCTTTTCAATGATACCACACTTCCTTTGATGTTTCTACATTCTCCATATCTGCCCATAAATATATCAGTTCGCTTTTTTCGCAAACTTTATTTTTTTCTTTTTACAGCAAAAAATCCCTCCCTGATCTTTCCATCATAAGAGAATGGAAAGATCAGGGAGGGATAATAAGTCACCTGTTTACAATATATTTAATTGTTATAGGTCATTATAAGTATTATTTAAAAAGATTCTGTCTCTTGAGCTCAAGCTCGTTCTGGAAATCAATAGGATCTGCATTTGCGCCCTTGTATTCATCCTTCTTAAGAAGCTCTGATACATTTACAGTCTTCTTCTTGTCATCCTTCTCAAGCTGAGTAGCCTTGTTATAAGCATCCTCAGAATCATAGTATGCAAGAACAACACCAGCAGCATTTACGATGTAGTATGCATCATTAGAATCCTTGAGCTTTGTCTTGCTCTTCATTACAGAACCAGATCTGTTAACAAGGATGTTACCCTCTGTATCCTTACCAAACTTAAGGCACCTAGCACCATCAGGTGTATTGTTGCCGTCAACCTTTACAGCTGCATAGTTAGACTCGTCATCTGCTATAGGAGCAAGTACAAGACCATTCTTTATGTACTTCTTGATCTTGCTGCTGTACTCAGTCTTAGCCTCACCGTTTGATGTGTTGAAGTAGAACTGATATGAGTTGTCATCAAGCTCGATTGTCTGATAGCCCTTCTTCATTGAGCCATCCTTCTCCTCATTATCAGAGAAGTAGAAGAATAATGTGTCGATAGACTTACCCTCAGTGTTTGTTCCTGCGAGGATAGCGTCTCTTGTCCACTTATCTCCCTTTCCAAGGCCTGCAACGCTGTGCTTATCAGAATCAGTTGTAACGAAACCAACCTTCATTACACCGTTCTCATCGAATGCATAGTTCTTACCGTTGATCTTCTTGATCTCATCAGTAGCAAGCTTTCCGCTGCTCTTGAAGTAGAACCATCTGTACTCGTCATCCTCGTAATCCTTCTTGATGAAGTCCTCATCAGGAATAGCGTAAACCCACTTATTCTTTCTCTGAGAACCATCACCGTTTACATATACAACACTATCTGTTCCGAGACCGTTAGCAGAACCATCCTTAATGCTGTAAGATGTAGCATTAGCAGCCTGCTTAGCCCAATCTGTGAACATGTGTCCGTCTTCTGCGAAGTAGTAACGAGTACCGTTGATCTTTGCAGACTTTGTTCTCTTCTCACCGGAGTTCTTGAAGTGGAACCAGTAAGTCTGAGTCTCGTCCTGATCTTCCTTAACATTTGTATCCTTTACAGTAAGCTGAATCCAACCTGTCTGCATGTGACCATCATTCCAGCCGTTAAAGAAGTACTGTGATGTGCTCCATGCATCCTCATCCTCATCCTGCTGCTGTAAGTTGTCCTTGCTAATCCAACCATAGAGCATATGACCTTCATCATTGAATGCATACTTAAGGCCGTTGATAGTCTTAATCTTGCTTGATGAAAGAGGAGCCTCTGCTGTGTAAGCCTTTCCGTCTGAACCGAAATAGTACCACCAGTACTCAGCGTCCAGATTGTCGTTACCATCGTCCTTAGCTACAGCCTTCCATGTGTTCTTAACCATAGCGCCGTACTGGTCTACATAGTAGTAACGTGTCTTTGAGTTTGAGTTGTCCTCGATGAGCTGATTTGTAGCCATAACACCATCGGATCCAAGATAGAACCAATTTCCGTTTGCTGACTTCCAAGTATCAGTTACCTCTGTACCATCGTTGTTGAGGTATCTCCACTCGCCTGTTGAGTTGTCCCAACCAGCAGCCATAGATACAGCTGAAACGCCGATAGTAAGAAGTGCTGCAGCTGAAAGAGTTGTAAATAACTTTGTCTGCTTCTTCATAATAAATGCACTCTCCTTTTTGTTTTAGAGCTTTTATAAGCTCAATTACGATGGGATTATACCCCTGACTCATTGATTATTCAAGTCTTTTCTCAAATAACCCCAAGGGAATGTACGAATAATGAAAAATCCCATTTCGATTACATTAAGCATAATACAATAGCTGTTGGTCTAAGTACATAACTAAAAGATTTCAGATTCTTACGCATTTATTAAGATGGTCCAAATCAAAAAATAAGAAATTCCTAAGAAGTTCATTTTCTTTTCTTCATAAATTCAAAAAATGACCGTCAAAAGATATTCATACTATCTCTTGACGATCATTTAACATAATTTCTATTTATCTATCAGCTTCAGACTATATTATGAAGGCCCCACAAACGAATCAGAAGCTCCGACTCCCGGACCGATCTCAGCTTCAGTAAGATCCGTTACCGCTCCCGGGCCTGCCGCTTCAGAAGAAGAGTTTCCTCCACCGCTCGGACCTGCTCCTGAATCGTCGTCTTCCTCTATAAGTCCGGGTTCTATAACTTCTCCCGAACTTGTTTCCTTATCAGACGATGCCTTTGTAGTCTCTTCTTCAGAAGATGTTTCCTTATCAGAAGCCTTGGCACCCTTCTTTTTTGTGTCCGAATCCGATTCTACAACTGTAGGGCCATGCTCAGTGGTTGACTCCTTTGTGGATTTCGATGTCTCGATTACATTTCCATCCTCATCGGTCTCTTCCTCAGTTTCCTCTATTTCCTCATCCTCGTCGGTATCTTCGCCTTCCTCGGTCTCGGATTTTTCAGTCTTGGTCTTTGACTTGTCAGAAGCCTTCACCTTGTTGCCGTCTGCGTCGGTCTGATAGATGTTGTTTCCGTCCTCATCGGTTCCTGTAATTACATATCCATCCTTATCAGTTTCCTTCGTAGACTTCTTGCCGCTGCCTGACTCCGAATCATCAGTCTCATCAGATTCATCCTTCGAAGAGCTTTCCTTCTTGGCGCTTGTAACCTCTTCTTTATGGCTTGCATAGTATCCGGAATCATCAGCGATCTTCTGAGAATAGGTCTCTACGGCATTTGACACCTTGTAGTCCTCATCCCCGAAAAGCACACTGTGAAGCCACTTAACATTGGATGACAAGGTTACAGGAATAACGCAGTCACCCTTCTTGCCCATCATCTGATCCTTTATGTCCTTAGGGAAACCTGCAGACTCTCTGATGTTATATCTGGAGATACCCTTTGCCAGCTCTACGATATCAGCGGCATCGATATTGAACGCCACCTGCGGAAGTACTGTATCGATAACAGATGTAAGTGTTGCGAGGTCAGCCTTCTTTGCATTGTCAAGGCACTGGGAGATAACCTCTCTCTGACGTCTCGTTCTTTCGAAGTCGCTGTCCATGTATCTGAGTCTTGCATAGGCAACTGCCTGAACACCGGTGAGATGCTGAGGGCCTGCTTTCTTGATGTAGTTGGCAGCCGGATTCTTTTCGTTGATGCCGGCCTTTACGGAAGTTTCATGGATATAGGCATTCATATAGTAGAATTCCTTATCCGTAATGTCGATATCTACACCACCGAGCATATCGATAGTGTCTGCCACTGCCTTCCAGTTGAAGGTCACATAGTTCTCGATATTGAGATCGAGGTTACTGTTGAGGGCAGCTACCGCCTGTTCCGGTCCACCTACGGCATAGGCCTCATTGATCTTTGCATATCTGTTGCTTGATCCGGTCTTTAAATATGTATCTCTGTAAACAGAAACCAGCGTGATATCACCGGTAGCCATATCCACGTTACAGATGATCTGAACGTCAGCATTGGCGCCCCGTCCTACTCCACCGTCTCGAGAGTCAACGCCGAATACAGCAACTGTCCAGTATCCAGACATCTTCTGTTTCTGTGTTATGTCAATGTTGTTGTTCTGAACCTTCGAAACATCGAACTCTACAGCCTGGGTCATGTTCATGTATCTGTAAACCGAGCCAAAACCGAAGATACATATGAGTGTCAGTATTTCAACCACGGCCATGAGTATGAACTTGGTACGGACAGCTTTCTTTTTCTTGTCACGCATCCTTTTGGCAAACTCGATGTCATGCTCTACTTCTGCGGTATTATTAAGGGTTATCACAGATGGCTTTGTATCTTTTTTGGCATCTCTTCCGAAAACACTATTATCTCCGGACACTCCACGATTATCACTTCTCTGATATGGTCCCGGCTGTCTAATACCATTTCTCTGTATCCCACTGTTAATGTCAGACGAACGGCTCTGAACGGTGTCTGAACGGGATACATCTTTCCCTGTATTCGCAGTAGCTTTTTCACGGTTCCTCTGTATAGACGAACCATCGCTATGAGCTGAACGGGCTGTACCTATGCCCGAGATATCACTTCCCGCGCCGCCTCTTCTGAAGGCCTCATCAGGTATCACCAGCTCGTCGCTTCTTATCATTCTCTGAGGTCTCATGGCATGATCCATGAGCTTATTCCCCATATCTTTGTCGTTTACTATCTTGTCTTCAAGTTCCCTCTGGCGCTTCTCCGCATCCTCCTGGGAATGCGGGCGCCTGGTTTCCTTGCCATTATCTAATGCCATCTAATATTCCTCATTAATTAATAGCGTCTGTTCAGACTACTATAGAATTTATATTCAGACCTGCATTTTACGCAGAACGAATCCATGTTTCCTTTTTTCAATAAAACATCGGCATTTTACCACATATACACTGATTCGGCAAATCAATATGCATTTTTGTTTACGAAGCCTTTAAATATGGTCAGGAACATGATCTTTATATCCAGTTCCATACTCCAGTTTTCGATATACCAGATGTCATATCTGACACGTTCGTGAATGGAGGTATCTCCTCTCAGACCGTTGACCTGAGCCCAGCCTGTCATACCCGGTCTTACCTGATGCTTTATCATGTAGCGGGGTATCTCTTCTTTGAACATCTCGACAAACTGAGTACGTTCCGGTCTCGGTCCAACCAGAGACATCCTGCCCATAAGTACGTTAAAGAACTGCGGAAATTCATCTATGGAAGTTTTTCTTATGAACTTACCGACCTTCGTGACTCTCGGATCTCCCGGAGTAGTCCAGCCCTTCTTTTCGTCCTCAGGCTTCTGCTCTACCATGGAACGGAACTTATACATCATAAACGGTTTATTATGAAGTCCCACTCTTTCCTGTTTAAAGATGATCGGTCCCGGAGAAGAAAGCTTTATAAGGACAGCCACTGTAAGCATAATAGGGCTGAAAATCACGATTCCGAAAATCGAACCTATTATGTCTATGGCTCTTTTGGCTGCTGCCTTTACAGGATCTGTGAGAGGAACGTTTCTGATGTTTATGACCGGAAGTCCGTCCATATCCTCTGTCACAGGTCTCGAGTGGATGACATTGTTATAATCCGGTATGAACTTTGTATGGACACCGGATTTCTCACAGACCGCAACTATACTTCCAAGCTTTTCGTAGGCAGCAAGGGGAAGGGTTATGGCTATCTCGTCTATGGTATTGCCCGCAAGGATATCCTCAAGATCCTTTATCTTTCCTACTATCTTCACACCTTTGTAGGAGACTCCGGTCTCTGTTATGTCATCAACTATTCCGTAAATTGTATAACCCCAGTCGGGATTTCTGCGGCAGGCATCTATAAACTGGTCCGAAACATCAGAAAATCCAACCAGCATGATATGTTTCTGGTTGAATCCGTTGCGGCGCATCCTGGTAAGGATAAATCTGATGCCAAATCTCTCTACCGTTGTGGCTATGATATTGATGATACAGAAGGCTCCGATCATCCTTGTGGAGAAGTTCGCAAAGTAACCTGAACGTCTGAAAGCAAAAAGTACGGACGCAAAAAGCATGAGGCCAACTGCATTAGCCTCAACTATATTTATGAACTCTTTTCTTTTTGTTCTGGTCCGCTTGGGCTCATAAAGATGAAAGACCCAATAAAGAAGCATATATCCGGGTATCACCGGAATAAGTGCTCTGAAGTAAACATCCGGAGGGAGTACTCCATGACCCTCGGGAAAAATAGGCGATGCTATGAGCAGGTACCACGAAAGAGCGTACGCTGCCGCGATGACCATCGCGTCAAGAACCACATGGAAATGGTTTAAAAATTGCTGGTTGTCTTTAATCATAATGGAAGTATACTCTCGTTTTCAGAAAATTCCATAAAAATGATATTAGAATTTTCTTAATTGGGATAATAATGAAGCGAGGATGCCGCTTCATGCAGCATCCTCGTCTCTGATTTTGTGATTATATTTACTTCGGTCAAACTATGTCCTTCAGAATATCCATTCTAAAGGGCTCTCCAACCGTTTCCTTATCAAGGTTTTTCAGTGTGAAGTTTGACTTCATAAAGGTAAGCGCCGGGTTGTAATACGGATCTCCGTATCTCAGGCACTCAGGCCAGCGCTTTGCGAATTTCACTATCTCGCTGTTGAAACGTGCCACCTTTTCAGGTGTATCTTCCATTCCACGGGACTTTGATTCATAGTGATAGAACTTCGCATATGGATCATAGACCACAAGCTTTCCGAGCGATCTTATCTTCATACAGAAATCAACGTCATTGAAAGCCACCGCAAGATCCTCTGTATAGCCACCCACTTCATCGAACAGCTTTCTCTTCGTAAGGAGACAGGCTGCTGTCACACAGGAATAATCCTGAACGCACTTCGCTCTGTGCATGTAGGAAAGCTCCGCGTCATGGGTACGGACAAACGCAGCACCGGCGATTCCACCCATTCCCATGATAACTCCCGCATGCTGGATATCTTCATCAGGATAGAGAAGTCTCGCTCCACAGATACCCACATCTTCACGCTGGACATAGCCTATCATCTCATCGATGGAATCCGGCTCGATAAGCTCGATGTCGTTGTTCAGGAAAAGGATGTACTCTCCTCTTGAGAACTTCACGCCGAAGTTGTTGATAGCGGAATAGTTGAAAGGTCCCTGCCACTTTACAACGCGGACTGTCGGTCTGGTCAGATGGATATCAGATATAACAACGCCAGTAGGCAGCTCTGTCTGTCCTGCCTTCTTTATTTCTTCAGCTGTTTCCTCGATGTAACCGTCAACAGGATACTGTTTCTGAATGTCAGCATAATACTTCCATGTCTCTTCCTGATCGGAATTGTTCTCAACTACGATAAACTCCAGGTTCTTATAATTGCTTCCTGCAAGAGACTGTATCGCCTTATCGAGATCCGCCGTATGATCCTTGTTTGGGATAATGACAGATATAAGAGGCTGTGTGTTCTCGTATACCGTGTGGTAAAAACCGTAGGTTATACCCTTTTCCACCTTCTTGACAGGAAGTCCCAGTCTCTTACAGTGGTCATATACCGCTCTTGCTCCCGCATCAAAGGCATAGAGCTTTGCCTCGGGATGCTGTGCAGTGGACGACTGATGGGATCTCCAGTGGTAGAGAGATTTCTGGATATGGCAGATGTTGGAGCTGGTGAAACGTCCTTCCTTGAGAAGCTTTCTGTCCGAATCACTGAGCTTCGATAAATCTCCGCCCGTTCTTTCTCTTTCCATCTCCTGAGCCTTTTCTGTAGCCCTGAGTATCAGATCATGGTCCTGAGCACCGTCATAAGCCTTTCGCTCGTAAACCTTGTTTCCATCCTCGTCGGTTTCCGAAATGGCGTCAAGAAGTTCTCTCTTAAGCACCATGAGATGGCACACATAGTTCACTGAACGAAGAAGGTCCGGATTGAAATCGCTCTTGAAATGAGGTTCAAAATAGTAGGTATCCTCAAAATCGATCTTGTCCTCATCGGAATAGATCATCACCGCATCCGGATGCTCATTTATAGTCTTTGCGCATTCAAAAAGCGCATTTGGTTCAAGCTCATCATCATGATCTGCAAATACGATGAACTCTCCCTCTGCCATATTAATGGCGGCATTGGTATTGTCCGAGATACCGAGATTCTGCTCCAGAACCTTAAATCTGAATCTGGGATCTCTGTCCTGATACTCCTGAAGTACTTCCTTCGGGAGTTTTCCTGCCGCTTCCGCCTTTGTGTACTTTTCGTAGGGTGTCGCATCCGCAACACATACTTCAAAGTTTCCATAGGTCTGATCCGCTATGGAGGTAAGCATCTTTCTCAGGAACTTCTCCGGTGTGGCATACACAGGGATAACGATGGAGAATTTCGGCTGAACCGGAAGAGCAGTATTCCTCTGTTTCTCAAGCTCCTCCTCAGTGATCTTCACTTTTTTATACCATTCGTTGTAATCGTAATCTTCCTGAATGCCCTTTAAACGATGCACGGATTTCTTCCAGAGGGCTCTGAAGCCGTGATCCTTAAAATAATCCCAAGCCACTTCCACCGTCTCCCAATGGAACAGTGCCATGAGCTTCTCTCTTTTTTTATGAGCCACTGAGTTAAAGGACTCAAGTATCTGGTCGTTGAACTTGACCTTTTTGGTCTTTCCGTCTGCTTCGATAACGAGATATCTTGTCTCTCCCCTTTGATATGGGGTGTTAATGTCATAGCCCAGTTCTCTTTTGATGGGACCATGTTCTTTTTCATAATCCTTGAAAAAGGCTTCCACAACCTCGTCTCGTCTGACCGACTCAACCACGGTTCCTTCTACCGGTTTCCCGTTCCCGTCAAGAACAGAATACTTCACCGGAGTTTCCGGATCCTTTCCAAATGCCCATCCAAGAAATGTTATTTTTCCCTCTCTGGACACTGCAACATCTACTTTATAACGCATAACTAATTTTTCTCCATGTCCTTTACTCCGCGGTATTTAGGCGCATCCCCGAAATTGAGCCGCTCTTCTTCCACCACCAGAGGACGTTTCATGACTCTCTGGTTGATGGAAAGGATGTATTCGCCCAAAAGTCCGATGAAGAAGATCTGAATCGAGCCCAAAAACAGCATGCCTATAAGCATTGGCGCCATACCTGCAGGGAATCTGTCCCACCAGATGAGCTTCATGATGAGATAAATAACTGCGATGGCCATGCTTATGGCACTGCACACTCCTCCGAAAAACACCGCAACTCTTAAGCCCACTTTGGTGTAGCTGGTGAAGCTGAGCATGGCGGCATCATACAGGGAGTACCAGTTGTTGTGAGTGATGCCTGCGCGGCGTCTCGGCTGGGTATACGGAATCTCCTTACGGCGGAAGCCAAGTTCAGCTACGATTCCGCGGAGGAACGGTGTCGGATCATTGAGATTTCTCATGACATTGATAAATGCCTTGTCATAGAGTCCGAAACCTGTGAATTGGGCAATCTGGTCAACGGATGACATTCTCTTTATAACTTTGTAGTAAATGCCTCTGATCCAGTACATGAGCGGGTTTTCCTGAGAGCGTGTCTTTACACCTATGGCTATCTTGTAGCCCTCCTCCCAGGCCTTTACAAACTCCGGTATCATCTCAACCGGATCCTGAAAATCCGCCGCCATGAGTATGGTGGCATCGCCTGTTGACTGGAGCATACCATAATAAGGGCTGTTGAACTGTCCGAAATTCTTTGCATTGAAAATAGCCTTTACGCCCTTATCTTCACTGCAAAGTCCTCTCACCAGTTCTCTGGTCCTGTCTTTGGAATCATTGTCTATGTATATGATTTCATATTTGTACTGAGGCAGTCTTTCCTCGAACATGGACTTTATCGCTTTGTAAAGCGGAACCACATTCTCTTCCTCGTTGTAGCATGGAACTACGATGCTGATTGTTTTCAATATGTTTTCCTCTCAAGATGCGTTATATGATTTCTGCATCCTTTATACACTATCTTATCCGTCAGTAAAGCTTCGCCGATATGACACAGCTCCCATCCGGACACACAGAGTCGATTGTACACTCAGGCACTGAGTTTAGCAAGTTATACTCTTCAGCTCAACCGCTATCTTTATGGCCTTTCTGTCTTTCATGTCATAGATGGCCTGCTCGATCTTATTGATTCCCGAATATCTCTCAGTGATAAACTCTGACGGATGAAGGTCGTTTTCCTTTATGAGCTTCATGACTTTCTCAAGATTCTCCCGGCCGCCTCTGCTGAGAGCAAATTTCAGCGTCTTTCCCGCCATACCGCGACCCATAGAGAATTTAGGTATCTGAATAGAGTCAATTACAGTATTTGTCTTCTTAGAGGCCTTTGAGCCATCCGGCTCAGACAAAGCACCGTCTGAAGCCTCCGCAGCATTAGTTAGATTTCTGTATTCTTCGTCCTGTACCTCTTTGTCTGCGCCAAAATACATGACATTTGCCACAACCCCCGTGCCGTATTTCACCATGTCGACGGCCTGTGGGAATGTGTAGTCATTGCCGCCACATATAAGGACTTTATCAGCGCCCTTCGTGCCGGTTTCAGAAAGTACATAGTTCACTACGGATGAACCCGTGGAATTTGCAAGAGGATACATTCCTTCAGGAAGGTCACAGCTCAGAGTCTTGTAATTAAGAACTTCCACGCGGCAGTTCTCATCGCTCATGGATTCCGCTATACGGACGTTTTCTTCTCTGGATCCCACCGCAAAGATCCTTGAAGCTCCTGAAAGCTTACTTCCCATAATGGCGGCAAGTCCGATGGCTCCGATACCCATGACCACCACCGTATCTCCGGGTCTTACCCCTGCTTCCTGTACAGCAGTGAATCCGGTCTGAACCACATCAACGCACATTAGAGCATCTTCCAGGCTCATGCCGCAAGGAATGTGAGCAAGGTTTTTGTCTGCATAAGGAAGATAAAAGAGACTCTGAAAGGCTCCGTCTATGGACTTTCCTATCATGTGGGCACTGAAGTTATGTCCGGCATGGGCATAATTCACATCCACGTCAGGCTGACTCCAGTCAGGTGTTATGGCCGATACAGCAACTATCTCTCCCGGCTTGAAATCCTTAACATCTGCACCTACAGTCCTGACTTTTGCGATCACTTCATGTCCCAGAGTAAGATCTTCCCTCTTGGGACTTCCCTGCCATATTGTATGAACATCAGAAGTACAGGGGGATACCAGCACAGGTTCCAGAAGAACTCCATGTTCTTCCAGAAGCTCCGGTTCCGCTTTATCTATATATGCGATTTTTCCTCTTCCCTTTAAAACAAGTGCTTTCATTATTGCTTCCCTATCATTAAATGATGTGTTTAATATTCTTCAATCTTGTCGGTCTTCAGAACCAGTATCTTTACGTCTTTACCGTATTTCTCTCCGATGATGGATGCGATCTCATCTGTATATCCCGGAGCCACAATAAGTATCTCATCAACAGGATCTTCTGCGAAATGATCCGGAGAAACAATAGGAATATGTGAGGCCGGCGAGAATCTGCCCTGCTTGAACTTTGCAGAATCAATTATATATCTGACTTTTCCTCCCAGTCCCGTGGTGGCGGCAAGGGTAAAGCCCTGATGACTGGCACCCCAGATAGCCATGGTCTTTCCGGTCTCCGTGAGATGCCCGATATGAGCATTGACCTCCTCACTGAGTCTTTCGTAGCTGTCCTTAAGTGCAGATACATCGATGAGGGCCCCGTTATAGCGAAGGCTGGTAAGTTCATCAGGTTCCGCTTTTTTTACGATTATCTCAATGGTATCTCTGTTCACAGTACGCATCTCAAGGACTTCAAAGCCGTTATCCTGAAAAAGCTTCTGCAGGGTGAACTCGGTGTAGTTCGCTATATGGTCACGAAGGAGTTCATAATAACCGTTATATTTAAGTATGTACTCGAAGCTCGGGACCGTAACAAGTCCAAGGGCCTTTGGCTTCAGGTTATTCCATATGTTCTGAAGCATATCTTTCGGATACGGCTGATGTTCAAGGAAATTAAACTGGACAAAGGCGTCGAAAGGACCGTTCGGATATCTGTAGTCTCCTTCAGCAAAGCCTTCAACCACCTGATAGGTGATTTTATCAGGTGTCTGAATCTTTTTTGCTTCATCCACCAGTTCACGTTTGTGCTCGATACCCGTAAGTCTCAATGCTGCCGCCTTAGGCTGTCCCGAAAGAGCATCCTTCTCCTGATCCTTCTTTAGAGCCTCTGCTCCTTCTTCTGATTCGGAAAGATCCTGCCACATCCTCAGAAATTCACCTCTTCCGCAGCCTACTTCAACTATATTTCTGCCCTTGATGCCATACTCCTGCATATACGAAAGAAGTCTTGCATACTCCTCGTGACGAAGCCTGGTCATGGTTCTGGTTCCGCCTCCGGCACGTATTACATCCCTGTAGTAATCAACAGGCTCACAATCGAACTGCACGAGGCCGCACTCAGGACACTGGCAGAGGTCAAGAGTTATAGGATGATCATCCTTCACTTCTGCAGCATCAGGTATATTCTGCGCACTGGAGGGCATATTCTCCAGTGTCATAAGCTTCTTTATTTCATGCCCGCAGGCGATACATTTCATATTCATAAAAAACTCCATAACGAATTAAATCATAAAATTATACTTTCATAATTCTTCATAATTCAACAGTTTTTTATAATTCTTTTACATCTTCGCACGAAAATAAGCCGTCCATAATTATCTCATAGACGGCAAAAAGCAGCCATTTCTTTGGATATTTCGAAAAGCTTTCGATTTTACTTCTGGGGATCTTATGCGTACGAAAGCATGACGCCTTCTTCATTAAATACAAAGGTGCTGCCGTTCATGGACACAGTTCCTGTATAGAAATAACCTTGCGCATTAATAAAATGAGCGTGCACCTGTCCGTCCATTCCTATCTGTACAAGCACAGTATCCTCGCCAAAGGCGACAGGCTGACCTGTTTCGGGATCAAGGAAGCATCCTATAGTTGCTCCGTTTATATCAGTGACGATGCACATAGTGGCATATGTGACCATATAGGTTCTTCCATCGGGAGTTTTTATGGTCGTACCATCCTCAGAAACCACACCTCCTCCTGCGAAGGTAAGTCCTGCCATATCACCGCTCACGGAATAAAGACGCACTATGGATCCGTCACGCATCGGGGTTATCTTATCCTGTACGTTTATAGTTTTACCGCCTAATGTAATGCTACCTGTAGTAAGCCTTGCACCGTTTCCGAGATAATGGGTAGTAAGCGTTACCATTGCGCCGCTTGAGGACTGGAAGGTTCCGCCGTTTGCAGCTGCGGTAAGGCCTGATCTGCCCCCGCCTCCGCCTGAAGATCCGCCGCCACCTCCGCCGGAGGAGCCATCACTCGAAAGCTTAACCTTTATTTTCATCTGGGTAGTATATTTATAAAGAACGCTGGTGGTACTTTTTTTACTGATCTCACTTCTGGTACTTTCACCGTTTTCAAGATAGCTTATAGTACTGATGGTGCTTATTTTTTCTTCTTCACCTTGAAGAACAGCTCTTGCTGTAACTGTGACCGGTCCGCCATTTCCAACTACAGTTACATTACCGTTTTCATCAACCTTTATCACATCAGTGTCTATTACATCATATGAAACCATAGAAGATACATCATTTATCAGATAATCCCCAAGCTCAAAGCCCTTTTTTGAAGTTACAGTCAATGTATTTTCCGAAAAAGAAAACTCCCCTTCCTTCTTGCCTGATCCGGATGTATCAGCATAAGAAATAAGCGGAACATGAGCCAAAATTATTATCCCTGTCAAAAACAAACAAGCTAATTTTTTTGCAATCTTCATATAATTCACCCCTCAGGAAAAACTTTTCTTTTAGATATTTCGTCATTTATCTGCACTTTATAATCTTTTTATTAAGATAATCCGGCACTCTGAACCTTAATCTCCGTAAATGATCCATATAATGAGCCTATCCCGAAAAAATAAATAACTTTGGAAAAATCCACTAAGCTTTGGAGATCCAAAAAATAAGCTGCCCATTGATTTCTCAATGAACAGCTTATATACATTTCCGTTTTAAGGGTTAAATCTCAGCTTCCACCGGTTACCCGAATCCGCCTTTATTCAGGTTTCTTCGAATGTTGATTTTCGATCCACCTGAATCACTTCAGTTACATCGCAAGTGCTGAGTAGGATACCATCACACCTTCATCGTTGAATGTGATCATCATACCGTTCATGACAACCATTCCTGTATAGAAGGTACCGTCTGCCTTTACCCAGTGTCCATGCATCTGTCCGTCTGCGCCCAACTGCATGACTACAGTATCAGCTCCGAACGAAATCGGGTTACCTGCTGCATCAACAAAGCATCCTACTGTTGTTCCGTCTGCGTAGGTGATGACGCTCATCGGTGCGCTCGTTACTGCATAGGTCAGACCTTCAGGTGTTGTAAGTGTAGCTCCGTCTGCGGAAACTGTACCTACTCCTGCGAATGTAAGACCTGAAACATCACCGCTGACAGCATATGTTCTCTGTGTTGCACCGTTTTCTAATTGCTTAACCTGGTCAACAACTGTCATGGTCTTTCCGCCAAGAGAAACTGTTGTGGTTGTAACCTGTGTACCATCGGCTGCTGTTGTCGTGTTGGATGAAACTAATGCTCCGCTTGGAGACTGACCAGAGCCGCTGCCGGCTCCTGAGCCTGAACTGGTGCCCGAACCTGAGCCGCCGCCTGATGAAGAATCATCGGATGAACTACTACTATCATCTGATGAACCACCAGAGCTCTCCTTTTCAGTTACAGTAATTAATGATGTAGTATAATATATTATCGATTCAGTTGCTTTCTCTGTTTCCTTAACAGCCGGTGCAGATACTGTAAATTTCGCATCGCCCTTTTTGATAGCCTTGATCAAGCCACTTTCATCTACTGTCACAACGCCGTTACTACCGACATCATAGTGTAATTCCATTTCATCAATAATATTATCATCATAATACAGATAATCTTCTGTTATGAGCTCATCACCAACGTTTAGTTCGATTGGGGTTTTCTTAATTTTCAAAACACTATCATCTTGTTTTGATTTTTTTGTCCCGGTATCCGTTGAGCCGCCTGTGCCAGAGCCACCTGTTCCGGTGCCGCCTGTACCAGTTGACCCTTTAGTAACCTTAACAGTTAACTTACCTGTGCCTTTGTAGGGTGTTTCGGATAACGTTCCCTTTGCATAAGCTGTAATTGTCGCTTGTCCTTCACCATTTGGAGTAATTAACCAACCATCACCAACAGATGCAACGCTCGTATTACTCGATTCAAATTTATAAAATTCGAACTCACCGGTTTCATCTCCAGTCCATCCAACTGTAAATAACTCTTCTCCGTATATTGCTTCATCCAGCTCATACGGTGATGATTCACTTGGTTCTACTATCAATGGACTTGATGACTCTGCCAGCGCCGTAACCGGGACCTGAGCCAGAGCTATAACTCCTGCCAATGCTAAGCAAGCTAACTTTTTCGCTAATCTCATCTTTTTTACCCTCACTTAAAAAATAAATGCACGCGGGTCGGAGCAAAGATGAAAACTGCTTCCTGAACTGGTTATTTTTTGTTTTAACCCCTTTGTAAAACGGACTATCATTCATCTGAAGTTTTCCCCCTTGCCCAATCCGATACCTTGTCAGATGAATCGGCCAGATTTTTTCATACTGGCATATAGTCAATCTTTTAAGCCAAAATCCCAAGCATAAATCTTAATCCGATTCCCCTGCCCGTTACTAAAAAGAATTTAACTCAATTATGCCCGTCGCTATATGCACAATCAAGTTCCTTACTATTTTTCGTCAGATATTACATTTTTATAACGGCAGCTTTGGACTTATTTTTTAACAGGAACCATAAGTTTTTCACAAACAAAAAACAGCCTTTGGCATCATCACCATCGGCTGTCTTCTATTCACCCGGCTTCCAGCTCCAGACGCTTCTTCTCCACCAGCTCTCCGATTCCATCCTCGAAGGATATCTCCTGCTTGAATCCGAGTCTCTGGATCTTCAGGATCTCAGGAGACATATTGAAGCCTCCCTCAGCGTTGTTGCTGCGGATTCCGAACTCGAGCTCTGCTCCGCCGCCTGCTATTTCGTTCATAGCCTGAACGTACTTTTTCAGTACTCTTGAATCTGTTCCTGCTATATCGTAAACATCTGTACGTGTATCTTTGGATTCTATGAGAATGCTTATGGCTCTTGCGCAGTCACGTACTTCAAGGTAGTTCCATCTCTGAACACATGGTCCCAGGACCACCGGTGTCTTCTTGAGAGATCCCTTAAGCACTGTGTTTACGAGACTCGTCTTGTGATCTCCGTCTCCGTAAACGCTGAAAATGCGCATATGGATGAACTGCATGGCATCCTTGTCGTAGATCTGTCCCAGAAGGCTCTGTTCTGTGGCCCAACGTCCGAAGGCTCGTTTTGCCTTTCCGTAGGGACTTATAGGTCTCGGTGAACGGTGATTTCCATCCCCGTACTCCGCCTGAGAGCCCGCAAAGATAAATTTCTTCGCTCCAAGGAGCTTCGCCATGATATAGGCCTTTTTAGCATTTTCAATGTTCTGAATCTGAATGTCTGTGTTTTCTCTTCCGGCAGATCCTATGCCGTCCCATGCGAAATGGATCCAGGCGTCTATGACCTTCTCTCCGTCTCCGGACTTCTCCACAAACTCGGCAAAGTGCTCCTCTCCGCACTCTGCATCAGGAAGCTCGTCAAAATCCATGTATACTGTGCGATAGTTCGGGCACTTTGTTATCCCTCTCTCTGTAAGTACGGATTCGTTTTTACTTCCCGGTCTTACTGCCCCGATCACCTCATGCTCTTCCCCTAATAGCTGGAGCGCTGTATATACCCCCAGAAAACTGGTGACTCCGGTGATAAGTACTTTCATACGGTGTTCCCCTCTTCTCTATACTCTAGACTTGTCGTCTTCCCTAATAATACCCTTTTATATACGTTTGACAAGCATTATTTTGTTCATTTCATCCTCAGGAAGATATGGGGCAAGGTCTTCAAGAGGCGGGCTTACGATGCTGCCGTCAGGCAGTTTTTTTGCCGCCGACTTCGGCAGGAACTGTTGTGACATGGTGACCATGATCTCGCAGATAACAGGCCCCTCTGTTTCCAGAGTCTTTTTGAATGTCTCTTCCAGATCCTGATTGTGAGACACTCTCATAAACGGATACCCGTAGGCTGCTGCAAGCTTCTCCATATCCGGGAAACTGAGGTCATTTATACCCTCTATACCGGAATCAACACCTATGCCCACCAGCGGTTCTCCCCTAAAGAGGTTTGTCTGTGTCTGTCTGATGGAGTGGTATCCTCCATTGTTTATGACAAATATCTTTATAGGCATCCTGTGGCTTATGATGGTCTGAAGCTCCTGCAGATTCATCTGTATGGAGCCGTCGCCTGTGAGAAGGATAATGTCATGCTTCTCATATGGTGGATAGGTCTCGTCTTTTCCAGCCCAGTATGGATCGTGAATCTCGGCCTTAAGGCGCTCATCCACCGTCTCATAACAGGAAGGGTCGTTCTTTGAATTTACCGAATGAACTGCCACTGCCGCACCGATGGCTGCCGGAAGTCCGTATCCCATGGAAGCAACACCATCCTGTGATATGAATCTGGAGCCGTTCTTAATGAAGTAGGCCTGTCCTCCTGCAACACATGGTGAACCGTTTCCGACTACAGTGACCTGACCGGGCTCAGCAAGGCGGGAAATGATATCGATAACGGCATAGACATTGGCACGATTCTCAGGATCATCCTGCCTGTCCGGTTCCTCACTGTTGGGAACAAAATGCTCGGGAAGCACTGTCGGGTAATTCTCTCTATAGAAAGCGCAGGTCTCAAGCCAGCTGAGGTGAAGTGACGAACCAGCTCCGCATGATGCTCTCGCCTTTTCATTATGGGCGATGCTCTTTGCGTCTTCTCTCAGAATTCCCTTTCCTCCCTTGAAAAGAGGTTCATCTCTGGTGATACCCATCTTGTCAAGCTCATGAAGCATAGCCTTAAGGAGAGCCCTTGCATCGGCGTGAACCGGCATATCGCAGTGAACTGATGGTTTCTTAAGTTCTTCTATATCTATATCGTTCACTATGACGTAAGCATCTCTTGCCCAGGTCTTGAAGTTATAGCCAACCTGACGGATGTTGAGTCTGGAGCCAATGCTCAGAATAAGGTCAGCATTCTGAACAGAAAGATTTCCCGGACGGTCTCCTCTTCCACCCGGACGTCCTGCGTATAGCGGATCCTCTGTAGGAATGATGTCAGGTCCGTTCCAGCCAACAACCACAGGTATGTTCAGGCGGTGAGCTACCTCAAGGAAAAGTGTCTCTGCTCCCGCGATACGGATTCCGTTTCCGGTGTAGAATATAGGTCTCTCTGATTCACGGATCTTTTCTATTATTTTAAGAGGAACCGAAGGATCCAGTGAAGGTACCGGTTTCTCACGGTTTGAAGTATCACTGTCCGCAGGAATACTGTGATCAGTACTTTCAGCCCAGCCGTCGCCGCCGTTTTCGTAATTCTCTCTGTCAAATCCAACAAGCTCCTCTGTCTCGATGAAGCTTCCCTGTACGTCCACAGGTATATCCAGCCATACCGGTCCCGGACGTCCTGTCTGTGAAAGGTAAATACATTTTTCTACTGCATAGCGAACTCTCATGGGGTCGCTGAGCATCTCTGCATACTTTGTCATACAGGAAATGGATTTCGTGATCTCAAATTCCTGATCACCCATGGCGCGGAGTCGGGTTCCGTTCTGTTCTTCCGCCCATCTCGCCGTATTGTCATAGCGCACCTGTCCTGATATAACGATCATTGGGATAGAGTCAAGCCATGCTCCCAGCACTCCGGTGATGGCATTGGTTCCGCCGGGACCCGAGGTAACGCAGAGAAGGGCCGGCCTGTTATATATTCTGGCGTAGGACTCTGCCGCCATGGCACATGCCTGTTCATGATGCTGATAGAGGGTATGCATTCCCTTCTGGTGTCCGAAGGCATCATTCAGGTGCATGGCACCGCCTCCCGTAACGGAGAAGTTCTGGGTGATGCCGTTCTCCACAAGTTTTTCTGATATATATTTAGCCAATTTTATTTTCATTTTTTCCGCTCCTAACAGTGAAATAAGCTACATAAACTATAAAATTTCCCTTTTGATTTGTCAAAAGCGGCATAGGCTCAAAATACCTGCTCAGTCACTATCTTTACAGCAAGAAGTCCCAGCACCACAATAATCGACGGGCGTACTACCTTGATGCCGTTTTTCATCACAAGACCGGAACCTATATAGTTTCCCGCCATATTACAGAGGGCACAGGGAAGTCCCACTGCGAAAAGTACCTGGCCATGAAGGAAAAAGATCACCAGAGAAGTAATATTCGTAGTCAGGTTTATGGCCTTTGTCTGACCGTTGGCAGTTTTGACCCCGAGATGTGCAAAAACAGTAAATGCTATGATCAGGAAGGTTCCTGTACCGGGTCCGTAGAAGCCATCATAAAAGCCTATAAAGAGGGCTGCCAGAACAGCTGTAACATATGTTTTTGTATCGTGTCCCACTGCCGTGCTGCCGTTATCCTTAAATATCTTTCTGTTAAGGACTATAAATGCCGTCACCGGAAGAACAAATATAAGTATGTAAACAAGCACCTTTTCAGAAATAACAAGGCTCAGTCTCGCCCCAAAGAAGGAGCCGACAATAGCAGCGATAATCGACGGGACAGCGATTCCCCAGTTAATAAGCCCTTCCTTTATAAATCTCACTGTGGATACAGTAGTTCCGCAGGCGCTTGAGAGCTTGTTGGTCGCTATAGCTGTATGAACAGGAAGTCCGGCAAGAAGATAAGCCGGAAGAGAAATGAGTCCCCCTCCGCCGCCTATGGAGTCTACCAGACCTGCAAGAAACAACAGCGGACAGCAAATCAGATATGTAAATGCAGTAATAGTCATAGATCAGTTTCCTTTAAATTTATATTTTCCTTTAAACATTTTCCTCCTAGTCTATTACTTTTTTCAAAAAAGACAATAATCACATGTTTTTTTGACTCCCCAGGGTGAAATCACTCATCCTGTCAACAAATATTTTTTGTCATCTTTTTTAGCATGACAAATTTTCTCATTTTTCACACAAAATCATCCGATTATTATTTTTTCTGCTCTTAATCCTCATTTTAACATTTTTGTATATTTTCACCCGCATCCTCTTTGTCGATGATTTTCTCTCCGGATCCTCCGGAAGAAAATGTGATTGATTATATGGCCGAAAAATGCCCTCTTTTTCGCTATAATTTACCCTCTTTAAACTTAATAGGCTTTTTTCGGACAGGTTTTTCCCTTCTGATCCGGTCTCTGTTCCGGCTCCAAATAGTTCATTTCTCACATCTTAGAAAAGAAACCATATTTTTCATAAATCTTTATGGAATTAATACACCTATGCAAAAAACAGGTATTTAAGAAGGGAAATCTATACAAAAAACCACTTGTACTGTATTCTTCATAGATTATTGAATTGTTTTCTTTTATTTATCTGCTATATACTTTTTATAATCCGGCATTTTTTCCACCTTTGAAACGCCATTTTTACGACTTATATTTTTTGAGAATTTATTTTTACCGACTTTTGGGCGAACGCGGGTTCTCCCATTTCTCTATTTAGTATTCCATCGCTTTTCCCCACCATATATAGTGATATTTTTCTATCTTATGATTTCGTTAAATTTTTGCATTATTTTAACCGATTTAATCTGATCATATACTTTTGACATCTTCATCTCATAAATTTTTTATCATCTTTAAATCAATTAATATTTCATTTTCTTTTCATCTAAAATTCATTTGGAGCATATTATTTTTCATAATTCTATTCTTAAAATTTCACCAAACTTTTATATTTTATGGCTTTTTCTTTTTTTGACCAAAAAAGCCTCGAATTTTACATCATAAAAGCAACATTCTTATCTTGATTTTTCTCCATTAAATATATTAGTCTCTCCGCTTTTTCTTTCATCCCACCTCATAGTTTAACTTAAGCGTGTGTTATTTCCGCTTTTTGCTTTTCTCCGTGGACTATCTCATTTTTCTTCAGTAAATGGTAGTAATCTGGTTATATTCTGACAGCCAACTTTTTCGATATAAAAGAAAAAAGATGTCCAAAGTTCATTTCTGCCCTCTGAACATCTCTGATCTTTATTAATTCAAATTATACCCTTTTATCCCATTACAGGATGTTTTTCAAATTGCCCCGGAAAGGCTGTCAGAATTAATCCAACATTACATTTTCCGTTTTTTGGAAAAACTGTCTGAAATAGCCTGATTTTGCATTTTAATCCCAAAATAATTAAATATTGTGTCATGTATTATATATTTAATCTTTCGGCAAAATGAGTTCATATACTGCGCCATGCTCGGGGCTTTTTTTATTTTTCACCGAAATGCTGCCTCCAAGATACTTAACCGCACTTGAAACGACAGACAAACCAATGCCGTATTTTCCATCCTTTCCCTTATAGTAAAGTTCAAAGAGATGCGGTAAATCTTCTTCAGCAATTCCGGGTCCGTCATCAGAGATACTTACGACAACAAATTCTCCCCCCATAAGCTTTATCTCCACTCTGTTCTCTGCATATCTTACGCAGTCTGAAACGATATTTTGTATTATCCTGATAAGAAGATCGGGATCTGTGGTCATCATGACATCATCCATGCTGTCATCTCCCTCTTCAAAGACAAGTTTTTTACTATCATCAAGCTTTTCAAGGACTTCCACCTGTTCCGAGATCAACTCGTTAACCGACAGCGTGACTCTGTTTTCCGGCCATGCATTTGAATCAAGCTTGGACAGAGTCAGGCTGGACTCTAAAAGTCGCTGTATCCTTCTGCCTTCTCTCACTATAACCGAAGCGGCTCTTTCATGGTCACTGATTATCCCCCTTTCAATTCCGTCCGCATACCCGATTATAGACACAAGAGGGGTCCTGAGATCATGAGAAATGTCTCTGAACAGTCTTTCTCTTTCCTCCTGTGTTTTTGCTGCGTTATCAGCTCTTTCTCTTTCCACTTCCAGAGCAAGCCTTTCCTTCTCCCTCTGAGCCTCCAGAAGGATTTTTTCATGCTCCAGCTGCCTTTCCTTCTCCCTTTCACGCTTTTCCATTCTGTTGTACACATAAAATATCGATACAGACGCTATAAGCAGCATGGGAACCGTGATCCAGAGAATATAATATCTCATCCGGCGGAGCAATATATCCGCATTCTCAACCTTTCTATACACAACAAACGCCTTCTCAGACGCCTCAAATACCGCTGCAACATACTTGTCCCCATCTATGTCCAGAGAATCGGTTTTTTTGCCTATCTGGCCCTTTTTAAGGGCTTCCAGAAGCTCTTCCGCCAGTTCCTTACGATAATTCCTTCTTGATGAATGAAAAACAACTTCTCCGGTCTCATCAAGTATCAAAAGCTGAGCATCATCCGCTTCGAAACTAAAGTGCTTTTTTACCGAGTTCTCCAGATCCTTCCCGTTTGGATGAGGTTTCTCTCCTTCCCTTACTACTTCACGCATCTTATGATCTACATCCATTTCTGCTGCAAAGGAGAGATAATTGCCTGCTCCCTTGCCGATGACCCAGTAAATCGTCCCCGTAAACAGCATCAGCAATGCAAGGACAGGCAACAGTATCCTTAATCTTTTACACAACCATTCGATTTTACGCCTATGATTTTTCATTTTTTCAATTTTTTCTTTGTTTATTATTTACCTTTCGATGGTAAATGATCAGATTTACCCATCCTGAAACAACATTTGTTCAAACTCTTAATTCTCTGTCATTCTATAGCCAAAGCCCCAGACTGTTTCCACCCTTGCGGTGGATCCCGCTGCTCTGAGCTTCTTTCTCAAACGTTTTACCAGATCATCTGTCATCCGGACGTCCTCCTGAAGCTCCGCATCCGGAAGATTCCATACCTCGGAAAGGAGTTCTGCCTTCGATACAGCCGTTTCCTTTCTGAGCATAAGAAAATGTATAAAATCAAACTCCATGGGAGTCACCTGAACCTCTATGATTCTTTTCCCGTTAATTTCTTCACTGTTTTTTCCAGGAGGCACGTTTTTTTTGTTTTTTTCGTCGCATTTTATCCCGTTAACTTCTGCATCCTCTATAGCGGTGATACTTTCATACCCATTGCTCTCTTTTCTTCCTGTATATTTTTCAGAAATATTTCCGGACTCTATGCCTGTCATTTTCCTTATTTTATCAGAGCTTTTGTCCACATTTTCTTTCTGATAATCCGGTATGTTTTCTTCATTTTCGTATCTACATTCCACATAAACTCTGTGTGCCGCGTAATTCACCACAAGATTTCCACATTTTTCCCGGTTTTCTCCCACATTCGGTGATTTTTTTACCCCATTAAGATTTTTTGCGGTACTTTTTCCTGCATTTTCTTTTCCATATGCATCAAAAAGCTTATTTTCATTGTCTTCAAAAAGCTGATTTCTGAGTATTTCTGAGCGTCTCAGAAGAGCTTTTACTCTCGCCACAAGCTCTAATGGAAGAAATGGTTTGATAAGATAGTCATCACTCCCCATCGTTAGACCTGTCACTCTGTCAAGAGGTGTATCCTTCGCAGATACCAGTATGATGGGCAATGCCCTGAAATCGGGATCTTCCGCCTTTCTGATCCTGCTGCAGGCTGTAAGTCCTCCTGTTCCCGGCATCATAATATCCATAAGCACGAGGTCAGGTCTCCTGTCCTTAACAGGATATTTCTCTGAAGTTACACTTTTATAAGCATCGCTCCATTCTCTTCCGGACATCCCCATTGCCGCCATGGCATCGTCTGCATTCGAAAAGGTCTTAACGAGATATCCTTCATTTTCGAGAAATGTCTTTTCCATCTCCCGAATGTCCTTTTCATCGTCTATAACATAGATAAGTTTTTCTTCCATTTTTTCTCCGTTCATCGTTTTCGCAGATTTTATCACCTGTTTCTGAAATGAGCCTGAATTAAAGAAAGACCCCCGGTCCATTCATGATCCGGAGGTCTCATATATTCAGAACATAGGCATTGACATGCTATGCCCCGATGCCTGTCAGGATTTATCGCCTGTACAGACAGTTCGTACATTTTGTGGAGAGTGCTTTTTTATGAATTATTCTGGTTTATCTTTAGTCGTAGAGTGTATACTCTGCCGCTACATAGTCAGAAGTGTTATATGTTGTTGAGCTGTAGGTAAATGTGTCATTTCCTGCCTTATAAGCTGTTGCAGCCTTTGATGCAAGATCGTCAGCCTCGATAAATGCCACCTTGCCATCATGTATAGCGTAGTAGTTATCGTCAGCGTCCTTTACATAACCGCTTGATACCACAGAACCTGCCTTGCTTACAAGTACATAAGTTCCTGTTGTACCATACTCGATGAGCTCATAGTTAGTATCGCTTGATGCTTTCTGGAGGATACCGTACTTATAATACTTACTGCTCTTGATACCGTTGTATGCTCTGCCGTTTGAGTTGAAGTAGAACGTATATGTATCATCAGAAAGGGTGATATTCACAGTTCCGTCCTTCTTCATGGCGCCGCTTGTCTCATCGCCAAAGTAGTAAAGCATGAGATTTCCGTCATCATCAACATACTCACTGTTTTCTGCCAATTCATAGATATCTTCAGCAGTGTAGTCATCCTCATCGATATCCAGTTCAAGCTCTGTGCAGCCTGAGATGCTGCTTCCGTCAAGTATCAGAAGTCCGCTCTGCATGATTCCGTTCTTATCAAAGAAGTACCACTTGGAATTGATCTTCTTGGCCTGGCTTGTGATCACGTAGCCTGAGCTGTTTGTGTAGAACCAGCGGTATGTGCCCTCATTGTAATCATCCTCGTTCATTTCCTCGCTTGGGATAGCCTGAACCCATGAGTTCTTCTTGATAGAGCCTGATGTAAGATCCGAGTAGCGGTATGTTGAAGTTGTGGATGAGGAAGCATTGTCATCCCATCCTGAAACCATTACGCCGTTTGCATCAAAGGTGTATCTGTAGGAATTGATGACCTTTGTAGTATCTGTAAGCTTCTTACCATTCTCGGTCTTGAAATAGAACCAGATGGATGTGTAATCCTCATAAGTATCGTCTGCAGTTGAAAGGTCTTCCTCATACTGATGCCATCCTGTTACCATGGCACCGCTGTCCTTGCCTCCGAAGTACCACACAGCCTCATAAACCGCCTGGGCATCCTCAGATACGTCTATCATTTCGCCGTTCTCATCAACGTAGCCGTAAAGCATCTGACCTTCTTCGTCGAACATGTACTTGCTGCCGCTGATGGTCACGGGGCTTGATGTGTCCGTATATGCCTTACCTGATTCACGGAAGTAGTACCAGGCATAGCCGTCATAGTTATCGTCGTCTGTAGCCACAGCCTTCCATGCGTTAGTGATCATGGCTCCGTCTGAACCAACATAATAGTAGTAATCTCCATCCTGAATAAGGGTGTTTTTTTCCATGGTTCCGTCGGATCCAAGGTAATAATATTTACCATCGGAAGCTTTCCAGCTGTCCGTTACACAGTCTCCGTTATTGTCGAGATAATACCAGTCACTGCCCTCCTGCTGCCAGCCTGCCGCCATGACACCTGTAGCCATCATTGCAGTCAGTGCTCCTGCTGCAAGAACTGTTTTTCCTACGGATGATCCCCATCCGTTCTTCTTTTTATTCGCGATCATTTTTGACCTCCTAATTAACCAAATCCTGTTTTTTATTTGCTCTTTCTGAGCTCTTGGTCATATTAGCCGAGGTCATACAGGCTAAACTAGATTATCGGTGTGGCAGATTTGTGGCAGATGATTACGACTTCTTTTCTTTCATCTTTCTGGTGAATTCAACCATCTCGTAGAACTTCTTCACCTTCTCTTCCAGTGCTTTAAAGTCGATACTTAGTCCGGGTACAATGCTTCCGGCCGGTACTTCATCAGCGAAGCTATAGTGCTTCGGAAGGCTTATATCCGAGAAATCGTAGACCATAAGAGCTTTATGCTCAACATCTATGATCCAGTATTCCTTTACTCCCGCCTCTCTGTACTTAATGAGCTTCAGGAACAGATCGCGTTTTCTGTCCTCGAGGTCACTTCCCAAAAATTCTATAGCCACATTCGGGGCGCCTTCAACAAACTTCCCTCCTGCTACCTGCTGCTCATCCCTTACTATACAGATATCAGGAACTATGCAGGTCTTTTCATCCTTATCTATACGTACTCCTACATACATAAATGCCCTTGCATATTCATCACTTCCGTTACAGGCCTGCATTATCATCCCGTAAAGATTTCTGAGATACACTCCGTATATGGGAAGATTCGCTTTCATTTTATAGATGTATCCGTCTATAAGTTCAGTTCTGTCTTCCCTCTTCTGATTATCTTCTATGGTGTATGGTCCTATTTCATACATTATTTTTCACCTCTTATTTTTTTGATCATTCAGTTGATTTCAAAGCTGATTTTGCTCCAATATCAGCTCTCTCATTTTTGGCAATCCCTCCACCTCGTGACTTGCGATGATAAGCGGACGCCTTCCCTTACTTCTCATGATGTATCCTATCACCCTGTCTCTCGTGTCAGGATCAAGTCCGGTGAAGGGTTCGTCCATCACGAGGATGTCCGAAGGAGGAAGCAGCGCCCTCACTATGGCCACTCTCCTCTTCATTCCACCGGATAGTTCCCTTACGGGTCTGTCCAATGCTTCCGGCGGCAGAATCTCACCAAGCGCCTCTCTGGCTCTCTGTTCGGAAACAGAAGTGTCAACGAGAGAGACATTGGCAACAGCAGAAAGCTGTTCCAAAAGCCGGTCCTCCTGAAAGACCATACCAACCTTCAGGCTGCTGCCTCCACGGGCTGCCTCTCCCATGCTTATCTCTATACTTCCGCCGTCGGGACTTTCAAGACCCGCTATGATCCGGAGAAGTGTGGTCTTTCCTATACCGGATGCTCCACGAAGCAACACATCTCTGCTTTCTGAGCCGCTGTCTATAAGGAGATTCACACGATCAAGCACTATTTTACCGTCATATGACTTTGTTATATCTTTGAAGTGTATATGCATAATTCCTGTTCCTTTGCCTTCAGCCTGATTATTTTAGCATTGCGTCCGAGACTTCATTCTTTCTGGTTGAAGCAGATCCCTGCTACTTTCAGGAACAGCTTTTCTGCAATAAAAGAGAACGCTACTATGGTGATGGTCCATGCAAAAAGTTCTGCTGTTTCAAGATATATCTTCGACTGATAGAGGCCGTTTCCCATGGATCCGATGGGCTGGCCGATCACCTCCGCCGCCACTCCGCTTTTCCATGCCATTCCGAGAGACGTCTGGAACGCGCTGTAAAGATACGGATACACCGATGGGATATATATGTATCTGACCCGCCGGAACATGGGGATCCTGAATACTTCTGCCATCTCGAGTATCTTTTTATCTGTCGCCCTGAGTCCGTTCAGAGTGTTTATGTAGAGAAGCGGCAGTACCACAAGGGAACTGATGTAAAAGGATAACATTTTGTTGCCCGCCCATATGAGCAGAATGATGACAAAGCTCGCAACAGGTACCGCCTTCAAAACCGATATGAAAGGTTTAAGAAAATCCTCAAGCAGACTTGCCCGGTAAGATCCCCATGCAAGGATCATTCCGAGAACTGAGCCAAAGAAAAATCCCCCTATGATCCTGATAAGAGAAAACAGAATAGCATGCCAATATTCCCTCGTTAAAATCATTTGCCACAGGGCCCCCACGGATTCAACGGGGCCGGCCAGAAGTATGCTGTTATGAATTACCATACTGAGCAGCTGCCAGACTAAAAGCCACAAAAGTATGATGCCGATTTTTTTCATCGCGATATTCCGCTCTTTACTGTTGTTATCTTTCATTATTCCGGAAAATATCTGTATTAACATTCTGTACAGATTCAAACGTCTATAGCTTCTTCCATTTATCTTAGCAAAAAAGTGCCACAGTAAGAACCAAATGTTCTAAACTGTGACACTTAACATACCTAGTTTCCTATGGTCATCACTTTACGTAGTAGAAATTATCCTCAGGGAGCTTTCCGCCTACTGACTTCGGATTCTGCTCGAAAAGAACCTTGAGATAGCCTGAAAGGCTCTTCTTCATCTCTTCGCCTGTCACTGCTACGATATTGCACTGAGGAAGTGCCTTTTCAGCTACAGGTGCCTTAGGGATGATTCCGTACTTTGCTACCAGCTCGGCAGTGCTCTTTGTATCTGAAACAGCCTTCTCTGTACTTGCCTTGTGATCCTCGATAAATGCAGTTACAGCATCACCATTTGCCTCAAGGTAATCATTTCTGACAACTGTAACGCCTGTGAGAAGCTTTGAATCCTCTGACACTGCATCCCACTCGTCTGTAAGTGAGAACGCTACCTTAAGCTCCTGATTCTGTGCCATGGCAACTGTTACGAAGGGCTGTGGAAGGATAGCGATCTGTGCAGGATCGTTTCCGAGCGCAGCCGCGATCTCTGTTGACTCTGACTTGAACTGAACATCACAATCTGCCACCCCATTCTTCTCAAGAAGATAGTTGAGTGCATACTCCGGTGTAGCTCCCTGGCCTGTTGAAAGTACAGTCTTTCCCGAAAGATCCTTCACACTCTTGATGCTCTCATCAGCTGTGACGCAATAAAGTACACCCAGTGTGTTAATGTCTACTACGCTTACGCCCTGATTTGTCTTGTTATATGCAATAGCCGCAAGGTTAGCAGGAATAAGTGCCACATCAAGGTCTCCTGATACAAGCTTTCCCAGGATAACGTCAGGCTGTGTCTGCATTTCGAAGAGATATCCGCTCTTATCACCGTTTTCGACCTCATTCATGAGATTTACGAGTCCCATGGTTGTCGGTCCCTTCAGTGAACCGATCTTCATTGCGCCTTCTGAGGTATCACCGAATGCTTCAGTCTCTGCTGCGCTCTCGCTCTTTGCAACATCCTGTGACTCTGCTGCACTGCTCTCAGCAGCTGTTGTCTCTTCAGCCGCACTTGTTTCAGCTTCAGTCTCTGCTGTAGTTTCAGGAGCTGCACTTGTCTCTGCTGCTGTTGTCGCAGCCGCAGTAGCTTCTGTTGAACTTCCGCATCCTGTAAGCATCATTCCTGCAGCGAAAACCGCAAGAAATCCCTTTAATAATACATTCTTTTTCATAATTTCCTCCTCGCTTTGAGAATATGATCTCATCTGCTTTATAGAGCCCTTGTCGTTTTACGACATTGAGTAATATTATATTTCAGCTGACATCAGGTATCAAGTTTCATGCCTTTATTTCATGTGTTATAAGACATACATACTCCCCCTAACCACACCTGCTCTTTGTATACCTCATTATCCGAACTGTATTCTGAGTACTTTAAAAGGCCTGCCCCTAAGGACAGACCTTTTAATTTATTTAAAACTCCTTCTCCTCTTTTAATGCTTCAATAGCATTTAGATGAACTATGTTGTTATGCTCCTGAATCTTTGAATCCAGTGTAAGCATGAACTTCGGATAGTTATCCCTGATGCTGTCAAGCGCCGCATACTCTACCTGCTCTCTGTAAGGATCTGCAGTGGACAATGCGAACTTGATGTATCTGAAGTTTGTAAGAACGAACTCCGGCTCCACTGTTGCCTCATCCATCATATCTTCGAACTCTTCATCAGCGTCCATAACGCCTTCAAACAGCTCGTCATCCACTTCGAGGGTCTCCCTTTCAGGTCTCATCTCAGCCTTGAACTCAGATACAGGTTCCTCATCAACATATGCCTGCGCTTTCAGCTCTGTATCTCTCATGCCTGCATAGTCTTCATGGGAAGCCGCTCTTCCCTCTCCGGAAGTATTCTGCTTTCTGGATTCAAGATACTTGGCAAGAGCACTTGACATGCTGTTGGATCCTGTTGTTTCTTCATCGACCCTGACATTGATATTGATATCCCGGGCTTTCTCGGCAGTACCTGTAGCCGATGTCTGTTTTCCGGCAGATGCAGCACCTGCTGCACTTCTGCTTGCCTTAAACTCTCTGATACGTTCTGTAATGGAGTTCTTTGTCACTGCCTGAGCCACAACCTTGTTTCCCTTTGATCCGCTCTTTGATTTATCGGCTCTCACCGGTCTCGAGTCTCCACGTCCGGACTCAGCTGTGAACTGATCTGCATTTACGAAGTCTGCAAGCACGAAATCGCACTCCCTCTTTCCGATCCTTCCTGTAGCGATGTTGTACTCACGGCTCTTCAGGTACATGTAAATGATATTCTTCATGACAAGACTGTAATCGATCTTCGAATCTGTCTTCTTAGCAAAATAGAACCCTAGATCTGTTAAATAATATCTCTGATCACCCTGAAGCTCTTTCTCCGTCTTTATGTCAAAACGATTGCACCTATATACAAGCTTGGCTCTCTCCAAAAGCTCCAGATATCTCTCCAGAGTCTCCCTCTTCACCGGGATCCTCACGTAATTTCTGAAATAGTCTGTGAGTCTCGTCATACTGATGCTTTCGCCGAAACTGTCAATGATATACTCCTGCACCTGTTTGAAGTACACCACATGACGTATCTTCTCCATTTTGGCTATATCCTTCTTGAAGATCTCTTCAAGTACCCCGAGGATATATTTCTGCTTCTCCTGAGCATTGTCACACTGAAGAACCTTCGGAAGTCCGCCGTCATGTACATACCGCGCAAACTCAAGAAGCGGATTCTCCTCCTTCTTCATGCTCATGAAATCCTTCATACCTTCATACTCTGCGTATGACAGCGGGAAAATCTCGAACACCCTGTAATGATCTTCAAATTTCTTCCTGAAGGTATCACTCATAAGATATGAACTGGAGGCAGAAAGGAAAATGGAATATCTTCCTTCGTTGTACAATGTCTCGATAAGGCTTTCGAAATCATCGATCATCTGTATCTCATCGATGAAAAGATAGATAGTTCCATCCTTGGAAGGTACCATCTTTTCTTTGATAGCTATACGGAGTTTCTCGATATTCTTGATATTTCTGAACTCCTTTGTATCAAGATCGATGTGGATAAGATTAACTGCAGCATTGCCCCTCCAGCGGAGCTCGTTGATGATCATCTCCATCATGCACGTTTTACCGCATCCTCTTATTCCGGTCAGGACTTTTATCAGCTCTTTGTCTTGATAAAACTCACGTATCTTTTTCAGATAATACTGTCTCTTGTATAGTTTCATAGCTGCACTCCTCATCCTCCCTTGAATCTACAGCTCTTTTATGGGGTAATATTTTGCTGTTTTCTTGAATTATAACCGCATTCCGAAAAACCGTCTATATGTAAAACGCATCTTTTTAGTCTAATTATATATATTTTTATTACAATTAAATATAATACTGTTAAATGTGACTGTTTTTTAGTCTACCGCGAAATTCCATGCTTCAATTTCGCAAAAGCCTCCTTCATTTTACACTTATATTTTATCCATTTTGCACACTTTTTACGTTTCTCGAAATATTGTTAAATTTCCCCTTTTCAACTATATAAGTTAAGTTTTCTGTATATATCCAAATGTATGTTCAAAAATAAAGAGGGTAAAAAACAGAGATTTTCTGTTTTTACCCTCTTATTTTTTGATTTATTTTTATCGCTTTTCGATATGAAGGGGTAAAAGTTATGCCCCTAACTATATATTGTGTCTGAGTACAGGAAACAGTACTCCTCCAACTGCATTACCAAAGGTTATGATAAAGAGTCTCAGAAATGCCTCAGAGCTCCACATATCGGCTGCCGAGAAATAGAACATATCTGCCACGCAATGTTCATATCCGCATAGTATGAACACCATTACGCCGAAGAAAAGAGCGAGATATTTGCCTGTTTCATACTGAATATTCCTGTAGCCTTCCACTGCGATATAAATAAGCATATTGCAGAATATTCCCAATATAAAAAGACTTATGTATGTATCCGAAAGCTTTGTCTCGCAAAGAGCCGCCGCTTTCTGTGTTATTCCGGAGATTCTACTGAAGGAAATGAGCTTTGCCACCAGAGTGGTTCCAAAAAGGTTTCCTATCCATATCACAGGCAGCGACATCATATACTCTCTGTTATTATCAAACATATAACACACTTTTCCGGTGAACAAATGGAATCCTATGCTGCAGATCACGAATAATCCTGTTGTGAAGAAAAAAGAACCTGCAAGTTTGTTATCCAGAGAAAGATAAACCACGCCTCCGAGACCGATGCATATGCCTGCCAGCACTGATGAGATCAAAATCTTAAAATAATTCATTTTGTTTTCCATTTTTTCTTTTTTCTCCCAATAATACGTTTAGTAATTCTACGCCTGTATTTTGCTTACTCTTTTTAAGTAAAAGGGCAGAATTATTTCGCCTGCTATTTTTAAACTGCTATACAACCGTATTTCTAACAGCATAAAATAACCTCTCAATTTTTTGCTATACGAGGATGCAGATAAACCATAGGCATACGATTAGATTAGCCTAACCATAATTGTATACAGTGTACCAAGGGTAGCACATGATCGCATTTTTTGCTACATAATTAACAATGTGTATTAAATAAAAATCAGTGTTTCCTCTATACAAATCAGCCTATGACTTAATTAATGTCTATGTATAGTAGTTTTCTAATCCCTTGAGCATTTTGGTCAATTATACAGATGTTTATCTTATCAGAAACAAAATTAAATCTGTTGATTATAAGATAGAGAATCCAAACATCCGGAAATACATCGTCTTTTTCCACCCTATCATTACCGGGAGCTTCAGTACGATCCAAAATCATTGATTCTATATTTATCAGAATCTATTGATATTCCGTTTATTTTCAATCTGACTTTCTCTTTCGTGAATAAAGAAATAATTTATCTGTTTTCTATATGATATTACACTTTTTACCGGCATATCATATATAAACGTTTCTTCATTATGTCCAAAGAAGCAAATCAAGCTGAGTTTTTCGGTAAATTATTTCCTGATTTTCATTTTTCTTCCATTAATTTTGCCATTTCTCCACGATGATCCTCTATTCATGTTTCATTTTTTATCCCCTGGCGCTTTTTCCACATTCCATCTTCATTTATCCACATTCTGAATTGTTATTTTTTTAAATATCTTTGTTTTTATTATCCTATTTTTACTATCATCAACTGTTCATATTTAACGCCTTCGATTGAATACCACAGGTTCTTACTTAATAATGCTTAATTTTGACAATCTTTTCTGCACTTATAGCAACTGATATTACAGCAATAATTCATTGGATTTTATCTCCATTAATAGTTGTTTCATCTGCATCAGATACTAAACCATTGTTCTTTAATTGTTTTTCATGTCCGTTAACAACGTTAAATTATGATTATTTTGAGTCAGTTTGTTTTTCACCCTGGAATCTATATATCATGAGTGGCTCTTCTAAAATTTCCAATTTGATTTTCAGATCAATTCCTTGATAATCCGATATATTTTTAATGTTGTTATCACTTATTTCTCAGTGAAGAATTATTTTCTCTTTCAAATATATTCTTACCCATTGTAAAAAAACACGTATTTAAACGTTTATATTCAAGCTAAAATACGATGCAAAAACGCTATCAAAAAAAGTAAAGAAATATATAAATCACTGTTTTATGCTTTTAAAACTGTGATTTTTACGTTAATTAGGATTTTTTTGTGAAAACCACAATGTTTTTTGATCCTCCTGCAGCCGGTTACATCCAAAACCAGTGCATTTTTCAGCACGTGTGTTCCTGTTATTTTCTCCTTATCCTGTCCTGATAAACAAAAAAATCCTCCTTTTTTGATTTTGCTCCTCTTTTCTTTTCAAAAAACGGTTAAAAAGGCATGATTAGTATCTTTATATCTTCACTTATAGTAACAACTGATTCTTATGAAATTATCTCAGATTTTTCCGCCGTAAACACCGTTTCTGTCTTTACGGAAATTTTTAGCCACAAATTTTCATATCTAAAAAATAATTATCTGGATGAAATTGATATACAGTAATTTTCGCTCCTTCTTACCCCATTTATAACCTTTTAAGTCTTTTCTTTTATGAATTTTTATCCTACTTTTAATTGAATTTTTCCTTTGGTTTTCTAATGATTTTATAAATAGTTTTTTATCTGTCAGATTGAAAATACTCAATGTTTTTCATTAAATCATATTCGCTAAAACCATACTTCATTTTAAACGTCATATGAAAAACCCGAAAAAAAAATACGTAATTTTCATACAAGAGTAAACTACTTAAAAACAATATCTAATCCACCCTTAAACGGCCTTAATCCGCTCTTTATCCCAATATTTTTAATATTCTAATCAAAAAAGTGTGAGCTGCACACAATTACGCCTTAACCAAATCACTTTTATTAATTTTTGACTTCAAGTGACAATATTTAATTATTCTGACTCAAATCAACCAATTCCGGATGAAATTACCTCCAATCGGAGTAAAACAGATTAAAATCTTCATTGAAAATTTTTTCTGTATAATAAATATTATTTTCATCAAGCTGCATTATTTCACCATTCGAATATTTTCGATATATAGTTTCAAGCCGCGTAATTACGTTGCTTTTCGCATTGTTTTAACCCCCCCATTCTCTAGCCACCAGTTTTTTTAGTCTCCGCTGCATCAAACACGTCATTTTTAGAAAAAAATATCTTACTTTCTCAACACCCTACTGTTATTTGATCATTTTCTTTACTTTTATTCAAATATTGCCTTAACAAGTAGTTTTTACAAGATGTTTTTCTGCACTTACAGACCTCTTTACTGCAGCATAATATTCATACTGTTTCTAGCCTTTATGCATTTTTTAAAAGCCATATGGATATAAATATTCTTATATTCCTACATGGATACTTCTGTTAATCGAGTTAAAAATACAACTGTCATTCTAGTTCTGAATTTTGATCTTTTACAGGCGATAATTCATATTATCTAACTCTTTATTTCACCACTATATGCTTATATCTTCCTTGAGTTTTCTAGTTTCTTTATAAATTCGTTTATTTATTTTCGGGATCAATTTGTTTGAACTGTTGCCTTTCCGATTTTCACTGTTAAAACCCAAATCCATTAAGGTGTCCTTTTTTGCATGTTTTCATTTCATTGACACATGATAAAAAAGGATAATATTTTATATTTTTCTTTTTCTTACCTCTTACTTTTCTGTTTTTATCATGAAAAATATTATATTTTCATTTAGACGCTCAAAATCCCGTCTTTTCGTAGTTTTCTTCTCACCCTGGACTTTTTCGTAAATTCGATATTTTTTTGTTGTCATTTAATTATTTTCGCACCATTTTGCAGATTTCTACCAAGATCCTTGCAAATAATCTCATCTCAGCGTCTCAAATTCAGAAATCAACATAATTATGTCACGTCTGAATAATTGTTAATTTTCAAATGATTTCTATACTTTTTAAGATTACTAGCAAAAATATTATATATTTTTCTTTCGATTTAAGCTTAATGGAGTAATTCTATTTTTCTTTCCTACTCTTTCGTCTTTCCGAGCTTATCGGAATCTCCTCGCTGCAAATTTTATGCAAAACCAAAAATCTTTATGCATCCGCCTTCTCATTATCCTCTTTTACGCCATTTTCAGTTTCTTATAGAATTTATAATATGTCCGGATCCAGTCAATGCTTTAAATTCAGCAGAATTTTGCCAAAATCGCAGCTCATACTTTAAGTAAATGCCTCTCTTATCATTCTCTTAAATATATTCATATAATCAGGCCTTACCACGTAATATCGAGTCTTCCGGCATATATCTCCATTTTGTTCTGTGCCTTGCAAATCGCTTAAATTTCTTTCGATTTCCTGAGTTTTTAACTTCATTTGACCATCAAATATTTCCCCATTCAGTCACTTTTTATATACCTTGCTGCTGCAATTTTTTTCTCATATTCATTATTTCATCTGAGTTAATCTGCACATTTCTATTACAGATCCGGAATATATCTTTAATGGTGTAAATCTGAGTTGCTCCTCCCGACATCTTTTTCCTATCACCTTCCCGCTCTTCTCTTTTTACCATTTTTTACATGCTTTATCCTCTTAAATCAAAAATGCTCGGTTTTCTGCGGTTCCAGAACGTTTCCCGCTTTTTTCTCCTTTTAAACTACCTCCAATCAACTTATTATCCTTCCTTTTTCAACAATTCCTGCATCTTATTTCAATATTTCAAAAATATGATTCAAATTATATCCCCTTAAAATGTTCTTAAATTTTCGGATTATTGGCATTTTTCTACGAACTGGATTTTCAAGTACTTTCCTTTTTTCTCTTATAATCTCCATTTTCAATTTTTAATTTTTTTATATCAGTGTCAAAATTTTCTGCTTTGTAAATTTTGTCCTAATTACGAATTTTCGTACTTTTTTACGCTTTACTTTTGTCTAGCGTAAATTCACATTTTATATCAAGGCACATTAGTTCTGTTTTATCTCTTTTTGTTTCATCTTACTCTCTCCGCCTCTATGTGCTCCTTTTTTACAGTACCTCTGACTTTAATTTCTGTTTTTTTATATTTTACGCTTTCTTTTTCTTCAGTATAAACTCTGATCCCAGCGCATTTCATTAATTTCTCCCGCATTATATGCACAATTTAATGTTTTTCCTTTTTCTCCCAACGGTCTCTTTTCTTCTTTTTTTTGCTTTTTTTCTTTTATTTTTAACTGTTTTTTCCTCCGTTATCTCTACCGGACAGACCTTCCGCCTCCCTTTACGCAAAAAAGGACCGACCATCGCCCTTTCTTACGGGTTATGATCGATCCTTTATACGTTGTTTTTTATGAATCTTACTCTTTTACTTAATTTTTTCCGCTTGTTCTTATCCGTAGATCCGGGCAAAAAGCCACATTTTTACTGATTTTTTTGCCGTTTTTAGGATTTTACCCCTTGGATTTTTCGTACATTTACGGCTTAAGCATTGATTGTCTGGCCCTTTGTAACATTTCCTGAAGCTGTAAATGTAATTTCATCACCATCTTCTGTCTCTGTTACTACTGTGAAGGTCTGCATCGAATATCCTGCTTTCTTCACTTCGTTTAAATCTACTTTGATAACAGGCTCTCCTGCTTTGACTGCTTCTCCCTGCTTCTTAAGTGGTGTAAATCCCTTTCCTTTTAGCTCTACAGTATTTATTCCGATATGAACAAGAAGTCCTCTTCCATTGGAAGTCCTTACTGCAAAGGCATGGCCTGTCTCATATACCATCTCCAGTGTTCCGTTTGCAGGGCTTACGATGATTCCGTTCTCAGGCTCTACACCTATGGTCTGTCCCATAGCCTCTTCCTTGAACATTTCATCCTTGATCTCTTCCTTATCAAGGATCTTTCCGTCTGCTACTGAGACGATATCTGTATCTGCATGTGCCACTACTGTCTCTGTTTTAGATGTATCGTTTTTTACCGATTTGATTCCGGTCTCTTCCTCATCAAGCTTTCCCTGACGAGCATAAATACCAAAAAGAATAAATGTAGCGATAAATGACACTACGATCGCAACTCCTGTACCGATGCAGGCATTGACAAAGTTTGTCATACCCTCGCCACCGATATATCCAGGAAGTACAAGAAGTCCCGGTGATCCTGCTGCAAAACGGCCTGTACCTGTGATTCCCATATAAAGTCCACCTGAAAAACCACCGATCATAGCACCGATCAAAGGATAAATAAACTTAAGATTTATACCGTAGAGTACAGGCTCTGTAATACCAAGTACACCTGTAAGTCCGGCTGAAGCTGCAAGCTCCTTTGTCTGCTTGTTCTTTGAACGTACCGCTACTGCAAAACCTGCTGCACCCTGTGCCACATTTGAAGCAAGCATTCCGGGTCCTACTACTGTATCGAAACCTGTTGTTGCAAGATTGTTCACACCGATAGGAATAAGTCCGTAGTGTGTTCCTGTCATTACAAGTAGTGGTGATAATGTTCCTACAAGTGTAGGTACTGCCCATCCGGCTGTGGCATTGAGCCATGTGAAGAATGCTGCAAGAAGATTACCTACCCATGTTCCTATAGGTCCAAGTACAGACAGTGTTACGATGCCTGAAACCACCAGTGAAACCATAGGTACTGAGAAGAACTTGATAGCCTTTGGTGATACCTTGTTCATGAATTTCTCTACATAAGACATGAACCATACACCAAGGATGATAGGAATAACTGATGAGCTGTAGCTTGCAAGAGTAATTGGAATACCAAACATCGCGATTCCTGCACCTGCTGCCTTTGCCTCAGATACCATGGTGATAAATGATGGATAAATGAGGATTCCGCCCAGAGTCATAGCCATGAACTGATTGCACTTAAATCTCTTTGCCGCACTTGATGCCAGTAATATAGGAAGGAAATAGAATGGTGCGTCTGCAAATGCATTGAGCAGTGCATAGGTCTGAGTTGTCTTGTCCAGCATGTTCAGGGTCACAAGAAGTGCCATGATAGCCTTGATAAGACCGCCTGCTGTGATAGGAGGGATGATAGGCTGGAACATACTTGCAACAAACTCAAGCGCTGCGCTCAGCTTGTTCTGATCCTTCTTTGGTTCATCATCAGGAACCTGTGCCAGTGCTTCGAATCCGCCAAGATCCACAACCTCCTGATAAACCTGTGCAACATCAGGTCCGATTACGATCTGATACTGTCCTCCTGCATTGATTACAGAAAGTACTCCGTTCGTTTTCTTAAGCACTTCTGTCTTTGCCTTGCTGTCATCTTTGAGACGGAAGCGCAGTCTGGTAGCACAATGTACTACCTGATTAACATTTTCTTTGCCGCCAACATTCTCAATTATGGTGGCAGCCAAATCTCTGAAATTCATGTTTTTATCCCCTTTAATATTTTGAACACTGTCCATTAAAGACAGCATTGCATTTATGAGTAACTTTTTCTCTTCATAGATGATAACCGTAAAATCATCCATGATACTTATCACGTCATCAACGTAGAGCGTCTTCTATCCTTTTATTTATAACAGGATATGATTTGTTTGATCGTCATCAGTCCCATGCAAGATCCGCGCCGTTTGTCTCGATGACCTTTTTATACCAGTAGAAGCTGTCTTTGCGGTATCTCTTGAGAGTACCCTTTCCTTCATTATCCTTATCAACATAGATCATGCCGTAACGCTTTTTCATTTCACCTGTTGATGCAGATACCAGATCAATACAGCCCCATGAGGTGTATCCAAGAACCGGAATTCCGTCAACATTGACCGCATCCCTCATAGCTTCAATATGCTGACGCATATAATCTATTCTATATGGATCGTGGATGCTTCCGTCTTCTTCCACCTTATCTGTAGCTCCGAGACCGTTCTCTACTATAAATAAAGGCTTCTGATAGCGATCATAAAGTGTGTTGATGGTCACTCTGAGTCCAAGCGGATCTATCTGCCACCCCCACTCTGTATTCTTGAGATACGGGTTCACGACTGCCTTAAACACTGCATTTCCGGGTCTCTGGTGCTTTGCAAATATCTCCGGATCTGCTGTTGTGCATCTGGATGCATAGTAGCTGAAGGAAATGTAATCCACTGTACCTTCTGCAAGTATTTCCCTGTCTCCTTCCTGAAGATCCAGCTTTACTCCTGCAGCCTCCATCCTCTTCCATGCCCAAACGGGGTAACTTCCGCGGGCCTGAACATCGATGAAGAAATAGTTGTCTCTGTCCTTCTCAAAGCCATCCCAGATATCCTTAGGATCCGGTGAATAGGGGTAGAACTGACCTGCCGCAAGCATACAGCCAACCATACAGTGAGGCATGATCTCATGTGCAAGCTTTACCGCCTTTGCGCTGGCAAGTAACTCATGATGTGCAGCATTGTACAGAACATTCTGTCTTTCTTCTCCCTCATTAAACACGATTCCCGCTCCCATAAAGGACATATGAAGAAGCATGTTTATCTCATTAAAAGTAATCCAGTATTTGACCAGATCTTTGTATCTGTTGAAGATTACCCCGCAATATTTAACATAGGCATCTATCATTTTTCTGTCACGCCAACCGCCAAATTTTCTGATAAGAGCAATAGGTGTGTCAAAATGATCGATAGTTACCAAAGGTTCTATACTATACTTTTTGCAGAGTTTAAATATATTCTCATAAAACTTAAGTCCTGCTTCGTTCGGAGTGTCATCGTCTCCGTTTGGAAGGATCCTGGTCCAGGCAATGGAAAGTCTGTAGCACTTGAAGCCAATTTCTGCGAAGAGCTTTATATCTTCTTCGTAATGGTGATACATATCTATGGCTTCATGTGACGGATAAATGTAGCCTTCCTCACAGGAAAGCATCTTCAGTTCTCCTCTGGCCACCTTCATTCGGTCAGGTCCGAACGGAACCACATCCACACTACTGAGGCCTCTTCCTCCCTGATCATAACCACCTTCGCACTGATTTGCCGCTGTGGCTCCTCCCCAAAGAAATCCTTCAGGAAATCCTTTACTGGTCATCATTTCCCCTTTCTATATCCGGATTAATGTAACGTTACATCAATCAGTGTTTTCTTATAGTCACATTTTAGATTTGTTTTTGTATATTTTCAACGAATTAATTGTCACTTTCTGCCATTTCGTTATTTGTTACAATATATTTTTTACATTTTATGCAACATTTCTATGTAACGTTACATTAAGTGTGGTATTATATTTCTAATAGGTTATTTACAGCCTATAAATCTTAAAGTTATGAGAATAGTTCCATGAGTAAAAAAAAGAATGTTTCCGTTAAGTCTGTAGCTGAACTCTGCGGAGTTTCCACCGCCACCGTTTCTCGCGTTCTGAACAACGATCCCAAAGTTTCGGAAATCACCAGAAAAAGGGTGCTTGAAGCCTGCGAAAATCTGCATTATAAGATACCTGAAAAGACCTCTTCAGGTAACAGAAAGAAAATCGGTGTAATCACCAGTGTCAGCAATCAGGATTACTTTGCCAGTCTTCTTAATGAAATTATAAATTATATGGCAGATTATGATTATACTGTCATAAATTGCAGTATGGAACGTGGGCGATTCAGCTTAAGAGACTCTCTCCTTACACTGTACGATTCCAATGTTTCAGGCATCATAATCATCAGCGGTGATTACGTTTCCATCAAAGACATTATCGATCCGTCAATACCCCATGTATGGATAGATTGCAATGACGCCTCACCTTATACTGATGAGATCTGTACCGTTACAAGCGACCAGTATGTCTCGGGCTGTCTTGCTGCAAGGGCTCTTTTAAATCAGAATTGTCGTCATCCTATCATGATCATGAGTACAAGAAGAAGTATCCGCAGTCAGGAGCGCAAACAAGGATTCTTTGACGAATTTAAACGCGCAGGCATAGAACTCACAAACGAAAACATTGTCGAAATAGAAACTACTAAGGATGGTTTTACAGACAGCCGGGAGGCTATACGTTATCTAATTGTTAAGGGCGTTGAGTTTGACAGTGTTTTTGCCATAAGTGACTGGCGCGCCCTCGGCGCCTATACAGGCGCGATCAGCATGGGAAAACATGTTCCCGAAGATATATGTATCATCGGGTTCGATGGTGTCTCCCTTGCCTGCAAGAGCGTAAATATAACCAGTGTACAACAGAACACAAAGCGCCTCGCTCAATGTTCCTGCGATCAGCTGCTGCATCTCATAAAGGGTGAGCCGGTTCCAAATAAGCATATAGTCATCCCGACAGATATACTACCGGGCCAGACTCTTCTGGAGGCCAACCAGCTTTAACCTCTTACACTTAAGTACCATAATAAAATGCAGTTGTCAGAGAATT
>ALYD01000019.1 GCA_000513555.1 Lachnospiraceae bacterium JC7
TACAGAGACATAACATCCGATTTGAGCTCCGCCTCACTGGTACTAAGAGACAGTACATACTGCGACATGGTCCTGCTGTTCACCGTCTGCTGCTGCATACGACCTATCAGCATCCTCATAACAAATATAAATGCTACGAGCATGATAATGTTTATGACTGTGATCTGAAAAATAATGGTACGGAAAAACAGCGGTTTTTTTCGTACTCTCAGTTTTCTGCCACTGTTCTCAAGCTCTGCATTATCCATTCTGCTCCTCCTTTCCACCCTGATAGTAATTCTTTATGGCTGAATCAACTTCTGCTGTAAAACTCTCCGCACTCAGCTCTCCTGCCGCATAGCTGTGAAATACGGATCCGAGAGCATTGGCAGCAATTCCTTCCTTCATATCCATCCAGTGCCAGTTGGATGTCTTTCCTTCTGCTATATAGTTTGATACCACATGGGCAAACGGATCTGCTGCCACATATTTACAGGAAGCGAAGGGACTTACAAAACCGGCATCTTCAACCAGTATCTTCTGCCCTGCTTCCTTTGCGCACCATGCAAGAAATGCCTTCGAAGCTTCTGTATTACCTTCCTTGAGTACAGCCCACCATGACGGCGGATTCGTGAGAATGGTGTCTATTCCTTCATCAAATACATACGGCATCATTCCTACTTCAAAATTGCCTGCAGCATCATACTCCGACGCATCGGCTCCTGTCATGACTGCTCCTATCCACGATCCCTGAGTCACAAACGCATACTTTCCGGATGCAAAATTTTTCACCTGATCGTCATAGGTTCCGTTCAACAGCAGAGCCGGATCACTATACTCCTGAAGCATTCCTATAAACTCAGAGAACTTAAGCATTCTCTCACGATCCACAGTATGTTCGTTATTTATCATATCTATATAGGTGGTATCCGTTCTGGCAAGTCCCGCATCTATATAGTTACCGAATATATGATTTCCCGTAGACCAGCTGAGATTTTTATCCTCCGCACAGTATCCCACAACTGCAGTAAGCCCCAGCTGATCCTTTCTGGCATCCAGATTCTGAAGTGCCTTTCTAACGAGTTCCGGACTCGTTAGAGCAGTTGCGTCAATACCTGCTTTTGATAAAACATCCGCATTATATATGAGTCCTATGGCTTCTGTCGCATATGGAAAACCCAGTGTACCGTATACAGGATCTATATATTCTGCCTCTGTATCCTTGACCCATGCCTGATCACTCAAATCTTCAAGAAGACCTTCCCAGTTACCGAAGCTCGAAGATTCACAGACAAAAATGTCCGGCATCTTATCAGAAAGATAGTATGCTTTTAGTGTTGCCTGTACATCAGCTCCGGACTTTGCAGACTCAACTTCCACAGTTATCCCCGTCTCTTCCTTGTATTTTTGAGCAAGTTTTTGTATCTGCTCCTCCACCTCTGCCTTTCCGTTAAAAAGCCTTATGACAGCAGTCTCTTCTTCCTTCTCCTCCTTCACAGAAGTCAGTTCTCCGATATTTATACCGAATATTTTTTCAGTTACCTTCTCCTTTAAACTGTCCGCCTTACTGCAGGAAGCAAGAAAAACAACTGTGGTCACCCCTATTCCCAGTGTGAAAATCTCTTTCTTCATATCCATACTCCTCGAAACATTCCTGAGATGTCTGTTTTTTTTATTTTCTAAAGATAAATTTTTTAGGGTATCTATTATTACTTTCGGAAAAATCTTAATAATATATAAGGTTTTTGTTTTTAAGGCGCAAAAAAAGACACCCTGTAACAGGTGCCGTAAAATACAATTCGATATGAAATATTTCAGATTTTCCAGGATTGCGGGAGGCCCGATTTGAGTGAGGGGTAATCGGGTCTCAATCCTGATAGTATAGAGTATAGAATAGTTAGACTCTTTGAAGTCCTATATTACAATAAGATAAATTAGCATTTGATTCTATATGTTTTTTGTTGTAAAACTATAAAAGCACTGAATTATTATTCCGTTAATATTATTTTTTAATTTTTTTGCTGATTTTTTGTTTTTAACTTACTTTTTATACTATTTCAGCTCAAATTATATTTTATAAAAGAGGTATTTATGCCAATCATAGGATATTCCATCAACAGAATCTTCGTTGATACCAAAAACAGAACATCTGATTATAAGATGATAGAACCACATGTTCACAACCATTATGAACTGTTCTACTTAAGTAAGGGCAGCTGTACCTTCATCATGAAGGCCCACTCCTATAATCTTGTACCGGGCAGCGTCATCATCATCCCTCCCAATACGCCGCATCTGATACATTATACTTCGAGACAGCAGTCTGTTCGTACAAGCATTCTGTTCAGAGAGCTGGATATCAACTTCACGAACCTTACTTTTATCAGTGAGATGCTTAAGGATGGTAAACATAAGCTTATTCTTCAGATCCCTCCCATGTATCAGGTTCATGTTGAGCAGCTTATCCGTAATATGGAGGCCGAACAGAGATTTAATGACACTAAAGTAAGTCCCACTATGCTTTCTCTCTGCCTCATTCAGCTTATAGTTATCATAAACCGTTTTTCAACAGGCATAGACACTACCCTGATGGATGAGCTTCATACCACCAATCGTCAGGTTAATCTGGCTGCCACTTATATCAACAGAAATTACAATCAGCGTATTTCACTTTCAGATATCGCCGATGCCAGTGGTTTCAGCCCGAATTATCTTTCAAGAAAATTCAAAGAAGATACCGGAATAGGTGTACATGAGTATCTGACTTATGTCCGTCTCAACAAGGCGGCCATAGAGCTTGCTCATACAGATCACACTGTTACAGAGGTGGCTCTTAACAACGGATTCAGTGATTCAAACTATTTTAAAGACGCTTTCCATAAGGCCTATGGTATGTCGCCAAGAGATTATCGCAAAAAAGACAAAAATGCAGACATGGATGACACCATAGACACAAAAGACGCACCTCTCGCATCCATACCAAGTGATACCGACATATGATGGTTTTATATTACTAAAAAGGGCTTCCTGCGGATATCCGCAGGAAGCCCTGAATTTACCCCATAAAAGGGAGGAGGGCAGGTGACCATTGGTCCCTGCCCGAGTATTATGAAAAAAATCTTATTAACTATTGATAACGTTTTTGTTATCATGCTTATACTATAAAAGTCAACGGTGAACAAACTATGTTTTCCTTTTGAACAAATTGTAAACAATTATGAACGTCATATGAACGATGAACGCATGGGTTTTAAGTCATTTTATAACAGTTTACCTGACATCTTCTTCTCTTTTCAGATTGTCCAAAGCTATCTCCGTCTCCTGTGACGCTCCGTCCTTCAGTGTTCCGTCTATATTCACATCCTGAAGTATGGGTTTAAGATCATTGTGTCTTTCATCCTCCTTAGGCATGTACTTTTCGAAAATGTGCTCCAGCATCGTGGAATTAAGCCATGCCAGAAGCGGATAACCCATGAGCACGATAAATGCTGTGATCCATCCGGCATAAAAAAGACACACATATGCTATACCAACAACTATCACATCACTTACTATCATGCCGAGTGTAGATCCGAGATAGCGTATAGACATGAAGGCAGCATTGGTCAGAGTATTCTTTATGGTATTGTCAAATCTGCTGAGCACAGGCCATACATACAGAAACTCAAATATCCAGAGAACCATGATGGCTATGGTCACCGCCTGACATATTATCCTCACCGCACCTGCATCGGCCATTACTTTTCCAAAGAAATTGAAATCAAACACCAGGACTCCGCCTATGAAAAGCATGGGGATCCAGATTATGGTCGCCTGCCTGAAATTCTGTCTGAAGGACTTAAAGAACATCTTTATGTTACCGTAGTCCTCATTTCTTACTATCTTGAGTGTACAGTAATACAGTGCTGTTGTGGATGCGCCTATGGTAAATACAGGTAAGGAGCACAGTATCCAGAGAACATTGAGGACTATCATGTCACCCAGTCTTCCAACAAAACGCCATATAGGATTGTCATAGTTAAAAAAGCCCTGAAGCATATATTTTTTCTCCCGTTTATAGTTTTAAAAAAGCTCATGCTGCCTTTAAAGCAGCATGAGCATTCTACCATAAATAATTACCTATCTCCATACATGTACTCCCAATTTTCGATGATTTCTTCTATTTTATCATCCGAGAGTTCGTCCTCATCTTTCACCATTACCGGCTTATGAGCCTGTATGATCCTGACACTTTCTGTCTCCTCCTGACTTATCTCTTTGAGAAACATATCTGCATCCTTTACAAAGGCCGCGGTAATAAGCATTATCACAAGTCCTATGGGAAAGGCTGCAATTATACTCACCGACTGAATGTTGGACATGGAACTGTCAGAAAAAACAAGTGCCACCGGAAGCAGTATAAGAAGGACCGACCAGAAGGCCTTTATGGTATCCTTTGGTTCTTCATCCTCCCTGAGATCCTTATAGCTGTACTGGGCAGCTACAAGTGTTATAGAATCAAAGGAAGTGGCATAAAAAGCTATCATGGCAATGATAAGAGCTGCCATTACCAGAGGTGCAAGCGGAAGCTGATTGATTATCTCAATTATTGTCACATAAAGGTCTCCCGTTCTTTCATAGAAAGACACAACATCGAACTTTCCTGACATGTGAAGTCCCAGACCATAGTTTCCGAGAACAATAAAGCTGACAAAGGTACTTCCCATTCCGAATACATATCCTCCAAGGATGGTCTGTCTTACTGTTCGTCCTCTTGAAATGCTTCCTATAAAGAACGGTGCCGCAACACACCATACCATCCAGTAGGCCCAGTAGAATATGGTCCAGTTCTGCGCAAATCCTGTGGATCTTGTGGGGTCCGTATAGGTGGAAAGACCTATGAAGTTCTGTGCAAGTCTTCCCATTGCCGATAATCCGCACTCAATTATGAATTTACACTGTCCTCCGAAGAAAAGCACGTAAAGGAGCAGACCATAGAAAAGATAGGTACAGACATTGGCAAGTATGGAAACCCCGATCATACCCTTCATTACGGAATAGGTATAGATTATACAGGTAGTCACAAGTATGGCTATGGTTATGGTCCTGTCGGAAATATCAACCCCTATAAGAGATTTTATCGCCTGACTCAGGAGTGGAGTCGCAACGGAAAATGTTGTTGCAGTCCCTGCAAGAAGGGCGAATACAGCAAGAAGATCTATGAGTCTTCCGGGCAAAAGGTCCGTATACTTTCCAAGAAGCGGTCTGCAGGCCTCGGAATACTTCTGGCGCTTACGCTTTCTTACATGAAGCATAAATCCGAATGCCACCGCCAGCACCAGGTAGAATCCCCATGGTATGGGGCCCCAATGGAACAGAGTAAAGGTTGATGACCAGTCCATGAGGTCGCCAAGTTCAGCAGTATGGGGATCTTCCCAGTACAGTATCCACTCACAGAGGGAATAGAACAGTATGTCTGCAGCAAGTCCGCAGGTGAACATCATGGATCCCCATGCGAAAAAGCTGTACTTTGGTTTTTCATCCTGCTCCCCCAGAACAATATTTCCGTACTTTGAACAGGAAATGTAAATGGAGACGATGGCCGTTCCCAGTCCTATGAGAAGATAATATACTCCGAAGCTGTCTCCGAGAAAATCTCTTATGCTGTTAAGTACCACATTGGAATCATCCGGAAATACAAAAAACAGCACACACAAAAAAACTATAAGTAAAAACGGAACGAGTGTTATCATCCAGTCGATTCTGTCTTCGTTTCCAAAGGATTTCTTGTTCATATTTTCTTTCTCCTTTTAAATTTTGAACATGATAACATTGAGTTCATTTTATGTCAAGCAAGTTTCTTCTTATGATTTATTTTTTTTTCTTAACCTATGATAGAATTGAGATTGATTTTTAAATCACTTCAATATATTGATATCTTCTCGGAGGACTGCATATCATGCTTCTGCGCAATGATGAAAACGAAAATATAGATTACGAAGAGAACTGGCCTTTACATTACTATGAGATCAAAGATATAGATAAAAGAGAAAGGATCCTTAAAAAAGTAATATCCGGCCTACAGTCAGAGATAAACTCCTCAGGAGTTCAAAGCCCGGATGAAGCCCTGTCTCAAAACGAAAGACGGTTAGAGGTTCTTCTGAAACGTTATCCCGAGAAAAAAGTAAATGACCTGCGAATGGATAATTTCATTGCCGCATGGATGAACATGCTTATCACAGGTCGTTTGGGAATCAATTTCTTGAATAAGGGGCGTATAAAAAAAGAGGTGACCGGATATTTAAAAGATCTCTGTATCCTTGATTTCCCGCAGGATGAAATCCTTATGGATGAATGGGAGGATTTTGCAAAGTTCTGGATAAAGAGCTGTGTGGAGGACAAGACTTATGATTCCACCATCTTTGGTCTCATAAGACTGAGCGACAAAAATCTTGCCTCAAAAATCGCCGGGGATATACTGGATATTAGTTATTTCATCCCTTTGAAATTCGGATATGAGGATGACTGTAAAGCTTTCAGAGCTGTACTTAAAAAGACATATATCAGTATGATAGATAACGGTGAGAAATACTGGAATGAAATGGAGCCTTCATAGATATTTCAGTTTCCCCTCCTCCATTTTCTCAAATCTAAAAACAGCCAGTCAGGCAATCTGACCGGCTGTTTTTTCTGTGAAAAACTTCTCATCTGAACTTATCTACATTTTCCTGTGTTATCTTCTGATATGGAAGTCTTATATACTTATCACCCTGTAGTTCGAGTCCCGAAAGACTCTCTCCACATGAAAGTCTGTAGGCCAGCTGGAAGATCGCCTCTGCCTGTCCCTTTGCATCATTATAAACTGTAGCCGCCATTGTTCCGTCTTTTACCGCGGAAAGTCCCGGGTCTGTACCGTCTATACCGATTATGTACGGCCAGCTGCCTCGATTCATTCCGGAAGCATTGTAGGCATCAATAGCTCCAAGTGCCATATCATCGTTATTTGCAAAAACAAACTCTATCTCCGGGCCGTAGTTTTTTATCATTTTTTCCATCTGTGTCGCTGCCTGAGCCCTGTTCCAGTTGGCAATGGCATATCCGAGCTTATCAAGCTTTACCCCCAGCTCCAGCATCCTGTTTACACAGTTCTCTGAACGTACTATGGCATCCTGATGTCCTGCCTCTCCTTCCAGCATGACATACTGGATCTCACCGTCGCCGTTCTTATCTACATTTTTCTCTCTGATGACATCCACGGCCAGCTCTCCCTGCATGATACCTGATAAAAAAGCATCGGCCCCGACATAATAGAGCTTATCCCATCTGTGCATGTCCTCATCCACAAGTTCCCTGTTGAAAAACACTATGGGAACATCCGCATTTCTTGCAGTATCTATGATATTGGAGGGAGCTGTACGATCAACCAGATTCACACATATAACATCACATCCATCCTTGATCATTTCCTCCACCTGATCATCCTGAGTTGCCTGACTCTGGGCAGAATTGTATGTCTCAAGAACTATTCCACGTCCCGTTTCGTTTCTTGCCTTCAGGACATCTTCATTAAGATCCTCAAGTATGGATGAAATGAATGTATCGTACTGGTCGTAGACTGTAACGCCTATCTTGATCTCTCCGTCGGTCTCCGGTTCCGAGATATCATTTACACCGCATCCGGAACTGGCCGTCATAATTCCCAAAATTAATAAAACAAGAAAACTCTTCCTCATACCATCTCACCATCTCACTGAACGATGGGGAACAGCATCTGCTGATTATCCCCGGCAAACAGATTTTCCTTATTTACTATACTGTAACCAACCTCTCTGTCCATAAGCGCCGAGGTACGGTTCTGGAGCTTTATGGCCAGATCAGACATACTTTGATAACCCATTCTGAAATCGTCGGGCACTATCATGGATTCCACTTCACCGGAATCTATATAATAAATCAGCTTCTTGCTGCAGCCTGAACCGTACAGTCTCACATCACCGCCTTTTTTAGCAACAAAGTAGTCAACTGCCGTCTCCATACTGTTGTTATCGAGACCTACCACTATATCTGCAGATTTTTTTTCACTGGTCTTTACAAGCTCGTCTTCAGTATATCGGTTCTCGGAAATGCACCACACCACCTCCGGACTCATTTTCCCGGTCGCATCCAGAAATCCCCTGAGTCTCTCCTGCATGGCGTACTGATTCTGATTTCCCGCAACTATACCCACCTTCATTTCTTTGAGACTTTCACCATAGTCTATGACCACCTCATTTCCTATGGCTCTTCCAATGGCATAATTATCAGGCATCACAGTTGCATGATTTCCTCTTATATCCGCACCGGCTTTGACATCGGTCTCCACCAGCATGATGGGAACTCTTGCACTTATGGAATCAACCACATCCTCCACACCTTCGCTCAGACAAAAATCCGCTATGATGCCATTTGCTCCCTGACTGATCTCATCATTGATAATGGAGGCTTCTGTATAGATATTGTCTATATAATCTGTATAAACATAATCCAGTCTTATATTGTTATCGTTGGCTGCCTGCTCCAGCCCGGCCTTAAAGTTCACCCATCTGTCCGAGGTGGAGTTACTTACAATGACAGAAACCTTATATACCTCTGTATTTGTACCTTTTATAAGCATTACCACACAGAATAAGATAACTATAAATATGCCGATAACCAAAGGCAGAATTATTTCATGATCATCATTCATGCTTTATCACCGTTATTTTCTTTACTTCTCAATGTTCTGTAATGTCCGCTTTCCAGTATCTTCTGATTCTCTTCGTTAAAAGGGATCGCCGGAATGTGTATGGTTATTCTGGTTCCTTCATCAGGCTCTGATTCCGCCGTAAGTCCGTACTGTTCTCCGAATCGGAGTCTGATTCTGTTGTTCACATTCACAAGTCCTACTCCGGATCCATGTTTCACTGCCGTATTCTTAGGCTCATAATCCTCATTAAGCAGGTTCTCACAGACTTCCGGAGGCATACCGTATCCGTTGTCTATGATATCTATGACAATGTCTCCTTCGGACAATCCTTCCTTTTCAAAAGTATCCTTGCCATCCGTAGGCTTTTCACCATTTTCCTCATGGCTGATGGTAAGAAATCCGGATATATCCGGAACGAATCTGGCGCATATCCTGATCTCACCTCCGTCATCAGGATCCATATCACCGACACCGTAATAAATGGCATTTTCCAGAATAGGCTGGATAATGAGCTTTATGGTGGAGTAATTCTTTATCTTCTCATCGATATCAAACACTACATTAAAGACATTTTTATATCTTACCTTCTGGATATTCATGTAGTTTTCGGCATGGCGTATTTCCTGTTCAAGAGAAATGATATTCTTTCCCCTGCTGAGACTGATACGGAAGAGACTGGCAAGCTGTGTCACCATGAAAACCGCATCCTTGTTATGTCCGCCTTCTATCATCCAGACTATGGAATCCAGAGTATTATAAAGGAAGTGGGGATTTATCTGGGACTGGAGGGCGTCCATTTCAGACTTTCTCTTCTCCTCCTGTTTTATGACTATGTCATCCATGAGCTGATTTATCCTCTCTATGGAATGTCTGAGTGTTCTTCCCAGATGCTCCACCTCCTGGGTGCCTCCGACATATATGTCTTCGGGATACATATCACCGTTTTCCATGTTTCTGATGGACTTGTTCAGAAGATTAAGAGGAAGAGAGATCCTGCTTGAGATTATACGGTTAATGAAAATCATGATGAGAAGCGCACATGAAAGAAGGAGTATGACCAGAAAACGCATATTGCTGATGTCAAGCTGATAAGCACTCTCAGGCAGAACAGCTATAAGCTTCCATCCCGTATAGGAGATACTGTCCACGATGACCTGTCTGTGCTCCCCATGAAAGACCTCCTCATGGAGTCCGTCTGTATAATGAGCTTCGTTGACATTGTTTTCCCTGATTATCTCGTAGTTAAGCTGCATCTGCTTGGGATGGTATATGATATTTCCGCTTGAATCCGTAAGATAAACATACTGTCCCGTACTGTCATTGTTGATCCTCTCCATCATTTGCTTGATGGTGGAGTAATTCATATCAACAAGAAGTACTCCGAGAGTCGGGTTACTGCCCTCTGTAAGCTCTACAGCCCGGCTCAGAGAAACGACCCAGCTGTACTTGAAAGCCGGATCCAGAAACAGATTTTCCACATGAGGAGTAGAAAAATGAAGATTTTCCATCTTTTCGATAGCCGAGGTGAACCACACCTGACTTGTAACATCCAGATCTTCCTTGACCGTGGCTATAGGCGTAGCTGAAATAAGTCTTCCGTCATTCAGAAAAAGAGAGAAACTTACCAGATTGTCCTTATGAGCCTCATAAATAAGATTCATTTCGTTGTCCACAGAGTCCTCGGCTATATCCGTATTCTTTATGACATCATAGTACATGGCATCTGAAATACGTCTCATGCTGAGAAGATAATCCTCAAGGTTAACTACAGACTGCTTCATAAGCTGTTCTGTAGTCTCTATGGAACTTGTGTTCATACGCCTTGCAAAAAGAGTGTAGAGCACTATTCCGAGGATCATGAGAAGCGTAAAGGAAACTATGGTAAAGGTCATGAGTATGGTGCCCTGAATATCATGAGGCATATACTTGTAAAACAACTTTCCGGTCTTTTTCAGACTTGCCTTTACAAGTTTATCTCTCTCCATGGCCTCTTTTTCACTCTTAGGTGCGCCTACATTCATTTCTGTTTGATTAAAGGAAACATTATCATCCATTTTGCTGCATCTTATACCTTGAAGGAGAAACTCCGAATTTCTTTTTGAAAACGTAACTGAAGTAATTTGGATCGCTGTAACCGACCGCCTCTGCTATGACATAAGTTTTCTCATTGTCCTCCAGAAGCATACGAACAGCCTTTTCCATACGTATATCAGTAAGATAATTAATAAAAGTCTTTCCGGTCTCCTTCTTGAAAACCGTAGAAAAATATGCGGAACTGATAACCAGATAGGAACAAATGCTCTCAACCGTGAGGTCCTTGTTGCCATAATTCTCTCTTACATAATCTATAGCCTTTGAGACAAAACTTCTGGTCGTGTCGGAACGGTTTGCGCGAAGCGTCTCTCTTATATCATGGGTCGTTTTCTTGAGCCATTTTGTGAGTTCGCCAATGTCCAGGTGCTGGACCTTATCGTATGGATCCTCATCCTTTCCGAATATACTTGAAGGGTCTACATGATTTCCCTTCATAAATCTGTATATCTCCGTTACCAGATCCATGACAAAGAATTTATAATCCTGAATGGAAGGATTTACCGGCGCTTCATCTGCTATGAATCTGTCTATCTCGGCATCCAGATTCTCCTCTGTATCCATCTTTATGGCTTTAAAAACCGAATACAGTCTGTCATCAGTTCCTTCGGACTTCAGATTATCTCCGGTTTTATTATCCTCAGGGGCTATCTCTGCGATATTTATGGCCTGACCGCGTCCGTAGATCACTCTGTAGGAAGTAGCCTCTCTTGCTCCCATATAGGCCTTGGGAAGATTCATGATATTTGATACCGGCTTTCCGATTCCCGCAGTTATGGTCGCCTTTGAAATATGCTTACTGAGCCTGCACAGAACCTGACATTCATCCGTCAGCTGTCTTACTTCACTTTCGGAATCCATCTGCACCAGAATTATGACATTTCCGAGGTAGGAAAAGAATCTTGCGTCCCATTTCTTACTTATATGCTCCTCCCATAACTTTCTTACAGACATGGTTATGAGCAGCGGGTTGATTCCTTCCGGAGCAAGGGAAGTACTGTTATGAAGGATAACAACATCAAAAAACGGCCCGTTGAGACTGACCTGATAGTCCATCATATCCCTTGCCAGTGTCTCTTCATCCGCACGACCCTCTATGAGTGCTGTATAGAAATTCTCCTGAAGTATAGGAAGACTTTCCTGATAGTACTTCTTAAGCATGTTTATATTCTGCTTTTCATTGAACTCCTTATCAAGAGACCCTTTGATCCTTTTGAAGACCTCGCTCAGCTCCGTGGAATCTATAGGTTTCAGAATGTACTCTTCAGCCTCCAGTCTTATGGCTTCCTTTGCATATTCAAACTCATCGAAGCCGGAAAATATGATGATCTTGATTGTAGGATACTGCTCTTTAAGTCTTCTTGCCAGCTCAAGTCCATCCATATATGGCATCTTGATGTCCGTCATCACCACATCAGGCTGATTCTCCTCAGCCATTTCCAGAGCCTCCAGGCCGTTATGGGCATATCCCTGAACCGAAAAGCCCAGACTTTCCCAGTCTATTTTATTGATGATGACCTGTATTACTGTCTCCTCATCATCCACCAGCATAACTGAATAATTCTTAGTTTCGCCGTTCCTCACTATCTGCCTCACTTCATATCTATATATTTTTTTATCACATTCCCATGTGATTTCTGTTTCCGTACTTCTCTTCTATCTTCTTGAATCTGAAGAATACTACAGCTATAGACAGAATCAGGAACAACATACCCATGAGTCCATCATACTGCGAAACAACCTCCATAACAAAAACACAGGCAGCAAAGCAGAGAATAAGTATTCCCATTTCCTTCGCATACGGTTCTTTATTTTCTTCCTTCAGCTTTCCCCATTCCTTTGGTCTTACAGCATCAACATCCTTAAATACCAAAAGCTTTACGGCATAGTATATGAATATTGCCCCCATAAAAAGCTGCATGGCATGGGCTGATAAAAACTGTGTTATGAGTGTTTCGTTTTCTGCAAGCATCACCATATATAAGTACCTCACTGTAATAATGTGAAAATCCCGCATGGATGTTCTTCCCGCAGGCATTTCCCCTTGATATCTTATCCTTATTTTTAAAAAAAGAGTATTAAAAAAGGTCTGTGGCTTAAGTCACAGACCTCATTATAATCCATGGATTTACATCCCTCAATTACTTCTTCTGAACGTACTTTCTGATATCCAGTGAGATAGCAACGAAAATTACGATACCGATAGCGATGTACTGAGAGTTTGCATCTACTCCGAGGAACTGGAGGGCAACCTTCAGAAGTTCAAGTACGGCTACACCGATGATAGCTGATGAAACCTTACCACGTCCACCTGTTACTGATACACCTCCGAGGGCACAGGCTGCGATACCTTCCATCTCGTATGAAAGACCGGTATTGATAGATGCACCACCTGCCTTTGCTCCGAGCATGAAGCCTGCCATTGCGAAGAATGCAGATGCCTTTGCATAGATAAGTACCATTGTAAGCTTTACAGGTACACCGGCAACCTCTGCTGCCTGTGGGTTACCACCTATAGCATACATATACTTACCGTGACGAGTCATGTTGTAAATGAACCATGTTATTCCTGCCATGGCTATAGCCATCCAGATAAGCCAGCTGAGTCCAAGGAATCTTCCTGTTGAGAATCCTGTGTACTCTGTAACATATCCACCGAGAGGTGTAGCACCTGTATAGATAAGACCGAGTCCATAGATGATCTCCATCATTGCAAGTGTTGAAATGAATGGTGGAACATGAAGGAATGCTATGAACCAGCCTGTGACTGCACCAAAGCATCCGCAGATAAGCATTGCTATGATAAGTACCAGAAAAGGATTCAGTGGTGTGATGCTGGCAAGGAATCCTTCCTGGAAGAAACGTCCGCCGTACTCCTGCTTCTGAAGAAGAGTACCTGCGATACATGCACCGAAACCTACCATACGTCCACCGGAAAGGTCGCAACCGCCGGTGATAACTGCACCTGAAATACCAAGAGCGATAACAAGTCTGTAAGACATGTTAGCAAGAAGGTTCAGGAAGTTGTTTGGTGTCAAGAAATTCTTTGTTGTTAATCCCGTATATATAACGAGTACGAACATTACGATGATAACACCGTTATTGATAAGAAAATCTGTGATTTTCTGTTTTTGTGTCTTCTGCATTTTACTTTCCCCTTAATCTCAAATACTAAATCAGAACTTTGTTGCAAAAGTCATGACCTTTTCCTGAGTCATGTCTTCCTGCTGATCTATCTGACCAGTGATCTTACCATTACACATTACATAAACTCGATCCGCCATACCGAGAAGCTCAGGCATTTCAGAAGAGATCATTATGATTGCCTTACCCTGCTTTGCAAGATCTTCCATGATCTCATAGATCTCATGCTTGGCTCCTACGTCGATACCTCTTGTAGGCTCATCCATGATGAGGATGTCAGGATCGTTTGCCAGCCATCTTGATACGATTACCTTCTGCTGGTTACCACCGGAAAGATTCTCGATGTGCTGGTTCATGCTCGGTGTTTTGATAGAAAGCTGCTTGATGCTATCATCAACGATTTTGTTTATTGTTGGATGATTGAGAACAAATCCGCCCTTAAGGTGCTTATTGTAAATGGAAATACCTACATTATCCTTGATGGACAGACATCCGAAAATACCGTTTCCTCTACGATCCTCTGTGATCATACCGATACCGGCATCCATGGCATCCTTTGGCTTTGTGATCTTCACTTCCTTGCCATGGATCTTTATGGTTCCACTTGAAAGATGTCTTATTCCGAAGATACCCTCCATAAGCTCTGTTCTCTGTGCACCAACAAGTCCGCCGAATCCGAGGATCTCACCTCTACGGATGTTAAATGAACAGTTCTGGAAGGACTTTGCATGAATAGAACTTACATTTTCCACTTCAAGGATAACCTCACCGATCTCATGATCGTGTTCAGGATAGATCTGAGTGAGCTCACGTCCTACCATCTTTGCGATGATCTGATCTGTTGTAAGCTCTGCTGCCGGCCATGTTCCTACATAGGTACCGTCTCGCATTACCTGAATATCATCAGCTATTCTCTTTATCTCATCCATCTTATGAGAAATATAGATCATGGAAACTCCACGGTCTCTTAACTGATTCATAACCTTGAAAAGGAAATCTACTTCATTATCAGAGAGGGAAGATGTAGGCTCATCGAAAATGATTACCTTTGCCTCACGGGAAACCGCCTTGGCAATTTCTACCAGCTGCATCTGACCTATAGATAATGATCCGAGCAGAGCCTTTGGATTATACTCAAGACCCAGCTCCTTTAACCACTTCTCGGTTTCAGCGAACATGGTAGCATGGTCTATCATCTGTATCGGTCCGTACTTCTTGACCGGGAAACGGCCCAGATACATATTTTCACCGATACTTCTTGCCGGGATAGGCTGAAGCTCCTGGTGTACCATCGCTACTCCCCTCTTTGCTGCTTCATCAGGGTTAGCGATCTCAACTTTCTCACCATCCAGATATATTTCTCCTTCATCCATGTGGTAGATACCAAAAAGACACTTCATAAGTGTTGACTTTCCGGCACCGTTTTCTCCCATGAGTGCGAGAACTGTACCTGGACGAACAGCAAGATTGACTTTATCCAGCGCTTTTACACCTGGGAATGACTTAGATACTCCTCTAAGTTCCAGTTTATATTCCGCCATTTTGTCCTCCAGTTAACTTTACTTTTTTACAAAGCAGGAGCACAGGTGCGATTTCGCACCCGCACTCCTGTCTAATGATCTTAATTAATTTAGTTACTTCTTTTCTGATTATCAGCCAAGTGAAGCAAGGATATCATCAACATTAGCTGTTGTAACCTTTACATAATCACAGCCGATGTAGTGATCATTTGACTCACCCTTAAGATACTTAACAGCTGCATCTGCTGCTGAGTGTGACTGTGAGATGTGATCGTTAAATACTGTACCTGTCTGCTTTCCGGACTTAACGTTCTCACAAGCCTCCTGAAGAGCATCTACACCAAGGAGATATACATCTGTTCCAACTGTCTCGCCTGCTGCCTCGATAGCCTGAAGAGCACCAAGAGCCATAGCGTCGTTGTTACAGAATACTACTTCGATGTCCTTACCATGCTGAGCAAGTGAGTTAGCAACAAGTGACTGTGCCTGAGCCTGATCCCAGTTACCAACCTGATCATCAAGTTCCTCAACCTCGATACCCTTATCCTTAAGAGCCTTTACAGAGAACTCTGTTCTGTACTGAGCATCAACGTTCTCAGGATCACCCTCGATCATGATGTAAGAAACCTTACCGTCACCGTTGATATCACCCTTGTTCTCAAGGTCAGCAACGATCTCACCCTGCATTGTACCTGACTGACGAGCGTCACATCCAACGTATGTTACGTTCATGTTCTCATCTGCCCATCTCTTCTCTTCCTGCTCATCAGGCTCTCTGTTGATGTAAACGAGAGGGATGTTAGCTGCTGTAACCATATCTGTGATTGTAGCTGCTGATGAAGAGTTAACAGGGTTGATGATAAGAACGTCTACACCTGATGTGATGAAGTTCTGGATCTGGTTTGTCTGAGTAGCCTGATCGTTAGCACCGTCAACGATTGAAATGTTCTCAGGCTTGAAACCAAGTGACTCAAGATATGACTGAAGCTCTGTTCTGAAGAGTGTCATGAAGTTATCTGAGAACTGATAGATACAAACGCCCACCTTCTTGTCAGCAAGGTCTGCTGATCCTGCCTCTGCTGCAGCTGTTGCTGCCTCTGTAGCTGCTGCTGCAGGAGCTGCTGTCTCTGTCTTTGCTGCCTCTGTAGCTGCGGCTGTTGTAGCTGCAGTGTTAGATGATCCACAACCTGCAAGCATAGATACTGCCATTGCTGAAACTGTGAGTAAGCTAAGTGCTTTCTTCATAATAATTCAATCCTCCTAGATCTACTGTTGTTTACGGGAACTCCCGTGTTTTCTGAGTAGATTATATCTGTACCCTCCGAAGGAAAGAATAGATTATTCTTCTTTGAATCTTGAAAATCCTTTCATATCTTTAGAACCTTGGAATTTTTATGATTTTTCCACCTGGAAACGCATCTTTCATTTAAATTTTTTATTTTTCGGTTAAATTTAATCAAATAATGATGCGGTATAATTCGAGGTGACCCCTCAAATTATACCGCATCATTTAAAATTCTGTTTTCCATTACCGGTGAACTGCTACTGTTTATTATCGAAATTCTTCATATCCTCAATAATATAAAGCGGCCTGTCCTTAAGCTCTTCAAAAAGTACAGCAATATATTCTCCGATGATACCTATGACTATAAAAAGTACAGCAAACATAAAACACAAAAGCACCACGATAGTCGCATAGCCTGATGGTGCCCCGTCATGGGTACAAAGAGTATATATAAGAAGAACCATTCCTAAAAAGCCACTGAAAAAGCCCGCAAATATTCCAAGCTTCAAAGGGACATTGGAAAAGCACATGATGGTATTCATGGCAAATGTGAAAAGCTTCTTTATGGAATAGTGGCTGCTTCCTGCCACTCTTGGGGCAGCTTCATACTCTATCGTTGTCTTCCTGAATCCAACGTTCTGTACATAACCACGAAGGAATCTGACCTTCTCGCGATAATTCTTTTTCAAAATATCCTGTACTGATCGTGTTATGGCAAAGAAATCAGAAGCATTAGGCTCAAGATATATATCCGATACCTTGTTTATGAACCAGTAAAATCCTCCGCTGGTGATCTTTTTTATGATACCCGCCGTTTCATTTCGGGTACGCACCATGGAAACAACTTTAAATCCGGAATCGAATGCATCAACTATCTTTTCCAGATTCTCCGGAGGATGCTGAAGATCAGCGTCCATAAATACCATTCCATCACCCGCTGCATAATCAAGACCGGCTATCATAGCTGATTCATGACCGAAATTCCTGGAAAAGTTTATTACCTTTACGTGTTCAGGATCGTTTTCAGAAAGTTCAAGAAGTATTTCCCCTGTACCATCCTTTGATCCATCATTTACAAAGATAAATTCATAATCCCAGTTCTTTTCCTTCAGATATTTTGCATATTCTCTTGTGACTCTGTAAAACTCATGTAGTCCAGCCTCTTCATTGTAAGCCGAAACGACGATGCTCAGCAGTTTCATGATATCTCCTGTTTTTATTATCCGGTATATATTATCGCATGAAAGCTAGTCCGTATTTTCCAATATCTCAAGTTCACGTCCACTGTGTGATGGCTGTCTTTTCTCCACCGGCGGAAGCTTCATATAATCCCCATAAAGCATTTTGAGGACCTTATCCCACTCCTTGGGTCCTGTGAATTTTTCTCCTTCAAACTCAAACTGAATGGGTTCTTCCCATTCATCCTCTACCGTGCAGTACTGGAAATCCGGCTGGTAGTTTGAAAAAAATGACTGCCCCTTTGACCCGGATCCGTGTTCATCATACAGATCCGTATATTTTCTGGCACTCTGATCCTGCCACTTAAATATGGTTTTCATAGGAACCAGCTTACCGAGTGCAACAAGTACCATGACCTCCAGCTTCTGTAATCCCGTGTACTTGGACCAATCCAGCTTTCTTCTGTGGGCCATGCCCATACCGAAAAATACCTGCTGCTTAAGCTTCATAAGCTTCGCCTCAGTCTTATCGGAAGGAAGTCTGTCTATGATAAAAAGATCCACCCAGAGATGATTGAGCTTTCCTTCATAAAATTCCATATCCTCATCATCCTCAGAATGTCTTCTTGAGTTGAGATAAACAACTCTCGGAACGAAATCATAGAAGGATTCTCCGTTTCTGTACTCATATGGCAGAACCAGCTCCATCCCTTTTGGAAGTTCCAGATTCGCTATGGCCTTAAACTTCTCAAATTCCTCTCTTCTGAAGCAGAGATCCACATCATCATCCCATGGAATAAATCCCTTATGTCTGACCGCGCCAAGAAGGGTCCCTGAATCAATAAGATAGGAGATATTATGTCTCTCACATATATCACGGATCGCTTTCAGAATCTCCAGATTAGCCCTGTGTATCTTTTCGAGATCAAAGTTCCAGTCAGTTTTTTCTACAGTAGTATTATTCATATGATTATTTTAATGCCTCTATCAGAACTTTAGCCATGTAGCTCAGCTTCTCATCGGTCATTCCCGGATAAAGTCCTACCCAGAAAGTATCTTTCATGATCCTGTCTGTATTTTCCAGACTTCCTACTACTCGATATCCTTCTCCCGACTTACGCATCTCATCGAAGCATGGATGCTTAATGAGATTTCCGGCAAACAGCATTCTTGTCTGTACTCCGTGGTCCTCAACATATCTGACTACATGCTCTCTGTCCACGCCTTCCTTACAGGTCATAAGGAAACCGAACCAGCTTGGATCAGAACCCGGCTCTGCCTCCGGAAGAATGAGCTTATCCTCTGCTCCTCCCTCAATCAAAAGCTTCTTAAGAAAACTGAAGTTATGCTTTCTTCTTTCCACAAAGGAAGGGAACTTCTCAAGCTGTGCAACACCTACTGCAGCCTGCATATCTGTTGCCTTGAGATTGTATCCGAAATGTGAATACACATACTTATGATCATAGCCCTTTGGAAGTTCTCCGTACTGTCCGTCAAAACGATGTCCGCAGGTATTATCCTTTCCCGGTGCACACCAGCAGTCACGTCCCCAGTCTCTGAAACTTCTCATGATCCTATGAAGAAGCGGGTTATTTGTGTAGCATGCTCCGCCTTCTCCCATGGTCATATGATGAGGTGGATAGAAGCTTGATGTTCCTATGTCACCTATAGTTCCTGTAAGCCTGGTCTCTCCGTCGATCTCATATGTAGTTCCCAAAGAGTCACAGTTATCCTCCACAAGCCAGAGGCCATGCTTATCACAAAAATCCTTTACCGCCTTGAGATTGAAAGGATTTCCGAGAGTATGGGCTATCATAACCGCCTTGGTCTTAGGACTGTAAGCCTCTTCCAGCATGCTAACATCTATATCGCAGGTTGGAAATGTCACATCCACAAATACAGGAACGGCACCATACTGTATGATAGGATTCACTGTTGTCGGGAAACCTGCCGCAACAGTGATGACCTCATCACCTCTCTTTATCTGCCTCTCCTTTAAAAGGGGACTTGTAAGTGTGCTGAAAGCAAGGAGGTTTGCACTTGAACCGGAATTTACAAGACTCACATACCTTACCCCAAGGTATTCGCCGAATTTCTTCTCAAACTCGTCTGTAAATCTTCCTGCTGTGAGCCAGAACTCAAGGGCACTGTCCACCAGGTTTACCATTTCCTTATCATCAAATACACGGCTCGCATATGGTATGCGATCGCCTTCCTCGTAAGGTTTTACCGGCATCTTATATTTTTTTGCATATTCAGATACAAGATCAAGTATTTCCTGTCTTGCCTGCTGCTCTGTTTTCTCCATTTTTTCACTCCATCCGGGAATATATCCCCTGTAATATTTCTTCTTAAAGACTCTGCTCTTTCAACTATACTGCAGGTCTCCATTTCAAATTTTTTTGTCCGGATCTATCAGCCCAATATTCGCCCGGGACTGTCATTCTCTTCGTTTACCTGAAAAGTTTCTTTGATAATTTCATGACCGGTCTTTCAACTGTCCTCTCCAGAATAACGGAAAGTATAAGACTTATGATCAGGGCCATCAGACTTTTCAGTTTCTGATCCTCCATGAATGATCCTAAATGCTGTATCACTATATAGTGAACAAGATATAAAGAATAGCTTATTTTCCCGAAAAATGGAAGAATCCTGCTTTTTTCAAGAAGCGGACGTATATACTCAGATCTGTCCAGTGAAAAAAGAAAGATCATCCACAGTAAGCTTAAATACAGATATTTATCAGACAGGTATCTGCTCACCGGTATTCCGAAAATCAGATATCTTATTCCGGGAACCATAAGGAAAAATCCCAGAACAATAATTACTGCTGCTGTATCATACATGAACGGCTTTATTCCGGCCATTCCATATGAAACAGTTCTTTCATTTAAGTTTTCATGGTCATTACATATAAAACAGTTCAGCACCCCTCCGAACAGAAGTACCGGAAGATACCATCCGAGCTGTATGCTGTTTTCCGGACAGTTTTTATAGAAAAAAAGACCTGAAAACAGAAGCGCTGTAACAACAAGCAGGAGCCCTCTGTATTCTTTTTTCCTGATCACCTGAAATACAAGTCCGAAAACAGGCGTGATCAGATAAAATTTCATCTCCACCGGAAGTGTCCAGAAATGACCCGTCCCTTCCACAAGAAGGAAATTCTTTACAGCTTCCGCAACACCCAGATATCCTATAACAACACTCAGTACCAGAACCACGAAAAAAGCCGGATATATGCGAATCATTCTTTTTAAATAGAATCTAAAAGACGTGATCACATACTGTTTAATTCCGGATGAGGATTCTGACATAAAGTTTTTAATATCTCTGCTTTTTTCCTTTTCATCATAGATCAGATATGGGCGAAAAGTGAAAAAACCGGTAAGAAGAAACAGGAGCCAGACTCCTATTTTTCCGCAACCGGACACCGCGTCATGATATTTCGGAACTGCCTGTATGATATGAACTGTCAACACTATAAGAATAGCGAGACCGCGTACGGAATCAAGCCAAACCATGCGCTTGGGCTTTCTATTATCCATCATATTTCTCCAAAGCTCTTGTAATTAATCTGCAGAATGCCTTCTTTCCGAGGTCTCACGACCGAAGCCATCTCTAAGAAATGATAGTCAAGGCACTATTTCAAACAGAATCGTCACTCTGAAAGAAATGTCTCTATCTGGTTCTTTGTAAATAAAAGCATGTCCTCTCTATCATGCCATGCTCTGTACCACTTTACAGTCTGAGCAACTGCATCATCCACATGCCACACCGGCTCCCATCCGAATTTCTCTTTGAGTTTAGTTGTATCCAGCTTCAGGAATGATGCTTCATGAGGAGCATTTTGCTCAGCCTCGGTATGCCACTTTGCACCTTCACCCCAGAAAGATGTGAACTTATCTGCAAGCTCACCCGTGGTTATGGCATCTTCCTCCTCCGGTCCCACATTGTAACAGTCTGAAAGTTCCGATTTCTCTACCTGCTTCATGGCTATCAGAAGATATACATACAACGGCTCCAGCACATGCTGATACGGTCTTGTGCTGTAAGGATTTCTCACATGAATCATTTTTCCCGCAACAGTATCCCTTACGCAGTCAGGAATGATACGATCTTTCGCAAAATCTCCGCCTCCTATGACATTACCGGCTCTTGCCGTGGATATTTGAATTCCGTTTCCATCCTGAAGATCAAAAAATGATTTCTTATAGCTGTGGGTCACCAGCTCAGAACATGACTTTGAATTACTGTAGGGATCGTATCCATCCAGCTTTTCGTCCTCTCTAAAGGCATGATCCTCGAGGTCATTGTTCTCATAGACCTTGTCTGTTGTTACATTAAGACAGGAAATGATTTTTTCATCATGACTCAGATTATAGCTTCTTATGCACTCAAGAAGATTTACGGTTCCCATAACATTGGTCTCATATGTCTCCCTCGGGAACTCATATGAGGTTCTGACTATGGGCTGTGCCGCAAGGTGAAGTACCACCTGAGGCTCAGCCTGATCAAAAAACCTTTTCAGATGTTCAAAATCCCTTATATCCCCTGTTTCCGAATGTATATGTTCTTTCAGTCCGAGAATATTAAAAAGTGAAGGCTCTGTAGGTGCCTCCAACGAATACCCGAAGACCTCCGCACCAAGTATCTTCAACATAAGTGAAAGCCAGCTTCCCTTGAAGCCGGTGTGTCCTGTTACAAGGACTCTCTTCCCACTATAGAACTCTTTAAGATCGGTTAATTTTGACATTTATTATTTCCTTTGTTAGAACGGATCTTTCAGGATCCTTCAAAATCATTTACTACTTTAGTTCCATCGCTTCCACGGCGCCCTGTTTTCTTCCCACAGAGTTTCCAGTAGCTTCTTCTCTCTCTGGGTATCCATGCACTGCCAGAATCCAGGATGATAGAAGCTCATAAGCTGTCCGTCCGCTGCAAGCCTGTGCATAGGTTCCTGCTCCAGTATACATCTGTCTCCGGAAAGATAATCAAAAACTGTCGGCTGGAATATCATGAAACCACCGTTAATGATCGCACCGTCCTCATCCTCCTTCTCTCTGAAGGACTTAATACAGTTGTTTCCGTCTATATCAAGAACACCCTTTTGCTGGGCAAGGGAAACCGTAGTAATTGTGGCTGTCTTTCCATGAGACTTATGGAAGTCAACAAGAGCTGAAAGATCCACATTTGAAACTCCGTCACCATAGGTAAGCATAAACGGCTCATCACCCACATATTTCTGAACTCTCTTGATACGTCCTCCGGTCATGGTATTGAGACCTGTATCGACTATGGTAACCTTCCATGGCTCATTCATATTGTTATGAACTTCCATCTGGTTATTACTCAGATCAAAGGTGACATCTGAATTATGCAGGAAATAGTTTGCAAAGAACTCCTTTATAACATACTGCTTGTAACCTGCAAGTATGATGAAATCGTTATAACCGTAACTGGAATAGTACTTCATGATATGCCAGAGTATAGGCATCTCTCCTATCTCAATCATCGGCTTTGGTTTAAGATGTGACTCTTCGGAAATACGTGTTCCGAAACCACCTGCTAAAATTAAAACTTTCATTTATATCCACCCATTATCTTCTATATATGTTGAGTCCGTTCTCCTTCAGAACCGAAAAAGCCGCCCTGACCTTACCGGCACCATGATTATACTCAAAAATCCTGTTAAGTTCATCATCAGTATAATCATCAATATGAAAAGCCGTATCCATCATGGACTGAAAATAGATCTTACGGTAAGGAGCATTCTGAAGTTCTCCCTTTGTTGTAATAAAACTTCCTGCCATGAATACACATATAACAGTAACTGCTGTACAAACAGAGACAGAAGAAAAACGGCTCTTCTGTTTTACGTTTTTCCTCTCTTCACAGAATCTTCCTATAACTATACCGTAAATTATAAGTATACCGAAAGCTCCCGGCAGATATTGTAAGGAATATCTGCTCTGCCATGCATAGGTCTCCACCAGATACAGGTATCTGGAACAGAAAACCAGAAGATGGCTCACCATTCCGCTCATGATAAGCAGCAGCGGAAACAGTGTTTTTTTGTAGATCTTCTTCATAAAGTACAGTATCAACGCATAGGCATAACAAAAGAGAACAAGGGCTCCTGTAATGTAGATCACTCCATAGGATACCTTCCCGGAATTCAGCATAGCTTCCCATGTGTCTCCGCAAAGAACTTCTGAAGCAAAGCCATTCAGGATAAAGTGTACCGTAAAACCGGTTTCTCCCGTAAGAACCTGCATGAGTGAGAGCTGCTCTGTAACATTATGCTCATACTCTGCCGTGCTGTTGCTGATAAGGAAGAGGATCATGGGAATAGCAGAGGAAAGTACATAGACCGGAATACGTTTTACAGATACGTTCCTGTTCTTTATAAGTCCAATGAATAAAAAGGCCCCCATCAGACTAAGACAATACTGTACGATGTATGGTCCCGCAACAAGGAGGGCTATATAAGGCAGGACAAAAAGTTTCACCTCGTCCCGGGGTTCCTTTGTTCCTGTAAACACTCTTTCCAGTACCAGATAATTATAGAAGAAAAGTCCGTAACTTATGAAGTGCGGATATCCGGAACCGTTTATCAGAAGCTCCCATTTGTTGAGGCTGAAGCCCGCAAGCATAAGCGCCGCCATGGAAAGATATCCAAGCCTTTCTCTTTTGGCATATAGGCACAGGATAAGCATCATTATAAAGATTCCCAAAAGTCCCAGAACACGATCAAAATCAACCGAATATCTGAAGAATTGAACATTGATCCATCTGACCGGATAGGTTATGGGGATACGGGTAAGTATGTCAGTAACAAAAAAACTGTCCTTTGACAACGTTTCAGGAAGATAGCTGTTTATGAGTCTGATATAGTCCGAATAAACTATGTCCTCTGATGCAGTTTTTATATAGAAAAGGAGAAAAACCGTTCCTAAAATAGGACAAAGCATCCATAGATCCCGTATTCTGTTTTCCATCTGCATTTTATCCTGTTTTTTCTTAGTTACCATTACTTTCCTTTTCCTCTACGGCGCTCCAGTCCGCTTTTCCGAATACCTGATCTGTTATATCTATATATCCTCTTCTGTCGGAAGTCTCCAGCAGGACCACGGAATTCTCATATACCGCATACTCCGGAAGTTCAGATATGTCATTAATATAATGGAGCTCCGATCCCTGACCTGTTTTTTCAGGATCATAGGGCTTATAAAAATACTCTCCGTAAAAATCCGTCATTCCGAAGCTGTTGTAGAAAATATATGTCTGGCGTACTCCCAGAAAATCCCTGTATTTTCCTATGGTCTCATCCGCAAGCGAATTAACTCTGTCAAGCTCGGTCATGAAAAAAATATTCCTGAAACAACTCCTGTAAAGCTGCTCTACAGGAACCATAAGGCAGCAATAGAGGAAAAACAGCAGCGAAAAAGCTGCAGCCATCGCTCCGGTTCCGGCTCTCCTTCCGGATACTTCGCTAACGCCATAGGCTGTTCCCTGGCCGATTCTTCCAAACATATAACATATGTAGAGAAGTGCCGCCGTGTAGCTGACATATACCCATCTTATTTCCAATCGGATGGTTATGGAACTACAGCCTATACATAAGGCTATAAATGTTATGAACAAAAGATTATGAGCTATCTCTGTCAGATCTATAGGATGTTTCCTTAATTCGGATATATATATACCAAGCATTCCGAGGATAACAGCCCAGCTTGTGTACACACAGATATGAAGCCACAGAGGCGTTTCCGCCCATGTTATTCCGTTAAGATAGCTTTCTCCCACATTTACCCCAAATACATACTGTACCTGCTGAAGGGCATACATGAAGGCCTGTCCCAGACTGAAGGTATCTGTTACGTCTGTCCCTGCAGTACCTGCCGGCATGGCCTGTCCGGCCACAAGGACACGTACTCCGAAGAAAAACATAAGCTCCATGACAGGGACCAGGATTTTCAGAAGACATCCTTCTTTAGTTCCTTCCACTCTTCCCTTTAATCCTCTGAAAAACAGTACCAGGCAGAACAGCGGAAACAGGGCAATGTATCTCTCATGGGTAAACATAACAAGGAAATATGTGAAACACGCTCCGTAATAGTAACTGCTGTCTCCATATTCGGAAAACCTGTAAAGAAGCCAAAGAACGATTACAGCAAGAAGAAGTCCCAGCGATTCCAGCAGTCCCAGCACCTGTCCTATCTGATAAGCCGCAAAATGAGACCCAAGATACATTCCTGCCGCCAGAAACGAGATCAATTCAGCCGAAAAGGTCTCTCCATCTCTTCTTTCGCTGAGTTTTGTGAGGTCCAATGAAAAAAAGTACACCACGAAGGAGATGAAAATGTTGAAAACCGTGTTAAAGGCACTATAGAAATTCACATGCCGCCCGACTATCATGAATTCAAGATAGCTCATGGCCCAGTAGAATGGTCTGAAGTTTCCCTTTGTACTTTCCGGAAATGTGAACTTCCAAAAGCTGTCTTCCCCATAAAAGGACCATAGATACAGATCATCACCGTACAGTCCTCTTATCTGAATATTCCGATTTACAAAAAATCCAATTAAAATAAGTGCAAAAAGTGCAGGAAGCACCATTTGCACTTTATTTTTAGTTACTTTTTTTATTTTCATACGCTCCATAGGCCTTTTTATAGAAATGCATGAGCAGCCCTTTCACAGGAGCCGGATGCATCTGTCCGAAAATTTCCTCTTCTTCCTTCTCTCTGTTGTTGTTCTCAATGTTCCTCATGGTCTCAGCGCCCTCATGAACACGGTATGCCATAAGAGACTTTTCCAGACATATAAATCTTCCGGGCTCCCCGGCAAGCCTGATGAGAGTTGCCCAGTCGATAACGAACTTATAGTCATTTCTGAAGAGAGGAACGGGACAGTAATTCACATTATAGGTGCAGGTCGGACAGCCTATACCGTTTCCGTATTTCAATGCCGACATCTTTACTTCTGTCCTGTCAGCTCTTTCATGATTTCGAAGCCTGAGTCTAAGAAACTGCTTTACCTTTTCGGAGCTGCCGTTAATGGTATTGCCCTCTCCGTCTATAGTGTCATAGTGGCAGCAGAAGACGGACATATCCGGAAATCTGCTGTAGGCATTGAGCAGAGCCTTCGTATAATCAGGAAAATACAGATCATCCTGATGGGCAATGGTCACGAGAGGTGCCAGCTTGCTGCCCTCTTCATAGGCAAAATTCCAGTCATCCTTAAGACCATGCTTTCCGTTTCTGACATAGACAGGATACCCGAACTTTGCACTACAGGCTGTTATGAATTTATTGGGCGTCGAAGTACATATGATGACCTTACTTTCAACGCTCTGGGCTTTCAGTGAATTAAGCAGATACGGAAGGTATCTTGACTCTCCATATGCAGCTACTGCAAAGCAATGCTTATATTTTTTCAAAACCATCCCCCCTGTATAATACCTTTTTCACTATCAGAAGTGAGTGGCAAAAGAATTGCCACCCACCGATGATCATTTTCTGTAATCCGTCTCAAAATCCTCACGGATCTTGTTCCATGCCCCCTCAGGTGAGTAGAATTCCCTGATGAATTCAACTGCTCTGTGAGACATCCTTTCAACCTCATAAGTGTTGTTATAAAGATTTATTACTTCCTCTGCAAAACCATCCTCAGTATCCTGGATACGGAGAGCTGTTGCCGCCTCAGGTATACCCTCTGCACCGCAGGAGGTAGTCACTATGGCTCCGCCTGCATGGAGAGCCTCTACGACCTTACCCTTTACACCAGCTCCATAACGGAGAGGTACAACAACCACCTTATTCTTGCGATAAAGTTCATCCAGCTCCTCTATAGATACAAATCCGAGAACATTTACATCAGGACGTTCATTCAGTGCAAGTACTTCCTCATCAGCCTTTGAACCTGCTACATTGAGAACGATATCAGGGATCTGAGCCTTGATCTTGGGAAGTATGTTGTTTACGAACCAGAGGAGTCCGTCCTTGTTTGGCGGGTGACCGAAACCGCCTACAAACAGGAGTCCCTGCTTGTGGGCATAGTCCTCATCAAGAACCGCCGGCTCATCATAGACGTAGGCAGTTATGCCCTTAACATTGATGGTCGGATCCTCCTTGCGAACGATCTCAGCTTCAACCTCTGAAGGGAAGTAGCTGGCATCCGCCTTACGCATAACACCGTACTCCACATTGTGCCAGTACTCCGCATCCTCTCTGGTCTTCTCATCATGATCGATCTCGTACTCGCGCATTAGACGGAGTGAATGTAAGTCATGGCCGAAGTAGATGACCTTGATATCTGTATTGTCACAGATGTAATCGATATACTTGGCTGCGATATGCGGTCTGTTGAGATATGCGATGTTTATGAACTTCTTGTTCCTGTCGATCCAATCCCAGATTCCGGACTGCATAGTGTTTCCGTACAGTACTTCGATTCCCATCTGCTGAAGAGCTGAAGTATACGGCTCCTCATGTGCGAAGTTATCACCAAGGAACTTGACCCTGTAACCGACCTTCATGAAAAGCTGCATGTACTGGTAATCAAGCTTGGAGCCTGCATCCTTATCCCATGTAGGAACGTAATGATCCACCACAAGGATATACTTGGAATTCTGTCCGCGCTCACGGGCAGCAAACGGATTAGGACTACCGTCATTTACCGACTGCTGCTTCAGTTCCTCTGCCCACTTCTCCTTGAACTTCTGCTGGTTTACCACCTGATAATGCTTAAGTCCAGAAGTATCCGAAGTGTCTGTGCCGTTTGAGATACCCTCAAAGTGAGTGATAACCGACTTCGGCTGGAACACAACCTTCTTTCCGTGCTTACGCACCTCGAAGGCAAGGTCGGTATCCTCATAGTAAGCCGGAGCAAATCTCTCATCGAAGCCTCCGATCTCCTTCCAGAGATCAGTACGTATCATGATGGCTGCGCCGGAAATATAGTCTACTTCCTTTACATAGTTGTATTCAGGTTCATCCGGATCCTGGAGTCTTCCATAATTCCAGCCTGAACCGTCAGACCAGATGATTCCTCCTGCTTCCTGCAGACGTCCGTCAGGATAAACTAGTTTTGAACCCACCATACCGATGGAGTCGTCACTCTCTATAAGCTCTACAAGAGAGTCGAGCCAGCCGTCATTTACCTTAGTATCGTTGTTAAGGAAGAAAATATACTGTCCTCTTGCAATAGCTGCTGCCTGATTACAATTCTTGAGGAATCCCATATTCTCTGTATTTCTGGCGATCACCAGATTATCGGCATAAAAGCCTATCTCACGGGTCGCATCGGTCGATACATCATCTGCGATGATGACCTCATACGGAGTTTTATCAAAATCAGTGTGCTGCTTTATGCTCACAAGACACTGATATGTATAGTTGATCTGGTTATAACAAGGGATAACGATACTTACCAGAGGCTTGTCTGTTTTCTCAAATGATACCTTACCGTACTCACTGTAAAATGCACCTATATTAAAATCACCGCGGATAAGGTTCTTTCCTTCCTCGGTAAAGAACATAGGAAGCATCTTTATAGGATGCGCAAAGGTCTGACCTACATATGAAAGAAGCTTACGCTTTCTGGATCCTACAGGAAATCTCCTTGTATAGGCATCATTGATGCTTTCGGATACCTTTCCTGTCCATCCCATGTGGGCCTTGTAGTATTCTCTCTCCTTTATGAGAGTGTCAATGTCTCTCTCGTGGGTCTTTATCACCTTTGTAAGGTTTGCAACATGCACAGATGTAAGTCTGTTTATCTCACGTTCCTTTCGGAGAGCGATCTTCTGCTCCTTGGTCTCCTGTGAGAGTATAGTCCTCTCATTCTCGGCTACGGCAAGGTTTCCCTTAAGCTCATTGAAACGATGAACCGTCACCTTATTCTCATAGTAGGCATTTACATTGCTGTCCTGGCCGTCCCCGTGAACAAAGAGCTGGAATTCCTTTTCCTTGTCAAGAAGCTCCTGACATTCCGGCTTTGTGAATCCGAAATTACGCAGGAATCCGAACAGATCATCATAAGCCATGCTGTCACGGTACTCAAGATACCAGTAATAAAGGATACGGAACTGTAAGAACCTTACTTCCACTTCCCTTGGAAGTACCCACTCACAGTCAATAAGTGTAGGTCTTCCGTTCTCCATGATCACATTATCAAAGAGACAATCAAGATTTGCAGGATTGACCGTACCGTCTACGGCACCGATGACCATGTCCACAGACTCGGCAAGCTCCTTTAACGGAGCGACTCCGTCCTTTATCATATCCGCAAGGATCTTTCCGAGATTCTTGCCCTCAAGATACGGATATACCTGATAGCTCAGAAGCTGGAAATCACCAAGAGCATGACTTGTCTCTTCAGCCATAAGCACATCCACAGTTGGATTTGCCTTACGCTGCTCCTTGGCCTTATCGGTAAGAGAATCGATGTGAGCATTGGCATCAGGAGTGATTCCCGCCTTTACCACATGGCACTTTCCCTTGTCATCCCTGTATATCTCTGTCTTTATGGCATATTCAGGCTTTCTGCTTGAATTGTACTTAAGATATAACGGCAGGTACTTTCGATAGTCCTTGGCTCTGCTGCGATGAGTTCCATCCGGCTGGAAAATGTAATAGTAGGATGGCGCGAACTCCTGGAACTGATTTTCCTTAACAAGAAGCGCTATCTTTTCTGTTTCATCAGCAGGTCCCGGAAGACGCTCATCAGTATAAAAATTGAGAGGCATCTTAAGCTCGGGAACCGGATAATACATCCATTCCTTTGATTCCGGATGCTCTTCATGAAGGAGACTGCGCAGTTCATTTATCTTTGACCAGCGCATATAAATGACATCGGCTTCCTTCTCTCCGGATGACATACGGTCGATATCCAGAGCGTTCTGCATACCCATCATGATGCTTCCGCCCTGCTTGAGCCATGTTCCGGTGATGGAGCTGTACATGGTTCCGAGATTTCCCTTGAACATCTTGAGAACTCTTTTGGTGAGTACAGGAATGATAACGTAATCATATGTAGACTCATCAAGTCTTCTTGATACTGTTCTTACTCTTTTCTCAAGAAGCTCTATAAATGGTGCTGTATAGTCCTTTTCACCGAGAACCAGCACAGATGCGTCCCTTTCCATACCGGTGGTCACATCTTCAAAATAGAACCAATCTATAAGATTGGTCATATGACGTGTAAAACTCATTATTTGTTATGCCTTTCCAGAGTCACCTGAGACTCCATATCATATACACCTACTGTGTTTTTATTTGAAAGTACCGTAAGGGAAGCAACATCATACTTTCTGTCATATACAACATGCTCTCCCTGCTCAAATCCGGTACAGGACATACTCAGAAGATACTCTCCTCCCTGGAGTGACATCCTCTGGGTGAAGGTCACCACGTACTCGTCACCTGCTTTTACAGGCTTAATGTCGCAGCCTTCAATCATGGTATTGGTTCCTGTCAGATCAGCTCCACGCTTGTCCTTTATGGTAAAGGTAAAGATAGGAGCTTCGATATCTGCATTAAATCTGATCTTTTCCTTTATGGAGAACATCTCTCCCTTAACGATAACATTGGTGACCTTTCCTCTTTCATCGAGGATACCGAGATCCCATATGGATGCTCTGCCGTCACCGTAATGCTGAACATGAGGATTAAGACTCAGCTCATCCTGCATGAGTTTTCCGGCTTCATATGAGTTTTCACCGGCTTCAGTATGCTGCTTTTCAGTTTTCCCGGAAGTCTCACTCTTCTCGATAAGCGCCGATACGTCCTTAGTTTTATCCTCAGTACGGGATACAGCGGAATCCGCCATCTCATCCATGGCCGCTGTTCCAACTGTATCAACTCCGAAATTCTGCCCATCGATAAAATCACTGGCAACCCGGGCTTCTTCACGGCGCTTTAAGTCCAGTTTGTCTTCCTCTGTGAATCTTCCGGCAAGGATCTTCTTATAGAGATCCACCATATCTCCCGGTTGACCCTCAGATATCTTTTCACCCTTGTTTATAAGTATGACCCTGTCACAGTACTTCATAACAGAACCAAGATCATGAGTTACCATAAGGATAGTCGTGCCGTTCCTTCTCAGTTCATCCATGCGGTGATAGCATTTTGCCTGGAAAAAGACATCTCCTACTGAAAGGGCCTCATCGACAATAAGTATCTCAGGATCCATGGCAACGTACATGGCAAATGCAAGTCGAACAAACATACCGCTGGAGTAGCTCTTTACCGGCTGGTTCACAAAATCTCCTATGTCGGCGAAATCAAGGATCTCCTGAAGCTTCTCATCCATCTGTTCCCTGGAAAATCCCATCATGGTACCGTTCATGTAAACATTCTCGATACCGGTATAATCAGGATTGAAACCTGCTCCAAGCTCCAGAAGAGCACATACGATACCGTTAATGTTCACACAACCGCTTGTTGGTGTGAGAACCCCTGTTATGATCTTCAGTATAGTGGACTTACCGGAACCGTTGGTACCAATGATACCTACGGACTCACCTTTCCCCACCTGAAAATTTATATGGTTTAAAGCATAAAAATCTCGATGATAATTCTTATGAGTAACGCTTATTGCCTCTTTCAGTCTGTCTATCGGCTGATCGTAGAGTCTGTAGATCTTTGTCACATCCTTTACGTCAATAACAACATCTGAAGCGCCCTTGGCTGAATCATCACCGGCTTCTTTGTTTATATTATTTATTTCATTTTCTGTCATAAAAAAATCTCCAGATGCCTTCTCGGCATTTGGAGATTATACTAACACATTTTTTTAGGTTTTACTATACACTACATATGGTCAGAATGCTCATATTCTGCAGCAGGAACTACAATATAAGCTTACGCTCCCGCTCCGGGTGATGAATATGTATTTACATTGCTTGCACCTGTTGAAGGAAGTGTTCCGCCATAGTTAACTACAGTATTTCCTGTTGCTGCCGGTGTCGATGCAGCTGTTGAAGTTCCCGGAACAGAAGATCCCGTTGTGCCTGTGCTGACTGATGAAGTTGAAGCTGAATTTACATCAGGAGCCTGGGCATTTGTCACTATATGTCCATCCTTCGCTACATAACTTGAATTCTGAGTTGAAACAGCTGTACTTCCGTTTATCTTTGCCGAAACACTGTTGCCTGGCCCCACATATGAACCGTCTGAAAGACCGGAGGAATTACTCTGGTCTCCTGTAGAGATCATGGGGAGATCCGCATTACTTAATCCGCTTGACTTGTTTCCTCCTGATACACCATTAATTACAGTAACTGTATTGGTATTCATGTTTGCATTGGCAGCTGCTGTGTTCGCTGCGAGCTGCTCGGCTGTCAGAGTGTTACCTGTGCTGTTGCCGCCTCTTGCAGCCTTTGCCGCATCTACTGCTGCATTAGCGGCTGCTATGGCCGCATTGACATCATAGGACGCCTCCGTGTTCTCCTGTGTCAATGTCAGAGTCGGTGCAGGTGTTCCGTCGGGTGCCGGCTGTCCTGCATAAACAGTTGTCTGCTCACCTGTTACCGTATTTGTCCATACTGCCATGGGACCGTAAAGAGTGTACTGCCAGTCTGCCATGGCCGGAATACTCACCAGTGTTGACAAAGTCACTGCAGTGATCATAGCTTTTATTGTTTTATTTAACTTCATTTTATTCTCCCGGAATACTCTGATACACAGCATCAAAGATACTGTGTATCAAATTGATGTAATGATGCACATTCGTGTCTAACACAGATGCATCATCCTGAATCTTTCTCGAGTATATCACAGAATACTAAAACAAAAGCTTAAAATTCGATGACAGGATGCTGAAATTACAACTATCCTTGGTTTTTTAATGTCTTATCTCGATACCCAGTTTTCCTAAGCGCTGATCGATGACAATGGTATCCCCTTCCTGAACCTTATCTTCAAGAATGCATCTCGCCACCAGGGTTTCCACATTCTTCTGAATGAAGCGGCGAAGTGGTCTTGCACCGAACTGAGGCTCATATCCGTAATCGGCAACATATTCCTTGGCTGCATCTGTAAGCTCTATGGAAAGCTGGCGATCTGAAAGGCGCTTATTTATATCACTTATCATGAGATCTGTGATGTTTCCGATATTGTCCTTGCTGAGTGGCTTAAACATTATTATCTCATCCAGACGATTCAAAAACTCCGGGCGGAAGGACTTAAAGAGCTCATCATGAACATTTTTCCTTGCAGCTTCAGTAATGTTGCCGTTTCCGTCTATTCCCTCAAGAAGATACTGGGCCCCAAGGTTGCTGGTCAGTATGATGATGGTGTTCTTGAAATCCACAGTCTTACCCTGACTGTCAGTGATACGACCGTCATCCAGCACCTGAAGAAGTATGTTGAACACATCAGGATGTGCCTTTTCTATCTCATCGAAAAGTACAACAGAATATGGTTTACGTCTCACAGCCTCTGTAAGCTGACCGCCTTCCTCATATCCAACATATCCCGGAGCAGCACCTATAAGTCTCGATACGGAATATTTCTCCATGTATTCGGACATATCGATACGTACCATGGCATTCTCATCATCAAAAAGATTCTGAGCCAGAGCCTTGGCAAGCTCGGTCTTTCCTACACCGGTGGGACCCATAAACAGAAATGAGCCTATAGGTCTTCCCGGATCCTTTATGCCTGCCTTTGAACGCTGGATCGCTTCTACTACCTTCTCCACAGCCTCGTCCTGACCTATCAGTCTCTTGTGAATCTCCAGATCGAGGTGAAGTACCTTGCTTCTCTCCGATTCATTCAGCTTTGAAACAGGTATTCCTGTCCAGCGGCTTACTATCTTCCCTATCTCCTCTTCAGTTACAGTCTCCTGAAGGAGTGACTTGTCCTCACCGTGAACACTGTTCTCAACCTCTGAAAGCTTTCTCTCTATTTCAGGGAGATCCTGATACTGAAGCTTTGAAGCCTTGTCATAATCAGCCATCTGCATGGACTTTTCTATATCCTTGCGAATGCGGTCTTTCTGTTCACGAAGCTTCTGAAGATTTTCTGCGGAATTCTTTTCATTATCCCACTGAGCCATCTTCGCATCGAACTCCGACTGAAGTTCCGCAAGCTCCTTTTCTATCTCCTGAAGACGTTCCTTCGAAAGTTTATCATCCTCCTTCTTCAGTGATATCTGCTCCATCCTTAACTGTGTGAGTCTGCTCTTTATTTCAGCCATATCTTCAGGCATGGATTCCATCTGGGTCTTCACCATGGAGCAGGCCTCATCCACAAGGTCTATGGCCTTGTCCGGAAGAAATCTGTCGGATATGTATCTGTCGGATAATGTTGCTGCTGCCACAAGAGCATTGTCCGTAATGGTTACTCCATGATACTGCTCATAGCTCTCCTTGATTCCTCTCAGAATATATATAGTATCCTCCACATCAGGCTGATCTATCTGTACAGGCTGGAAACGTCTCTCCAGGGCCGCGTCCTTTTCTATATATTTGTGGTACTCATCAAGAGTCGTGGCACCGATACAGTGAAGCTCTCCTCTTGCAAGCATAGGCTTAAGTATATTGCCGGCATCCATGGCCCCGTCTGTTCTTCCGGCTCCCACTATGGTGTGAAGCTCATCGATGAACATAAGTATCTGTCCTTCTGATTTCTTTACTTCATCAAGGACAGCCTTAAGTCTCTCCTCAAATTCACCTCTGTACTTTGCACCTGCCACGAGAGAACCCATATTAAGGGCAAATACCTTTTTATCCTTGAGACTTTCAGGAACCTCTCCCTTCGCTATCCGCTGGGCAAGACCTTCAACTACGGCTGTTTTACCTACACCCGGCTCACCTATCAGAACCGGATTGTTCTTCGTCTTTCGGCTCAATATCCTTATGATGTTGCGGATCTCATCATCACGTCCGATGATTGGATCCATCTTCTGATCCCTGGCGCGCTGCACCATCTCATATCCGTACTTGTTAAGAGTATCATATACATCCTCAGGATTATCCGAAACCACTCTCTGATTTCCACGAACCTCTGAAAGAGCCTTTAAGAATCCATCCTTTGTTATGTTGTACTCATTAAAAAGTCGTTTTACCGTCGGATCCGCTTCCTTCATAATGGAAAGGAAAATATGCTCTACAGAAACATACTCGTCCCCCATTGACTTCGAATGATCCTCAGCCCTTGTAAGTGCCAGATTTGCAGCCTGGGACATGTACATCTGACCTGTTCCCGTGACCTTGGGAAGCTTTGATATCTCAGCCTCAAGTCTTTCCAGAAACTCATCCACAGGTACTTCCATCTTTTTCAGAAGCTGGGCGATGAGACTCTCATCAATGGTGATAAGACTGTATAAAAGATGAATCTGCTCAACATACTGATTACCGTATTCTGTGATTATATCCTGACATTTATTTATAGCTTCGATTGATTTCTTGGTGAATTTATTGATATTCATAAACTGAAGTCCTCCTCAAATATATTCAGAGAAAACCTCCGGATATGTTTTCCTCTGTTAGTAATGATTATAGCTCAGTTGTTAGCACTTTCAAGTGTTGAGTGCTAATTTTATTTTGTTTTTATTTTTTTACTAAAAAACCGGTGAATCTTCCGATTCAGACATCGGAAAAATCACCGGTTCATTATATATATGACTATAAAACCCTATCAGATCGCTGCGGGCTATCTGTCATTTACTTCATTCTCTCCTGAAGCTCTGAAGCTATCTTCACTTCAACTGCTTCCGCCGCTTCACGGCTTTCTGCACTTATGGAGATATATGCCTTAAGCTTCGGCTCTGTTCCGGAAGGACGGATGACCACTGAGCAATGATCGCTTAAAAGGTACTTCAGCACATCCGACTTGGGAAGTCCGTCCAGTCCCGGCTTATAATCGAGAAGCTTTTCTATCGCTTTGCCTCCGAAGCTGTCCAATGCTTCTGCCGGATGTTTTGCCGGCTTATCCTCAGGCTCTGCTGCTCCCTGAAGCCTTGCCGCGTAGGAATCAATTCGGAACTGCTGCATTATCCTCTGCATCTTATCAAAACCTGCAGATCCCTCAAACTGATAGCTGTGAAGAGTATTCAGGCAATATCCATACTCCCTGTAGAGCTCTGAGAGCTTATCCAGAAGACTTATACCCTTGGTCTTATAGTATGAGAACATCTCACAGATAAGAAAGGCTCCGTCAACAGCATCCTTGTCTCTCACATACCCTCCGCTTAAATAACCGTAGCTCTCTTCAAATCCGAATATGTAATCCTCTTCTCTGCCTTCACTTTCAAGTCTTCCTATATGCTCACCTATGAACTTAAAGCCTGTAAGCACGTTGACAGTCTTTATTCCATAGTGTTCTGCGATACGCTCTGCCATATCCATGGTAACTATGGTCTTCACCATAACAGGATTCTCAGGCATGCTGCCATTTTTCTGACGCTTGGATGCAATATAGTCAAGGAGCAGTATACCTGTCTCGTTTCCGCTCAAAAGACGGTACTCTCCGTTTTCATCCTTAACAGCGATTCCAACTCTGTCGCAGTCCGGGTCGGTTGCAAGTAAAAGATCAGCATTTTCCTTCCTCGCATATTCCATACCGAGAGCCATGGCCTCTTTTATCTCGGGATTCGGATATGGACAGGTAGGGAAATTGCCATCCGGAGCTTCCTGCTCTTTTACCACAGTGATATTGGTATACCCGCTTTCTCTGAGAGCTCTGGTTACAGGCTTTAAGCCTGTACCGTTAAGTGGTGAATAAACTATGGCAACATTTCTGTCTACAGCGTCTTCTTCCGAAAGAACCGACTGAGACTTAACATTTCTGATGAAATCGGTATAGATCTTTGGTCCTATCCAATATATCTTTCCCCTTCTTCCATCTGCGGCATCCTCACCTGTAATTGCCACTGCCTCATCGGCCGTATCCTCGATTACAAAATCAAGACTCTTAACACCGCTGAATATATCTGTCTTTTCGATCTGTGCCAGTATTTCTGCCGCAGCTCCTGTTGTGATCTGGCAGCCATCATCCCCGTAAACCTTATAACCGTTATACTTTGAAGGATTGTGGCTGGCAGTTATCATAACACCTGCTGCACAATGTAGTTCTCTCGTTGCAAAGCTGAGACATGGTGTAGGCATTATATCCTCATAGATATAAACGTCTATTCCGTTGGCGGCAAAAACAGATGCGGCTGTTCTGGCAAAAACATCCGATTTGATTCGGCTGTCTCTGGAAACTGCGATACGACGCTTCTCGGCCGGATACTTACTTACCACATAATCAGCAAGTCCCTGAGAGGCTTTTCGAACGGTATAGACATTCATACGGTTGGTTCCCGCACCTATTACTCCTCTGAGGCCTCCGGTACCAAACTCGAGATCTCTGTAGAAGGCATCCTCTATCTTTACTTCATCTCCCTCCATAGTCTCAAGTTCTCTCTCTATATCTTCGTCAGCACCCTTTGCAAGTTCGGTCCAACGCTTATATTCATCAAAAAAATCCATATGACTCTCCATCATTTATCTGTAATGATCTTATATTTATCCTCACCATCCCGGATGTTTCAGGACCTTGATATTTTAGCATATCCCAAAAGTTTATCAATCGAGTGCTTCCAAAATATAACGAAATATCAGGGCATTTGTTGATAATCACCATAAACCCGGAAATGTTTTGTGAGCATTAGACAAGGAATATGTTTTTCTGTTTTTTCCGAAGCTTATATTATCCCGGCTAATATAATGAAAAACTTTCAAAACCTTATTGTGTAAGCACTACCATTCGTTTTTCCATACCGGTGATCATTATTCTACTTTTATGTTTTTATTTAGCAGAACATATAGTCTATTTTTAGACCATGTCGCATTTTAGACTATATGAAACCTGAAGAATAGCACATATACTGAACTCACAAATTCATACGGAGGCAACATGATAGCATCAAAGCTGATTCTACTGCAGTTTCTTTTCGGAGCTGCTCTCACAGATCTTTTTGATCGACGTATCCCAAATCTTTTGCTCGGTACTTATCTATCGCTCGGAATATTCTTTAACTTCCGATGTATCTCTATTATGGAAGAAACCGGTACTTTGACCCTTTTCTATCCTCTCTTATTTCTCACTGTTTTTCTTTTTATCGGAATGGTGCTCTCTGTGCTTACCGCTATGACTCATGCAGGGGCAGGTGATGCCAAACTATTGGCCCTCATCCTTTCATGGACAGGATTCTATAAAGGAATAAGCTTGCTTCTTCCCGGACTCCTGCTTGCCCTTGCTTTCATCATGATCAGCAAAGCTGAAACAGTTTTCTCAGCCTCAAAAGCCCCCTGCTGTAATATTTTCACCCCCGAACATAATTGCAGCCAAAGCTCTGTTCAGAAACACTTTGTTCCCCCCATAGTATCAAGAACAGTGCCTCATGAAAGGGGACAGAACAAAATATTTTGCCAGATATTTAAACTATGGAGAAATATTGGAGCCTACATTTCTATTCCGAAAAGAAATTCTCTTCCCCTGGCTGTCCCTGTTTTTCTCGGTGCAATTCCGGGACTGATCAATGATTGTTTTCTTTGATTCACTTTATGCTCACCAAAGAAAACAAAGAAACACTTTTCTTAAGGAGATAATCATGCAGCACATACTTGCCTTTTTTGATGAAGACCAGATATACAGTGACCGATTCAAAAAATTCGCTTCTGCTCATTCCAACTGTCCCTTTACTGTCTACTCTTTTCATGACTACAAAGCCCTTGAGCATTTCTCTCAGGATCATCCCATAGAACTTCTGGTAGGCAGTGAAATAAAAGATTTTGACTATGGAGCAGGTCCACTCTCCTCCGGAGAGAGGACGGATGATGAGCTATCGGAGGCCTGTGAGAACCCCATCTATCGGATTCCGGCCAAGTCTCTTATCAGACTTTCAGAATCACCTCCACAAACTTACAACAGTTCTGCCCAAAATGATGCAGTACACAGGGGGCATGAGATATATAAATATCAATCCGGCGAAAGCATTCTGCGAGAAATCATGTCTCTATACGGAAAAAAAGAAACCGTGTCCCAAAGAAAAAGCACCGGTGAACTTGCAAAGCTGTATCTCATTTACAGTCCCATAGGCCGGTCAGGAAAGACCACATTTGCACGAAGTCTCACAAAGGCACTTCGTAAGGATTGTAATTCTCTTTACATAACTCTCGAAGAAGTATCGGATCTTGAAGATTCCCATTGTGATGCCCTTTTTCACGATACCCTGTCAGAAGCTTTCTATTTCTTCAAGGAAGGAAAACTTACTGAATCAAGATTTCAGGATCTTATCTATCACTCAAACGATTATGATCAGCTGCTGCCTGTCAGAACTCCCGACGATCTGACAACTCTTGATTCAAAGGAGATAACAGACTTCATCGAACATATCCGCTCTGTTTCCGGAAAAGATGCCATCATACTTGACACAGACAGTATTTTGAGCCGCATAGAAGGTATTCTTCCCTTTGCAAGCAGGATCTTTATGCCGGTAACTGATGATCCATCATCAAATCTGAAGCTTGAACTTCTTGAATCCCATCTTTCGAAAAACCAATCCCCCGATGTACTTAACCGTATCACAAAACTCATTGTTCCTGATACCAGAGAACTTGAGGCATCTTCTGATAGGTCAGAAGGCACCGATCCACTTATGGAATATGCCTCAGCAGTAATAAAGAACTACATTTACTATTAATCATGAATTCATTAAGTGAACTAAAAAAAGATATAAAACATCAGATCGTTTCCGAGATAAGAGACGGTCAGAATCTCGAGGATGAAGAACTATACAGCAGGATAGACGACATTTTATATACAAGAAAAGACCTGAGTCTGAAAAACAAACTCTATCTCCGCTCAGCTATCTTTAACAGCTTCCGTCGTCTGGATGTTCTTTCAGAGCTTCTGGATGATCCCGAGATAACCGAGATCATGATAAATTCCCACAAGGAAATATTTATAGAACGTTTCGGTCATCAGGAAAAGTGGAATCGCTGTTTTGAATCCAGAGATCAGCTGGAGGAAGTAATACAGACTATCGTAAGTAAGGTCAACCGTTCTGTAAATACCAGTAATCCTATAGTTGACGCCCGTCTGGAGGACGGTTCAAGAGTCCATGTTGTCCTTCCCCCGATTTCTCTAAAGGGTCCAACCCTTACCATCAGAAAATTCCCGGAACCCATAACCATGGAAAAACTCATATCATATAAGTCTCTTACAGAGGAGGCTGCGGAATTTGTCAAATCCCTCACGAAGGCAGGCTATAACATCTTCATTTCCGGAGGAACAAACAGCGGTAAAACAACTTTTTTAAATGCTTTAAGCCAGTATATACCCCCGGACGAACGCGTCATCACCATCGAAGATTCTGCCGAACTGCAGATACAGAATGTCTCAAACCTTGTTTCCATGGAAACAAGAAATGCAAACTCCGAAGGTGAAGGTCAGGTGAGCATATCCGATCTTATCAAGGCATCCCTCAGAATGTCACCAAACAGAATCATCGTCGGTGAGGTCAGAGGCGGAGAAGCTCTCGATATGCTGAACGCTATGAATACAGGACATGACGGCTCCATAAGCACCGGACATGCAAACTCAGCCAAAGATATGCTTAAACGTATGGAAGTCATGATACTTCAGGCTGCAGATCTCCCCCTTCCTGCCATAAGGAACATGATCGCCTCAGCAATAGAAATAGTCATTCACCTTGGAAAGACCAGGGATCATAAACGTCGAGTCCTAGAAATATCGGAGGTAAAAGGCATTGAAAACGGTGAAATCATCCTCAATCAGCTCTATAAATATGATGGTAAAAGGCTTCAAAAGCTTTCATCCCTTTCAAAAAACGAAAAGCTCATTAATAGATTACAGTAAATACAGCTTCACCATTTCCGAGTTTTTACGTAATGTTCTGTACGCATCACTGGCCGATATCCTGATAAGCTACACCTTTTACCAAAGTAAGCTGCTCTTCTTTGTTTTACTCCCTCTTTGTTTCATGTATCCGTTTTTTATCCGAAAAACGCTTATAGAAAAACGAAGACGGGAACTTCTAAACCAATTCAAGGAATCTCTTTCCGTACTGTCATCCTTTTTGAGTGCCGGTTACTCAACAGAAAATGCTTTTCATGCGGCCATACCGGAACTTAGAAACATGTTCGGTGAAAGAGCCCTCATAGTCACCGAATTTGAAGCAATAGTCAATGGCTTCAACCTAAACAAACCACTGGAAGTGATGCTTTCTGACTTTGCTTTCCGTTCAGGTCTTGATGATATTACGAATTTTGCAGAGACCTTCAATATTGCAAAACGAAACGGAGGTAATCTGGTGCATATTATCACCCATACTGCCGGAATCATACGTGATAAAGTTCAAATTATAGAAGATATCAAGACATTGAACGCATCAAAGATCTATGAGCAGCGAATGATGAACATAATCCCCTTTGTCATAATCATTTACATGAATATGACTTCCCCTGATTTCTTTGTTTCTCTATATACCACATTCCTCGGAAGGGTCACTATGACCATATGTCTCTTTATCTATTTCCTTTCCATATTTCTTGCAAATCGCATAATGAGCATAGAGGTCTAGTATGCCCAATTCCTATTCAGATTTATGAAAAACCATTCAAAATTCAAGTATCTATTAAAAAAGTGTCGGAATTCCCTGGCATTAAAGTCAAAAAACATCCCCCGGAAGGTCCTGAAGGAACAGCTTCTTTGCATTGCAGTATCGCTTATTCTAAGTGCCCTGGTCTTCTTTTCATCCATGAGCTCCAACATCCTAACCAATGGAAATCTCATAAAACGAAGCAGCTATGGCAGTGGAAACAGAACCTTCTCTCTGGAGGTATCCGGTCTTTCCGATGGAAAAGATATACCTTTAGACATTACCGTCAGTTCCAAACGTTACACGAAGTCTGAAGCCGATGAAGTTTTCGCTCATATAGTCGAAAACATCGAAGGCATCATAATAAATGACGATCAAAGTCTGGCCTCTGTAAGCCACGACCTAAATCTGGTCACCAGGCTAAAGGATTATGGAGTGGAACTGTCATGGGATTTCTATCCTGAAACCGATGATCCTTCAGATTACAGAAAATACAGGCATCTCATAGAAGACGACGGAAAAGTAAAAAATGATGATATACCGGATGGTACAGTTGTAACAGGATACCTTTCACTTGTCATGAGTACCTTCATCGTACCGGAAAAGGAAATCTCTGGGGAACAGGACCACAAGGACTATATCAAAGTCAAGTATCATTCCGAACCATATAAGATCTATGTCAATGTCATACCGAAAGATCTCAGTGAATATGAACTTCTGCTTAAATCCCTAAACGAAAAAATAAATGAGGCCAATATTTCCGGTCTTGGAAATGATGCTCTTATTCTTCCCACAGATTTAAACGGATTAAATCTCAGCTATCACGAAGCCCAGGATAATACTTATCTGATTTTCCCATTCCTTGGCATCATAGCAGCTGCGGCTATATATCTCAGGCAGGGATCCCTGGCAAAAGAAGAAAAAAAGAAAAGGGAATCTATGCTGATGCTGGATTACTCTGATCTCGTCTCGAAGCTCATGGTATATACCGGAGCGGGTCTCACCATAAAAAACTCATTTCTGACTATATCCGAAAATTACGACAAGCTGATACAGCGCAAGCTTCGTCCGGATCGCCCTCTATATTATGAATTACGTACTCTTTGTTATCAATTTCAAAGAAATGTGCCTGAATCCGAGGTATACCTCAACTTCGGAAAACGAATCAATCTAAAATCATATACCAAACTTGTCAGTCTGATAGAACAGAACCGAAGGACCGGTACCAAAAACCTCAGAGCCATGCTGGAACTTGAAATGAATGACGCCTTCGAGCAGCGAAAGACCACAGCAAAACGTCTGGGTGAAGAAGCCGGCACCAAGCTTCTTCTGCCTCTGTTTCTTTTACTTTCAATAGTAATGGTAATAATCATCGTTCCGGCTCTTACAGCCATTAAATAGCTGTTCCTCTATTCATTTTTTACAGATGCTCCTTTATCCATAACCGGAGCTATAAAAAGCATTTTTATCTCAAAAAACATATTGAGATTTAAATATATTTCAAAGAGGTAGAACCTCAGAAGGAGAATTAACATGAACACAACTACAACTGCAGCCATTTTAACCATGCCGGGTTTACCATCAAGACCCGATAATGATCTTGAGAAACAGATCAGCAAGGCCTATGAAAAATGTCGTTATGGACTCTTTTATTACGGAACAAAGATAAAGAATGCCGTAAAGAACCATATTCATTATCTTTTTCATGGTGAATCCGGCATCGGTACCATTGAGCTGGTACTCATTCTGGTAGTACTCATTGCCCTTGTCATCGTATTCAAGGGAAGGATCAATACCCTCTTAACAGATATCTTTGACCAGATAGACAGCTCTGCACAGAGTGTATATTGATGTTTCGCAGATATACCCGGGGTTCCGTTACCATTTTTATGGCTCTGAGCTTTACCATGATCGCGGCGCTGCTTCTCACCATAGTTGAATCCTGCAGAACTGCAGGTGAACGATACTTTTGGCAGGCAGCAGCCGACGCATCAATGGAATCTCTCTTTTCCCAGTATCATCGTACTCTATGGGAAAATTACAGAATCCTGGGACTACAATACAGAACAGACGGAGATCTGATAGAAGAATTCTATGATTTCACAGAGCCTTACAGAACAGCTCATAACTTATTTCCCGGAAACCTCAAGGAGGAAAACATTCTGCTCTCAGAGCATCTTCATATAACGGAAGACAACTGTTTTGAAGAGGAGATCCTTGAATATATGAAATATGGACTTCTAGATTCCCTCATTCACTTCGCAGGATCAGAACATAATGAATCCGAAGTTTCCGGGGAAATGCAAAGCATCTTCAAACGAACCGGTGAAACAAAAGAACTAAGAGAACTGCAAAAAAAGTATTCTCTTGATTCAAACGACCTTAAGATGGTAGAAACTGCCATATTCAATGTTGATGCCGCCGCAAAAAATGCCGCTGCCTGTCATCATGACTGCCGGTCTTCACTTGATTCCGAAAGTCCATACAGCTTTTACAGTCAAAAGGATAATTTTACAGATTCTCTCAATTCGATCGATTCGGCCGTACAGGAATTCAGTTCTGCAGCCGATGAGCTTGCAATAAAAGTTCAGGAGCTTCGTGATGATTTTGAACTACGGAAATCCTCCCTTTCATCGGAAGGCATCGCAGCTATAGAAGCTGAAATCTCTGAATATGAAAATTATGTGTCAGGAAACGGATCAGTCCGGGCTGAAATTGAAGCAATGCCTTCGCAAACTGTACACCTTCGCAATGAAGCAGATCGTGTAGAAAACGATGTAATTGAATTTGAGGAATGGCTGGAAGAAGCCATGGCGTCCTGCGATGATGATGACGATGATGATTCTGATTATGACTTCTCTTATGAAATAACCGCATTCTACAACAGTGCGGCATGGGACTGGAATAGTTTTCCACTTATAAGTTACCATGGAAATGTTTCAAAGATAAACACAACAAATAAGCAGATTCTCGACCAGATCAGCGGTTTTATGGAGGGTAATCTTCTCTCCATGGTACTTCCCCAAAATCAGTCAATGCCCTCAAAGACAAAAATAAACGTCAGTAATCCACATTTTATGGCTGATTCCACCGCTAATCCTGTGGAAATAGCTATTCTTGGTGAATACGCATTAAAATATTTCAACTATTATCATCAGGGTGTTCCCTCAAAAGACGCCCTGCCTCCAAGCGGAAACACCGGTCTGGAAATAGAATATCTTATCGGCGGAGAAGAAAGTGATTATGAAAATCTTTCTGAATTTGTCACAAAGCTTGTGACCCTGAGGGAAGGACTGAACCTGATATACCTGTATACCGATACAGCCAAACGCAATGAAGCCAGGGCCTTCGTGACATCATTCCTGTGTGTCACTGCAAATCCCGCTCTCATTTCCGTTTTTACCTTTTTTGTATTGGGTATCTGGGCCATGGCTCAGTCAATTAAAGATGTCAAAACACTTCTTTCCAACGGAAAGGTGCCGGTTTTTCATGATTCAGAAAGCTGGTCAATGGATATAGGCGGTCTCCTGGATTTCGGAAGCAGCCGTTCCATTGAGGCAGACTCCGACTGCAAAAGAGGATTATCATATAGGGATTATCTTAGGACCTTCCTTCTTGGACAGGGGATACTTGATCAGTCCACAATAAATAAAAGGATGCTCAGCAGGATAGAAAAGAACATACAGTGCATAGGGAAGGATCCCGAAACCTCTTTTTCCATGGATGAATGCCTGTACGCTCTTCGAATAGATATACAGGCTGATACAAAACACGTAATGTATGATAACGGTTTTATCCCCCTCGTATATGGTTCGGCTCCTGAAAAAAAATATTCCTTTAATCTATCGACCTACTATAAATACAAAAACGATACTCATTAATTGAAAGCGACATGAAAATGAACTTCAAGAATACCTTTTCGTCCATGTTCACACACTCCAGGTACGAACACAAGCGATCAGAATACAAATCCTTATTTCTTAAACAACTTAATATCCTGATTCATTCATCATGCCGTTCTTCATATACAGTGGAGGCTTCACTTGCTTTGACTCTTGTCATATTTGCAAGTGTGATCTTCATCACTCCCATGTTGATCCTGAACCACCAGCGCAACGCAAGTGTCATACTTGAAGACAATGCCCGCATGGTGGCTCAGGAAAAATACATAGAATACTATAAGACCAGAGATGGCACCATAAAGCTTGATACTGATATTCTGAACGGAATTGAAACAACTGTTTCCGCTCTTTCACTTGCTTCCCAGATCGAACAACCGGGTATGAAGAACATAGATATGCTGAGTGATTCGGAAGTAACAGATAAAAAAATAAAATACGTCGCAAATTATGAAGCCATTTTACCATTCTCTGTTTTCGGACTTGATCATCTTTCTCAGCAGGTTGTCGCCAGCAGACGTGCATGGATCGGCGAAAAGGGAAACCGCTGGATGGAAGATAACGGAAACACAGACGATAAAAAGGACATTACTGTCTATGTAAGTACTAAGGACAGTGACGTTTATCATACCACCATGGGCTGTACATACATCACCCATGACATCAAAGAAACCTCCGGTGCAGCTATCCGTGATCTACGAACCAAATTCGGCGGACGTTTTTCTCCCTGTGCCTCATGCAGACCAAATACCCGCCTTTCTGTGGTCTATTACACAAGCGGCGCCAGAAGTTATCACAGCACCCCTACCTGTAAAACATTATCCAGCTATATCCAGCCTATGAAAAAATCCGAAGCTGAAGCCGCAGGAAAACATGCCTGTGTAAGATGCGGCTGATATCACAAAGGAACACAGATCAAATGTATATTTCTTTTTCCATAACTTATTTTTATCTACTGATATTTCTATCATATTTTTTTCTTTCCAGTATATATGACATAAAAACCAGGAAAGTGCCTTGTATCCTGCATCTCATATTCATTCTATTGGGGTTTCCGGTTTTCATATATTTCAACTTACAAACTAAAGCCGGTTTTACTCCCGAATCGATTCTTAGTCCACTTATACGCTTCATTCCCGGAATAATACTTTCTCTCATAAGCATTGCCTCCAAAGGAGGTCTGGGAATAGGTGATGCCGTATTCATAACCGTATCCGCTTTTTTCATTCCGGTGAACTATATACTGCTTCTTGTTATCAGCGGTTTTATTACTGCCTCTATGGCTGGTATCTTCATTCTTGTTTACGGAAAGTTAACAGGTAAGCATCTTTACACAGTTTCTCTGCCATTTATCCCTTTTATGCTGCCGGGTCTTTATTTTATTCTCAGAGATATGGAATACACCGGAGGTTTGATATGAATACCCTGGAAGCCACATATATTTTCAGCATTTCTCTTCTGGTCATCGCAACTCTCATTAACGGCGCTATACATCTTCAATCCAGGATCAATGCTTACACAAGATCTGCATTGGAATCAGAGATCGACAGTCATGAGGCAGATGGCGAAAAAATATTTAAACCAGAGAATTTCATCCGGGAAGTCAGCATATTTGAACAGGATGTGGATCCGGCAGAATAAGGAGGACAATGATCATGGAATTAAACATAAGCTACGAACATTCACTAAGACACAGCTATATGCATATAAAAAATATAACTGTACCGGCCGGTACTTATGAGTCAAGGCTCTTAAAGGAAACCTGTATTCCGGGTTCCTTAAAAATGAATCACAATGCAGCAACTGAAGAAAACAACCTCTGCTACGTGATTTCAGGACTTGAATCAATGGAAAAATATCTCGAATCGCACCCATTGACCCACAACGCTATCTCTTCCTTTATGGAATGTCTGAACAGGCTGCTCTCCTCTTTAGAGGAATATATGGTTTCGGAAAATTCTGTTTTCCTCAGTCCGTCATCAGTTTTTTTCAGTCAGGATAACGATGAATGGCTCTTCACCCTCATACCGTCCTTCGAAAATTTATTCTGTAATAATCTGTCGGATCTCCTTTCTTATATGCTTAAACATATAGATTATAATGATGACAGAGCTGTCATTATGGCGTATTCATTATTTCAGGAAAGCGCTAAAGAGTTCTATCAGTTGCCTGATCTTCTGCGAATAGTAAGAACAAATATGGCCAAAGAACAGTCGGCTGAAAAAAAATCTCCTTTGTCAGTAACGACATCAGATTCAAATCATCAGCAGGAGACCAGAACTCCTGTTTCTGATGATGGAATCTTCAGACCTATAGATGCAGGCATAGTTCTCAGATATAAATCCGAAAACGGAAACTATTCTGTATCTGAAACTGCATCCCGGAATTCTGTATCTTTAAACAAGGGGAACTCTGCATATGATGATCAGGCTTCTGTCTGCGGATCATTTCCTCCTATGGATAATCCCGTAATACCCTCTTCGTCCAGATCTTCTGCTGAAGCCTGTGATATAGGATTCAGCTCTGATTACGGAAAAGATGATTATCCTGACGAAGACCTTATACCCGGTGTGGAAATACAGGATCTTTCAGAAGAACATCCCAAATTATTTGGACTTTTCTCATTTCCCCGAAAAAACAGGAAACCCGGAAATGTATCGGAAGAATCTATGATAAGGCAGCAGACTATAGAAGAATCCATTAGTGAAAAGAATAAACAGAGCTCCTTCAAAGGAAAACTTATTTTCACCGTTCTTTTAATGATCCTTATCCCCTCTCTTGTCTGGTTCCTAAAAGGCGGACTTATATTCAAAAAAGCTTTTCCTTTGATTCTGGCTTTAGAAATCGGTCTTTGTATGATGATCGCTCTTGATCTGATAATGAATAAGCTTCCTGAAGACGCATGATTGAATAAAACGTACACTGAACTATTATCGCAAAAAAAGTCTCCCAAGGCAGAATATCTAACCTTGGGAGACTGCTCTTTATATTATACGTTTATACTTCCTTCTCGTATGTAAAGGAAATGATACCGAGGTGTGACTCGATGGCAAAATTACCTGGGAGATAATCTCCAAGCTTGGTACGGAACTCTGTGCTGAGAGCCTTTGTTGAATATACTGTACCTGATACTGCAGAAATCATATCACAATAGTCAAGCTTATCAGGAAGGATATAATAAAGCTTATCAGTATCTGAGTAATCTACTCTTGTACGCTTTGAATTAAATCCTGCACTTCCATATCCATCTACAGAAATAAATGGAGTGAATACGATACTTCTCTCAGCAGGCTTGTTATCAAGAGCATAAACGCTGAAGAACTGCTCCTCAGCCTCACCCATGCTTCCGGCGAACTGTGCACGGATCCACTTAGTCTCTCCTATGATCTCACGATTCATAAACTGCTCCTGAGTTACGTTAGGAGTTGAAGTATCCTTCATATCCTTGATCCACTCATTTCGGATATACTTCATATTTTTAATAAGATAGTTCTGATATATAACAGGAAACTCTTCTTTACTGATTACAAGAGCGACTCTTTCCTCGCTATACCATCTCTTCATATATTCACCTCACAAAATAAAAACTATCAGTGCTTACAAAAGCTTCGGTCTTAAGCCTTTTTATTTTAAATATAAAAAAGTATTTTGAAAAGCACTTTGCATCAATTAATCATAGTATAACACATTATAATACTGATTAACGATAATAAATATGTACTAATTAACGATTATAGGATATTTTTTCTTATAATAATCATATTCTACACATGATAAAATCGCTGTCAGATCAATGACAGCGATTTTATCATATCTTTTTTTTAATTGTCAAACCAATATCACATAAGATCTGCAACATTGAGCCACTTTTCAAGTATCTCTTTTTCCTCAGGTCTGTTCTTTGTAAGGTTAGCAGCAGCTATGATAGGCAGCCACTTATGAACATAACTCTTATCTGTGTTGGTCTTTGAACAGAAATCCGCATAATACTTATCGGCTGCTTTCTGATCGTACAGATACAATGTTGTATATGTTCTTGCCACATCTGCACTTGCATTACCCTGTGCCGCATGTACCCAGTCAATTAGGTACATAGTTCCATCTTCCTTAACTATAATGTTGGAAGGTCTGAAATCACCATGTACCAGTTTAAAATGCTTAGGCATGGACTCGAGTCTTGTGAGAAGCTCATATCTTGTGCTGGAATCAATGGTATTCAGACCATTGATCTGATATGTAAGCTTATCTTTGAGCTTTTGCAGTAATGGTGCCTTCTTTGTGAATACCAGCATCTGAAGATCCACCATCTTTCCTATATACTCATCCAGTTTATCCGGATTTTCATCCATGAGCTGCTTCAGAGTCTTTCCTTCCACATACTCTTTTTCAATCACCCACTGTCCGTTTTCAGCAAAAATCCCTAAAATTTTCGGAACATTTATGCCATCAATATTTTCCACTCTGGTATTAATAAACGCCTCATGGAATACCTCAGACTTATCAAAATCCTTTGAAAAAATTTTCAAAATCTTATTACCATCACGATATACGCTTTTGGACGGGCTTTGTGACAATAATTCTCTAGCCATATTCTATCTCCTTTACTTGGTAAACACCCTTCTTACTTATAAAACAATTTTACTACAGGTAAAAATAAAAGGAAGTAGAAAATTGTTAAATAAATAACAAAAATTCTACTCCCTTTTTGTTTATTGTTAATAGTTTAACATTTATGATTGATAATCAAATCTGAAAACAGCACATCCGTATGCAGGCAGAGGATAACTTAAACGGTATGGCTGCCCGTCACATTCATCCTTTTCAGCATGAATTACATTCTTTGATACCTTAGAATCAACATTTCCATCTTCATTAAGTATCAATGTATATCTTCCATTTGAAGGTACTCCAACAACATAGTCTTTTCTCTCCATCGGAGTCATATTTATAACGAAAAGCAGGCTGTTTTTTCCTGTATTATCCTTACGGACAAAACTGAATATGGACCTGTCGGCATCGTCAGCATTGATCCACTCAAAACCATCCCAGCTGTCATCCAGAGCCCACATTGCAGGATACTTCCTATACATATGTAAAAGATCCCGAACGAAACTGTGTACATTCCTGTGCCATGGCTCTTCTGTCAGATACCAGTCCAGAGATACGGCCTCATTCCACTCATGAAGCTGTGCAAAATCCTGTCCCATGAAGAGAAGCTTTTTTCCTGCATGCCCGAACATAAACAGGTATCCGCACTTAAGATTTCTAAATTTATCCTCATATAATCCCGGCATCTTATTGATCATGGAGCATTTTAGGTGAACCACTTCATCATGCGAAAGAACAAGTATGAACTTCTCTGCTGTTGCATAACTCATTCCAAAGGTCATCATATTATGAGCGCCTTTACGGAACAGCGGATCCTGCTTCATATAACCTAAAAAGTCATGCATCCACCCCATATTCCACTTGTATGTAAAACCCAGCCCCTCTTCCTCAGGTGATGAAGTAACCTTGGGCCAGGCGGTTGACTCTTCAGCGATTATGATCGTTCCGTCTTTTCTTCCTCTGATCACGGAATTCAGGTGTTTAAAGAACTCTATGGCATCCAGATTTCCGTTTCCGCCATATTTGTTCGGTATCCACTGTCCATTTTCACGACCGTAATCCAGATAGAGCATGGAGGCAACCGCATCAACTCTTAATCCGTCAATATGGTACTCATCATACCAATAAAGTGCATTACCTATAAGGAAATTCTTGACCTCATTCTTGCTGTAATCAAAAATTTTGGTTCCCCAATCAGGATGTTCTCCCATTCGAGGATCTGCATACTCATATGTCGCAGTACCATCAAAGTCTGCTAGTCCCTGCGCATCCTTGGGAAAATGTGCCGGTACCCAGTCCAGTATGACACCTATCCCATTCTTATGGAGATAGTCGACCATATACATAAATTCCTTAGGTGTTCCATATCTGCTGGTAGGTGCATAGTATCCGGTAACCTGATATCCCCAGCTTGCATCCAGCGGGTGCTCAGCGATACCCATAAGCTCCACATGTGTGTACCCCATGTCTTTACAGTACTGCGCCAGCTCCTCTGCCGCTTC
>ALYD01000020.1 GCA_000513555.1 Lachnospiraceae bacterium JC7
AGCCAGATGACAGTTTCTCTAAGTTCTTGTTAAGAGATGTAGCGTTCTGTGATAAGTTTCTGTAAGAATTGATTGCTGGTATGTTATGCTGTATAACCATAAATTCCTCCTATTTCGGCCCGTGTAAGAACTTCCTTGTCCAAACCGGTATCTCACTTTCGTGAGCACCAAGCCTTTATTATGATTTGTTTACACTAGTATTATCGCACAAATAATAAAAATTATAAGTGATTTTCAAAATAAAAATTATTTTTTATTTTTGCAACATTTTAAATCATCTTATTCCGTTCTTCTTCTCGGTCTTGCGCCCTTTCTTATCTCTCCAAACATACGGAACGGTGACTCCTTGGTAAGAGTTTCCTTGATTATATTCTCTATGGAAACTCTGTAGTTTGGATCATTTATAACGGGAACCTCCCGAAGCAGTTCTATCTGGTTCTCGGCATCGAGTCCTATATCGTTGAATTTCTGTGCCAGATCTCTGACTGATTTATATGAAGCACTGGCAGAACGACCTTCATTTTCTATCAGAACCTTATTGGTTTCAGAAATAAATCTGCTTCTTACAGTCATATCCGATACCTGCTTCTCATACTGACGCATGGTCTGGCGGGTAGTATCATGTCCTGCCCTTCCGTATCCGAGATCAGACCACTGATACTTCTCGATCAGAAGCTTCGCAGAAGATTCACTTCCGTAGAATATGATCTGGCTGTCTGCAACTTCCACAAGAAGACCTGTCATGGCATCAGGAATCAGATTTCTGATAAGCTTTTCATCATCAAACGGAACCTTGATAAGTTTCATCTGTCCTTCCGTGTAAAAGACGTTTATCGCAGACTTAAGAAAATCATTTATCCTTAACTCATCATATCTGTATCTGGCCTCAGCTACGGCAAGTTCGATGAGGACCTTATTTTTTACCTCTTCGGACATATTTCTTCTTTTAGCTATTTCCTCGATACCGATGGCATGATCTACAAACTGGGCATCCAGCATCTCCTCTCTGACGTTCATTGGATGATTCACCATGATCGCAGCCTTTCTTACTACACTGGAGTGGATGTCATTTTTTATAGAGATCGCATGCTGTGGCTTTTCTCCGGCAAGACCGATACCGATGATGATGGCCTCCGGTGAATACTTCATATTGTTTACGATGGTCTCATCATTCCAATATATCATGCTGTTTAAGTTCGCATTCAGCTCGTAAAAATGTATATTGGAAAAATTTTTAAATTCATCCTTCAGAATATGAGTCGCTTCAACATTGTAAATATTACTTAGAGAAGTATACACATCAACTCTTTTGTTTTTATGAAGATCTCCCACAAAATCAGTAAGCACATCGTCTCTCTGACCCTGATTTATCGCTTCCTCTAAACGATCAAGATCTATTTCTATAGACGGACGGTTACGAATATATGCAACAAGCTCATACTCATTTACAGGCACAGTTATTCCGTCTGCACCATTACGTCTTGCTCTTGAAATATCCTCCACCAGTGTATTCAGCATGGCTGTCAGTTCTCTCTGGTCATTTTCATTGGCAGATATATCACACGCAGTGATAACAGTACTCTTCCCGCCGGATGCCGAAGTCTCCACTGTGATTTTTTTAGTGGCATCGTCCTTACGTACGTACACTCTGTCTTCGGGCTGAAGCTCTTTTATCTCCTCACCGGAAATATTGTAAAGAACTAAAGGATCAACGTTATAAGTACGTTTAACCACCTGCTGTTCTTCCTTTTCGTTTCCGCTTCCGAACATCTTGCTGATAACGCCAAACGGATGTTCCTCCGAAAAATGATCTGAAAATAAGCCCATATTATCCCCTTATCTGTTTAAATATTTTTCAATCTGTCTGCTGCCTTTTTATATCCCTGATCCACGGCCATCTGATAGTATTCCCTGGCTTTCTCCATGTTGCCTGAAACCTCATACCATGTTCCCAGATTGTATGCCGCCTTGAAGGAGCCGGTACCTATCACACCCTCAGGACGGCTCACTTCACCTAGTTCCAAGCACTTGAGATAGCTCTTTTCTATATACGGAAGAAGATCAATGTATTTTTTTGTATCCTTCAATACAAGCTTCATATAGAAAAGACCCGAATAAAAATAGAAATCCGGATTTCTGGTAAAATCATACTGTACCTTGCTCATGATGTCATGAGCCTCCTCCAGACTTTCCTCCGTATCCAGATCATACAAAGTATACAGGTATCTCATGATGCCATCTGTCCAATAGGGCGCCTGTCTTATCTCTTTCTTTCCCGAGTATCTCCAGAAAATCCTGAAATAAGGGAGGCTTTCTTCTTCCTTTTTCAGATTTCTAAGAGTTATGGCCATCTGATAATTGTAGTATGGATCATTAGGTTCTTTTTCCAATGCCTCAAAAAGGTACTGGTAATTTCGCTCTCCCTTGCCCTTCTGCATATATCCGTCATGTAAGGCATATAGTGGGGAAAGCTTATGCACCACCTTTGCTGCCACCTGTTCATGTATACTTCCTCTATAACGCATCCCTGCCGGAAGTATGCGGGCAACATCTGTGATACTCCTGTCTATCTCGTCACCGTTTGGATAGGAATCCTCCCTCTTGATGATACCAAGCCATCGCATGCCCTGCTTTTCATACATCATGTCGATGAATTCCCTTAGAGCCTCCGGATTACAATTCTCATCATTTACGAGATACTCGTCTGCATCAAGCACCAGATTAATATCTGCATTCCATTCCCTTTCCGACTGTCCCAACGCAAAATTCCTGGCTTTGGAAAAATCATTTTCCCATGGGAATGAATAGACTTTTGCATCAAATTTTTCTGCGATTTCTATGGTTTTATCTGTGGATCCGCTATCTGCAATGATTATATTGTCAACAAAAGGAGATGCCGCTGTAAGGCACCTCTCAAGGCAACGTTCTTCATTTTTCACAATCATTACAAGATTAATGATCATATCATCATCTCCCACCAAGTTTGTTTTGACGCTGTTCCCGAAGTTCTCTGAAGACAAATCCACGTATCTCTGTCTCCGCGCCATCAGAAAGATCCAGGAACTTCAGTCCGTAACCATTGTCTCCCGAAGAGTAAAGCTTTCCCCAAAGCACCTTGACTTTAAAAGCCCGTTCTGTCCCCTTGAAGCTATAGTGAAATGTAAGTTCCTCTCCTATGGTAAGAGGCTGGGATGTCACCATAAAAATGCCTCCTGCACTGAGGTTTGTTATGGTTCCGAAAAATTTGCCCCGGGATTCGGTCTCTGAAGTAAACTGCACAGAAATGGAAAGATTTACACGGATATCCTGCTGCCTCTGAACGATCTCAATGACATCAAGTATCTCACATTCTCCCATCCAGACTTCATCCATAGCCGGATATCCGGGATTTCTCTTTATCACGATATTGCAGTTAGCTTTGATACAGCCTTTAATGCTGTCACTGAAGGAAACCTCAGCTCCGTTCATACGGGTGTCCTCAAGCTCTTCTTTAAAATACAGCGCCACCTCGTTATCTATTCCGTTAACCACCCGCACACTGTATTCATTTCCCTTATATCTGACTACACCGCTGCTACAATCCTTAAGTATCATTTATAACCTCTGCTAGAAAATATAATTTCACATAGATTATCACAAACAGTCATCAAGATACATCTGTAAAAATGACGAATCAGAAATCATCAAAATCTCCTATGCTGTTTGTCGTATTTAAAAGCATCTGAAGTCTCAGGATCTCGATAAGATTTGCGAACATATCTTTATCTATCTTTCCTTTACCGTCAGTATCTCCGTTTATCCTGTCTGCAAGCAAAGAACCTATGTTTATCATTCCATTCCCGAAAGTCGATGCTCCTATGCCCAAAGTATCAAGGAGTGCCTGCATCTCACTTATGGAACTTCCTTCACCGATTAAATTGGATGAAGAACTGCTCTCTCCCTTACTTATGATAGATTTAATGTCTATCTGGGAATTGTCATTAAGATCTGCCATGATCTTTTTGACATAATTCTGAGTCTCTTTGTATGGCGGTATGCCGTTATACTTTTTAACGGCTCCAGAACCGGCATTGTATGCTGCCAGCGCCAATTTCAGATCTCCTCCGAATTCTTTCAGATTTGAGGCCAGAAGCTTGGCTCCGCCCATGATGTTCTGTTCAGGATCAAAAGGATCCTTTACCCCGAGACTTTTGGCCGTTGCTGGCATGAGCTGCATGATACCCATGGCACCTGCCTTTGAAACCGCAGTTGTCTTGAAATCCGACTCTGCCTTTGCTACAGCCTTCAGTATCCTTTCCGGAACACCATAGGCTTCCGCTGCCCGTGCAAAGATGGCATCAAGTGTGGATGAACCGCTTGTGACAGCTGCCCCGCTGCTCTCGGCGGTTCCTGCTGCCTTCATCCCTTCTAAAACATTCTGAAACGTATTGGCTGTTTTGGAAAGAAGAGTTGTATTGGCAGGTCTCCCTTTTCCTGTATTGGTAATCTCAGTAATTGATTCCATAAGTGGCATAACTAACATCCCCCTTTAAGCTACTGTTCGGCTACCATCTGACCATATTCATTAAGATAATACAGCTTTCCGTTATCATACAGATATCCCGTCTGCATGCGTCCGCTGCTGTTGAAATAGTACCATGACCCGTTTATGAACTCCCATCCGGTTTTCATATACCCCATATTGGGATCAAGATAATAAACGCTTCCATCGGTATCATAAAGAAATCCCGTCATCATCTGTCCCTGATTGTTAAAGTAGTACCACAAGCCTCCCAGATACTGCCATCCGGTGGCTACTCTTCCGTAGGTATCATAGTAAAACCATGTACCACCAGGATTGTACCAGCCTGTAGTACTTGTCTTACTTCCGTTGTATTTGGGTATCGTTCCGGTATTTTCCGTAGTGTTGTACCCTATAGGTGTTACACCGGGAGATCCTGTATGTGAATTCACCACATCCTCCTGTGATGTGATCCAATTTCCTTCCTTCAGATATTTCTTTTCATCAGAGGTCATGGGAATAGCCCTGACTTCATAATAGAAAATGTCCTTAGTATAGTCCTCTATCTTATCTGAGAAATCAATGGTAGTGGTTTTAACCTTCTTTGTCGCTACTTCTTCGTCGTTTTTATAAAGCTTGACCTCATAGCCCGGCGCATAATCAACCTCTCTCCAGACCGCCTTCTTGAAATTATAGTCCCAGCCTGCAGATTCAGTATCTCCCAGTACCGCGCAGGGAATATAATATACCTTTAACTGTAGTATATCTCCGTCATCTATCCTGCCGCAGTGGGAAAATTCTGCATCACTGAGGGTGACCGCTTCTCTGTTCCATTTACTGCCGAAATAGTATCCCTCTTTGGCACTTAGGTTTATGGTTACCAGTACCCTGCTTCCCGGTTTCCACTTATCCGGATCCTTGGCATATTTGATCTCATCTATCACCACATTGGAAGTACTCGTTTCGATGGTGGGTTCTAGTATTTCTCCCCCGTCACCGTAATTCTGTGTAAATTTCACACTGATCTTTTCAATAATACTGCCATCAGCTTTGACACTATTGACCTGTGTGAGCACAAACCACCCCACGAGAAGCAGTAGCATGAAGATCTTTGCAGCCTTATTGCTTCGTTTTGACTCTCTCTCGAGTCTTGCAAGATTCTCTTCCCTCTGCTCTCTTATGCGATCTCTGTACGTACTTCTGTTTCTGCTTGATAAGTCAGCCATGGCCTTAACCCCGCTTATTGTCTTATACCTTCATAGTTAATAAAATACCCGTCAACATAGGCATTGACTGCCATCTGCCCGCTTCCCGGGTAGAAATAGTAAAGGTTATCGTTGATAGCGCGCCATCCCTCTACCATGGTTCCGTCATAATCACAGTAGTAGGTCTTATTGTTTCTGTGTATCCATCCTGTGAACATGACTCCGTAAAGTGAGTTGTCTATATCATTAAGGAAATAATACTTCCCGTTTTCATACAGCCATCCTGTGTACATGGCTCCGTTGCTCTTAAAATAATAGTAATGACTGTTGATGAGCCTCCATCCGCTGTTTGCAGTCTGACCCCATATTTCTCCGTTTCTGACTTCATCCTGTGGAATCAGATAGTACCAGTCATCACCGTTTTTCATCCAGCCTGTATACATGGCACCTGTCTTAAGCAGAAAGAAGGTCCTGTCATTTATTATCTGCCAGCCTGTCTGCATCTGTCCGTATTGATTGAAAAAGTACCATTCGTTGTCTATACGAGCCCAGCCACCGCCCTGCAGATGATTATCATCGAGATACCTGTAGTACCAGAACCCGTTTTCCTTGTACCAGCCGTATTTATAAAGGCTTTTCGCCGTTCCTCCACCATCCTGCCCCTTTCCGTCAGATACATCTCTGTCCGTGATGGTGAGATCTGCAGAAGATACCCACTCACTGTTCTGAGCATATCTGCCTTCCTCTGTGGATGTCACTATGGTCCTGATATTTACATAGTACTTTCCGGCCTGAGTCATATAGGGATAAAAATCATACAACAGCCCTGATGTTGTAGTGGAGGTGACCTTGGTACTGTTCCTCATGAGTTGAAGCTCATATTTTCCCGATGTATTATCGGGTCTGGTCCATCTTATCTCCCCAAGCTTATCATCATTCCAGTAAATATCAGTGGGTTCCTCGAACTTCCCCTTTATTGGGTCCATCTTCAGATTGATGGTCAGATTATCGCCCTCTTTGCTGGCACTTGTAAAGGTGCCTCCTGTAATGGTTACATTGGAATTTCTGTAGCTGCTGAGGAAATAATGCTTACTGATATCCGTAGGTTCCAGCGTTACCGTCATTGTAGGTTGGTCACCGCTCTTTATCCTCATATCATCGCCACCACTTGTCCACTCTGCTGCGGTTATCTTGTAGGTGCCTCCGGAGGTGGAAACTGCCACCTCATTATCGCCAACAGAGCTCTTTCCTATAAGAATGTCAGATGGAAGTTTTCTTCCGGTTCCAAGCTTTGAGTTTACCTTTACCGCTACTGTATTGATCGGCTGTGTTGCCGCCTCAGCTCGCATTATGAAGATAAGCTGTATAAATATGAACCATAAAGCACATAAACGGATACTTGACCATCTTACATATCTTTTTTGTGCAACTCCCACATACTCTGTATTCATCTTTTCTTTATTTAGTATTTCCATCCATCACATCCTGCGGAACAGGCAGCTCGACATCTGCCTCTTTGTGTTTCTCTGCAAACTTTAAAAAATAAACATATATCTCCACCACCGCACTGAAAAGTTCCGGCGGTATCTCTGCCCCCAGTTTAAGCTGAGTAAGCAGGGAGGCAAGAGAGTCATCTTCATATACCGGCACTCCCGCCTTCATGGCAGTTTCCGTAATCTTTTCAGCGGTATAGCCCATACCTGATGCCACGATCACCGGTGCTCCGTTTTTGTCAGGATCATATTTTAGGGCTGCTGCTCTTTTCTTTCTTACTGTATCAGACAGCGACATTTATTCCCTTCTCCTTCTCTTTGATCTCAGGAAATACTTCGTCCACCCTATGACTTCTGGTAAGTACTCCTATTTCCATATTTCGTACATTAAATCCATTGTTTTTAAGGATATCCTGAATGTTTCTGGAAATATTCTCCTGCGGCTCTTCAAGGGTCGGCGGAACAAATATCTGCATATTCACATTCCCGTTATCCACTACGGATATAAGTTCGAAATTACCCACATCCTGTATATTGAATTTAATAAATATCTTCTGTTTCTTTGCTGCATCCGCCCTGTCACGCTCAGAATCGGGATCTACCCACATCTCGGACATGACATTCTTATCCTGATAGCGGAAAGGAATAAGAAGATGTAAAAGCGGCATATATACACTTTCATTCATCAACAGATGATTAAGCACCTGATAATATCTCTCCACATTCTCAGAACCTGCGCTGCCCTCTGTTCCCTTCTGTATAAGTTTCGTAAGCATCTCAGGGAATTTCATGGCTTTTTCCGACTGAGGTCTCAGGTTCTCCATGGCCTGTTCCAAAGTCTTCTCCGGATCCCCTTTAAAGAACATCTTAAAATCACCATGCTTTGTAAGTTTGGTAAAAAGCTGTTTTAATTTTTCTTCATTACCGTCCTCATATTTAACCGCATACAATGAAAACATAACACTGGCGGTCCTTACTGCGCCATAATTATGAGTCCTTGAGATATATCTCGAAAGGAAGGGAATGACCAGTTTATTGATGACTTCTGTGTTTTTTTCGGTATCTCCCGGAGGGGCGGTTCTGTCTAACTGATCCATCAGTTTCGAAAAACCTTCTCTTTGGGAAGGAAGGAGCAGACTCTCTATATCATTTCCGAGAGACTCCATCTGATTGAGCAGATGCTCACTTGACGCATAATTGTTATATGTTTTTATGAAATCAAGAATATTTTCCCTAAAGGCCGGCGAGATCTCATGATTGAGGATATTTCGTAATCCATCGAAAAGCTCCCCTGTAAATTTCACCTGAGCCTGCTGTTGTGATTCGATAAAGTCCATCAGTTCCTTCGGATCCTCGGCCTCTATCTCCTGAAACAGCTCGTTTAAAATCCCCTGTAGTTCCGTATCCCCTACTGTACGCAACGCTACTCCATCTGTGAATAGTAGTTCTTCCATCTCTATAGGAAGCTGCATGCCCTCATGCATCTTCTGAACAAAATTCGTGTAATTGGATTCAAAATTGACACTACCCTCTCCACCGACTTCAGTACTGACCTGTTCTCCATTTTCCGAAGCTCCGGTGGGTTCCACCCTTCCTGGTGTCATCACCTGAGGGTTCTGACCTATCGGAGGATGTATTCCCGGTGTGTTAGTCACCTGCTGATTATTCATCGAGGTATTCTGCACCTGCAAAATATTAGGCATATTTTTTATCTCCTGCTCACCTATGAAATCCCGATCTCTCGGAAACTCATATCATATTTTTTATTAATAAATCACGTACATCGTTTTACTAATGATATTATATCGTCAAATTAAACCCGAACTATTAGAAAATTTGTAAAATTCCACTTATATTTTTTTCTTTTTTTGCCGTTAGCTATCTGCGATTTAAAATTTTTATAGCACTATCCATTTCTTGATGTTATATTACTCGGGCAAAGGACGATAATATGTTTAAATCAAAACAAGATGCACAATTTTTTAATGGAATAATTTTTAAATAGGAGTTATTTTTTTGATGCCACTGTCGATATTATAAGCAGATGGAACTCATTGATTTAATTGTGCGTTTATGCAAGGAGGCATTTTTATGGACGTCAATTTACGTACAACTCTGATTGGTAAGGTGGGCTATACCGGTCAGGACAAGAACATTAAAAAAGAAAAATCCTCTTCCGCATCATCCGCAGCTTATGTGAGCAGCTATGATAAAACATCATTTACCGACGCAGTCAGCGATGAAAGCTTTGCATCCATGCTCGCATCCAGAACGGCTTCTTCCATGAAGACCGGAGTAAGTGAAGCGAGAGTTGCAGAACTTAAGGCGCAGGTTCAGTCCGGCACATATAAGGTGGATTCCACCAGAATTGCGGAGCGTATGCTTGGATACAGAGGATGATCTCAAAAAAGGAGACTTTATGTCAGACTCTGAAGTATTTAATGATTTTACTGAGGTGCTTTCATCTCAGGCAGCAGTTGTAAAAAAACTGGTAAAACTGGAGCGTGATTTCTCCATCTCTGCATCGGATGATGATCCTGAAAAACTCGATGCGCTGGTGAAGAAAGCGCAACCCGATCTTTTAAATTTTCGTGGTCTTGAGAAAAAACGGATCAAACTTGCTGATCAACTTGGATGGAGAGGACTCAGGTTTTCTCAGATTCTTAGTCAGGTATCCGAAGATCAAAAGCTGGTTCTGACTCCTCTATTTGAGGAACTCAAGACCGCTCTACATAGTCTCAGTGAAGCTCAGGATAGTGCTGATCGTATTATGCGTGTACGTCTTCATGATGTAAACATCATCATATCGAATCAGCGTATCCCCAAGCCTTTTCAGGACACTTTGGCATGATTTTACCCTTTAAATTCTCTTTTTATTCAAATAGTGGTCATACATCATATTGTATGGCCACTATTTTTTTATCTTTTTACCCCCCAATTAACTAATGTTTCCTGATTTTTGGTCGATAAATGAGTAGGAAGTGTAATGATTGGGTCATGGTATGTATTAAATAGAAATATAGTCATATCATTTTTAACCATTTGACCTTAAAAGCATATATCATTCATTTTTTTACTCGATTAAAACTTTTTTTACTTAGGAGGTATATATGGTTCGCGCAACATTCGCAGGTTTCCAGACGGCTCTTACATCTCTGCAGGCGAACTCAAGAAAGCTCGATGTCACATCACAGAACCTTGCCAACATGAACGTTGAAGGTTATACGAGACAGCAATTAAGAACATCAAGTCTTAACTATGAAAATCCTGTTTCATTCTATATGAATGAAAATGATGTAAATGTAGGTTACGGTGTTGCCATGGACGGTGTCATGCAGATTCGTGATGAGTTTATGGATATACAGTATCGTGATCAGAACACAGCAACTGAATACAACAGTACTATAGAATATTCCCTTAACACTCTTGCCAGATTTATGGATGAGTCCAATCATGACAGCATACGAGCATCTTTGGATAATATCCAGAAAGCTCTTACTACCATGCAGGATAGCTCAAAGGTTCAGGATCCCGTATATGAGGGACAGCTTCAGTCTGATATGAATGCCACTGCTGTTCTTCTTAATTCTGCTGCAAAACAGATAAAAACCGCAGAGGATAACGAATTTGAAAAGCTTTCAGGTGAAGGCACTTCCAGCAGAGGAGCTATAGAGAATATCAACACCCTGCTCCGTGAGATAGGTGAACTGAATGATAAGATAAAGCATAACCAGCTTCTCGGTAATTCAGCTTTGGAACTGCAGGATGAGAGAAACATGAAGATCGATGAGCTGTCAGGATATATTCCAATAACCGTTGAGTACTATTCTGAAAAGTATACGGTTACTGTCAACGGTCAAAATGAGGAGCGTTATCGCATATACACCTATGATAAATCCGGAAATATATGCGGTAGATCAGATTGGCCAGAGGATCTTCGTATAACTCTTGATTACACAAAGAAAGATGGAACTCAGGATAGTATCATACTGGTAAACGGAACGTATAAAGATGCTTCCGATAGAAATTATGGTTCTGTTGATTTGGCACCCAATACTTCTACTACTCCAGCATCAAAATATACAAAATGGTCAAGTACAGATTCTAACGCTTCTGGACCATTAGATACTCAGCTTGTTTTTTCATCTACAAAAACTAATAAAGATGGTGTTAAAGTAAGCGCAACCAATGTAACAACCGCAAACAGTTCATCTTCACCAACCAGTGAACACGTTACTTTCTCTGGCGGATCTGTTCAGGCAAGTCTGGATATGCTGGCTAAATCATCCCCTTCAGGAACTGCCACCAGCGGACTCAAGCAGGGAACCTATTACGGCTACGATTATTATATGGACGAGCTTGATAATTTTGCCCGGACACTTGCGCAAGAGATGAATTTATATAACTACAAAGGCAATACCTGGGATTATCCTAATGAATCCGAAGCTGCAGCAACAACAACTGCCACAAACAAAATAAAAGCAGGTACTTCTGATTATATGTTATTTGTAAACAGGGACACTCAGACTGCCAGGTCAGAAACAACAACTGATCCAATTTCTGGTAGGATTTTGACCACCGGTGAAATAACTGCTGAGAATATTTCTCTTTCCACAAAATGGGTAAACGGCACTACAAAAATTGGTCTTAAAGGTGAGTCTTCAAACCAGACCGTACTCGACATGCTGGAGTCTTTCACACAGCCTCACAAAGCTCTCGGCGACAAGACCTATGCAAACTATATGAACAGCTTATCTACAAAGCTTGCAAATGATCAGGAAAATAACAAGGATGCACTAGACACCAACAAGACTGTCCTCACCAGCATCACCAGTGCCAAGGATCAGCTTTCCGGAGTCAGTCTTGATGAAGAAGCTGCTAATATGATGACCTATGTTTCCTCATATAACGCCGCAGCTAAGGTAATTACCGCATATGATGAGACTATCAGATCTCTCCTGGCACTTATCTAATATCTATTAACATATTTATGTGAACATATATATAACGTGAGTCACGAAACATTTACTCTCACTTTTTATAAATTGAGAAAGGAGAACGATCATGCGCGTTACGTCTTCAACCTTTTATAAAGACTATGCAAAGTCCGTTCAAAACCTGAAATCCATATACAACAAGAGTATGGAACAGGTCTCAAGCGGAAAAAAATATGAAAATGCAGCAGAAAGCCCTTTGGACTACTATGCAGGAAAAAAGATAGACAATCTATACAACGATGCGGTAACTAAGGATACCATGATAAAGGATGTCATGAACCGACTTGAACAGCAGGAAGCTTCATCCCGTTCCATGTATTCACAAATGGGCACTCTGAATATCAAGTATGAACAGATGGCTTCAGCATCCTTCCAGGGCCTGGAAAGTACAGTTGATACCATGCATACTCTGATGATCAACACTCAGCAGACCATGGCTCAGGATCTTAACTCAACATACTCGAACTACTATGTTATGGGCGGAAACGATGCCACCACAGTGCCTTTTACCATGTCTGATGATGCCATGACTCTTTCATTCCACCATAAATTTCCGGGTGATGATGCTGCCACTGTTATGAGCATGACCTACGATCATGTCACCAATGAATTTAAGTATTCCGGTACAGATAAAGACGGTAATACCATGAGTGAGGATGAAACTCTGAAAAAGATCATTCAGGCCATGAGAGAACAAGGTCGTATGTCCCTTGGTTATGGTGATATCACAAACCGTACCACCTTGCCCGACACCTATTATGGCGGTCTCAACATGGTCACAGGCATCACATCCGATAAACTGAGAGAAATGGATCCAGCCGATCCTCCTACATACCCTCAGACAGTTATCGATACCTTCAAGGATGCCATGAACAATTCCGCCTTCGGATTAAATGCGCGCGCTATCTGTGCAACAGGAGAGTATCTGGAAACGTTTGATGAAAGTCAATTCACAGAAGATCAACATGCAGCTGCACAGGAGGCTATGAATGCTGATCTTGCATACGTTCTTGAAAATTGGGACGGTGCAATGCAGAAGGTCAGCAACACATTCAGACGTATCGGTGTAGTTACCTCTACTCTTGAAGATGTTCAGTCCAGACTGCAAACTGCTCAGGATAGCTATATCAAGGAGTACAACGATCACCTTGCCATCGACACCTATGATGCCATCGTAAAGATGTACCAGAATCAGTTCTCATATAACGCAGCCATGCAGGTAGGTTCAAAGATCATGCAGAATTCTTTGTTTGATTTTGTACGATAAAATTTATAATTTTCCAAAAATTATAGCAATATTTAATATAATAAGATATACTTAATGGAGGTTGTCATTCATGTTGACATTAGAAACAAGAGATTATGGCACTATCGAATACGAGGAGTCAGACCTCATTCATTTTACTGACGGACTCTTTGGATTTACTGATCTGAAGGACTATATTCCTCTCGTTTTGGATGAGAATGAGGATAATACTATCCTTCTTTTGCAGTCTATCGCAAACACAGACATTGCCTTTGTGGTCGTCAATCCGTTTTCACTTGATCCGGATTATGATCCGGTTCTCAGTCCTGAGGAATTGTCGTATCTACATGTCAAATCTGAGAATGATCTTTCGTATTATGTAATTTGTGTTCTCAGAAACAACTATCTTGAGAACACGGTTAATATGAAAGCACCGGTTGTAATTAATCCTGATAAGCGTATCGGTATGCAGGTGATACTTAACGATTCTGAATATGAATTCAGAAAGAAGTTGAGTTCTTTCTCTACCGTTCAGGAGGGCCTAGCACAAAGTGCTGCTAACGCTTGATTATCGGAGGACCGATAAAATAAGAGTATAGGGTAGGTGATTTGATGCTGATATTAAGACGAAAGAAAAACGAAAGTATACTCATTGGAGACAATATCAGAATTACTGTTGTCGAGAGTGCATCAGATGGTGTTAGGCTGGCCATAGATGCTCCAAAACAGATTTCCATTCTTCGTGAAGAGCTTTCTATTGCTGAACAGGAAAACAAGAATGCTACATCGCCTAATCCTGACGCTATTACAGGTCTTCAGGACTCCTTGAAGCATATCACCATAAAAAAGAATAAACTTGCTTCTGAGCCGGAAACAAAGTCCGCTGAAGCTGAAAAAACTGAAAATTGATTTATTATTTCCCCTTCGTCTATATGGCGAAGGGGTTTTATTTCGCGATCTTCCACCGTAACACACCAAAAAAGACGGCGAATCCTTTCAGATTCCGCCGCCTTACGGTTTTCATGAATATTATCCCTCTTCCCTGTCTTCCACTTCCTGTATGGTCGGAAAACGCCATTTCTGAACCCCTATAGAATTATGATTCTCATCCTGTGCAACAACTATCTCGGGTTCTCTGTTTTTTTTCTGCCCCCATGAAGAGTCTGCGCTGTCTTCCTTACCGTCCCTAAATCCATACTCTATCTCTCCGGATTCATTATACTGTGATGTAATAGTCACCTTATCGGATGTCCTGTTTTTTTCATTGGATAAGAGATTGTTAAACAGTGATACGTCCATGCCTGCAAGGGAATCCGTACCAAAGCCGAACACAGATTGATATGCCTTAGACTCGGAATCTCTGTCATCACTTCTTTTATCATCCTGAGTATCAGTGGCCGCAACCTGTCTTTCCTGAGACTTTGTGTCTATCTTAGGAAACTCCCATAAGCCGATCTCTGTCTCAGCATTCTCATCTACCATGAAATCATCTTCACTGACGTTCTCTCCTGCACTTGCTTTAATCTCTTCCTCAAGTTCTGACTTCTGCTGTTCGTCTGCAAGAACAGAATCAAAGATCTTTCCGGTCTTTATACCATCTTCCCTCGATACTGCTACGCCGCCGAGATCGTCTTTCTCGAGTGCCCTTGTGGTCTTTGTTTCTCTGGGAAGATAAGATATGTCCCCGGACTTCTTGCCTCCTGTTGTTTTACTTTCTTCCCTGTCTTCGTTGTCAGATTCAAACTGTACACGAAGAGAGGTCTTTATCATCCTTATACCTCGGAACAACCAGTAGAACGGCAGTAAAAACGGGAATTTCTCGAGAGAAGGATATAAGGAACTCATATACTTGTATTCAGGGAATATCCAGAGTATCTGTTGCTTTACTCCCTTCCAGAACTCACTGCGTTGTTTCTTACGCAGTTCCTTTTCTTCTTCCCGCTTCTCTTTATCAAGTTCTTTCTGTATCTCATTTCGAAGAGTATTGCCCTGTGGAACCATCTCCGCTCCTATGACACCGCTGGACAATATACGACTCTCTACGGCGTCATATACTTCTCCATCCTCTATGGTCAGATCCAGTATATCATCCGCTCTGGTTCCAAACCACATCGCAGCAACATGGATCATGCACTGAACAAGGATATCTATCTTGAACTCCTTGAATCTGGTCCAGATAAAGTTCTGATTCATCTTTGCCTTGAATTGATGGTAAAACAGAAATACATCCAGAAGCTTTCTAACTGTAAGAGCATTTTCACAGTAGTTGTAACAGATCTCAGCCATACGAAATACAAAACTGGACTCCAGAGAAAAGGTATGCATGGAATTGAAAGTCCTGTCTATATAAGCTCTCTCCATAAGGGCTGTCATGCACTTCTGATAATTCTTTGTAATGAAAGGAAGCTTATAGTAGATCTCAACCATAAAGCCGTTTCCAGCGCGCATATGCTCTCCGAATTTTGGATAGAAATGATCTGTAAGGTATCCGAGATCAACTAAAAAGCCTTTTGCCAGACTATAATCCTTTTCATTTAAAAGCAGCCTCAGTGGGCTGTTGCTGGCCGTCTCAGGGATACTGTAAAGGCGTCGTGTAGCGGATGACTCAAGAACTGTAGCGGATATCTTATGCTTGTTGAGAAGAGTCAGTATCTCAAGCTCAGAATTCTCATAACTGGATGAGTACATGAGGCTCTCCTGATATCTCTCGAAAAATCTTTCTCCCCACTTCTCTGGTACCTGTTCTGATGCTCCCAGCATACCGAGATATATTATATTGGCTATCTTATGGTAATCAGCAAGGTGAAACAGCCTTTCCCAATCCATTCTCATACTTCTCTTGGGAATTTCCTTTTGTTTAATGACCGCTCCGGTAAGATTGATCAAATAACGGCCTTCAAATATAGTACGATTCATCACGCTCTCCTGCACAAAACCTGACCATTCAGATTCTAAAGGGACCTAACTAATACTTTAATTTTAACACAAAAGAACCACAGAGAACATCTCTGTGATTCTTTATAATTTAATAATATTTAATGTAACCAGTCATCATCTGCGGTTCAATCCTTATAATAAGACTCTTCCCTTGCAAGACGCTTATTCAGGAACTTATCCTGCTCCTGAAGCTCTTTGATAAGTACCTGTGTCTTCAGTCTTATATGTTTAACAGCTTTCTCATCTTCATTCTCAGGTTCTATCTCATCAGGCTCACAAAATATGAGCCTGCGGGCTTCAAAAGCGGATTTTGGACCTATCTCTCCCATCTCACATATCTTCTGCCACGAATCCTCAACTCTTTCTATGGCAGACATACGCTCATCAAGTATTATCTCCGCAGTAGTACCATCCTGACCCGAAAGGGCTTCAGAAAGCTCATCTGTAATATTTTTAATGTCTAAAATATAACTGTATCTTCTCTGATAAAGCTTAACCAGTTTTTCAACATCCAAAATATCTTCCATGGCGCTCTCCATATGTCATCCCACTACACTTGCAGCCTGAACTATATGTTCATCTTTTACCTGCATGCTTGCACCTTCAAAACCATCTCTCAGATTCTGTATGATATCTATGAGCTTCGGAATCTCATCAGCCTTGCGATTACCCCCTGCCCTGATCTTCGAAAGATCATAAACCAGATAATCATATAATCTCCTGATATCTTTGCTTATAGGAATGGACATATCCAGTGTCTTGATAAGGTACCTGATGATCTTCAGAGCTTTTCCGACATACTCTTCAAAAGCTGTGTTATCCTCATCCTGAAGAGCTATATCTGCCTTACGAAGATCCTTCATACACTCATCGTACAGCAAAAGAAGCAGTTCCACAGGTGTCATAGAATATATCGCATCTTCCTTGTATTTATCATAAATCATGAACAACACCCTCTTTACAATAAAATTTTTCTACACTGTTTATATCGACAAAAAACTTAAGCAAATAAGCCTGAAAGGTAATTAGCCTGAGAATTCATACTGTTTATAAGTTTCTCAAGATTTGTGAACTGCTTGATATATCTGTCTTCTTCTGTTTTTAACTTGCTCTGCCACTTTTCAAGCTGATCGTTATATTCCTCTATCTTGTTGTAGATCTGATTTTTATTTGCTGTAAGTGTCAGCTTGTCTGAACCGGCTACCTCAATAAGTCTTCCATAGGAATTACCGTTTCGTGTAGCATATCTTGTAGCATAAGGTGTGAACTGTGTATTAATGACACTTCCGAGTCCCTTATTATCTTCGCTTCCGCACATTACCTTTTCAACCTTTTCAGGGTCTGATTCCATGGCCGCACGGAACTTTTCTTCATCAAATTTAAGCTGTCCTCCGTCGGCAAAATCATCAGTCATGGTTATACCGATTTCCTTGAGATCAGCATAGCTTATACCTGCGCCGAGGAAGCTTGACATCATGCTGTGAAGGGTATCCGAGAAATCTCTGACTTCATTTTCGTTATAAAGGATACCTTCCTTGGCCTTTTTGTTCCACTTCTCTATCTCGGCCTCAGTCATCTCATCTTCCTGATCTTCAGTAAGCGGAGTGTAATCCCTGTTAGGTCTTGTAGTCACTGCAGTATTGACTTCATCGACCAGTTTGTTGTAAGCCTCTATGAATTCCTTTACTCTCTCTGTAGCCTTGTCAACATTGGCAGTGGCTGTAAAGCTGACACTTGCACTTGCATCATAGGAGGTAACATTGCCGCTGGAATCAGTCTGAATGTTTCCAAAGATTCCGCTGGCTGTAACCTTCAGTCCGTCTACATTGACAGTATTGGAGCTACTCTTTACAGCTACAGGATCAGATCCACCATAACTCACATACATGATGGTGTCTTTTCCTGCAGTATGAGTACCTCCAAACATAGCCTCCGCATCACTGTTAAGTTCTACACTGCTATCCTCGCCGGTATCCTTGTCAAAGAACATAAAGCTTCCGGTACTCTCAACAAAAGTCGCTTTAACTCCTGCATCACTGTTGTTGATGGCACTGATAAGATCGTTTACTGTAGACTCCGAGGTTACGCTGAAACTTGTTCCGTTTATGGTCATGCCAGACAGCTGATCATCGGTAAATCCGAGATCTGAAAGCTTGGTGCTCTTTGAAGCTGCTGTTTCCCCACCGCCTTCACCGCTTACCGTAAATTTCTTTGAAGTGTAATAAGCCGATGATGCGAGCTGGCTCACACCCTTTATAGAAAGATAATCCATAACACCGGAATTTCCGGTGGCCTTAAGCAGGGATGCAGATGCACTGTTTCCGTTAGCTGTGATCACAGATTTTTTATACAGGTCATTGTTGACCACACTTGTCTTTCCGGAATAGCTCAGATAATCATCTTCCATATCCAGCATCTTTCCTGTTATGCTGTTATAGGCTTCCTGCCTCCACTCCTGCTTGGTGACACTCTGTTTTATACTTGTGATCTTGTTGGATGTGTTAAGTGTGAGCTGTTCTATCAAAGCATCTCGGTCAAGACCGGATGCGAGTCCGCTGAATCCTCTCAGCGAAGTATTTCCTAATGAGCTTGTTGAGCTGCTACTGCTATCTGAAACTTTCATAATAATGCTCCTTCATAATAAAAATGCAGACCTTCCCTGGCCTATACAGACTTTCTCCTAAACCCTTTATCGGCAAAAAATCAAATTATATAACTAAAAAACAAAAAAACCGAGAACTTTACCTTTAAAAAGGTGCTCTCGGTCATTCCATACTACTGTATACGGTCGTTTCCGTGATGAGGATGTTCTTTTACATCTCTTATGGCTCTCATGATTGATGAAAGTATATCCATCTTGTAATTATCATGATAAAAGCTGATTCTTGCGTTGGTATTCTTTTTATACATGACTACATATTTTGCCGGAAGATGTGAAAGGGTGGCAGCCAGTACGTCAGCCTGACATCTCTCACAGGTACAGCAGGACATATTCTGCATATATTCAAGGATATTTTCACTTTTCAGGCACTCCTGCATTATATTTACTATGTGGAATCCCTCTTGGATCTTTGCCTCACCGAAAACGCTCTCTTCCAGATGCTTCTGTATGGCATCAGACAGAACCTCCTTATCCTCCTGAGACTCAACTCTTATGGCTCTGCGCTTCTCCTGAACCACCTCGTTCCTGAGGGCTATATTGTCTATACCATAGGCATGACCGGAACTGTAGTCTGAGCTAATGACCTTCCTGGATTTCTTTGCTTTTTCTTTTGAGCCCTTTTCAGACTTCTTGTGCCCCATATCGGTCTCTTCATCCATATCCTCTTCTGAAGACTTGCCAAGCATAATGTTTATAGCCTCTGCTTCATCATTCTCAGTGTCGGAATCCTTCCTTAAGCTTTCTTTTATAGTATCGGCTATAGTTTCCGCAAAGCTGGCAGCATCTCCTGCAGTATGAAATGATTTATTGTTCTTCTGATTATCATCCATAGTTTCTGTCCCCAAAGCATCCTCCTGTCGGATGGAAATAGCTCACATCCTTATTCACTATACTATTTTACAATTTGAAAAAACTACTCTACTCATTATCCTTTTCAAAGAACAGAGCAATCTCCTCATCGGTTGGATACTTATCCACCTGCTCATTTATGATGGTATCATTAAGATCATGATAGGTAGCCATGAGTTCGGAGCCTATACTGCTTCGCCGATACATCAGTCCTGAATTCCATTCACTGGCAGAGGCTTTCATACCGTTAATGTAATAAATCACATCTCCGTATTCATTATATCCAAAATTATAATGCTCCACATCCTGAAAATAATAGTCCTCATTCCTTAAGGTCTGGAAATCGAAATCATTGATATCTCTGGATATAACGAGCCAGACATCACCATAATTTGCTTCTCTTTTTAATATTGCAATCTCGTCTGAAGTAAAATCCAGCTCCATCACAGCCAGATACTTCTCATCTTCCGGATTCCATATCTGTATATCCAGTACCTGATAATTATCGGATTCCCTGTTTATGACAACTATATCCTTATAGCCATCATTATTCAGGTCATATAACGAAAATGCCGCATTAGAGGCATTTAAACCCGTCAGATACTGCTTCTGCTCTGAACTGACTGTATTCTTCTTATTAAGTTCTGTAATGATTCTTTTTAGGCTGCTTTTTGCTTCATCTCTCCATTTTCCGAAGGATTTAAGCTCGGTACCGTCAGGTCCTACGAACTTGTCTCCGCTGACAGTGTAAGTATTTTTCTTTTTTGTTCCATCAGCTCCCAGATAGTAGTTTTTATCATCATCCTTTACCCAGCTATCAGTGGTCATCAGCCCCTGACTACCTATATAGTAATCATTGCCTCCGTCTGTTATCCACTCATTCTCAACCGGCTCATCATACATATAGTAATAGTACCATTTTCCGTCTTTGTAGAGCCAGTTGTAGGCTTCAGCTTTCATGGTGGCAGAAATGAAAAGAACCAACAGTACTGCAAAAAAAGCCGGTAACAGCAGTATTTTTGACTTTAAACCGATCATATACATCCCCTCACAAGCTGATTGAAGAAAGGCAGGCATTTCTGCCTGCCTTTAAGCCTTAAAATTTATGCACCCTTAAAGTTGTGCTTTCTCTGTTCCTCATATCTTCCGATAAGAGTATCCATGATATGTACCAAATGTCCGATCTCAGGCTTGGACAGCTGTTCGTCAGCTCCCAGTTCCTTACCCTTGGCACGCATCTGCTCATCGATAAGTGACGAGAAGATAACCACAGGAAGATGACGGAGATGTGGATCTGACTTGATAAGCTTCGTCAGTCTGTGTCCGTCCATCATCGGCATCTCAAGATCCGTTATGACCATGCTTACCTTCTCATAGCAATTTGGATCGTCTTTAAGTCCCTCAAGATAATGCCAGCATTCCTGTCCATTGTTGAACATACTTATATCTGTAAAACCTGCTCTCTGAAGAGAATCAAGGATCATCTTCTGAAGCAGAACCGAATCCTCTGCGATTACTACTGGAGCCTGACTTATAGGTCTGTCACCCATCTCGTCAATTTCTGATACCTGAATAGTTGTTTCCGGGGAGATCTCTGCTACGATCTTCTCGAAATCCAGAACGGTTACCAGCTGATCATCACACTGTGCAATACCGGTTGCCACGGATTCATCACCTGATCCAAGTGTCTTATCAGGCTTCTGGATGCTCTTCCATGAAATACGACTGATACCTTCGATGCTGTCCACTCTGAAGGCTACCATCATTTTATTGAAACCGGTTATGATGAACAGATCTCTGTCACCATAGTCCTTACGTTCTCCCGTAAGATACTGTCCGAGATTTATAACTGTGATGAGCACATCTCTTGGCTTGAAAAATCCTTCAACCGCAGGATGGGAGTGTGGCATCGGTTTAACTTTTTCGGTCATCATGATCTCAACTACCTTGGCAACATTGATGCCATAGTACTCTTCCATGACCTTGAACTTCATGATCTCAATTTCATTTGTACCGGACTCAAGCAGAATTCCGTCCTTTTTATTGTTCTTCAATTCAGGTTTCCTCCTAACGGCTAAAATTATAAATGTTTCTCCGGATGACCAAAGGTTTTTATCACGACGTCACCTGTTGCCACATCCAGGCTCATAGTTCTCGCATAGTTAGCACCGCAATCCTCTGCACGGATATGGAATCCATCTCTCTGCAGAATCTGACGCACGGTCTGTGCATTTCTCTCTCCAATATTACCGAAATTTGCATTACCGCTGATCTCGAACATCTTGGCTCCACCTGCAATCTTAACGATGGCTCTGCTCTTGACCATCCCAAAGGCTGTAAGCTTACGAATAGTCTCTGCAAGACCGGTATCTGCATATTTTAGTAAATTAGCATCATCTTTGTTTTGTCTTATAGGGAGCATGATATGAAGTAATGCCCCTAATTTCAAAACAGGATCATAAAAGGCTATACCTATACATGAACCCAACGCATAGGTGATTATCTCACCCTGTCCTCGCGTCAGCTTCATGTCGCCGATCCCGACTTTCAGCTGTCTATCCATAGATTAACCAACCCCTAACTTTTCCAATATACGATTCAGGGATGAAATATCAGGCAACATAAGCAGCCAGTCATTGTATGTCTTTCCGTCTATCACAAAGTCTGCGCTGCAGTACATAAGCTTATCTGTCTCATATCCATACTCTGCTATAGGCACAGTAAGGATGGCTCCGAGCATGTTAACAGCTGCACTGGGAACTGAAAGAGAAATATTCATATCAACAAGCTCAGTAAATGCGTTGACATAAGAGCAAATGATAATGTTACCGATTTCTGTAAGAGCCGAATGTGCCATCGCATCCATCTGTTCGAAACCTGCGTAAGATATGCCCATCATCTTATCAAAAATGGTGTTTGCAAACTCAAGATTGAAGAGGAACAACATAAGTCCGTTTATGTCTCCGTCCATCTTGACGAGAGTAGCTCCGACTATCTCTTCGATGTTTCCGCCAATCGCCTCTATAGCTTCATCATAACCAAGGATCTTAACCTGCGGAATAGTAATACGGACTTCCTTTTGGAGCATCTGTGACAGCGAAGTCGCCGCATGCCCTGTTCCGATACTTCCAATCTCCCTCATGACATCAAGATCCTGAAGGTTCATCTCACTATAATCTTTTATCCTCATTACCTATTCCCCACTTTATTTTATCTTAAATTATTGACCGTATTCTCTACTTCATCAGATGTTGTTACCATCTTCAATGCATATGAAAATGCCCTCTGGCTCTCTATGATCTTGGTCATCTCTTTTGCAAGATCAGTACTTGAGCTCTCTATCGCGCCCTGAACTACATGGGGATTCCTGATCAGTGACGCAACATTCTGTGTGTCACCCTCCTGTACGATAAACTCATTATCCCCTTTACTTAATAATCGGCTGGGATGCGGAAAAGTATAAACTCCAACCGTAGGTTTTTCTTCAGTTTCTGCAGTATTTTCAGTAGTTTGTTCCGTTGCGTTCTCATCTTTTTCCTTTAGAGTATCAAAGTCCAGCACATCAGCCTTTAACTTTTCTCCCTTCTGATCCAGCACATACTTTCCGGATTCTGTCATGAGGTAAAACTCTCCATCCTCCATAAGACCACTATGGAAATGTCCGTTTCTTGTGTATGATATGGAACCGTCTCCGGGATCCTGAAGCATAAAAAAGGCATTATCATCCATCAGGGCATAATCCGACGAGATATTAGTCGTATTAAGTCCCGATAATCTGAAATTCATATTGGTCTGATGTACTACAGCACCTGCTCCGGCTTGAAGCTCTGTAATCGCTTCTCTTGAGTCATTCAGGTTATAATTGATAAGTTCTCTGAAAGGCGCAGACTTCGCCTTGTAACCTGTAGTATTTATATTGGCTAAGTTATTTGAGGTGATAGCAAGCCTTTTGGTGAAGTTTTCAGCTCCTACCGCCCCGGTCCAAAATGACATATTCATAAATCGCCCTCCATGGCCAGTCTCATTTCAGCTCGAGTCATTCCTCATAACTGAACTTTCTGTCACATCTCTTTATTGATCAAAACGAACCCTTATAGTCTTCCTACATCACTGGAGGCCTTGCCCATCACCGTATCATACATCTTCAGCATCTGGGCAGCACTCTGCAGAGCCCTCTGAGAAGATATCATGATGGTCATTTCATCCACCATATCAACATTAGCCTTTTCAAGCATGGTCCACTGAAGCTGTGTACCATCGGTACCGTTCACCACAGTTGCAGCCTGATTGGTGGAATAAAGTCCATTGTCCTCTTTATGAAGCTGGGTAAGATCCTGAAAATCCACAAGCTTTATCTGTCCATAGGAAACCTGCTGAACTGTCTCTACAGCCGTTTCATCTCCTGCCGCTCCTGTTTCAAGGGCAGCTGCGGAGGTATTTACGAGAATATTTCCTGCAGTATCAACAGTGAAGTTTTCTGTAGGAATCTGTATGGGCTGATCATCCGCACCCAATACACGACCGAGACCGTTCAGCTCCAGATATCCCTCACTGTCTACAGAGAATGAACCGTCTCTCGTATACCTGGTTCCCGCCGTTGTCTGTATGGAGAACCATCCGTTTCCGCCGATAGCAAAATCATAGATATCATCCGTTTGCTCAAAGGCACCCTGCTCAAAATTTGTATATGTCTGCTCCGCTGTAACTATCTTTGATGTTGTTGTCAGATCAGTAGGATTGTCTTTGTTGTATTTTCCGGTGCGGATAAGCATCTCCTCCTGAAATGTTTTTGACGTCATCGTATCTTTTTTATAACCTGCCGTCTGTACATTGACCATGTTGTTGCTGACAACATTCAGTTTTCTCTGTTGTGTCAGCATACCGGATGTCAGATTGTAAAATCCCTGATACATATTTCTCCTGTCCGGGTCGTACCCATTAAATTCCGCACTAAATTTTTTAAATAGCGGATGCCAAAAAACTTGATTTCGTGTTATGACATCCTCGCCATGTAATTTTTTAACTTCTCAATAGCTATGGAATGAAGCTGAGAAACTCTTGGCTGACTGATATTCATAACCTCTGCAATCTGGTTCATATTTAATTCGTCAACATAGTACAAAGATATAACCTTTTTCTCACTATCTTTTAAAGAATCGATGGCTCTGGCCAAGGTTGCTACTGTTTCGCCCTGCAAGAAACTCCCCTCCGGTTGTGTATTTACATCGTCTGACGCCACCTGAAACAGCGTCTCATCATTATCGTCATAGGTCATGTCCAGTGAAAGCACATTGACCATGGTTCGCATACGATCGACTTTCTTGATCTTTTTCACGTCCATCTTGTAATACTTCGAGATCTCCTCATCGCTGGGAGCATGTCCCAGTTTTCTTTGGAGCTCATCCCTTGCATCTTCGATGTTCTTGCGATCTCTGTGATAATTTCTGGGCATCCAGTCGTTCTTTCTGATGAGATCGATAACCATACCTCTGATACGTCTCGATATGAATGTCTCAAACTTGTTATCCTTCTCAACATCATAACGGTCTATAGCCTTCATGATCTCTATAACACCTTCATTAATGATGTCCTCAGGCTGCATGGTATCGTTATAAACATCCCTCATCTGATAGGCTACACTCTTAACGATATATATGTAGCGCATGGTAAGCTCCTGCTTGACCCTGTTATCTCTGGTCCTTTTGTAGATCAAAAAAAGTTCATCATTAGTCCTTGTTTCAAGATCTTCTATTCTCTCCCTATAAATAGTATCCATCATAAAACTCATCCCCTCTAACTATAACTATACCTTCACTATGTTCCGCTCTTCTTTTCTCCTGTCACAATAAATATAATGGTAAAACCGTCACAATAATGTCACAATTTCACTAATTTTCTCTTTTTAAAAAAACTTTTTTATTCAACCCCTAATCATTTATCTTCCAGTTTCAGACTGCCTATAGCCTGAATCTGAACATTATTTGCCACTTCGTTAAATGAAAGTACTCTCACCTGCGGATAGAACTGTTCTATCAGGTGATAAAAATGTGCTCTCATGACCTCTGATGTCAGAATAACCGGTGTCTGAGACAGATCCTTGAACTTCTTCATTTCTTCAGAAACCTGTCTTACGAGACTCTGTAATATCTCGGGACTCAGTGCCAGATAATATCCGTTCTCACCCTTTGACAATGAGCTCACCATAGAGCGTTCCAGATCCGCATCCAGAGTGACAACCTTCATGTTGCCATCTTCGCAATACATTCTGGTTATGGTCCTCTTGAGAGAAATTCTGACCTGCTCAACAAGCGAATCAATATCCTTTACCGGTAATCCGTTTTCTGTTATCACATCCACCATAGTCTCCACTATGGTCTCGAGATCCTTGATGGAAACACCCTCCTTGAGGAGCAGTGTCAGAACCTTCTGTAAGAGATTATAGGATACCAGAGTCGGAAATGCCTCACCCACCAGCTCCGGTGCCGATTTCTTCAGATTCTCCACCAGTCTGAAAACTTCCTGTCTCGTGATAAGTTCATAACTGTGCTGCTTTATGACCTCACTCATATGGGATACAAGTACCGAAAGCGGATCGATAACCGTGTAACCGTACATCTCTGCTCTCTCACGCTGCTCCGGCTTGATCCACTTACTCGGAATACCGTATGCAGGTTCGATAGTCTCTATTCCATCGATTTCTCTCTCAACATGCTCCGGCTCCAGCGCAAGATAGAAATCCGTAAGGATCTCTCCTACAGCAACGGCTTCACCTTTGATCTTTATGGTGTATTCATTGGTTCCGAGCTTTGCGCTGTCTCGAAGTCTCACGGAAGGAATGACATATCCCATATCCTGGGCATACTGTCTTCTGAATACCACTATCCTGCTTATAAGTCTTCCGCCTACCGATTCGTCCGCAAGCGGAATAAGACTGTATCCGAAGTCAACTTCTATAGGCTCAACCTGTAATAAGTTATATACATTGTTGACATCCTTAAAGTACTCTTCCTGAGTCTGTGCCGGTGCCTTTTCAGTTTTAGCTTCCTGTTCCAAAGCTTCAGGCTCTTCCATGCCGACATTTCCGATCCTCTGTCTTGCACTGTGGCTTGCTGCTCTGTATGCCTCGGCTCTGACTGCCTCAGGAGCTTCAAGTATCCTCCGCTGCATCATATAACCAGCTGCCATAAATCCAAAACCTGTTAAAAGGATCTGGAAAATAGGCATACCCGGAATGATGCAAAGTACACAAATGACACCGCCTGCGATCATAAATGATCTTGGCTGTGCCAGAAATTCCTTTGAGATGTCCTCGTTCAGTGATCCCTCTGCCACGGCACGGGTTACGATCATGCCGGTTGCTGTGGAAATAAGAAGTGATGGGATTTGTCCCACAAGACCATCACCAACGGTTGCAATAGTGTATGTGTTTAATACGGTACCTATGTCCTGTCCGGACTGAATGATACCTATGACACTGCCGCCGATAAGATTAATCGCGGTAGTGATCAGTGACATTACTCCGTCACCCTTTACGATCTTCGTGGCACCATCCATGGAACCGTAAAAATCGGACTCTCTTTGAACATTCATCCTTCGGCGTGCAGCTTCCTGCTCGTCGATGAGACCGGCATTAAGATCCGAGTCGATAGCCATCTGCTTTCCCGGCATAGCGTCGAGGTTAAATCTTGCCGATACCTCAGCTACACGTTCAGCACCCTTGGTGATGACTGTGAAGTTCATGAGAACGATGACGATATAGATTACAAGACCGACAACAACATTTCCCTGCAGAACGAAGTCACCGAAAGCCTTGATGACCTGTCCAGAGAAACCGCCGCTGGACAGGATGTTTCTGGTTGTAGAAACATTGATGCCAAGACGGAACAGTGTAGTTAACAGAAGCAATGACGGATAAATCGAAAATTCAAGCGGACTGTGGATAGTCATAGTGATGACAAGGACCATCATGGATATAGCCATATTCAGGACTATACACATATCCGCCATGAATGGCGGAAGCGGGATGATCAGCAACAGTATGATAACCAGTGCCATGACAACGATGGAATTATCTGCAATAAATTTCGTCCATTTCATAGTCTGTGATCTGTTTTCTTATTCTTTTTACTCTACTCTCTATACCTTACGTACATAATTCAGATATGATTATTATAAATGCTATTAATCATATTGTCTCGATAAAATTATAAATTCTATTAATTTTTTTGAAATAATATTTAATTTCTCTAAAAATAAGGATTTTTTAATAATTCATATTCCTGCAATAATTATCAGACTTGATCAACAAAGTGTTATGCCGGCAACTCTCCGCCATTCCTCTGACGGTAGATAAATACAAGAAGTTCTGCTACCGCACTGTAATAGTCTACCGGAATCTCCTGTCCTATCTCACAGGACGCATAAAGTGCCCTCGCCAGCGGCTTATTCTCTATCCATGGGACATCATTCTTATCACCGACTTCAACTATCTTTAGAGCCATAAAATCCAGTCCTTTAGCCACCACATAGGGAGCTCCATGTTTATCTGGATCATACTTGAGCGCAACAGCCACATGAGTCGGGTTACGTATGATGACATCTGCCTGAGGGACCTCCTGCATCATACGCCGATTAGTCATCTCCCTGTGCATCTGCTTCATCTTTCCCTTTATCTTAGGATCACCGTCAAGCATCTTCATCTCATCCTTGACTTCCTGCTTGGTCATCATGAGATCCTTGTGGTACTTCCATCTCTGATAAAGATAGTCCAAAAAAGCTATGACTGAAAATGCCATCACCACCCTGAGTATCAGATCCCATATAAATCCCAGTAACATCAGGGTCGAATTGAACGGGCTCATATTCAGCGTTCTCGCTATAGGAAGAAGCTTTTCTTTGATCACAAAAAACAGAAGTATGATCAAAAGACTTATCTTCAAGGTATTTTTCAAAACTTCCACAAAATTGCTCATGGAAAACAGCTTCTTTATACCTGAAATAGGATTCAGTTTATTGAACTTGACCTTGGTAGCTTTTTTTGAATAGTTAAATCTTGTCTGTACTCCATGTGACAGGATAGCCAGTATCATTGCCACAAGAAGAATAGGCATAGTACAGATCAAAGCATATATCATGAATCTATAGAACAAAGCCCCGTTTACAGGATCATGTTCTGAATGGTATATGCAATCAAGTACGAATCGCAGAAAACTGATTATGTAATTGTATATGGTAGGAATCATAATACGAACCATTACAAAGACACCTAACAGCATCACCACCGTTGCGATATCCTTGCTCTGGCACACATTTCCTTCCTTTCTTGCCTCACTTAGCTTATGCGCGGTAGGCTCCTCGGTTTTATCGGCACCATCATCACCCATAGTTTTCTCCTTTTAATCACTGTATACTCTTATCACACTCTTGTATGACAGTTATATCCGAAGCACTTATGTACGTTCTTAAACTATCCTGCAAGTATAAATGTTATCTCATCAAGATGTGTGTACATATCCTCAAGAATATTTATGATGAACTCGGACATCGGGTTGTAAAGTATCAGAAGCATCACCATACCCGCGATGATCTTAAGCTGGAAATTCACGGAAAATATATTCAACTGAGGTATGACTCTCATCAGTATACCTAGACATATCTGCGTCAAAAGTTCGATGGCTATCAGCGGAAAAGCAAATTCAATCCCCATGATCATGCAGTCATTGAACATTTCCAGCATATATGTCGCGATATTGAAATTAATCTGTACCATTCCGAAAGGTATGAGTTTGATCGAATTGAAGATTATCTCAAAATACCTCAGATGCCCGTTTGTTATGAAAAAGATCAGGCACATAAATATGGCAAATCTGTTAGCGTTGGGAGTGACCTGCTGGTTTGAAGAAGGATCGTACATCTGCGCCATATTGAGACCCATCATAAAATCAATGACGGTACCGCCGAAGCGAATTACCGCCAATGTAAGCTCCATACCAAAACCGATACAGGCACCTATCGCAAGCTCCTTTACAAGCATGAATCCATACTCAAGAAGAGTCTCAGGCTCAGCCATGAGGACCCCTCCGGTCCATACAAAGATCATGGCCGATATCATAAATATAAACATCCCTTTTACCGTACCAGGCAGCTCTTTTCTTGAAATAACCGTATTTAATTCCACCACTCCCGTTACCCTCATGACGATGAAACTAAACAGAATGATCATATCAGCCTCCGGTTGCGATGAGCTCAAATATCTGTATCGTAAAATCACAGATCTTCACGAGTATGGTACTTCCTAAGAGTGCAAGAACAATTAATATAGATAAAAGCTTGGGAACAAAAGTAAGGGTCTGCTCGTTTATGGATGTAGCGGCACTGAAGATCGCCAATATGACACCCACTATCATACTGATGAGAAGAAGCGGCAATGCTATCTCCAATGCAAGCTGAAAGGTCTGTCTCAGCATATCCAGCGCAAGTTCTGTGGTCATAGTCTTTCTCCTATCTGAAGCTGTTTATGATGGTAGAGAATAAAAGCTCCCATCCATTTACAGTTATAAAAAGAAGCAGTTTGAAAGGCATCGATACCATAGTAGGCGGCAGCATTACCATTCCCATAGCCATAAGAGTCGTAGATACAACGATATCTATCAAAAGAAACGGTAAATAGAGCAAAAATCCTGCAGTAAAACCTCTTTTAAGTTCTGAGGTCATAAATGCAGGAGTTATCACCGTAAGAGGATAGTCTCTGACATCATCCTGTTCAGCAATTTCAGCCATATCTACAAAACGGTCGAGGGTCTCCTTTTCTGTATTCCGGAGCATAAATTCCTTTGCCGGTCCCGCCATTCTCTTGATACACTCCTCCTGACTTATTCGCCCTGAACGATAGGGCTGGTAAGCCACTTCATTTATCTGTGCTATGGTAGGACTCATGATAAATAATGTGAGAAACAATGAAATACCCGCTATGACCATGTTGGGCGGAGTATTTTGAACGCCCATTGCGGTACGTGTAAAAGACAGGATAATAATCGTTCGAGTGAACGAAGTCATCATAACCACGATGGATGGCACCAAAGCCACCATCGTTAGCATGAATATCAGATCAAGTGTCGGAACATTGCCGCCGTTTAAGCCAGTCAGTAAATCCCCCATCATTTACTGCTATCCTTTCCGTCTCTGAACTGCTTCCAATATCTGTTCAGATACTGAGAAAAATCGCCATGAAGCGGAGTCTCGATACTCCTTTCCGGCGAGAAATCGCCATCGAGCTCTTTGAGGAAAGAAACCCCCTGAGAACTTGAGCTCATAAGATAGTATTTTTTTTCTATCCTTACGATCAGGAGCAGCCGATCCTGTCCAACTGCAAGCTGATCAATGACTTCCATAAATTTCGCAGTACTGCTGCGTTGCCATGTTTTGCCCAGATACTTGCTGCAGGCATAAGCCAGCAGCAGTATGAGAACAAATACCAGAAATCCGGATACAAGTGAAATCGTGCTATGCATATGATCACAAACTTTCCGGATTTATTTCCTTATTGACGATCTCGGTGATACGAATACCGAAATTATCTTCAACTACAACTATATCTCCACGAGCTATGCACTCTCCGTTTACATAGAGATCTGCCTGCTCACCGGCCATCTTATCCAGAACCACAAGGGAACCCTGTGTAAATTCAAGGATATCTTTAACAAGCTTCTTGGTTCTTCCGATTTCAACCGAAATCTCGAGAGGAACCTTCATGAGCATTTCCTTATTTTCTTCCTGCTCACCGGAATCTTCACTTTCACCGTATTCAGGTGAATTAAGCGAAGTCACCTTAACTCCCTGCCTGTTCCTGCCTGCTCTTCTGTCTTCCTCTATGTCCTTGATGAGCTGCATCATCTGAGTCTGTGACTGCTGCATCTGATTAAGCAGCTGTAGCGTCATCGGATCCGGTGCTCCCGGAGTACCCTGTACATATTGAGGTGCCATGGCAGGTGCTGCCGCTGCAGGCATAGGCTGTGGAGCCGGCGCTGCTGCCGCAGGAGCCGGTGCAGGTGGTGGAGGTGCTGCTGCAGGTGCAGGTGGTGGAGGTGGCGCTGCTGCCGCAGGAGCCGGTGCAGGCTCAGGTGCAGGTGCCGCTGCCGCTCCTCCGTTAAGGAGTGCATCCACAGTAGCCTGATCAAGCGGTCCGCTGGAACCGGAAGCCGCTGGAGCCGGTGCAGGCTCAGGTGCGGGTGCTGCCTCTTCTGCAGGTGCTGCCGCCGCTGCTCCATCGTCTCCTTCGTCACTGCTTAGTTCTATTCCGAACTGCTCTGCAAATGGTACGAGGAGCCTTCTTACGAGTGATACCGACATGATATTCAGGAACTCACTCTCCAGCTGCTTGTCCTCGATCTCCAAGGTAAAGCAGACTACAACTCGTTCCTCATCACCCGGAAAATATTTATCCTTAAATTCTTCTTCATTGGGAACTTCAAAAGACACCGGCGTAGAGATATCTACCGTCACACCGAGAAATTCAGAAAGAGCGGTGGCAGAAGAACCCATCATCTGGTTCATGACTTCTCTTATGGCAGATGCATTCATCTCATCCATAACGAAATCTTCTTCAGGGATGTCCATACCCATCATCATACTGACGATGACACGTACATCATTCCTGCTGAACATCATGACATTTCTGCCATCCAGCCCCTTTACATATGAAATCTCTACACCAACTGCAGGTTCAAGCTCTCTGAACTCGAACTCCGAACGATTCTGCACATGTACAACAGGCGTAGTGATGTTGACCTTCGTACCGAGCATTGTAGATAATGCTGTTGCCGATGAGCCAAGGCTGATATTCATTATCTCGCCTATGGCGTCAATTTCCATGTTATTAAAGCGACCAGCACCCATTAGCTACTCTCCTTTACCCCTCATACTAGTTAAACTTTGATCTCAAGTGCCTTCTGTGCCATCGCCTTCATAGCATTAAGTGCAGTAACGTTCGCTTCATAAGATCTGGTAGCGGACATACTGTCTACTGTTTCCTTCAGTACATCAACATTGGGCATTTCTACATATCCATCCGCATCCGCATCAGGATGGGCCGGATTAAATACTCGTTTCATCTCACGTGTATCTGCGATGATCTGCGACACGCGGACTCCCGATTTTGTTGCGGTATGAAAGCCTTTTCCCAACTGGGCGTTTCTAAACGCTTCAGCAAAAGATCCCTCACCAAAGCTTTCAAACACGACATCCTTTCGCTGATACGGGCCCCCGGCTTCAGTCCGGGTCGTATCAACATTGGCAATATTCTCTGCAGCTATGTCCATCCGGATGCGCTGAGCGCTCATTCCGGATGCACAAATATCAAAAGAGCTCAAATAAGACATCTTCATCCCTCTTTTCTGATACAACAGCTCCCGGATACCAAAACTCAGTATCCGAAAGACCGGAGTCGCAGGAGAATGCTGTCCTTGACCTTTAAGAGCCGAGTATATTCTTTACTGTAGAAGTAATTCTCTCAGCGTTAAACGGCTTAACAACGAAATCTCTCGCGCCGGACTTTATAGCATCAACTACCATTGATTCCTGTCCCATGGCTGTACACATAACGATCTTGGCATCAGGGTGTGATTCCTTGATCTTCTTAAGTGCCTGCAGTCCGTCCATGTTAGGCATGGTGATATCCATGATAACAAGATCCGGATTCTCCTCATCAAACTTCTTTACTGCTTCTGCGCCATCCTGTGCCTCAACATATTCACAGTCAGCAAAGCCACCCTTTGTAAGTGAATTCTTAACCATCATGCGCATGAATGCAGCATCATCAACCAGCATAATCTTTGCCATACTTTTTTTCTCCTAGCTTTTAATATTGTTTACATTTATATAATGAACTGTGTTAAGAAGCCTTATCCGGTCTTCTGTTCCACAGATTCACCCAACAGTGCCGCGATCTCATCCTCTTCAGATCCCTTCTCTTTTCCCACAGCTTTGATCCTTTCATCGATCCTTACAGCTATGTTCTTTTTGTAGATGCCCATGGTACCCATGAACCAAGGCTGCCTGCCTACAAAGAGCTTGACCTGACTCTTGGAGGATTTGTTCATATCTATTACATCCCCTACCTGAAGATGATAAACATCACTGATATCCAGCCTGATGATTCCAAGCTGTCCTGTGATAGGGAATCTTGTATCCTTAATGTGATTCAGTATCACATCGGAATTGTTCTCATATGAGAAACCTCTTGCTATATGCTTACGGTTATCTATGATCTTGAAAATATGTTCAAGAAGAGTTCCCGGTATACATAGTCTTATTTTCTCGGCTGCAAGTCCTGATACGTCAACGTTTAGAACTATAATTACAACCGTCTCATCGAGACCTATTTCCTGTGTCATGGAAGGGTTCTCTTCTACTCTCTGCATCTTGAAATTGATGTTTATGTAGTTAGAGAATCCATCATCCATTGAATGGATGATATAATCCAGGACTCTTCGATAAAGAGCCATCTCAACGTCCGTATAACGATAGTTATCTTCAACCCTGATAACAGAATCCCCTCCGCCAAGCATATGGTTAATAAGAGTGATAATCAGTCCCGGTGTCGCATATATCATCATCGGAACATTACTCTTCCCCTTATCGCTGAAATGCGTGTCAACTATGGACATACAGTCGTTCTCATGGAACATGTTAACGTACTCATAGTAACGGCTCTCTCTGAGCTCGATAACCGTGATATCCGTCATTACACGGAACACACCGTTTACCTGTGACGTAAGGATACGCGCATAGTTCTCATAAATACTGCGCAGAAGCTTGATCTTCTCCTTCGTAAACTTACGAGGACTGTAGAAGTCATACTTGTTGTAGTTCTCTTCTTCCTTGACTTCCGGTTCTGCGACAGCCTCTTTTTTGGTCTCTACTTTTTTTTCTTCCGCCGGTGCAGAACTTCCTCCTCCGCCACCGCCAGCCATGGATTTAAGTAGTTCATCAATCTGACTTTGCGATAGTACGTCTGCCATATGTTAAACACCCCACTTCATACTCTGTTTAACAACCCTTCTTTACTATCCGGCAGGTACCTGTCCGGATACAGCCTGGTCGGCCTGTAAAGCTGCATCCAGTGAATTGATATCATCCACTGCATTGGCTGCATATTCCTGATATTCAGCCTGACCCGACACTCCTTCGGCGGATGAGCTAATGTTCGACGCATCATCCTGAGCAGGAGTGATGACTGTCGTTTCTCCACTTGTGCCGGCAGATACTCCATCATCTGCCGGTGCGGCACTTTCACCTGTCGTAATGATGGTCGTGTCCGCATTTACACCTTCATTGAGTTCCTTATAATACTGATCCATGTCTCGTACGGCACCGTCCTTATCTATCATAAGGATCTCGACTCTTCGGTTGGCAGCACGTCCCTCGCTTGTGCTGTTATCCTCCAGAGGTCTGAACTGTCCGTATCCGATACTTACCAGCTTATCAGGATCAAGGAAGTTTTTATTTTGTATATAGATAACAACCTCTGCCGCTCTCATGGAGCTCAGCATTCGGTCATTTCTGGCGTTATTAATACGTACAGGATCAGCCTGAGCCGTATGTCCCATTACGTTTACCTGTGAGATAAGTTCGTTGTCGTTCTTAATGACATCGCAGAAGATATCCAATGTCCTTTGTCCCTGTTCAGTAAGTGCTGAACTGTCTCCTGCGAAGAAGGCCTTATCCTTAAATACTACAAAGGTGTAATCTTCACCTCTTGTTACGGTAACACCTTCTACACCGGCCTCATTCAGAGCCCTTGCGATCTGAAGATAGATCTGAGAAAGATCCGATTCCTGTATCAGATTCTCCTCGATCTCCGGATTTCCGATGATACCCTCCGGCTGTACTCCGTCCTCAACCACCTGGCTGTTTACAAGTGCTGTGTCTTTGTTGGCTTCGGCAGCACGTTCACTGGGAGTTTTACCATCGGGATAAATACTTCTTACGAAAAGATCCCACTTGGCACTGTCTACACTTGACATGGAGTACAGTAGAACGAAAAAGCAAAGAAGCAAGGTTACGAGGTCACCATATGTGTCCATCCAGCTTCCGCCTTCGTCACCGCCTCCCCCTTTCTTTTTCATAGCTTACTTACCTCCTCCGTCTCCGGCCTTCTTGAGAAGCTTGGTCTGCTGACCACGCTGCAGTGATGCAAGAAGATGTTCTCTGATATACTTAGGGTTCTCTCCTGCCTGTATGGAGATAACGCCTTCTATAACCGTCGAGCAGTAGAGGACTTCCTCTCCCTCACGTACTGCAAGCTTCTGTGCGATAGGGTGGAAAATAACATTTGAGAACGCTGAGCCATAGAAAGTTGTGATCATGGCAACACCCATATCCTGACCAAGGGTACTTGCTCCTCCAGAACCTGAAAGATCCATACCTCTAAGCATGTTTACAAGTCCTACAAGGGTTCCGATCATACCGAAGGCCGGTGCAAGTGCCGAACCCTTGATGTAAAGACCTCTCGCCTCATCATGGCGGGTCATCATATCTTCAACCTGACGTTCAAGAATAAATCTTACCTTGTCAGGATCGTTAGCATCTACGATCATGAGGACCGCTGATTTAAAAAACGGTTCCTTTATCTCACCTGCTTTTTCTTCCAGAGCCAGAAGTCCGCTCTGTCTCGCTATCATAGCGAGATCAACAAGCTGTTCTACAGTCTTCGGAACATCATACTTCTTTCCGCCTCTTAAACAGGTTCCAATATGTTTAGGTATATCCTTCAGTATTCTGAAGGGGTAACAAGCTATAAGACAGGCGATAGTACCGCCGATAACTATGACAAAGGAAGGAACATCTACGAAGTTTCCCAACTTGTCCATTCCGATACCGTTGACGATCAGAGCCGCTGCTATGATCCAACCGATGATAATCGTTAAATCCATTACCTAAGCCTCCATATGATGGGATATCGGTTCTCCTGATTCCCTGTGAACCGACACTGTACTCAGGTCTCTAAAGAGACCTATGCCCCCTCACTCACATTCCATCATCCGAAACTACAACTTTCCCCAATATAACAACATCGTGAAGAAATCTCTTTATCTGTTCCTCTATATCCTCAAGAGTATTCCTGACGATATAGTAGTCACCTGTGGTCAGTTTCACCTTGGTCTCAGGTATCTTCTCCACACTCAGGATCTGGAGGTAACTCACGTATAACGGTTCCCCGTTCAATCGTATGAGCTCTATCATAAATTTATATACCCTCTCATTTTATCGGCTATAGCGGCGCTAAGTATAACGCCGCTATCAAAATTTTTAATTATTTTAAGCGTTATTATAAGCTTATCTCTTCATATTTACAAGTTCCTGCAGTATTTCATCAGAAACAGTAATTATTTTTGAATTAGCCTGGAAGCCTCTTTGGGTAGTTATCATGTCTGAAAATTCCTTCGCAAGATCGGTATTGGAACCTTCAACATATCCTGCCATGAGGCTCGGTGTTGCACCTGTAGCTGGCTCAGAAGCACATACAGCTCCTGTATTATCACCCGATTTTGCATTAAAAGTGTTGTTTCCTGCCTTTGTAAGACCCCCCTGATTTTGGAAGGATGCAACAGCCACCTTACCTATGATGATCGTAGTCTCTGTCGTACTAGTGTCACTGGCACTCTTTTTGGCCTCTACAACTGCTTTAATAACTCCATCATTTCCAATTTCAACACTTTTAAGCTGTATTCCAGTCCCTGTATAATCTTCGGCCTTTGTAGAAACTTTACCCGGATCAGTAGCAGTAACTTCTTTTATTACTACATTTGTATTAGGTGCCCTAAGTGCATATATCTTCTGCTCGCCAGCTTCAGTACCTCCATAATAGGACGGATCTGTATATGTGTCCGGTCTGAAACCGTATACAAAATTACCATTTGAATCTACTATATACCCGTTAGAATCCACACTAAACTGACCGACTCTGGTATATGCAAAATTTGCATTCTTCATAGCTGAAGTTACCGCACTCATATCAGCATTTGCCGTTTTATTATTAGCTAAAACGCCTCTCTCATCATTGGATGCACTAGTAACAAAGAATCCCGCTCCGTTTACACATGCACTAAATCCCCCTAGGAAGGTAGGTGTTGAAGATGTAAAATCCGTTGCAATGCTTCCTGTAAGTGAACCATAACCATACTGAGAAGCATTCAATCCTCCTGAAACCTCACTTCCTTTAGCAGTTGTTGTTGTAGCTGTTGTAGCTGTATTACCCTGAGATGAAGCTACTGTTGTCTGATACATGGTATCCTTGAAGCTGAAGGTCTGAGCCTTGAAACCAAAGGTGTTAACGTTTGCGATATTGTTACTGATAACATCCAGCTTGTTCTGATGAGCTCTTAAACCTGCTACGCCTGAATCCATTGCTCTTAACATATTTTTAATCCTTTCTATCCGGGATAAAGCCCAAAGTCCCCCTCAGGGGGTACGGTACCCCCCACATCCTTTACGGCCATTCCCGATCTTTCGTGATAGAAAGTGCTGTTCCGGACACGTCACTTCAGGGCGTGTCTACGGCATCCTGTAAAGGTCCTGCCTACATAAAAACTGCACTGTCTATATTTGTTAATGTCTTATTCTTCATGTCATTTTCTGCCATGGTAGTTACCACGACGTTATTTGGTACGTTCACTATAAAGATTCCCTGCCGGCCTATCACTGCCACATCCCTGGCACCTTTCTTCCTTGCCTCTTCCACTGCATGTTGGAGATCATCCATGAGCCCTTCGCTCATTTCGATATTTCTCTCCTCCAGCCGTTTCGCTGCATGTTTACTGAAGCTGAGTTCCTCTCTTACCTGCCGGTTAAGTTTGTATAACTCGTCTTGAAAGGAAGGGCCATTATCTTTAGAAACTGTAGCCTGACTCGTCTTTTCAACTAAGTTCTGATACTGAACGGACTGAATCTTTCTAGCATTAAGATCAAAATCCATTGCTGTTCCTTTCCTGATCTACTATTCAATTTTTATTTTCTGATTACATGTTATCAGATGGTTCCCGGGCCTCCGCCGGAGTTATCTGTGCTTACAGGGCCTGAACCTGAGGTATCCACTGTCACCGGTCCGTTTCCTGAGTGAGTTGTATTCACTGTACCTGAGGGACCTGTAGCTGATCCTGAACCTGTATTCCTGATGCTGACGATCTGTGAGATCTTATAATCTGTGGTGTCGCCGCTGAGTCTTATTACAGGCTCATCATCCGCAAGATAAACCGCTTCAACTGTTCCTGTTCTGGTTTCAGCCGACTGTCCGCTTATGGCGTCAGGTTCCGTCACTACTGTGATCTCCTTGCCTATCATGCCTACAGAATAGCTCTGTTGTGCAAATGCTATCTGACTCTCAACTGACTCCGTCATGGATGTAAGTGACTGAACCATGGCCATCTGTGACATCTGTGCCAACATCTCACTGTTATCCATAGGATTGGTGTAATCCTGATTGGCGAGCTGTGCTGCCAGAAGCTTAAAATAACTGCTTATGGTCAGTGTGTTTTTCTCGTTCGGTTCAGGAGTTGCTACTTTTTGTACATAGGGACTTGATGAACTTGATACACCTGATACTTCTGCCATATCCGTACTCCTTTCATGGATTGTCAGACAAGTCCTAGTCTCATCTGCTGTAAAAATGCTATGCTGCTCTCCGCACTTTGCTGTCCATGCTGTGCCTGCTGTCTCGCCTGCTGCTGAGCTGCATTTTCATTTGATTCTCTGCCGCTTGCCATATCCTGTTTTGCACTGCTCTGCTGTGCATTGGGGATATATACCTGTGTCTCTTGCCCGGTCTTCTGCTGAATGATATTCGCCATAGCCGGTGCACTCTGTGTAAGTATCTCAACTGTCTTCTGATTGGTAGCACTGATGGAAACCTGTGCATGTCCTGAATCATAGCTTACATTGATGGTTATCTTTCCGAGATTCTCAGGATCGAGCTCTATGGTGAGCTGTCCGTTCTGTGTCGGGAATCTGGATGAGAGAAGATTGGTAAGATCCGACGCCAATGTTGACTCCGCTGTTCTCATCATCATGGTCTCATTGCTTGCCGTCGTCTGAGTGTTAGCAGATGCCTGATTTGTCTGGTTTGCAAAAGGTGAAGGTGTCGACCCATGAATCTCTGTGAATCCTTCCATAGGATCTTTCTCTGAAGAATCCGTGGACGCCTTTGTCTCCTGCTGTTTTGGTGCAACAGGTCCCATTTCCATCTCAGTTCTGTTGATCTGATTATCCGGTGCCCTTCCTGTTGGACCGTTAGTATCCATGGACGGTGTCCCTGTCGGACTGTTGGTACTGTTGGAAACTATTCTTCCCTGTCCTTCGAGACTCTTCAGGATCTCTGCAGGATCATACTTACCGGTAACTGTTTCTTCTACTTTCTTTCCATCGATATTAGCAGTGCCGTTTCTTTCCTCCTCAAGAGCTGCTGCCGAGCTCTCACTCTTAACGTTTGTTCCGGAAACAGATTCGCCCAGAGCTGTGGGAACCAGATTGCTGGTTGACACTGTAGGAGCATCACCTGTATTGATGACACCGGATACATCCGTTGCTGGCGGAGCTGCCTCTGTTGTGATCTTTTCTGTCACTAGTTCAACACCGTTGCTGGCTGTTGTGATACGGTCTGCCTGAAGATTACTCATCAGTAAAAGCATAGCTGTCATATCATCAGCATTACCGTTCTTCACCTCCTCTGTGTCGTTCACTGCGGCATCAGCTGAACTGTCAGGTGAAACTGTGTTCTGACCACCGTTTGGTGACTTTGGAGTCTTACCGCTGTTGTCAGATCTTGAACTGTTTCCCGGCTTATCCTGATTAGTCACAGGCTTTTTCACATCATAGCTGTCTTTTCCTTTTACAGTGTTGCTTCCCTGCAACAGACTGGAAAATGGAACTCCGCCTGTTGATAACAGATCAGTGTTCTGTCCGAATCCGGAAGTTCCGGTAGTCCATGGAACTGATCTCACAGACCCGGAAAAGTAATTGTTTACCGCTTCCAAATTGTTTCCTCCTTTCCTTGGTTATATATATGTAATCCATGCTTAGCATGAGGATCACCGTTTTTATGCAGATTCCTGTCAGGCAGACCTGACTACCGAATTCTGCTGATTGTTGACAAACTCATCGATAAAAGCTTCATTGTCCTTCTGCTCCTGAGCTTTATAGATCTCCTGCTTTTTCTCTTTGAGTTTTTCAAACTTGTTCACGTCGATGTTCGCCGCGATAACCTCCTCTTTCTTTTTATCGGCATTAGCCTGCAAAATCTTAAGTGCTTCTTTTTCAACTTCAACCTGTTTATCCAGATTGTCTATCATATTTGCGTACATCAAAAATTTTTCGATAGCCGCTCCCTGCTGCTTTATACCGTCAAATTCAAGATTTAAAGCATCGGCTTTTGCCCTAAGATTTGCTATCTGCAGCTTCTTTTCTTCGACGAATTTCATTCTGATCGCATACTGTTCTTTCAGATCATCAAGCACACTCTGTTTGTACTCGAGTACAGACTGAAGATTATATTGAAATCTTTTCATCAGTTGCCACCTTTCTCCAGAAATGCCAGCAAAAATTTAATTTGCATTGTCAGCTTCCGCTGAATGTCGCTTTTTGTTAAAAAAAGCCCACAGCTTCTTAACCAACAATGCTCTTAAGCTGTCCCAACACCTCGTCATAGGAAAATGCTTCCTTCGTACCCTGAATCAAAAATTTATTGATATCAGCGTACTTGCTGATCGCCTCATCCAAAGCCGCATTGGTACCCTTTTTGTAGGCGCCGATGGATATCAGATCAGCATTCTTCTGATACAATCCCAGAAGATTACGCATCTTTGATGCGTATTTGTTATGCTCCTGAGAAACTATCTCCACCATGAGACGGCTGACGCTGGCGCCTATGTTTATGGCAGGATAATGATTCTCTGCCGCCAGAGCTCTCGAAAGGACTATATGTCCGTCCAGAATACCTCTTACAGTATCGGCTATTGGCTCATTCGTATCATCACCTTCCACAAGTACCGTATATACGCCGGTTATGGAACCCCTGTTAAATTGTCCTGCTCTCTCGAGAAGTCTCGGAAACTCCGCATAAATGGAAGGCGTATAGCCTCTCGCTATAGGAGGTTCTCCTGTAGCGAGCCCTATCTCACGCTGTGCCATGGCATATCGTGTAAGGGAATCCATCATTAGCAGTACATCCATCCCCCTGTCGCGGAAATACTCCGCTATAGTCGTTGCAACTAAAGGACACTTTAGTCTCAGCATAGCCGGCTGATCCGATGTGGCCACCACCAGAATGGATCTCTTCATCCCTTCCTCTCCGAGATCCTTCTGGGCGAATTCCAAAACCTCACGGCCTCTCTCACCAACCAGGGCTATAACATTTATATCAGTCTTGACATTTTTTGCTATCATACCCATGAGTGTGGATTTACCTACCCCGGAGCCTGCAAAAATGCCGATACGCTGTCCCTTGCCTATAGTATTTAATCCATCGATCGCTTTGATGCCAAAATCCAGTCTTGAACGAATAGGAGGTCTGTCCAGAGGATTGGTGTAAGCACTGTTTACTGTGTAGGTAGTAGCGTTTACAGGAAACGGCTCGCCACCATCCATGGGCTGTCCCAAAGCATTGACGATCCTGCCCTTAAGGAAGTTGCCCACAGGCACCCTCAGCCTGTGTTTCGTGTTTCTTACGAAACTTCCCGATGTGATACCGGGTGTAGCCTCATAAGTCATAAGCTGTATCTTATCTCCCTTAAATCCGACCACCTCTGCCGGAATGCTCTTATTCAGTTCATCGTTATGGATCATGCAGATGTCCCCTATGCTGGCTTTATCGCCGGAAGCCTCTATGGCCATTCCAACGATATTCTCTATCTTACCTACACGTCCGACTGTTTCTGACTTCCTGATAATTTCCGGAAGCTTTTCAAACATTACTCTATACCCTCTTCAACATCATCACCCAGGCTAACTCCATTCAGGTTCTCTCTTATGTTGTCTATCTGAGAATCTACACCGATGTCTATCATCTCACTAGGAGTCTCTATGACCGCGTATCCTACCTTTTCCTTATCCTGAACAACGAACTTTACATTGTCGGAAATTCTGGCCAGATCTGCTGCCACATCCTCATCCACGGAGATAAGCTGCTCGTAGTCAAACTTGTCAATATAGATCTTGATCCACTCAGTCCGCTTCATTTTTTCAACTTCTGCTATGATCATTCGTTTGATGATCTCACCTGAGGTCTCCAGACTTATATGTATGACCTTTTCGGCCACAGCTATGGCTACATTCTTAAGCTCATCCAGATACCTGTGAAAGCTCTCGTCCCGTTCCTCACCGATCTGGATAATGGAATGTGCTACGGCTGTCTGATACTTTTCCACTGTTTGTTTAAACTCGGCTTCCGCCTGTTGCTTGGCTGCCTCCCGTCCGTCCTGCATCCCCTCCTGATGACCGCTGTTATATCCTTCTTCATAGGCATCCGTTTTTATCTGTTCTGCCTCCATCTTTGCTATATTGATGATCTTTTCAGCTCTGTCGGCTGCATCTCTCAGCATCTTTCTCTGCATGATGGAGATCTCTTCGTCTGATTTGATGGCTCCGTTCTGAAACAACTGGTCCGGTCTCTGAAGCGGCATATCTCTATAGTCCTGAAAAGTTGCTTCTCTATCCGGCTTTGTTTCCTGAGTATCGACCTCCTCCTGAACTTCCTCGCCCTTTTTAAATACCTCCACTGTGGAAGCGAACTGTTGGATACTCGCATTGCGTCCACCCTTGATGATGGCTCTAGAGGCTTTACCCTTATACAATGATTGTATCTTCTCCACCTCCCTTGTTGATTACAAGCTCGCCCTGCTCTTCCAGCTTACGGATGAGGTTAACGATACGCGACTGAGCCTCCTCAACATCCTTGAGACGTACATTGCTGGTTGTTTCCATATCTCCCTTAACTGTCTCTGCCTGACGCTTGGACATGTTACCGAAGAAGATATCCTTCATCTCGTCGCTTGCTGTCTTCATAGCAAATACGATATCCTTGGTATCGCAATCTCGTATAAATCTCTGAACAGAACGGTTGTCCATGGTAAGGATGTCTTCGAATACGAACATCTTGTCTCGGATATCCTTTGAAAGTGTAGGATTCGATACATCCAACTCGTCGAAGATCTTCTTCTCGGAGCTTCTGTCGATGTGGTTCATTACGTCAGCAACATAATCGATACCACCGAGGTTCATATTGTCCTCACTGGTGATGATAGAGCTGAACTTACGTTTCATTTCGTTTTCAATTATCTGTATAGCATCAGGTGATACTCGATCCATGTTTGCCATAGCAGTAACTGTAGGGATACGTTTTTCCTCCGGAAGGTTCTCAAGCACCTTAGCCGACTGCTCAGCTTCCATGTATGACATGATAAGTGCGATAACCTGCGGTCTCTCTGTACCAAGCAGTGACAGGAGCGCCTTCGGGTCTCCCTTTGCAAAGAAGTTGAACGGCTTGGATGCAAGAGTCTTGGAAACCTTGTCCAGAAGGTTCTTGGCTGTAGACTCGCCAAATGCTTTCTCAAGTACGTTTTTAGCGTAGTCTATACCACCGTCTGTCATCATCTTATGAGTCAGGCAAAGCTTGTAGAACTCATCCAGAGTGTCTTCCACTTCCTGGTTGGTGGTCTTTCCAACCCTTGCCACCTCATAAGTAAGTTCTTCTATATCTGTTTCATTTAAGTACTTATATAACTGTGATGCTCTGTCAGCTCCTATGGAAACAACCACAAGAGCGGCTTTCTGTTTCTGCGTCAGCTTGCGCTTGGAACCCTCATCCTTGGAACTGCTCTCTGTTGCACTACCTTCTTGAACGGTCTCTTCTGCCATTGTTTCTAGCCTCCTCATCTTCTTCACGCAGCCATCCCTGAATGAGCTTTGCAACTACCTGAGGATTGTTGTCTACAAACTCTCCGATGTTCTGCTTCAGGCGCATGCCATGCTGCATTGATGCATTTGTATCTTCTTCTGCTCCGAGTTCCATCTCTTCTTCACGCTGCCTCTTTTGCGCTGCTGTCTCCTCTTCTGCAGCCGCTGCAGCCGCTGCCTCTGCTTCCGCAGCTGCTGCCTCCTCCGCCGCCTTCTGTGCTGCAAGTCTCTTCTTCTTTTTCTTCCTGAGAATAATAAGTATAAGTATGAGAAGAAGTAGTACACCTGCTGCGATGGCGATAATAAGTGTAACAAGCGGGAATTCAGGTTCAGGCTCAGGCTGTACTTCTTCAGCCTGTGTTTCCTCTTCAGCCGGTGTTGAACGGATGATGGTTATCTTTTCAGCTGCATCCGCTCTTCCGATTCCGCCTGCATCCGCAACAAGATTAACGAGATCCTGCTGCTGTACGGATCTGTCATCAGTCATGATAACGACCGCTACTGTTGCATCCTTAAGGACTCCCGGAGAGATCTCCTTCTGTTCCTTGAGTACGTTGTACAACCAGTCTCTGGAGTATGCATTGGCGGCATAGGAATTGGCTCCGTTGGCTCCGTTCTGGTTTGTATATCTCGGTGTGTCGGCATTGGCATCGGTTCCCACAACACCTGCCGCACCATCGTTAGCGGAACCGCTGTTCTCGCTGTTGTAGTCCTCATGATTGAGAAGTCCGGAACGCTCTGTCTCTTCAACCTTATCGGGAACGGTATACTGGGTATTCTCAGATATGAGCTTCGTCATATCGAGAGTTCCCTTAACGGATACCGCTATGTTCTCTGCTCCGTAGAGCTTTGCCAGTACTCGCTTAATGTTCTGTGCGATGCTGTTCTCTATCTGTGCGGTGAGATCCTGGATGACCTTACTGGTCTCTCCGCTGCCGGATCCTCCACCGACCTCTTCCATGGTGTTCGCGTCAAATACCGAGACATTGGTAAAATTCACACCCTTTACCGATCTCGAAATGAGATTTCGGATAGCATCGGCATTGGTCTCGGTGAGCTTTGCCCCGTCTTTCATGGTCACCACTGCAGAAGCTGACGCATCTATGCTCTTAGTGGTGCTGAGGGCAAATTTCTCATTTGAACCCTTGGCAATGGTTACCTTTGCATCCTGTACGCCGTCAAATATGCGTATGGTTGCTCCCAGACGATCCTGCAGATCATAAAGTGTATACAGCTCCTTATCGGACTCTGTAGTCATGAGACCTGCATTACTTATGTACATATCATAAGTAAAACCACTCTTGGGATAACCCTTGCTGAGAAGCGATACTCTAGTGGACTCTACCTTATCCTCCGGTACACGGATGGCACCATCATTGGCATTGTAGGTATAGACTATCCCCTGATCCTGCAGGAGGTTGGCCACCTGCGAAGCTTCTTCCGTACTCAAGCCAGTGAACAATGTACTATATTTAGTTTGACTAAGAAGATTTAAATATATGATTGCAGCTGCAGCGGCAATTACCGTTGCAGCAATGATGCCTATGATCGCAACCCGATTCTTTTTAGGCATCTTTCCCCATGATTCTTTAAAGTTATCCAAAGTTCACTCCACTCTGAAACCCATCCCCAACTTACAGCTTTTATGATCAGATCGTCCCGAAATCAGGTATTCATCTTGATCAGCTCTGTATAAGCAGTCAAAGCTTTGTTTCTTAATGTAATCATCATAGACAAACTGATGGCAGCCTTCGACTCAGCGATCGGAAGTGAATGTGCATCTTCCAACTGACCTGTAGCCAGTAAGTACTGCTTATTTTCCACGTCAGCCTGGGTAACCTTTACGTTATTTACCGCATTGTCAAAGATATCCTTGAACAATGCTGCCCCCTGAGACTCCTGTGGCCTCTCGTTTCTCTGGGATCCCAAATCCCCCATAGTCCATGGTTTCATAGGTGTGATAAATTGATTGTTAATTTCCATGATGCAGGCCCTCTATCCTCTTAAAAATCATAAAATAACTTTAATTTTTAAATTCAGCAAATAGCGTGCTAAATTTTATAAATAGCGATCAGTAACGTTTGCCCTTCCCTGGAAACTAACTTTTCATGGAGTTTTGTGCGGTTCCTCAGGCTGAAGGCCTATGACTCGGTTCCGCTCCTCTATATATGATCTCAACCACTTCCCTGTGGATGATTGTTTATGATCGTTACTAAATCCATGAAATTAATATCGACAGAAATCAAAATAATATTAGTAAATGTACTTAACTCTATATCATCTCAGCACCCACATGAAATATATTTCTGCGGGTGCTGAGAACTTTCTTATTAATAAATGATCTTATCAACCATTCCCTTAAGAACACTTGCGTTCTCATTGAGCTCGCTGCTGGAGTTGGAGCTCTGCTCTGCCGTTGCGCTGTTCTGCTGAACGACTTCAGCTATCTGTTCAAGACCTGTAGTGATTTCGGAGATGGACTGTGACTCTTCCTGCATCTCTGCCGCAATGGTTGCCACCAGATCCTTGGACTTAACCGAGTCATCCTTAACCACATTTAGTTCTGCTGCAGCAGCTCCGATCATCTTTGAACCGTTCCGAACTGCCGCTATGGTTGACTCGATAAGTGTGGATGTTTCAGAAGCAGCTGCCGCTGACTTACCGGCAAGATTTCTAACTTCATCTGCAACTACCGCAAATCCCTTACCTGCTGATCCTGCACGAGCTGCCTCTACTGCAGCGTTGAGAGCGAGGATATTGGTCTGGAATGCGATATCATCGATTGCCTTGATGATGTTCTCGATCTGATTCGACTTGCTTTCGATCTCATCCATAGCTTCCTGAACCTTACTCATCTGCTCATTCTGGATGGTGATCTTGTCTGCTACGCCTGCAGAGAACTCTTCTACGTCTCTGGCTGACTTCGCACTGTTCTTTACCTTATCGTTAAGGACATTGACGGTTGCGGAAAGCTCTTCAAGCGTTGAAGCCTGCTCTGTAGCACCCTGACTGAGAGCCATGGAACCGTTGGCGATCTTCTCTGATCCGTTCTTGACCTGTGTTGCAACATCGTTCATGTTGGAAAACATATCTGATAGGTTCTCTGAGATCTTTTCAAATCCCACTTTAATAGGAATTGTATCCTGAACATATATCTCCGGATGCTCCAGCTTTACCGCAAAGTTTCCTTCACTCATGGATGTAAGCATTGAGCTGACATCCTCTACAAGTGTGCGAAGATTTAAAGTCATGCCTGACATATTTCTGACCATGTTTCCAAGCTCATCCTGTGAAAGCTTATCTACATCTATATCTACCTGGAAGTCTCCGTTGGCCATCTTGTCCATGGTACCATTTGCGATATCAACAGTACTAACGATACTATTTGCAAGGAACAGGAAGATAAAGATCACACAGACGATAACTGCTGCAGCCAGTGCTACCAGAACAACCGTCACTTTCATCTTAAATGAATCAGCTTCCGCAATGAGATCTGCAGCCTGCTGATCGGAAAGCTTTCCAACCGCGCCGAGAGCTGATACGAATTCCTCTGATGTTGTAACATTGAAACCACTCTTATATAGCTCCTTGGCACCTTCCTTATCGCCACTGTCCATCATATCCAGAAGCTTGTACGAATCTGTCTTCAGGGCGTTAAACTTCTCCTGAAGTGTCTTAATTAGCGCATCATCACCGAGAGTTTTACTGATGGAGTCGATATCTCCCTGCATATCTCCGAAACGCTCATCAAAATCCGCCCTCTGATCTGCAACAGGATTTCCATCCGGATCCAGCATCGTCAGAAGGATACGCTTATTGATGGTCTGTATATCCTTACGCATATTCATCTGCGCTTTCGTGTTTGAATACTGCACAGTGGAAAAACTTTCCATCATACTGCTCATCCTGAGGAATGCGAAAAACGACATACCTACAAGGATGGTTATAGCCAGTGCGATGACTACTACAGTAGTGGTGAACTTAGTTCTGATCTTCATGTTCTTAAAACCTTGCATAGTGCTGCCCCCTTTGAACAGGCTGAAATAATCTTAACGGAATCCGGAATTCCCCCGGGACCCAAAACTTAAATATTGTCTTTTGATATGATATCTTCATATCCTTATTTACTTATTCGTCATGAATAACATGTTCTATTAGCAAAATTTTTTTATTTTTAAGAAAAAACGGCCGTCACTTTAACTTCCATAACATCATTCTCTGCATCTGTTTAAAAAAATTCGATCATATAATCTATCCCATTATTCCTTTTACATCTTTGCTATCAGCACAACTGTCATCCTAGGACCAACTACCCAGTCAGAAGCACCTTTCATCTTCTCTTCATCTCCTGCATAAAAACTTCTGCCGCCGCTTTCCGAAGAAAGATACCAGTAAAACCCCGTCGGAATTATGGGAAGTCTGAACCTGTGAGCTTCCCAGTGAGCATTGACCATAACATATATGAAAGAATCGCTGTCGACTCCATACTTTTGGTGATCCTCAGCATACATAAATGCAAATGTCAGGCTCGGCGCACTCATGTCCATCTGCCAGGGAGTCTCCCCGTGGAAGGACAGTTCCGGATAGCCTGTATTATTCTCTCCTCTGTCAAAAACGACACTCCTTAAAACCGGATGGGCTTTTCTAAAGGAAATAAGATTTCTCGTAAATCGAAAAATATCCCTGTGTCTTTCCAATTCTGTCCAGTCAAGCCAGGATATCTCATTATCCTGACAGTAAGCATTGTTATTCCCAAACTGTGTATTTCCGAACTCGTCTCCCGAGAGGATCATGGGAACACCACGGCTAAAGAAAAGCATTGTCAGCATATTCTCCATCTGCCGAATACGAAGGTTGTTTATATCCGGATCAGAAGTCTCACCTTCTACACCACAGTTCCAGCTGTTGTTGTCATTAGCTCCGTCTCTGTTGTCTTCACCATTCATCTCATTGTGTTTTTCGTTATATGATACGAGATCATAAAGCGAAAAACCGTCATGACAGGTAATGAAATTTATAGAGGCCACAGGGCTCCTGCCACCGTACATATCTTCCGAACCGGCTATTCTCATGTATAATTCCGGTGCACATCCGGCATCACCTTTTATAAACCTTCTGACACAGTCTCTATATCTACCATTCCATTCCGACCATCTGTTCCATGATGGGAAGGTTCCCACCTGATAGAGTCCTCCCGCATCCCAGGCCTCAGCTATAAGCTTTGTACTTCCGAGAACAGCATCATGAGCAAGAGACTCCAACAGCGGTGGATGTATCATAGGATTTCCGTCGATGTCTCTGGTCATGATTGAAGCGAGATCGAAACGAAAACCGTCGATGTGATATTCCGAAACCCAATATCGAAGGCAATCTCTTATACAACTTCGCACTACAGCATTATTACAGTTCATGGTGTTTCCGCACCCGCTGTAATTAACGTAGCTTCCATCAGGTTTCATGAGATAATACGTTCTATTGTCTATTCCTCTGTAGGAAATGGTTGGCCCGTTTTCATTACCCTCTGCCGTATGGTTAAAAACTACGTCAAGAATTACCTCTATTCCGTTTTTATGAAGAAGCTTTACTGTATTCTTCAGTTCGTCTGCCTCCATACCACAAGCCCCTGAAGCTGCATACCCGGCCTTTGGTGAAAAGAAATTCACAGTCGAGTACCCCCAGTAGTTATAAAGACGCTTCCCTTCCGAATATCTCGGATTTTCAAGTTCATCAAATTCAAAAACCGGCAGGAATTCAACGCAGTTTATTCCCAGTTCTTTAAGGTATGGTATCTTTTCACATACTCCCGCAAATGTTCCCTTGTACTTTATCCCGCTGGATCGATGTCTCGTGAATCCCCGCACATGCATCTCATATATGATCAGATTTTTAGGAGCTATGCCATATGGTCTGTCACCTTCCCAATCATAATCCTCCATGATGACACGACCTCTGTGCTGAAACTTCTCATTCGTATCAGACTCTTTCCCCCAGATCTCTCTTCCCGAAACCGACTTTGCATATGGATCAAGAAGCGGGATATCTTTATCAAAATAAAATCCCTGTTCGTGATCGCAGGGACCATCCATCTTATATCCGTATTCCAATTCTTCAATGTTAAGACCAAATACCATCATGGCGAAAACATTGCCTATTCGGAACTCCTCCGGAAAAGTCAGCTCCAGATACGGCTCTTTTTCTCCTCTGTGATACAAAAGCAATGTACAGGACACAGCATCCTTGGAATACACACTGAAATTAACCGCATCATCAACCAGCGAAGCCCCAAAAGGAAATACATGCCCCGCCCTGTACTCAACACCATTTATTTTATTGGTGGGAAAACTG
>ALYD01000021.1 GCA_000513555.1 Lachnospiraceae bacterium JC7
TGTGACATGCTCTCTTTAAGTGGCTTTATCTTATACTTTTTTTCCTGTTTCCGCCTCGTGAAGCTTTACGGTCTTCATGTCTTCCGTTGGAAGTTTTACTGCGGATATTCCGGCTCTTTTCAGTACGCTTTCCGCCGGATGCTTCCTCCTGAGGTTTTCTCGGACGAATGAGACATTCAGCTCCGAAGCCAATAAGGTCTTCACGATGTTCCTTGAGAAGCGCCTCCTTCACCAGCTCATAGTTCTCAGGTCTCCGATACTGGATAAGGGCACGCTGCATCGCCTTTTCATGAGGATTTTTCGGAACATATACCTCTTCCATGGTGAGAGGATTTAAACCTGTGTAGTACATGGCTGTGGACACTGTACCCGGAGTTGGATAGAAATCCTGTACCTGATCCGGGATGTATCCCATATCTCTTATGTATTCCGCGAGAGTTATGGCATCCTTGAGTCTTGATCCCGGATGGCTGGACATAAGGTAAGGTACGATGTACTGATTAAGTCCCATCTCCTTGTTTATCTTCTCAAATTCCCTTACGAAGGAGTTATAGACGGAAACGCCGGGCTTACCCATCTCCTTCAGTACATTGTCGGAAACATGCTCCGGTGCCACACGCATCTGTCCTGATACGTGGTACTTACAGATCTCCCTCAGGAATTCCTTGTTGGAATCCGCCATCAGGTAATCAAAACGGAAGCCTGAACGTACAAAAACCTTCTTTACTCCCGGAAGGGATCGTACTTCACGAAGAAGCTTCACATAGTCGGAGTGATCTACCTTCAGGTTCTTGCATGGCTCCGGCCAGAGACATTTTTTGTTAATGCAGGCGCCGTGAGTAAGCTGCTTACTGCAGGCGGGACCTCTGAACTCCGCTGTGGGGCCGCCCACATCAAAGATATAGCCCTTGAATTCAGGATCCTGAGTGATATCCTTTGCCTCCTTCAGCACGCTTTCATGGGAACGGGCCTGGACTATACGTCCCTGATGCATGGTGATGGCGCAGAAATTACATTCTCCGAAACAGCCTCTTGCCTGAGTGATACTTTCCTTGATCTCACCGAAGGCAGGGATTCCACCCTCCTTATCATAGATAGGATGCCATGCCCTCATGAAAGGCAGGGAATAGACATCGTCCATTTCCATTTCAGTAAGGGGAAGTGAAGGCGGGTTCTGAACCACGAACATGGCTCCGTCATAACATTCATAGACCCTCTTTGCACTTATAGGGTCGGTGTTTCTGTACTGGATGGCGAAGCTTTCAGCATACTTTTTCTTACTTGCCTTTATCTCTTCAAAATCCGGAAGTCTCACCGCATCATAGATATCAGCCTCGGAACGGGTCTTGTAAACAGTTCCCGGGATCCAGGTGATGTCCTTTACCGCAAGCCCCGAGTTCAGGGCGTCGGCGATCTCTACGATACTGTGCTCTCCCATTCCGTAGGAAATGAGATCCGCTCCGCTGTCCAGAAGTACCGAGCGGCGAATGCTGTCTGACCAGTAATCATAGTGGGAAAGTCTTCTGAGACTGGCTTCGATACCGCCTATTATGATAGGCGTATGCTTATAGGTCTTACGGATGAGATTGCAGTATACGGTCGTGGCTCTGTCTGGACGCTTGCCCATGACTCCTCCGGGAGTATAGGCATCGGTCTTACGATGCTTTTTCGCAACTGTATAGTGGTTCACCATGGAGTCCATGTTTCCGGATGAAACCAGGAAACCAAGTCGCGGTTCACCGAACTCCGTTACGGATTCCGGATTATTCCAGTCAGGCTGCGGCAGCATGGCTACCTTGTAGCCGTGAGCCTCCAGTACTCTTGAAATGATGGCCGGACCGAAGCTTGAATGATCCACGTATGCGTCACCGGAGACATAGACAAAATCAGGCTGTGTCCAGCCTCTCTCCAGCATATCTTCTTTATTGATTGGTAAAAAACCTTCGTACATATGATCCTCAATTCTTTGGAATTGAGGATGCCGCCCGGTACCCCACATATGTGAGACTGGTCCGTGTACCCTCAATTCGGATTTACAGCGCTATGGGCTTTGCGTCCTTCTCTATAGGACAGACATAGCCTGAAGCGGTTCGTTTTTCAAATTCTTCTCTTGCTTCCTTCAGTATATCAGGATCCTCATAGAGGTCCAATGCAGCACATGCCAGCACCTTTCCCGCATGGATAAGGGCTTTGTGGCCGATGCTTGATCCTCCGCAGGAAACATTCTGCCAGCTGTGACCCGGTGCACCGTTCACGAAGCCTGCCACATGAATCTGTCCTGTAGGAGTCTCCCATGAAACATCACCAACGTCTGTTGAGCCTGCCTGAAATGCAGTGCTGTGGTAGAGAGGGATCAGGAAGTTGTTTATTCCTGTTGTTCCGTGCTGACTCTCTTTTTCAGTGTATTCTCTGATCTCATCATCATGCTTTGATGCAAAGCCCGGTGCAGGATTCTCGGGACAGGTGGCGCTGAGCTTCTTTGCGAACTCGAACTCCTCTTCTGTGTATGTTGGAACTCCAAGCTCCCTGAAGTTCTCGTAAAGCACCTTTTCCAGTGTGAAATTCGGAACAAGATCCGCAGTTCCGTCTATAAAGGTCCTGTCGAAACTTGTTTCAGTCATGAGGGAAGCGCCCTCAGCTATTTTATCGACACGTTTTAAAAGTTCAACACAATTTTTTACTTTTCCTGCACGTACCATATAAAGAACAGAGGCATGATCCTGAACCACATTAGGTGAAACTCCTCCTGCATTTGTTATGGCATAATGCACACGGCAGTCAGATGTCATATGCTCTCTCAGGTACTGGACCCCGGTATTCATGAGCTCCACAGCATCGAGGGCCGATCTTCCGTGTTCGGGATCTCCGGCTGCATGAGCTGATACACCGTGGAAATCATAGAGTATCTGAATTGTGGAGTTATTGGTTCCGGTCTTTATCTCATTGACATCTTCCGGATGCCATGTAAGAGCTGCATCAAGGTCCTTCCATACACCATCTCTCGCCATAAAGGCCTTTGCGGCGCCGCCCTCTTCTCCCGGACATCCATAGAAGATGACTGTTCCTTCATGACCGCTTGTTTCCAGATAATGCTTGATTCCGAAGGCAGCCGCGAGAGCTCCTGTGCCCAGCATGTTGTGACCGCAGCCGTGACCTGCTCCGCCTTCTACAAGAGGTGTATGTGAAAGAGCATTGCGTTCCTGGCTTAAACCGGAAAGAGCATCATACTCTCCGAGAATTCCGATTACAGGATGACCTGAACCGTAGGTGCCGGTGAATGCTGTCTCAATGTTGTCGAAATTTTTCTCTACCTTAAAACCGTTCTCCTCCAGAACCTTTTCGAAAAGTGCTGCAGATTTATATTCCTTGAGGCTGAGCTCGGGATTCGCCCATATCTCGTCTGATAATTCAGTGAAGATCGCCTTATTCTGATCAATGAAGTTTACTACCTGCTTTTTAAGTTCAGTCATGATGTCCTTCTTTCCGGTCGTGGTTTGACCTTTTAATGTATTTTTAACAAAACCCGAGATACATTTATGATGCATCTCGGGTTTACGGAGGCCTCAGCCTCTTTGTCTATTTATGCTTCGAGTACCTTGCCGAGGAAGTCCTTGAGTCTCGGACTTTCAGGATGATCGAATATCTTTTCGGGTGTACCCTCTTCGATGATGTTTCCGTCAGCCATGAATACTACACGGTTTCCGACTTCACGGGCAAAGCCCATCTCATGGGTAACGCATACCATGGTCATGCCTTCCTTGGCGAGCTCCTTCATAACTTCCAGAACCTCTCCTACCATTTCAGGGTCAAGAGCTGAAGTAGGCTCATCAAAAAGCATGACTTCAGGATCCATGCAGAGTGCTCTTACGATGGCAACTCTCTGCTTCTGTCCGCCTGAAAGCTGAACAGGATAAGCGGAAGCTCTGTCCTTGAGTCCGACTCTGTCGAGAAGCTCAAGTGCCTTCTTCTCTGCCTCTTCCTTGCTTTTTCCCTTTACGATCTGAGGGGCAAGGGTCAGGTTTTCAAGTATGGTCTTGTGAGGGAAAAGGTTGAAGTGCTGGAATACCATTCCCATTCTCTCACGGAACTCATCCAGATTGATCTTTTCATTTACGATGTCTCTGCCATCGAAAACGATACTTCCGTCTGTAGGCTCCTCCAAAAGGTTTAAGCTGCGGAGGAAGGTAGACTTACCGGAACCTGATGGTCCGATGACTACCATAACGTCTCCCTTGTTGATGTCGATATTTACACCGTCGAGAGCCTTGATGGCCCCGTAATTATAATGTTTCTTAAGGTCTCTTACCTTGATGAGTGCTGTATTATCTGTTGTCACTTTGACGCATCCTCCTCTCTACATACTCGATGATCTTTGATGTCGGGAAGCACAGGCAGAAGTAAAGGAATGTTGCCATGAGGAGAGGCTCTGCGATGATGAAGGTCGCTGACTGAACGCTCTTAACATTGAACATGATGTCCTGTACACCGATGGTATAGCAGATTGAAGATTCCTTGATGATGGTAACGAACTCGTTGGCAACAGCAGGAAGGATATTCTTGATAGCCTGCGGAAGGATGATGTGGTACATGGTCTGGGCCTTGCTCATGCCGAGAGATCTTGCGGCCTCTGTCTGTCCGTTGTCAACACCCTCGATACCGCCTCTGATGACCGCACTCATATATCCGCCGGAATTAAGTGCAAGTGCAACGGCTGCCGGGAAAAATCTCTCGAACTGAATGAATCCGAAGAATGTAAACTTGGGAAGTGTGATAAATCCGAATACTATATAGTAGACAAGGAATATCTGAACCAGCATGGGAGTACATCTTACGAACTGCACGTAGCAGTTTGCGATGAGCTTCACCGGATTGAACTTCGCGATAAAGTCGTTTCTCTTCTTTTTGTTAATGTCATCGGTTTTTACCTTCTCAAGATATCTGAAGGGTCTCACATCGGACAGAAGCATGAGTGCAAGCCCGAAAGCCAAGAAGAAACCGAAGAAAACTGTGCAAAGTGCCAACAGGACAGTAACTATGAGGCCCTGTTGGAACATGTTGCCATAGGTGAGTATCTTTTCAATATTACCCCAACTGATGGTCATAAAAAATATTCCTGCCTTTCAAATAACAAATATTAACAGCCGTATAACTTCAGGCGATAAATAACAGTAAGCCTAAAGTCGCTTTTCGGCTACACAGAGTTTATTATAACCCTCCTGTAAACGCAATACAGAAAAATTATTGCAACAATAAACTCAAAAAATCTCCGGGTCAAAGCCCGGAGAAAAAGATTTAATTAAGAATACTCAGGTTTTAGTTTGCAGCTACCTGACCGTTTGCATCAAGCTGACCCTCGAAGACATTCTCGGAATCAGATGCAAGCTCCTGTGCAGTTGCGATGTACTCATCCATAGTACCGTCTGCAAGAACTTCACTGATGACCTTGTTTACTGCTGGAGCAAGGTCACTGCCCTTCTTAAGAGCGATGGCTGAACCCTCTGTATCGTACTCAACATCCCATGCGATCTGAAGCTCAGGATAGTTCTTGATGTACTGCTCTGCTACTGCCTTCTCGATGAATGCGCCTTCAAGCTTTCCTGAAACCATTTCTGAAATGATATCAGTAACCTTTGCAAGTCCGATGATGTTGGCGTTTGGAGTGTTCTTCTCTGCAAGACCCATCTGGATAGAGCCTGTCTGTGCACCTACAGGAAGCTTGTCAAATGCTGCATAATCCTTGTACTTGTCTGCATCAGCCTTACGGATCACGAAAGCCTGTCCGCCTGTGTAGTAGATATCAGAAAAGTCAAAGGTCTGTGCACGCTCAGGGCTTGGTGAGAAACCGGAGATACCGAGGTCAATGTTTCCGTTCTGAAGCTCCATGAGGATACCGTCGAAATCGATAGGAACTACCTGAAGTTCGAGACCAAGTTCGTCAGCGATCTTCTGAGCGAGTGAGATATCGAAACCAACAAGCTCAGGATTTCCGTTGTTGATGTGATAGAACTCATATGGTGCGAAATCAGGTGATGTTCCGATAGTGAGCTTACCAGGTGTGATGGTTGTGAACTCTGCTGCTGCCTCTTTATTTTCAGCAGCTGCTGTAGTGTCCTTTGCTGCGTCTCCTGCTGCTTCTGTTGCTGCTGCGGCTGTTGTAGCAGCTGCTGTCTCAGGAGCCTTTGATGAACCGCATGCTGCAAGTGTAGCAGCGGCAAGTACTGTTGCCATAAGTACGCTGAAAGTCTTCTTCATAATATCCTCCTCAAATCGATATACATTCGATATGGTTATGGTGAAAAAATGTTGTATAACTTCACCTTGTTTTCTATGTTTTTAGATTATATACCTTATTTCGGATAAATCAAGTATTTTTATACAGAAATTCAAAAATATTGAATAATATGCAAATTTGGATGCATAAAATCAGATTTATAGTGTAGATTTATGCAAACTGACCCGCTCGTGCAAGCCCGGCGTTCATGGAGTCACTTGCGAAAAAAAGTGCAGTTGTCAGAGAATGGCTCTCTGACAACTGCACTGCTGTCTTTCGTATTTAGAAGATATCATCCAACATTTTATGCTTTCCGTCAAGTGATTCAAATACTCTTATCTCACAGTTCTTTGGCTTGGGTCTCCAGTAGATGCCGTTTGGTCTGTCCATGAGATAGCCGGAAAGCGGACGCATGATGCCACCGTGGCATGCGATGAGGACATTATCATAGTCCTTTTGCTCCAGCTCCTTCAAAAAAGAGTGACTTCTTTTTATAAGAGAAGACAGAGTCTCAACAGTTTTCGGAGCCGGGAAAAGTTCCGGGATATACCAGTAAGACATCATGGGTAGTCCCAGAAGATAATAGTTTTTCAGCTCATACTTTCCGAAATCTGCTTCTATAAGTCTGTCGTCGATAATAAGCTCGGAAGGATCAACATTGCCGATAATTGAGCCTGTGACCCGGGCACGCTTCAAAGGACTGGCGTAAACAGCATCGAACTTTATATCCCCTATCTTCTTTCTGGCTTCCTTTGCCTGCGCTATACCCGTCTCGTTCAGGGGTTCATCGGTGCGCCCCTGCATAAGGTGCCTGGCATTGAATTTTGTCTGTCCGTGTCGTGCTATCCATATTTTCATTTGCAGAATCTATCCTCTCTTTTGATCCGAATATTGTTTCAACAATTATTTGAATTATTTCTACTATGAAGTTTGCCGGCTAAAAAGTCAAACCTGACTTGCTGATTTCCATGGATTGAGAAAAGTCTTTATTATAAAATTGTATATATCAGGAAGGATCCGGAAGGGGGATTAAAAGGAGCTTTTGGATCATGCTGAGACCTTCGTATCCGGTGTATCAGCCGGAGAAACTATATTCTGAGCTTCAATATGCGTTTTCAGAGGTGTGATGTATGAAGAAGGAAATAAAGGACGCTTCGTCCGAAATCAGGATGAGAAACTGGCGTAACATGGTTATTGTGGTGTTCTTTTGTATTGATCTTATCATGTTTGCATTGCCTGCGTATTCCAGGGTAGCGGCCCGCGGCTGGGAGCCTTCAACTAAAGGTCCGGGAATAGGTATGCAGACTGAAGACGGAACAGGTATGGAGACGGCTCCGGTTTCTGAGACTTCAGCTGCGGAGGCATCGGAACCTGCCGGCTCAGAAGTAAGCAGTTCGGATGAATCATGCAAGCTGACAATGATTGCCGCCGGCGATAACCTCATACACAAGACCATCGTGGACAAGGCCTGGCGCCCTTATCAGGGAACCCATGATTTTCATTTTCTTTATACGCCTATTCTTGACACCATACAGTCCCGGGATCTCAGTGTGATCAATCAGGAGACCATCTTCATTTCTGATAATTCTCTGATAAGCGATTACCCCACCTTCGGGACCCCACAGGTCATGGGAGAAGCGCTGGTGGACAGCGGATTTGATGTTGTTCTTTCCGCTACGAACCACACATGGGATAAAGGAGTCCGTGGAGTAAACGACACGCTTAATTACTGGAAGACCTTCCATCCGGAGATAACTCTTCTCGGGATCCATGATTCACCGCAGGCCTTCAACACTATCGACTATGTAGAGAAGAACGGAATACGACTTGCGATGTTCAACTACACCTATGGCTTGAACGGCTTCAGAGTGCCCTCGTCCCTGTACTACATGGTGAACCTGCTAAGTCAGTCAGACAAGTTCCTGAATGATGTAAGAATTGCGGAGAATGAGGCGGACATGACGGTCTGCTTCCTGCATATCGGAGAAGAATACAGGTATCAGCCCACTGCCTTCCAGATGGGTTATGTGCAGGCCCTTATTGACGCAGGTGCGGATCTGATCATCTGCTCCCATCCCCATGTAGTGGAACCGGCAGGGTATATCACAACAGCGTTGGGGAACAGTGGTCTCGTTTTCTGGTCCTGCGGTAATCTGATCTCGGCACAGTCCAAGGTTCCGCGTATCCTCGGAGGGCTTGCGGATGTGACCATCATAAAGGATGATTCCGGCACCAGGATAAGTTCCTGGGATTTCATCCCGACGGTTACGCATTTTTCCGGAATGGATGTGAGGGTATTTCTTCTGAAGGACTATAACGATATTTTGGCGTCAGTGAACCATGCGAACTACAAGGATGGTCCTCTCACTACGGAGAGGCTGTGGAATCTCTGGACCTCCATTACGGGTTTAGGAAGGAAATTCTAAAAAAACTGTAACCACGACACATATCTCAGGAAGATACCCTCCGGTCTTTGTGTTCACGACCCGCTGTGTGGACATTCAGGCAGTGTGGAGGCCAATGGTGATGTTTATGCTTGTGACCGGTATGCATTCCCGGATTATCGGCTTGGTAATATCATGGATACAGAGCTGCTTCAACTTATGGAATCAAACCGGTCTTTTGGCATGCACAAGACCATGGGGATCCCGGAAGAGTGTCTTGACTGTAAGTATGCCCGGCTTTGTTTCGGAGGCTGTCCCAAGGACCGCCTGTGGGGCGGGAAAAACTATCTTTGTGAAGGATATAAAATGTTTTTCAGCCACTTTAAGAAAAATATTTGTGGTGAATAAAAATTACCCTCGTTACCTGACAGTAAATCTGCGGTGACGAGGGATTTTTTAGACTATTCAGTGTTTTTTTGTAAGCTCTATAAAGTTCCTGAGTATCTTCTCTCCTTCAGGTGTCATGATGGATTCGGGATGGAACTGAAGACCATAGACCCGGTTCTCCCGGTCTTCTACTGCCATGATTTCGGAATCCACGGTGACGCCGCTGACGGTCAGCTCTGTATCTTTCAATGTTTCCGCCACTACAGCAAGTGAATGATATCTTGCCACCTTTATGATCTCTGGAAGGCCCTTGAACAGTGGACTGGTTGTGTCTATCTTCGTGTCTGACTGCTTTCCGTGCATAAGCTCTTTTGCATAGCTTACCGTTGCGCCGTATACCATGCAGATGGCCTGTTCTCCGAGGCAGACACCGAGGATAGGGTACTCTCCTCTAAGCTCTTTTATGACTTCCGGGCATATTCCGGCATCCTCCGGACGGCCCGGCCCCGGGGAGATGATGATTCCGTCGGGATTAAGGGCGCGTATCTCTGAAACGGTCATGGCATCGTTTCTCACTACCTTAAGGTCAGGCTCTATGCTGCCAACCATCTGGAACAGATTGTATGTAAAACTATCGTAATTATCGAGTAAAAGGATCATAGGTCAGTTACCTCCGACTGCTTCAATGCTGTGACTACCGCCGCGGCCTTGTTTATGCACTCCTGATATTCCTTTTCAGGGACTGAGTCCGCAACTATGCCTGCTCCGCTTCTTACGAAGACCTTGCCGTTCTTCTTGTAGGCGATTCTGATGGCGATACAGAGATCGAGATTTCCGCTGAAATCGATGTAGCCGATGCCGCCTCCGTAGATACCGCGTTTATTGTTCTCCAGGTCATTTATGAGCTGGCAGGCCCGGATCTTCGGCGCTCCGGAAAGGGTTCCTGCGGGAAGTATGGAGCCTACTGCGTCCAATGCATCTGCATCTTCTCTTATCTCTCCCCTGACAGTTGAGCCTATGTGCATTACATGGCTGTATCTCTCTATCTCATGATATTTTTCAACCTTTACGGAACCGAACTTACTGATTCTTCCGATGTCGTTTCTTCCGAGATCAACCAGCATATTGTGTTCTGCCAGCTCCTTTTCATCCTGAAGAAGCTCTTCCTCAAGGCGCTTGTCCTCTTCCTCGGTCTTTCCTCTCGGCCTTGTTCCCGCAAGGGGGAAGGTATGAAGCACGCCGTCCTCAAGCTTTACAAGAGTCTCGGGTGATGCCCCTGCCACCTCCAGGTCTGCACTTGAAAAGTAGAACATATAAGGAGACGGGTTAAGAGTTCTCAGTACGCGATAAGCATTGAGCAGGGTTCCCTCATAATCCGCTTCCAGACGGTTGGAAAGGACGATCTGGAAAATGTCTCCTTCATGGATGTAATGCTTCGCTTTCTCCACCATATCACAGAAGTGTTCCTTGTTGAAGAAAGGTCTCACTTCGCTGAGAAATCTTCCGGGCTGATCTTCCTTCGGGGTTCCGGTTCTAAGAAGCTTAATGAGATTATCGATCTCCCTCTCTGCATTGTGGTAGGCACTCTCCCCTCCTGCGAGATCCATGTCTACTATGACGATGATTTTCTGCTTCAGGTTATCGAAGGCGATGACCTTGTCAAAAAGCATCAGGTCGATATCATTAAAATGTTCTGTATCTTCAGCATCGAGAGTGAGTGAAGGCTCGTAATACTTGAGATAATCGTAGGAAAAATATCCCACCAGACCTCCTGTGAAGGATGGCAGACCGGGGATCTTCGGCATACGGTACTCGCTGAGGATCTGGCGAATGTAGTCGTATGGACGGTCTGTTTTTATGGTGAGACCTCCCGCTTTGAGTTCTCCGTTCTGGCAGGTTATCTCCATCTTGGGATCAAAACCGATAAAGGTGTATCTGCCCCACTTCTCCCTGTCCTCAACTGACTCCAGCATGAAAACGTGATTTGATACACTTTTCAGGATCCTGAGTGCTGCGATAGGTGTGAGAAAATCCGACAGAATTTCCTTTGCGACCGGAATACGCTTGTAGCGGTCGTCGTTCTGGTACTGTTTTACTGTTTCATAACCCGGTATTGTCATTTTGAATCCTCCGTTTTTCTTATCCGTGTTTCCGTAGGAAAAACTCTCGCTGAGCTCAGTATAAAGGGGGGTATCTTTTTCTGTAATAAAAAAGCCCTGACAGAATCCATTTGAATTCTGTCAGGGACGAATAATCATCGCGGTGCCACCCTGCTTCACATAATCTGTGCGCTTTGCGAGATACCAACATATCTCCGACTACTAACGTAAGCCTCACGTCACAGGATACTCGGCAGGAAAAATATCGAAAACCTGATCAGTTAAAGCTCCTGTACTATGTAAAAAAACATAGCTGCAATATAACTCTCGCTGAATCATGATTCTTTCTCTGCTTTTCATTGTGCCCTTAGCGGTCCATTTGCGAAACTGTATTTCTGCCGGATTCACACCATCGCCGGCTCTCTGTGAGATCATATTTCGTTTTATCTCCGCTTCAACGGTTTATTTATTAAATTAATCAGTATTTTAAAATCGCTTAAAGATAATGTCAATGAAAATATTTCATCGCTTTAAAGTGTTATATCAGCCAATCGGTGGGGTTATGCCTGTGTACTTGAAGCTTCTGATAACTGATTGCCTGAGAAGCTTACGGTTTCCCTGTAATCATTTCTGATACAAAAAGCCATGGGGATATCGATAACATACCATGTATTGAAGATCAGATATAAAAGCAGCCTTCCAACAGTTATTTTTTTGCTCATTTTAAGCTTGATCGCACATATCTCTGCAGGTATCACTGTTGTTGTGAATATGGCAGCATCTATTGCAAGAAATACTGGCAAAACAAATATGCCTATACCCATAAGTCCCATAAGAATAAGAAAAAGCAATCCTGTTATCACAAAGAATGATACATAATAGGGTATCTGTATCAGCTTTACTTTCAGATTCACTTCGGCCAGTTTACTTTTATTCTTTGATAATATAGAAATGATCAAAGTGAATGCTATCTGTACAAGCATCGCTATTCCGCATGTAGCATATACCTGATTCATATCAATAGGATTCATCTTGATGACAAATACCGCTATCATATAAATGTAAGGCAGAACTGCATTGAGATATAATAAATTTTCCATACTCTGACACCCGCTTATTCATATTGTATTTACTAAATAAAACACTTAGTATGATAGCATATTTCATGTAAATTTAATCAGAGTTTCGTATTTCTTCAATAAAATGTCAGGATGGTAATCCATTTTTGCCCTGCGTAGTCCCGGTATGCCGGCATCGTCCTCACGATTTATCCAGCGTGCATGATGGGAGGTTAAAAGATAGTCGGCAAAAAGATTGTTTATCGCCGAGAATCCGCCCATTTGTGCGTAATTTCCGAAGCTTTTTTCATAAAGGATATCGAAGATCCCGGGGGATATTTCAGAGGCTATGGTCATGGCAACAGGAAGATCGGATACATAGATAACTCCGCCCTTCAGGGAGAGATCATCCCAATGAAGAACCGCTTCATGTATCAGCTCTCTTTCGTCAAGGAGTGCTTCGGTTTTTACTTCCTGTCCGGAAAGCCATTCATCTTCCACATACAAAATATCCTTCAAAACAGAGGAACCATTTTCTGAAGCTGTAAATGCTATTCTCCAATCCGGGAATTCTCTGATAAATCTGCTCACCTTGTTGCGTTTTTTGCTGTTTTTTCCGCCTAAGTTGGAGAGGTTTTCAGCCTTATGAAGATAGTCCCAGTTTTCTTCGTGGGTCTCAAAATCTGAAGCGAATTTATTTTCCCGCAAGTAATCCACCTGATCCTCGGTGAGAAAGATCATTTGTACAGGTAATTTACGATCGGTCCTGTCCTTGATCAGAGTCTGCATTGCAGCTGAGGTATCTTTCTTTCCCAGAGGAAATGTAACACCATTACGACCCGGGATGCTGTTCTCCCGGAACCACAGGAATAAAAAACCATCCTGTATGGCTATTCTTATATTATATTTGTCTCTTAACAGATATATCGCGCTTACACAGGCATCACTGGACATGGTACCTGTCTGCATGACTATCTCATGCATAACAGGGATGTCTTCAGGTGTTGGTGTTTTCCAGTCGAGCATAGTAGAACCTGCCTTTTGAGAGTGCTGTGGTCAAAGTTTCATATAGATTTCTCGACTGTTTTATACAGAAACATTATTATCCCACATGACTTATTGGTTTATGATGTCATGCTGGTCTTCTATTTCACCGTATCTTTCACGCATGGATGCTATCATGTCAAGATAATGCTTCTGCACACCACGTTCCTCAGTCTCATTTTCATAATCAGAAACCTTTTTATCGACGATCTCTATGACTTCGGATGAAAGTTGTCTTTCTGCAAAGGGATATACAACTGCGTTTTCTTTTGTGATGTGGCGGGTCAAAAGAGTTGCATAACCCATGGCGCCTTCAAGGATGTCCATTTTATAAATGGTCTTTTGTTCTTTTTTCCATAGCGCAAGCGCATTTTCAAGGTCTAAAATATGGGCGCGACACATTTCGTGCTCAACCAGCATTCCGTGTCGGATGAGGTTTTCTCCTATCGGACCAAGACGGCTTTCCATTTCGTTGAAAAGAAACTTCTCTTCTTTTCCGTGGTGATGACGGTCTGAATAGTTTCTGGCGAAGTCGATGATGTTCCTGAAATCCTCCGGGATGAGTTCTTCGCCCTCCAGAACCTTACAGCACATGCTGCGGACAACTTTCAGGAACTGAAGGATGTTGTCATGTTCCTTGATCATTATATCGGTACAATACATAGTGTTCTCCTGTAATTTTTATATAGCTGGTTCTTTATGTTCCGTTATTTCAAATTGAGCTGCTTGTTGAGGTAATCGGCAACCTCGTCTCCCTTCATGCCATGAACCAGTGCAGCATTGTCCAGAGACTCGCTGAGTGCTGCCGGACAGGAAATGCATCCCATTCCGAGATTCATAAGGGCTGCTGATGCTCCTTCATAAGTGTTGACGATATCGCTCATGATCATGTCTTTTGTTATCATAGTGGTTCTCCTTTTATAAAAAAATTCAATAAAGCTCGTACATTCTGTCACCGACAGTGACTAGGCGGTGTCCTGAGCCATCCAGCATGCCGGAAATAAGAGCCCCTCGAAGCTCATAAAAATCATCTCCGTCACCCTGATACTTCTTCCAGTATTCCGAATGGAGATCAAGGGTCTGCTCAAAGCTTATCTTATTTTCGGAATTACCGGTTATATTTATGGCCCGGTCGCAGGGCATTCCATCCAGAAGTATATTGTGGATGCTTTGGAAGGCTTCCTGAACAGTACATCCGCCGGGGATACAGTTATCCTTACCGAATTCACGTACTGTTCCGGTGATAGTTTCAAGTCGTTTTTCGTCTTTGTTTAATAGACCAACAAGCAATTCTGCAAATCTGTCTTCAGAACTGCTTACCAGATTTGATAGGGAGGAATGAATATTTGAAAGATCGATGACTTCTTCAATAGCTGGGAATGTCTTTTTCGTGAAACTCTCAAGAGGCTTTCCGTTTACGACAGGTTCCCAATTCTCATCTTCTGCAGTTTTGATTATCCGTTTTATAAGTTCTTCTCTGGTCAGAATCTTTTGATACATCAGTTGATGTATAGGTCCTAAAAATGCGCTCATTGCTTGACTCCTTTGTTGTAAATACCCGGCAGGTCTTTGATAACTCGTTTTTGTGAACACGCTAAAGCATATAGGAAAAATGAAAGAAGGATGTTGCGAGCGCAACATCCCAAAGGAGACAGCAAAAAAATACAGGACATCCTGAGACGTCCTGTATGAAGCAAATAATATATTATCCTTTGATCTCGATATACTTCGGTGAAGATATCTGTTTAACCTCTTTCTTTGGGAGGTCGATCTTCAGGATTCCATCTTCGAACTTTGCATCTATATCCTGAGGTGTGAAATCATCTCCTACATAGAAGCTTCTCTGCATGGAACCGCTGTAACGTTCTCTCCTTATGATTCTTCCTTCGCTGTCCTTTTCTTCTTTGTTGTCATCATGTGAGGCACTTATCTTAAGGTAACCGTCTGTAAGTTCAAGCTTTACATCTTCCTTCTTATATCCCGGAAGCTCTACAGCCATCTCAAAAGCATCGGCATTTTCCTTTATGTCGGTACGCATCAGATGAGCAGGATGCTTAGGCTGCGCCGGTTTTGGCAACCAGTCGTGACCAAAGCCATCAAAGAAATCATCCATTAAGTTTTCACCAAATAAACTGGGCATATACAACATATTAGCTACCTCCTTCTATCATATGTCAGTACACTGTGTGTCCGACATAATTTTTCAGGTCATTTGTGAATACTTAAGTCTATGGGAATTCCTCTTCTTTATATGATCATAAGTGCTTCTCGTATTCTCATGACCTCTTCTTTTTCTGTACAACTATGTTATAGTTCGATTGTTAGCACTTGTCAACAGCGAGTGCTAACAATTATTATAAATTTTCTATAAACTCAAGTTCCGCATATTTCTAAAGCTATTTTTGTTTTCAATGAACAAAAGCCAGCATTGTAATTCAACATATATTTTATATTATAATTATTGGAGGACAAATAATTGATCGTGATTATATAACGATAGATACCTGGTATCAGAATCCTTACAGGGAAGGATGTCGTGTATGAATGAAACTTTAGAGACAAAAAGTGCTATTAAAAACGGAGTGAGCAGGATGGTATTTGCCATCATTTCCATACTTCTTGAGGTTGGGATCATTCTTGTTCTGAACCTTTATCTATACGAAAAATGGCTGCTGTTTTCTGCTGCCTTCAGAATCATCGGTGTGATGTCAGTGTTGTTTTTGTATGGACGTAATTACTCATCATCACTGAAGATGCCATGGATAATGCTTATCATGTCTGTTCCGGTGGCAGGTCTTGTGTTCTATCTTTTAGTCGGACTAAACAGGGGCACTCGTAAAATGAGAAAACGTTATGATGATATAGACGAAGTGCTGCTGCCTAAACTCCCGGGCGGAAACGAGGCCCAGAAACTGCTTGCAGAAAATTATCCTTACATAGCTAATGTCACACACTATATAAAGAACTACTCCGCGTATCCGCTATACCGCGGAAGTAAGGTCACATATTACGATGATGCATTGAAGGGCTTAAATGCTCAAAAGGAAGCATTAAAATCTGCAAAGCATTTTATCTTTATGGAGTACCACGCCATAGAGGATGGGACCGCGTGGAATGAAATCGAGACGATCCTTGAATTGAAGGTGAAAGAAGGTCTTGATGTAAGGGTGTTCTATGACGATATGGGCAGCATCGGCTTTATCAATACAGACTTTGTGAAGAAGCTGGAGGGGAGAGGTATTTCCTGTAAGGTATTTAACCCCTTTGCTCCGGGCCTTAATATGTTTCTGAACAACAGAGATCATAGAAAGATCACGGTAATTGACGGTAATATAGGATTTACAGGTGGTTACAACCTTGCGGATGAATATTTTCATCGTAGAGAGCCCTTCGGATTCTGGAAGGATACGGGAATCAAAATCGAAGGTGAAGCAGTAAAAAATCTTACAGTTACTTTTCTTGAAATGTGGAATGCGGTCAGTCATAAGGATGTAGACGATACCGACTATGACAGGTTCTTAAATTGTGAGTTCAGAAATTTTTCGGATGGAGGCTTTGCCGTACCTTATGCCGACAGTCCCATGGATGACGAGCAGGTCGGTGAAGAGGTGTACATGTCCATAGCGGAAGGTGCAAAAGACTATGCATGGTTTGTTACGCCCTATCTCATCATCACAGACGAAATGATACACACCCTGTCACTGGCTGCCAAACGGGGAGTAGATGTTCGTATCATAACTCCCGGTATACCGGACAAGAAGATCGTTTACAGTGTTACCAGATCCTATTACAATGCCCTGGCCAAAAACGGTGTCAGGATCTTTGAATATACTCCCGGTTTCTGTCATTGCAAAATGTCCGTCAGTGACGATGTCGTAGCAACCTGCGGAACCATAAATATGGATTACAGAAGCTTTTATCATCATTTTGAAAACGGCTGTCTCTATGCGGACTGCAGCGCTGTGATCGATACAAGAAAAGACTTTGAGGAAATGTTCAAGGTCAGCACCGAAGTAACAGAGTATTACAGCACCGGTGGAGGAGCCTTCATGAGATTAGGTCAGCTGATCCTCAGATTGTTTGCTCCGCTGATGTGAAAATTTGAAAAAGCGCTCATTGATAATATTGATCAATGAGCGTTTATTGATTTCTTCAACTATTCTGTTTTCCACCCGAACCTTTTGAGATCAACCTTTCCTTCTATGACCTCTATACCCTCCGCTGCAAGGAGTTTAGCCTGTGCGCCTGCACCTCCGAAGGCAAATTCTCCGGCCAGTTCACCCTTCGAGTTCACTACACGGAAACAGGGAATATTATCAGGGTCGGGATTTCTGTGGAGTGCGTTGCCAACGGCCCTTGCCATTTTCCTGTCACCTGCGGCCTCGGCAACCTGCGCATAAGTCGCAACGCACCCGTAGGGTATCTGTTTAACCGCATCGTATATTCTTTTTGCGGGGCTGTCGGATATGAGTATATAGCTTTCATTTATCATTTGTTTTATTTCATCATCCGGGATACTTCCATCGAGTATGAGGGTACTCCAATGCTTCTTGTCCTGATGGTATCCTGGAATCACCGACTCATACATATCCCGCCAGAAAAAAGCCTTTTCCGGATCCATCTTTACGTTCAGATTAATGTATCCGTTCCGCTCATATGTCCACAGAAATGCTTTGTCATTGCCCTTGTACCTCACAAGCTGCCAGTTTTGATCATGAAAAGGGGCATCCTGATAGGTGTCAGGAAAGGATAACCCATATGCTAATGCTTCTTCTCTGGAATTCATCATACCTGTCTCCTATACGAAAAAATGAATTTGATCAGTTGACCTTCTTCACCTTTAAGCCTTTCAGATATTCCTTTTGCTCGGGTGTTATCCTGTAACTCTCGATGGATTTTTGTATAGCCTTATTATGAGTCCAGTCATCAAGCTTATGATCTTCGATAAACGGCAGTATCATATCGTACTGCTTTGCAAGTGCTGTGGCAAAATACCATGCCGTCATCATGTTAATGTAATACTCTTCTGATCGGATCTTTGCAACCATTTCCGGATATCGTATGTCAAAGTCCTCATCCAGAAAATGCTCCATAAGCATTCCCACAGCGAATCTAACGGTATAGGTCCTGTCAGAACGAAGCCACGCTTCTATCTTTTTGATAAGCTCACTCCGGTGCTTTTTAAAGATCTTAGGAGACAGCTGATCGCAGGTCGCCCAGTTATCAACATATGGAAGGAATTCATCAACACATCTTAGGCACTGATCATAGTCCTTTATTTCAGAAAGAATGAAGGCATGAAGCTGGTTTTCATCGAAATATTTATGAGGCAGGCTCTCAAGGAACTCATTCACATCCCCCTGCTTCAGAAGAGCCTTTGCATATTTCCTGAGTTCAGGCGTTCTGACACCTATCACAGATCCCGCATCCACTGTAGGAATCAGCTTGCTCTGGAAGTCTCTGTACTTTGTGTCCTGACGGTCAAAAAGCTCTTTTCTGATATCTTCGATAATCATATTATCCACTCCTGTATTTATAAAAAGCGGTACATATCATAGCATGACATGTACCGCTGATTTTTAAAACAAAACCGAATTATGGGAATCTGATATTACTTTATAGCCTCAGCAATATCAGCACCTACAAGACGTCCGCTGGTGAAGGCATATCCCATAGCTGCTCCGCCGTAGGTTACGTATGCCTTTGTCTCTGAGAAGAGAACACCCATACTGTCTGTACCGACTGCATAGAGACCTTCCATAGGTTTCTCATCCTTTGCACTGAGAACCTGGAATTTCTCATTTACGTTGAGACCGCCGCAGGTTGAGTAGCACCATGAGGAACCGATGATTCCGTAATATTTGTCACCGGTAACCGGCTTTAAGTACTTAGGATCCTTTCCGAATTCGGAATCCTCACCCTTCTCACAGTCAGCATTGTAAGCTTCTACTGTTGCAGCGAGAGTCTTCGCATCAAGGCCCATCTTGTCTGCAAGCTCCTCGATGGTATCAGCCTCAAAAACATAACCTGCATCTATTGCAGCCTTGAGAACCTCATCGGTCTTATCCATAGGAACGCCCGCCGGGATGCTGGAACCGTAACCAAGGTAGCTTGTTGAAGGTCCTGCAGGCTCTTCATCGAAGCCTTCCTTTATAAGCTTTTCTACCTGATCTCTGCCGTAAATGCTATAGAAGTGAGGACCTGAGATCCATGGGTTAAACATTGAAAGAGCTGTCTCTGAAGTGAAACGCTTTGCATCCTTTCCAACTGCAAGTGTATCTGAAGAGATGGCCATATTGAGAGGGATATCACCCTGTGACCATACTGCAGGACGGCCTGTGGCAACACCTGTCTTTCCTTCGATAGGAACTGTCTCGAAGCCCGGAAGGAATCCGTCGACACCGCCTACGTGAACCATAGGTGCCACGCCTATGTTGTAGGTTCCTGCACCGTTCTCAATGGCAGACTCGATCATCTTACCATCATTCTGATGCTGTCCGAAGAGCTTCCATTCACCCTTCAGAGGGAAGTATTCATCACTGAGATACTTCTCTTCCATCTTACCGCTTCCTGCATAACCGCCTGTTGCAAGGACTACAGCCTTGGCATGAATTACATATTCCTTGCCGTCAACCATGCTGCGGGCCTTGGCTCCGGTGATCTTTCCGTCTTCAACGGTGAGCTCATAGGCTTCGGTCTCAAGCATGTATTTGCCGCCCTTCTTTTCGAAGTTCTCAACAGTATGAGCGAAGAAGTCTTCTGTCAGCTTCTTGCCGCCGGAGATAGGTGTGTATGCTGCCCACTGATTTCCGACGAAGCCCTGTGCGGGGTCAAATTGGAAGCCGTACTGTGTGAGCCAGTCATCTGTATATCCGCTTTCATCAAGGAAGAGCTTTACCATCTCAGGCTTTGCCTGCTGCTCGCCCTTGTCGTTTTCTGTGTACTCAAGCCATGCCTTATAGAGAGCATCCTTGTCGATGAGATCATCTCCGGCCTTCTTGGTAACCTTCTCCTTCTTGATAGGATCATTCCACTCTGGAATCTCGGCTTCAACCTGGCTTGGAACATTGATGGCCATAGGACCGCTGGTGAGAACTGCGTTTCCGCCCCACTTGGCTGCCTTATCGATGGCGAGAACCTGAAGTCCTTCTTCAGCAGAGCTGAGAGCTGCTGCCATACCTGAGCCACCCATACCGACTACCAGAACATCAGTGTCGATCTCCTCTGTTTCGGTGCTCTTCGGGATTGACTTATAAAAGGCCTTTATGTCCTTTTCATCTCCGCCGCCTGCCTTGATAGCCTCTGTAACAGCTTTTTCCACAGCCTGCTTTACAGCGTTACTTGTGGTGGTTGCACCTGATACTCCGTCGATGGATACGGACTGATACTCAAGCATACGTGGAATAAGAGTATCCACAACTGTCTGTACCATAGCCTTTGTATCGGAAATATTTTCCTGATCTACGGTTATGGACTCGATCTTATCCTCTGATACCTTAACCTTTACTGAAACCGGCTCACTGATTCTGAAGCCTATACCCTGTCCTTCATATTCGCCCGGCTTCATGCTTACGGTAACTTCGTTTGAAACACCCTTTGCCTGATTGATACAGTCCTGAACGGACAGAAGGATGGCCTTACTTGTGAAAGTTGCGCCGGAAACTCCGTCAACCTCTGCACTCTGTGCTGCAAGGATGGCATCGGGAAGGCTTTCTATAGCCTTGCTTCCTACTCCGTCTGTTTCCTTGTCGCCGGTGATTTTTACATCGGTGATCTTTGAGTCGTCAAATGTCATGGTGACTGTAACGTCACCTCCGAATCCATTGTTGGTTGCACTGTAGGTTCCGGCTTTATAGCCGTCAGTGGATTCCTTCGCAGCTTCAGTAGCAGCTTCGGTTGTTGCAGCTTCAGTGGCTGCCTCTGTTGCCTGTGCTGTAGTTTCTGCAGGTGGTACATCTGTGGTCTGAGAACATGCCACAAGCATGCAGATGGGTAATGCACAAGCCAGCATCTTTCCTGTTTTTCTCATACTTCCTCCTAAATTTAAAGCGTATAAATTCTTCACCCGGAGAATATGTGAGATAAAAAACCTGATTTATGAGCACATATTTTCACAATGGAGATTTATACTATTTGTTCATACTTGATAAAATTTTATCACCTATTATAAGTAATAAAAAGTAATTTTCTCGTTTCTGCAATGATTTTCGGTAAGGAGAATAATCCCGGATTTTTTTGAATCAAAAGTAATGAAAAAAAATCCCGGCTGGAGTTGACCAACCGGGAAAACCTTAATATGTGATTATATTATGAAGATTTAAATGTAAGATATATATCCTGCGGCTTCAGAAACGCACTATCATTCCAGTGAAGCTGTAAACGGATTAGACTGAACGCCGTAAATTATGAATGTAAGGTTTTGGGCATTCGCTGCAAATGGGATATTGAGGATTCCGTTTGTTGTGCACTGAACCTCGATTATTGTTCCGTCGCTGAGAGCTACGGTGTATGTATTTCCTGCTATTACAGTTGCTTCTACCGGAACATCTACATTACCGGTTGCGGCATTAACGAAAGCATTCTTAAAGTCAACAACGCCGCAGGCCATTATGTTCTCGTTTGAAGGAATAACTCTTCCCATTGCCTGGAAATTATTTATAGCTGTGATGTTATCAATCTTTTGAAGTACATCTGATAACGGAGCAGAAAGACCCTGACCTATGAAGTCAACAGAATTAACCATCATCTGATTCATCATGCTTCCCGGAGGAGAAACCTGGAAATCGTTGTTACTATTCTGGGCAGGTTTGTTTCCAGAATCATTGCTGTCACTGTCGCTGTCTGAAGATACGGATACTTCAACAGAAACTGCTGCGGTTCCCGGAATTCCTGAATTTCCTGAATTATCTAAAGTTGAAGTAGCTATAAGTGTAGCTGTAGGTGTAAGACTTATGTTGTATCCTGATTTGACACTGAGGGTCCATGTACCGTCACTGTTCTTTGTGGCGCTGACATACTCACTGTATTTATCAGGGATATTAAGCGAAGCAATCTCATAACCTGAGGTAGGAGTTATGGTGACTTCAGAGGAAGAGGTAGTCCAGGTGGAATCTTTTTCGTTATAACTCTGTCCCAGCCAATTCTTTTTATCATATTCTTTAAAGCCCTGTCCGTAAACCTGTGAACCATTTGTAGTATTTACAGATACAGAGAAATATTCAATTCCTGAATAAGTCTTGATTACTTCACCACCGTAATTAAATACAGCTCCGTTATTGTTTACGACTGTTCCTCCGGTGTGATTCTCGACGATACCGTTGTTCGTAACAACAAGTCCGCCATCCATATTTATTACAAGTGCATTTTCGTCATATTCTCCGGATTTTTCAGCTTCAGAAATGTCACCATTTATTTGAACTATACCGGTATTGTTCCCGATGGTGGCAATAGGCTCAGTAACAGACTCGGTAACAGAATTGTTCGAAAGCTGGTTTTGAAGAGTATAACTATCTGAATATCCGATATCTGAATCTGATATATCTGTCAGGTCACTCTCAACCGGATAAGATATGTAACTTTCAGTCACACCATTATTCGCAACAAAACCGCTGTTGTTTTTTATGGTACCGTTATTATTCTCAACAAAACCGCTGTTAATTACGATGGTGCCGTTATTCTCATCAACGCCCCCTCCATCGGTTGCGCTGGACTGTGGGGATTCGCTGGATTCTGCCTTTGCCGAGTTTTCGTTTATGGTACCATTATTTTCTCCTACAAATCCGGATCCGGTATTCTTATCTATGATGCCGGACTCAGTATTTTCTTTGACAGTACCTTCGTTTTTCTCTATGGTTCCGGAGTTGGTAGAAACTTTACCGCCCTCGCCATAATCAGTTTTCGGATCATCAGCGGTGTTTGTTCCTATAGTACCGTTGTTGATATCAATTACAGAGTTATTTTTATTGATGTTTGCATTGTTGGTTTCAATATAGGCATTATTCTCGTTATAGTTTGTGTTGTTTTCATGCTGTTCTGTATTATTATCAGGCAAGGTATCTGTATTAGTATTTCCAGAACCTGAATTACCATCAATGCCTCCAGAAACTAAATTATCTTCATTGACTCCTGCACCCGCCAACGCCGTCACACTGCATGTGCTAAACACTAAACCTATTGCCATCATGGCTGCCGCTGTCTTCAAAAATCGTTTTCTCATTACTTGCTCACTTTCCGACATATCCTATGTCTAAATTTTTACGACTTTTGAGCATCTTCGGGATTCTACCCTGTGCTCCTTCACATGCGGCTAGTATATATAGATATATATCACAATACTGTCACAGAACCCTGAGATATACATTAACACAGAAAAACCCGGAATCCGTGAAAGATTCCGGGTGGATGTTATGGTTCCGTTTTTTGTGACTATGACTTTTTTATCGCTTTCATGCATTCCAGACATGTGAACCTACACCTGAACTTTCTTCATCCTGATGGTACAGTCTGCTGCGGCCTGAATTGTGTCTGGAGCGTTTCACTTTGAGGGCTTCAGGTGTGTTTTCAGCCTGAACACTGCTCTTATAGACCTTTTTGGTTCCATCGGTTGAAACAGTCTTATTTCCCGGGAAGCCTGTATCTATGGAAATGCGGGATGACTCTTTGAAAAGCTTCTGATAATTGTCATTTCCGGCCAATGTCTCTGACTTTCCCTCATCATTTCCCTGACCGGAGTTATCCCCTGCCGTTTCCTTTGATGAAATTTCTTCTAGTTCTGAAGTTGAAGGCTCAATCCTGTTTCCTGAAGATTTTTCCTCTCCTTCGATATCGTTTTCTTTTCTTCCGGCATTTCGGAGCTCTTCTTCCCTGGCCTCCCTGATTTCCTTCTCGGCTTTTTGTTTCTCGGCCTCCGTTGGAAGCTTGTTATACTCTCCCTTTTCTGCGAACTTCGCAAATATCTCCTGCTTTTTTACAAGCTTTCTGTATTCCGCCACGCAGACAGCCATCTTATCCCCTTCGGAAATGTGAGGATTGTTGACTACGGAATTGACCCTGCTTAGGGCAGAATTTGCTTCTTCCTGAATTACACGCTGGGCTTCTTCCTTTGTCTTTGAGGCACGAAGTCTCTTTTCAAAGCTTTTGATCTCCTGCTGTTCAGCTTTGATCTCCTGATAGAATTTAGGATCCTTTTTGCTGACATATTCCATTTCATCAGCGGTAAGCTTTCCCCCGGCCATGTACTTGTTTCGTATTTCCGTCATCCTGCTGCCGGAGTCTTCATTCTTACGCAGAAGCTCCTCATAGCTGTCTTTGATTTTATTTGCTTCATCCAGTATCATATCCCGGACTTTTTCAGAAGTATTTCTGGTGTCATACTTTATTGTCCTGGTCTCTTTTGAACTGAAATCATTTGTGGATTTCCGGTTCTGCCACTTCTGCTTCATGGTTTGGGTTTTGGTATAGTTTCCAATCTTACCGTAACCCGTAAAAAAAGAAACATTTAAGCTCATCCTAAGCTCCTTTCCTGCCGTTCCTTCGGCATTGCCCACTGTTTATGTTAAAGAGTCTGATGCTTTTGTCATTTGGAAATGATTGATGTGAACGCTGTCGTAAAAAAGCACAGACCTATTCCATATCACTATTAGATATATCGGCTTAACAGTAACATTGAATAATGCCCTGACAGGAAATGAGGATTAAAGTTCTATAAAGATGGTAAGAACACTTTCGACTTTTATGCTGCACTTGCTGTATTGATAAGACGGGCCTGATACAGAGTATGTTTAAGTGCCGGGCCAAGCACTACTATAAGTATGTCTTTAAGAAGCGTAGTAGGGATAAACGGGATGACACAGCTTGCCAGAGCTGCGGAAAGGGTATTGTGTGTCATGGCAACATACCAGAGTGTTCCGATACCGTAATTAAACAGATTTCCGATGAGCACGCCTGTAAGCACAGAAACATAGTAGCTCATGTTACGTCTGCTACCCTTTTGTCTTCCGGAAATTCTTACTCCCAGCTCATCAAAGAGTCCTGATGAAAGTGCCATGAACGGGAAGGAAATGATGAAACCTCCGGTTACACCCAGGATCTTTCCGAGTCCGCCTGTGAGTCCGGTGAAAACAGGGATGCCTATGGCTCCGAGTATTACATAGATAAGTGTAGATGTAAGGCCTCGTCTGCTTCCGAGGACGATACCTGCTACAGGAATGATAAATGTCTGAAGTGTCATAGGTACTCCACCGGGAAGCGGGATGTTAAACTGACTTACTACCGCTATTACTGCCGTAAAGAGTGCTATGAGGCAAAGGTCCAATGTTTTTGAGTTTCTCATGATGTATCCCCTTTTATTTATTTTTTTCGAACGAGATAAATATAAACTTCCTCCTGCGTAATGTCAACCAATCAGACACAAAAGGTTGACACGGCGTAAATCTATATTCAGATTATGGTTTACTGATTTTGCGATGTATTATATTGTATGGTGAAAGCCGGGCATATCAGCTATAATAAATAGAAATACAACACAGGAGGATAAATATGGATTATCAGTCAAGATATGAAGAATGGTTGAATAAAATCGATGATACAGATCCTTTGAAGCAGGATCTTCTTTCTATAAAAAATGATGAAACCGAAAAGGAGGATCGTTTCTATCAGGATCTTTCTTTCGGAACGGCAGGCCTCAGAGGTAAAGTCGGAGCCGGTACAAACCGCATGAACTTCTACACTGTAGGAAAAGCGACTCAGGGCATCGCGGATTATATCGTTGCCCATGGTAAGGATGCTATGGCAAAGGGTGTGGTTATAGCCCATGACCCGAGACATTTTTCCAGAGAATTTTCTCAGCTTGCTGCCGGAATTTTTGCTGCCAACGGAATAAAGGTATACACCTTCCCTGATCTACGTCCTACTCCGGAGCTTGCCTTCATGGTAAGACGTCTCGGAACACAGGCCGGTATAAACATTACCGCATCTCATAATCCTAAGGAGTATAACGGTTATAAGGCATACTGGGAGGATGGCTGCCAGGTATCAAGTGAAGTTGCAGACGGTATGCTCGAGAAGATAAATGCTGTAGACATCTGGAACGGCATTAAGAAGTCAGATTATGAGGAAGGCGTGAAGTCAGGTGCCATCACAGTTCTCGGTGGTGAGTATGACAGAGAGTATCTTGAAAAGGTGCTTGGTCTCAAAATTCATGACGGGGATGAGATCGATCCGGATATCCCGTTTGTGTACACACCACTCAACGGCTGCGGCTCTATCCCGTTCCGTGAGATGCTTAAAGAGCGCGGATTCAGAAACTGGAAGATAGTTCCTGAGCAGGAAATGCCCGATCCTGATTTCACAACAGTCGGATATCCGAATCCGGAGGATCCGAAGGCATTTAAACTGAGCGAGCAGTACGGCAGAGAGTTCGGTGCCGAGCTTCTTATGGCTACAGATCCTGATGCAGACAGATTTGCCATCGAGATCCGTGATGCTGAGGGTAACTACATCCCTCTGAACGGAAATCAGACAGGATATCTTCTTGTCAATTATATTCTGGAGGGACACAAGACTGCGGGAACACTGCCTGAGAACGGTGCCATGGTGAAGTCGATAGTTACTTCCACTCTCTCGGATATCATTGCGGAAGCATATGGTGTGAAGATGTTCCAGACACTTACAGGTTTCAAGAACATCAGCGGAAAGATACCATATCTCCATGAGCATGGACTCAAGTATCTCTTCGGTTATGAAGAGTCTGTAGGTTATGCGGCATGTGAGGACATCAGAGACAAGGATGGTATCTCAGCCGGTATGCTGGTGGCCGAGGCAGCTGCCTTCTACAGAAAGCAGGGAAAGACCCTTTGGGATGTACTTCAGGAGATTTATGCGAAGTACGGATATTTTGCCGAGGATGAGCCAAACCTGATTCTCGAAGGCATTCCGGGGGCCCAGCGAATCAAGCGTATGATGAGCTGGATACGTGAGAACACCCCGACAGAGCTTGCGGGTTCAAAGGTTGTGAAGGTCATCGACTATAAGGATGGATATGAGGACATCCCTGCACAGAATGCCATAAAGTTCTTCCTTGAGAACGGTTCATGGTTTGCCATCAGACCTAGCGGAACCGAGCCTAAGATCAAGTTCTATATTTACTCAAATCAGGATTCAAGAGAGAAGGCTTTAGCCGTGAACAAACAGCTTAAGGACGAAATTCTCGCCATGATAAATACAGTGGAATAAAAAACAATTTTAGAAAATGATAAGGGCGGGTGCCGGCACCCGCCCTTTTATTTTCTTTATTAATCTTTGGTATTCCCTAAACGAAATTGTTATGAAAAAAAGATTATGATAAAATGTCGGAGCGGATATTTTACAAAATTCTGCCGATAAATTATCTAACGTAATATCGGCTATTCAATCAGAAAAATCGGAGAAATCATGAAGAAAATAAACATTGGAATGCTTGGCATAGGAAATATCGGTAAGGGAACCTATCAGACTCTCGAAATGAGCCGCTCAAAGATAGAGCAGTCCACAGGTATGTCTCTGGAGATAGTGAAGATCCTTAATCGACATCCTGAGATAGACAGAGGCATAGATATACCGAAAGAAAAGTACGTAACTGATGCCTATGACATCATTAATGATCCTGATATAGATATCGTTGTTGAGCTTATCGGTGGTATCGAGCCGGCTACTATTTTTATGGCAGATGCTCTCAAGGCAGGAAAGCATGTGGTTACAGCCAACAAGGCTGCTATTGCCGCAAACGGTCAGATGCTTCAGGAGCTTGCCTACAAGAACCAGCTTATGCTCCGCTTTGAGGCCAGTGTGGCAGGAGGTATCCCTATTCTCAATGCTATCTCCAGTGCCCTCATTTCCAATGAATTCAGTCAGGTGCAGGGAATCCTTAACGGAACCACAAACTACATACTTACTAAGATGACAGAGAACGGAACTCCGTACGAAGAGGTACTGAAGGATGCTCAGGCAAAGGGATTCGCCGAGGCTGACCCGACTGCGGATGTTGAAGGAATCGATGCAGCGAACAAGCTGTCCATACTTATCTCTCTTCTCTTCGGTATCGGCATCAGTCCGGAGGATATCCCTACAAAGGGTATCACATCAGTGACCAGTGAAGACATCGCTTTTGCCAAGGAATTCGGCTACAAGATCAAGCTTCTTGCCACAGCTCATAACGAGAACGGCAAGGTCACCTGCAATGTTGAGCCATCCCTTGTATCGGAGAATCATCCTCTTGCCAATGTCAACAACGAGTTCAATGCGGTCTATATCACGGGAAATGCCGTTGATAATCTCATGTTCTACGGACGAGGTGCAGGTCCCCTTCCAACAGGAAGTGCGGTTATCGGAGATGTTGTAAGTGTTGCCCGCAAGATTGAGAAGGGAGCGGCTTATGACCTTCTGCCTCATTTGAGATACGATGCGGATCTTGAATTTGCAGGTGAAGGAGCGCATCAATACTACATCCACTGCCATGCTGTGGATCATCCGGGTGTTCTCGGACAGATAGCTTCCACTCTCGGTGTATACGGTATCGGTATCAAAACCATGATGCAGCGTGCCGGTGACAATTCCGGAGGAACAGTTCCCATGATCTTCATAGTATATGATGTGGATAAGAGCATCCTCACTACTGCCCTTCAGGTACTTCTTACAAACGGTTCGGTTTCATCTGTGGACAATGTTCTCAGAGTACTGAAATCTTGATAGAAAAAAACGGTTCTGGCTAAAACGCCGGAACCGTTTTTAAGTAACGATGCATTTTTCGTTTTAATTATTCGTTCCCGTAGGCACCCTTCATCTCATAGCAGAAGATCTCTTTTCCCTTCGGGTCAAGTCCGATGGAAGCATTGTCACAGGTAGAAACTATATAGTTCTCATATACTTCAGGATAAGATTCTGTCTCAGCAAGAGGCTTGAAGCTTCTGTCGTACAGACTGTAGTGATTTCCATGGGAGTCATCACATACGAAAAGCCACTCATTGGTCAAAACATCGGATGTGATATTGACGTAGCCGTTATCTATATGGAAGACTTCATTAAATCCTTCATCGTATACACATTCGCTTGCATCCAGATCTTCGTTTGCATATGTAGTCACCTTGATGTAAGGAACATCAGCAGTACCCTCGATAGTGTAGAAAGGATAAGCATAGGATGCACCTTCGATAAACTTGCTCTTGCCGGTCAAAAGATTCTTGAGCCAGATTCCCTCACTATTTTCGAAGTTGACGTTTTCCGGACCATTCTTTGTTCCGTAGGCATAAGCGACAGGACTCTTTTCTCCGCAGTTCCATATGTTTTCTTCATCGTTAAGAAGTTCGTTTCCGTCGTTGTCATAATATACTGAGTACCATCCGGAATCAGAAGGGAAGGTCTGATAGAAGCCCCAGTCGTATACTCCGATGCTGTTGCAGACAGGAAGCTTTTTGAGCAGTTTCCCGTCTTTGCCGTAAAGATCGGTTCCTGCGTCATTTTTACCGACGGAGTAACCGTTACGGAGGACATCTGCCATGTCATAACCGCTTCCGATATACTCTTTTCCTGTCTTATCTATAACGGATGCAAAGTTTCCTACACGGACAAAGGCACGACCATCCTTGAAAGGTTCTGCATAGTTGTAAGGTCCGAGCACTATCTTCTTTGTATCTGCGTCCACATAGTAGTAGCCGTCATTAAGATAGAAAACATAGTAGCCGTCGCTGTAGCTTACCTCACAGAGATATTCTCCCTGATTGAGTTTTTTCGCGATCATTCCGTCGTTTGCCTTGTTAAGCTCGTCATATGTCATGACAACATCGGCATTAAGATCGTAGATAACAAAGTCATTTGTTTCATCGGTGGACTTACAAAGCACATGATCTCTCATACCGGATATGTATCCGTATTCAGGAGAGACGAAGCTTCCGTCCTTTGAGATAAGCTTCTGGTGAATGCTTTCGCTTGGAAGAGTTACCTCCTCGCTGTTGAAAGCAACCGAATCATAGGGCAGATCATACTTCACTGCTCTGTAGTAAGGAAGGCTGATCTCATTTTTTTCTACATAATCATAGTAGTCTATGACCCTGATGGAATTATAAACAGGGTCTGTAATGAGACGGCCCTTTGTATCGAAGAATCCACTCATGTATCCTGCAAGGTAGGAGTATCCGTCCGCATCTTCCCCGTCCGCACCGTAGCCGTAGCTTACATACAGAGAGGTTCCGTCATACGGTATAAGCATTCCGTAGTCACCACCCGGAGTGACGTCTGTAAGTGTCCCTGCAGGGGCGTCATTAAGACGGGTGAAATTGTCCTGATGGTTATGTCCGGTGTCGGAAACAGAATCGCCATAGGAAGAAACATCCATTACGGAAACATATCCCATTTTTGAGATCAGACGCTGACCGTCAGTGGAAACCAGCCAGTCATAGAGTACACGTGCACCCTTGACATGCTCGTCTGTAGGATCGGCATCCTCCGGAATAACACTGTAGTAGGCGTTCCGGTGAGGATATTCTTCACTCCGGATGGTTTCGGGATTCGGAGAAACACCGTCAACGGCGATGATCTTAAGTCCCTTTGCCATCTTCATATCGTTTGCGTAGTAGTAAACTGAATAACCTATGGCATTGGCTGAGTTGTCATAGGACTTGACTGCAGTCATCAGTTCACCCATTTCAGTTGCTACAAGTCCCTTTGGAGCATCCATCATAGGAGTGTCCTTCATGATGTGCTTCAGGATAAGTGCCTGTGATCCGGCACCTTCATTACGCTGGAAAGGTACGATCTCGGCATCGTTTCCCCCCACTTCTTTCCAGTTGGTGATCTTTCCCGAGTAAATGTCTCTGATCTGATCGGTGGTCAGGGAATCCACAGGATTGTCTTCATTGACCACGAAAATAAGAGCATCCGTTGCGAAATTCTCGATTCTGTACTTAAATCCCGCCTCTTCCATTTCCTTGAAGACCTTGGCATTGGGCTCTCCGACTATAAGGATGTCGGCGTCTCCTGCAAGGAGATTTCTGAAGGACTGGGTGGTTCTGTTGAACCTGCAAAGATCGTCAACCTCCGCTTCACTGCTGTCAAGGAAGGCACTTGCTATTGCTTTGCCAAGAGGTACTGTGGCTGTTGAACCATCCATACGAGGAAAGTTTTCCCTGGTGTAGTGGTAGTCCGGAAGCTTAATGGGGGCAACAGAAGACTTGGTTTCTTCAGCTTTCGTTTCCGGTGCCTCGGTTTCTTTTGCTGCACTCTTCGTTTCCTGAGCAGTTGTTTCAGGACTTACAGTTGTGGTTTCCTGTGTCGGAGCCGGCTTACTGCTCGAACATCCGGACACAGCAAGAGCTGCCATGGCAATCATGGCAGCTGAAATGCGTTTTCTCATAATGATCTCCATTCCGCCGCTTTGAGCCTAAAAATTCTGTTCTCTACTTTTTCTCATTCTTGAAAATGCAAGGCTCACTACTTCCTGAATGGTATTGGCTTCCGAAGCTCTGGCTATGCCGTAATCAGCATGCACAGTGCAGTTAAAACCGTTCAGAGAATGGATGTTATGGATTTCCGTCTGGGCTTTCTGTACGAGATCCATCATATCATTGAAGCCGGTGGTGGCTTTACAGATCGAGAACTGTGCGCCGCTGGCTCTGGCAAGTATGAAACTCGTTTTGAAGATGCTTCTCAGTATGTCTGCAACCTTACAGAGAAGTTCCTGAGAGGCAGTATCACCGTAATCCTCCTGGATGTCTGTGTACTCAGGAATATCCAGTACTATATGTATATAATTTTCACGATTCTTATGATAGTTATCATGCAGTTCGAGAGAAGCCACCATAAGACCGCGCCCGTTCATCAGTCCTGTGACAGGATCCGTAAAGTTAAAGACACCTGATTCAGCAGAGTTCTGCTCGGTATCCACAAAGAATCCCATGAGACCTTGTATCTTACCTTTATTATACAGTGGATACTTGGTTACGGCTATACGGTGGGACACACCATTTACTATATTTTGTCTTAATGCTTCCTTAACAGATTCACCCTTGTTGATGATGGATTCATCGGTCTTTCTGGAGATGGAGTTGTCTATGTGCCAGCCCATCTCTTCACTTGTCTTTCCGACTACCTGTTCGGCAGTAAGACCGTAGTAATCATAAAAGGCCTTACTTGCGCCGAGGAAACGTAAATTTCTGTCTTTCCAGAAGAACTTAACATCGCTCTTGTTTATGAGAAGATCCCAGATATTCTCGGATACCACATGATGAGCTTCGATATTGCCGAGATTGTTCTTTACCAGTTCTTCTATGACCTTCATGACATCAGGGTCATTGATGATGGCCGGCTTACTGCTGACCAGAAGCTTATGGGAGTTTGTACCTCTGAAGGAAGTCACTGTAAATTCAGTCCATTCAAAACTTCCGTCTATCTGTCTCATACGGAACAGCGCGGAGAAATTACCCCGTTTGTTGTTCTTCAGTATGTTGCGAATGTTTCCGTAGGACACGAACTCTTTCCATCTCTTATGCTCGTTAGGATGGATGTACTGCATCACGTGCTCCGAATAGTAGGAATTGGTATCCTCTATCACGTCCCCCACCTTTTCTGTAGGGATATTGCTTGCGATGATGGATCCGGTATGCTCGATCAGGTCAACATAATGTATGCTGTCATAATTGAACATTATCTTTCTTGCGATGGTGTCAAGCTCAGAGGTGTGGTTCCTGTCGTTATCGTAAACCAGACTGTCCATGGTGGTGTAAAGTATGTAGGTTTCATTGCTAGCAGCGATGACTCTGAAGGACAGGCGGTAGTAATTGTTGTTTGCAAGGAAGGTCATGTACTCTTCCGCGTTGTGGCGTTTTGCCTTGTAAGCCAGATCTCTGCATTTTCTGCCCTTTGGACTTTCGGGGAGATTAATGTCTCTTTCAAATGCAGCCAGATCCTCATATCCGGCGGTCATAAGGGTCTCTTTGAACTCATCGTTGCAGTACAGTCCCTTAAAAGCGCTGCCGTCAGACAGGAAGAGAGCCACAGGATTATCCACGATAACATTGGCAAGGCCGGCTTTGTCGTACATGACTGCGTTGTGTCTCGCCTCCCATGTGATGTTTCTTGTCTCGAGATAGGATTCTATCTCATCACAGCGCATGGCTTTTCCGAAGAAATGTCCCTGTATCTTTTCACAGCCTACACTTCTCAGGAAATTAAGGAGTTCATAGTTCTCCACTCCTTCTGCCAATGTATGTATACCGAGCTTTTTGGCCATCTCTATCATCATGGTAACGATGGTCTTCGAGCGTTCATTGAAGTTTTTGAAGAAGGCCATATCGATCTTTATCTGGTCGAACATGAAATCCTTCAGTACGTTGAGGGAGGAATAGCCGCTTCCGAAATCATCCATCCATACGGAAAAGCCTTCGTCGCGGAATCTGTCGATGGCTGTTGAGATGATGCCGTTGTCACTGACCATGGCGGTCTCTGTGATCTCTATATTGATGAGATTTTTTCTTATTCCGTATCGATTAACTATATCTGTAATATAGGAAACGGAATCGCTCACCACGAAGTCCGCTCTTGATATATTAATGGAAACAGGTACCACGGGAAGATCATTGTTCTGCCTTTCGCGAAGAAGCTTAACTACCTTGAGTACCACGTAATTATCAAGTTTGTGGGAGAGTCTGTTCTGCTCAAGTATCTTTATGAAGTCATTTGGATACAGAAGTCCGTACTTAGGATCCTGCCATCTGGATAGTGCCTCAAAACCGCAGAGTTCTCCCGTGAGTGTTCGGATCACGGGCTGAAGATAGACATGGATCCAGCCCTTTGAGATGGCCGTATCCAGATTCTTTATGATGTATTCTTTTTTGGTGTTTTCGTCTGCCAGCTTTTCATCGAACCATACGAAGCCTGAGTCATAACTGTCGCGAAGGGTATCACAGGCGGTACGTGCTCTGTCACAGGCTATGTCAACTGAAAGGCTGTCATCATTGATGGCACAGATTCCCATGCGGACCGGAAGGGTATGTCCGTTGTTCATGTTCTGTATCTGTTTAATGATTCCGTCCAGCTCGATATCGATACCCACTGCCCTGGTGAAAACGTAGTAACGGTCTTCACCAAAGCGGGAACAGTGTTCGGTTCCGAAATGCTGCTTAAGAATATCGGCGATGCCGCAGAGAAGTCTGTCTCCTGCTTCCTGACCATAGCTCGAATTAAAGCCCTTCATATCCTTAAGATCCAGAGTGATGACGACGGCATGACCGTATCTTTTAAGAAGATCCGGTATGTCATTGGCGGCTTTTTCCAAAAAAGACGCACGACAAAGAAGCCCTGTCAGTGAGTCATACTCAAGCTGCATAGGCATGTTAAGGCTATTGAAGGTGTTCTCTATATCCACAAGCTCAGCTACATTTACTGATTCTCTCATATATTTTTTATGCTCCTGAAGGGGTGTGATTGTGCCCTGTCATTATCTGGATTAAATCTACCACAAACAAAGTCACAATAGTGTCACATTTTAATTTTTTGATATTTGTTTATAGAATTTTCATGGTTGTCTTTATCTGTGACAGTTTTGTGATGAAAGCTTTGCTATAGTCTGTTACATAAATAAAAAAAGTCACGGAGGACGATTATGATGAATGTATGGACGGCAATTATGGAATTTACAGCGATTACAGCTTCTGCAGGGATGATAGTTATTATTACAGTCGGTGGACTGCTTCACTATATGAGAGTTCAGGCTGAGCCTGTGAAAGTAAGAGTTAAAAAAGATCTTAGGGATAAATCAGTTCATTGAGGGTGTTATATGGAAAAAGGGTGCTGTACTTGGTACAGCACCCTTTTTCATATTATTAAAGCTTTTATTTCTTTAATCAGATTTTCGGCAAAAATCCTGTGTCCGAAAGCAGACAGATGTATATGATCATCACAGCATTCCGGATTCCATGGACCGGAATCGATGAAGCCGGCATGCTGCATTTCTGCTGCTTTTTTAAGAGACATTGACAAACTGCCGTTTGCAGTACCATAGCTTTCATAAAAACGGTCTCCGTGAAAGTCCATATATGGAGGCGCAAGAACTATGAATTTAGTATTCCATGATATAAAAATATCCAGCAGATTTATCTTCTCAAGAAACGAGGACATACGCTGCCCCACCTTACAGGTATCCGGATGAGGCTGACTGAGGAAGTCGTTGGTGCCAAGCATGATAACGAAGTAATCAATGTGATCATATCCTTCTATGATATCCATGAATTCTTTATATTCGAACTTCATGCTGGGGATACATCGTCGTACTCTTCCTTCTGAAAAAATTTCAACGGAGTTCTTCAGCTCTTTTTTTACCAGCTCTGTCCATCGAACATCTACGGGATAGCGTCCCCCGCTTCCTCTTCCTGTTGAGGGATCATAACCATATGTATTGGAGTCCCCGAAAAAAACCAGTGTTTTCATGTCTTGCTATAGTGATCCTTTGCCAGTGTTATGAGACGCGCGGTACTCTCGCTCATGGGCTGTATGGAATTCACTACCATATATATGTTTCTGTAATAGCCCGCTTCAGTAAGAGGAAATTCCAGTACTTCTCCTGACTCAATGACCGATTTTGCCGCTATCCTGGATACCACGGAGCATCCTATTCCTTCCTTGACGGAGAGAAGTATGGCGCCGGTATTTGTAAAGGTAGCTATCACATTAAGGGAATCTGTGTTTATATCCATATCGTCAAGGGCACGTATAGTTTCCTGACGTGTACCTGATCCGGATTCTCTCAGTATTATGGGTTGGGCCCTGAGCCACTCGTTTACAGGTTTAGGATGCTTTTTCAAAATCTGGAACCACTCTGTATTTGGAGTGATGACAACCAGTTCATCCTTATAAAACGGGATATATTTTAGATTTTTACGAGGGATCCTGGTGCCTGTGAACCCTACATTTACCTTGTGATTTTCCAGATCGTTTATAACATTTTCACTGTCTGATTCGTTTACTACAAACTGTATGTTGGGATAATGCCGACTGTAGGATGCGAGAACGCCTGCAAGAAGATACTGTGCCGGCAGAGATGAGGCGGAGATAAGAATCTGTTTATCCACCGTCTTCTCCTTATGATGTCCGCAGACCTCGTTTATTTTATCAGATACCTCCAAAAGCTCCTTGGCATAGAGGTAAACTATACTTCCCTGCTCTGTTAGATTAACTTCCTTTGTGGTACGCATCAGAAGCTTGACACCCAGTTCTGATTCCAATGAGTTTATATAGGCGCTCACGGTTGGCTGAGTCAGGTACATTTCCTTCGCGGTCCTGGAAAAGCTTCCGTTATTTGCTATCATTACAAAGGCTTCAATTTGCTTTAAGTTCACCAAACTTTATCCTTTCCGTCTCTGCTCCGACTTTCTTTGTTACTTTAATTAGGTCCATATATTCCACAATGGGCTTTGCACACTTGCGGCTGCAGCCGCACATTTCTTTAACATCTTTAATTGTTATGATTTCATGATCCATAAAGAAATCAGTTATTTTTTTCTGGCTTCATCCATGTAGTGCTTCATGGTGTACAGCTCCAGATCTATTCCTGCCTTGACGCAGATTTTTTCATCCATCAGGACCCGAAGAACATCCATAACCAGTTCATCCGGATATCCGTGCTTATCTATTTCCGAGAAGCGAAGCATCTCATAGCCGCATTTTTCAAAGCTGTCAGTAAGAAATTTTTCTATCTTTATAAAACGGTCATCTTTGACTATCTCAAAATCTGCCATCTCAAGATATTCATTTTTCAGCTTGAAGATATCCTGCTCCACCATACGTGCTATGACATCGTCAAAAACATTGAGCTTTACATGTTTAAGGAACTGATTATGTATTTCGGCTTTATTGATACCGTACCTATAAGGGTGTGTGATCTGGAATTCACGGAGAGTTCTGGTGACAGCCTGCCGGAATGCAAATGCACTGTCACGGTGCCAGTAAAACACGTCCTTTTTCATCGGATATTCGAGAATGATGTCCTGGTCAACCAGTTCTTCAAGATAAGGAATAAGCTCCTCTTGTGAATGAGCCGTAAGCCTGGAGAGTTCAGTTCTTGTTATCATGGTGTCAGCATGTTGTCTTATAGTCAGTTCACATATATCTGCAAGAGATCCGGATTCCTTTCGCTTCAGTTCATCCAGTGAAGATTCATTAAACCTTTTTTTCTTCTGAGGATTTGATTCCAGCACCACTCCTCCGCCAATAGTCTCAAGGGGTGAATAAAAACGTACTACGAAACGGTCGCCCCTCTTTACAACGATATCATCTTCCAGAAGAAGCTGGGCAAGACCCTCTTCCCCGGGACCAAGTTCCTCCTTGTCCAGGAGAACTGCACGACACAGGACTTCACTGGTGCCGGTAAAAAGATGCAGACGCTCACGGTTCCGGATAAGACGTTCAGAGTCTTTTAGAACCTTGAGACGCACATCGATACGGCGGGTGGTCTCCATGTTGTTGACAGGTGCTATAACACAGCCACGATGTATCTCTTCTTTTTTTATATTGGCAAGATTTACTGCCACACGCTGTCCGGCTTCACATTTTCCCACATCTTTTCCGTGGACCTGAATGTTTCTGATACGGCACTCTTTCATGACAGGATACATCATGAGATCATCGTTCTGGGTGATAGTGCCTGAAAGCAGGGTTCCGGTAATGACAGTTCCTATTCCGGGGAGGGTGAAGACTCTGTCTATGGGGAGACGGGATATACTGTTAATGTCTCTCTGTTCCACCTCATCCTTTACCATTTCTGCAATGGTATCCTTCAGTTTGTCAATGCCTTCGCCGGTTACAGAGGAAACGGGAACCATGGGTGCATTTTCCATGATGGTACCTTTAAGACGTTCTCTGGTTTCCTCTTCAACCATTTCAAGCCATTCCTGATCCACAAGATCACATTTATTGAGCACCAAAATGGTCTTATTGATTCCCAGAAGTTCAAGAATATCAAGATGCTCTCTGGTCTGGGGCATGATGCCCTCATCTGCTGCTATGACCATAAGTACGAGATCCATTCCCACAACTCCGGCCACCATGTTGTTGATGAATTTTTCGTGTCCGGGAACATCGATGATTCCGCATCTGTTGCCGTCCTTCATGTCGAACCATGTGAAACCGAGATCTATGGTTATACCACGCTGCTGCTCTTCTTTAAGTCTGTCTGTATTTCTTCCGGTCAGTGCCCGGATAAGAGTTGTTTTACCGTGGTCAATATGACCTGCGGTTCCGATGATGATATGTTTCATTTCTGTCTCCATTTATGTCAGCATGCAAGTTGCCTGAAGCTGCATTAATTAGATCATTGATATATATCTTTTAAGGTTTCAGCTACCAGAGGAAATTCTTCGGAGGGGATGGTTCTTACGTCAAGAAGGATATGCTCTTCCGAGGTTCTCGGTATGATGGGCACTGGAGCCATACGCATTCTTTTTTCGATGAAATCTGCACTGTGATTTCCAGCTTCAAGGGAAACAGCTGCACTTTTTATTCGTTCGAGAGGCAGGGACCCGCCTCCTATCTGGGATTCACAGTCTACTGTTTCACAGGAAATTTCCGGACAGGTTTCTGTGATAAGCCTTGAAAGCTCCGCAGCCCTCTTTCTTACAGAGTCCTGGGACTCATTTATCATTCGAAGAACAGGAATATTTTTCATTGCCTTTTCTTCTGAAAGATATTCCATCAGTACAAGTTCAAGAGCCGTAACAGTAAATTTATCTACCCGGAGAGCTCTTGTGAGCTGATTTTTCTTCATCGCATCGATGTATTTTTTTCTGCCTATGATTATCCCTGCCTGGGGACCACCTAAAAGCTTATCTCCGCTGAAACATACTACGTCCACTCCCGCTCTTACGGTATCCTGTACAGTGGGTTCATGACTGATTCCGTATTTACTAAGGTCTATAAGAGACCCGCTCCCCAGATCCTCTATAACGGGAAGATCATGAGCTTCAGCCACCGGCTTCAGTTCTTCCGAAGATACGCTTTCAGTAAAGCCAACTATACGATAGTTACTGGTATGAACCTTTAATAGCGCCTTGGTGTTTTCCGTAATTGCAGATTCATAATCACTAATATGCGTTTTATTTGTGGTACCGACTTCTACAAGCTTTGCATTGCTCTGTTCCATGACATCCGGAATCCGGAATTTGCCACCGATTTCAACTAGTTCCCCACGTGAAACGATGACTTCACCGTCTTTTGCCATGGTGTTAAGAATAAGCATTACGGCAGAAGCATTGTTATTGACTACCATGGCAGCTTCGGCCCCTGTTATACGGCATAACAGCTTTTCAAAATGAGAATATCTCTCGCCGCGTTTTCCGGCATCAAGGTCATATTCCAGATTGCTGTAGCCTGTGACTATATCCACCAGCTTTTCAGCCTGTATACGGCTTATTGGTGCCCGGCCCAGATTTGTGTGTAAGATAGTACCTGAGCCGTTGATGACTTTTCGTACGTTGGGGGTATGGAGCTTACGAAGACGAAGCTCAATGTTATCAATGATATCCTCAATACGTTTTCTGACAATATCCTCATGCTCGGAAGTATTGATAGATTCTCTCAGATCCTCAAGTTCTTCACGGATCAGATCCATGACTATTTCTCTGCCATAATCGTGGATTAGACTCTGAATTCTTTTATCAGCAAGCAGAGTATCGACCTTTGGGATGCTCCTATATAATAAATTCTTATTCATCAAACAATCTCTATACTTTCCTTTTTTTTTGATGACAATGCATCCGTCCCGTGCCTCCGGATGGGGTGATACAGAGAGTATGGAACGGTGCTTTTTGACATCAATTTTTTCAGCTCAGCCTGATGAGCTTTGACTGCTCGGTAAGAACATAGCCTATAACGGCTGCTCTTGTATCGAGCTCACAGTCGTGGAGTCTCTTCATGGCTTCATCCTCGTATTCTGCCGGGATGGAGAAGAGCAGGCCTCCTGATGACTGTGGATCGTAGCAAAGATCTACGAAGTGTTCATCAACAGAAGATGTATCTGCCGCTTCTTTGTGGTACTGTCTGTTCTTATAGGAACCTGCAGGAACCAGTCCCATATCGGCATATTCCAAAGCGCCTTGAATGATGGGTATCTGTCTGACCTTAAGGTCAAAAGTCACATGACTGGCACTTGCCATCTCATAGCAGTGTCCGCAAAGACCGAATCCGGTAACATCTGTGCAGGCATGTACAGGAAGACTCTGTAAAGCCGCCTTTGCCTTTTTGTTAAGAGATTTCATAACGGTTTCAGCTTCCTGCATGGAAGCTTCAGATGCAATTTCTGCTTTTGCAGCTGTGGTGATTATTCCTGTACCCAACTGTTTTGTGAGTATAAGAATATCGCCGGGTTTTGCTCCGTAGTTCTTCCAGATTTTATCCGGATGGACAAAACCTGAAACGCACAAACCATATATTGGCTGGTCATTCTGAATAGTGTGTCCGCCTATCAGTATTGCTCCGGCTTCCTTTACTTTGTCTGCACCTCCGGCGATTATCTCTCCCAGAACAGAGGTTTCAAGGCAATTAGGAAATCCGGCTATATTGAGTGCAATCTTAGGTTCTCCGCCCATTGCGTATACATCGCTTAGGGCATTGGCTGCAGCAATCTGACCAAAGGTATAAGGATCGTCTACGATAGGTGTGAAGAAATCTAATGTTTCTATAAGGGCAGTATCATCACTTACTTTATAAACAGCCGCATCATCTGCGGTGTCTATCCCGACCAGCAGATTATCATCATGAAATTTTGGCAGCTTACCCAGAACCTGGGCAAGGGTCTCAGGACCTACTTTTGCTGCTCACCCGGATGTCTTTGACATGCCGGTCAGTTTAATATCCTTTACTGTCATAATGTCCTCCCTTTCTGTTCGGAAAAATATAAGCGCGCTTATGTGTGCATTGTGCTAAGTAAATCTTCCGTAAACACGGGGATTATTATAACATATTTCCATAATTTATAGAGATGATCTATAAATCCTATATATAAAGAATTTCTATAAATGATATAAATCGAGAAGTCCATTTCCTGTATATTTCGATACAAGCAGGAAATGGACTTTAAGTTTTTTATATCAGCTTACATATCCTGCGTCCTTAAGAGCTGCGAATGCCTTGTCATGATTTGCTTCGGAAATACGGATAACGGGTCCTGTACATCCCATACCATCCTCAGCATATATTCCAAGCTTCCACAGAGTCTTTACCGCATCTTCAAGATCCATGACTTCGATTCCCGGGATCTGTGATGTGACTATCTCCTTAGGCGGCATGGTCACATCTTCCTTGGGAGCGGAAGCTGCCTTTTGGGCGTTAACGATTCCTGAAAGGATATCATCAAGACCTGCCTTTTTTGCGGCCGCAAACTCGTTTTTAGCAACAGCGAACACTTCGCTTCTCACAAGCTGTGCCGCAAAGCGGATTGCATTTGCGATAACCGGCGCACCGGACGCACGGGAAACAATCATTACAAGCTGTTCGTAATTTTCTCCGATTCCGGGACCATAACCGAATCCGCCGGCCTCAAAGCTTCCGCCTGTTGCAGCTGATGAAAGCATTTTGCAGATAACATTACCTGTAAGTGAATCCATGACCATGATATCAGGAGTTCCCCGGAGAACATCATTTCCTCTCATGACACAACCGCCGTCAGCACGGCTTGATTCTGCAAAGTGGATATCATATCCATTTTCCTGAAGAGTCTTAAGTGCCTTTTCAGTCTGTCGTGCACCATCGACATTAAGTATTCCGACAGTAGGTTCAGCTATACCGGAGCATTTTGCGGCGATGATGCCGTAGATGGCATTTTTCACCATACCCTCTATTCTATTGGTGCTTGAGGTACCGGTTGTATTGGCGAGGAACATCTCCCTGCCAAAAGCAGGTGTTACTGCCCTGCCGACTGTAGATACTCCTATAGGGAAGGGATAATGCATGGTTACAGCACCGTCGATCGCATGAGACTTTAAAAGCTCATCCATCTTATCGTGCCCTTCTTCGTCATTGCTTACCTTTATGGTCTTTATGCCAGGAGCTTCGAGAGAACCTATGTAGTAAACTTCTATACCGTCCTTCGATGCTGCAATGGCTGCCTGCATGGCATTTTCTTCACCGTGTTCACTTCCCATACCCGTCAGTGCTATCTTTGGTCTTTTTCCGAAGCTTCCGGTTTCAAGCCCTTCGGCCATCTGGAGGAAGGTTTCGGCAATTATTTTTTCAATACCGTTTGCCATAACTTTTCCGCCTTTCCTTATGCTTCTTCAGTTCCGAGAAGAGAATTTGCAAATTCCTTGAGAGATGCTGCAATAAGCTTCTTTACTTCATCACGGGATACTGAATTCTGTGATTCCTCTGCCGAAGTATTGGTCTGAATTATATAGGATACACCATCAAAAAGGTTTGTCATTCTGCCGAGGAACAGAGAACCCTTACCGATAATCATGACTCTCTTATACTTACCCTCTAGAATACCGTCTCTTGCAAAACCTATGAATGGTACACCTGATGGAACATGCCCCTGTGTAGGAGCAAATCCCGTGAGACCGTGCTTCTTGATCCATTCAGGCATATCCTTCTTCTCTATCCAGCCCTTCTTTACCGAAAGTGCGGCAATCATCTTATAGTTTGCCTGAGGAACATCACCTGCTCCTGCCGGCTTTGTAATATCCGGATTCTGCATTTCAGGTGAATACTTATCTACATCGTTTACTGTGAGACCCGCTCTCTCAAGAGGATCCGCAACAAGTGAACCGATTACGTTCTGAGGTGCTGAACCTGTACCTACGGTGTGACGTCCGAGGATATCAAGATTGATTTCCGGACTTACCCCGTCATTTTCACTAACCAGAATCGCAAATGCACCGAGACAGTCCTCAAGAGCCGGCATATCCTTTTCAACATGGTTCTTGCCGTTCATGCCGAGCTTTGCGGTACAGCCGCCGCCAACAACTGCTACATTCCTGAAAGCGCCTGACTTGACAAGGGCTGCAGCCTCTATCATGGCATGTGTAGGTCCAGCACAGAAACCTCTGGCGTCAGATCCTGTGGCATTGACAAGACCGGCGATCTCTGCATCAGCCTTTGCAAAGTTTCCTCCGCCTCGCTGGTTCATATCTCCGCAGGCTTCCTCAGAACAGTCGATTACATAGTCAACATCGGCCGCATTTATTCCTGCGTTTCTTACAAGATAAAGCAAGGAAAGAACTCCTGTAGCCTTGTTCATAATGTTCTCATGCATAACTTCTGCAGAGAGGTTTACATCGATGTCATGAGCTCTCTTTACACATCCAACAAGCTTTCCGTCAAGATAAAGTCCTTCTGCGGCTTCCTCCTTTACGAGCTTTTCTATCTCAGAAAGCTCAATGCCCTCTTGGATACGTCCCTTTATATCATCAGTGATAATAGGATCAGCCTCGAGCTTTGGTCTTGTAGCTGCAACAAAATCTCTGGTAAGATAATAAACTTCAAATACATCACAGGTCTGGGCCAGAAGAAGGAATTCATCCTCAGGCATGATTTCACCGTATTTTCCGTACCGGCTTGCGCCATCAATGTTTTTGTCATAGTAAGGAAACTCTACCGCCTCCAGCTCTTCTGGAGTCTTGTTTCCGATATAGACCTGATTGGGCCAGTATTCTACACAGTCCTTGAAACTGCGGAGATGCTTTGGCAGTTCCTTGAGATAATCGCCATCAGGATTTACTACACGTTCTGTGGTCTGAGTTGTACCGTTATGAATGACCATCTGCGGTACATGTGCCAGCACGTAGCTTGCACTCTTAATTACACTGTTCATTTTAATTACTCCTTTAATGTTTATTGAAAACAAAGAACAAACTCAGATTCCCGGTTTCTCAGTCTGCTCCTGATTTTTTGGATAAAAACCTTCAATGAGGTTAATTATTTGGAATATGATATAAAAATTAAGACTATACTTATCAAAGAAGCGGCGAAGTATGCCTCTACCTCGCCGCTCTTCTTTCATCATCGTTACTTATCAAAGATACTTGCAATAGTTGCTTCTGATATCGGACATTTCCTCACAAATGTCATCAACATCAAGAACCATTTCCATCATGCCAACGTTCTCTTCATAAACATTGGCATCGAACTCTGCCTTTATCTCCGGTTCACAAACGTGATAGCATAAGAGTCCAAGCTGGACCCCTGTCAATGGACCTGCAAATGTCGGATCGCCATTTTCAACAGTTTCAGCTGCAAGACCTGCAGCCTCTCCTTCAGCAGCACCTACGAGAACAACAACGTTCTCAGGGCCATACTGTTCTGCGAATTCTTTGACTCTCTTCTGATTCTCAAGATCCATCGCACCTGCGCTTGTTCAAACAAAGCATTCGGTTGATGAAAAGACTACTTCGCCGCCGGCAGTTTCAACGCATGCACTGATCGCAGGACCAGGTACACCGTCTCTGTCACCGATGACTATAACTTTTTTGCCTTTTAAAATAGCCATCATATTCTCCTTTCATGAGGTATGTATCGTAAAAGCAGGATGCTTATTACGTTCATTAAGACATAGCTGCGTACTTCTCAACCATCTTCTGGATGTTTTCCTCAGTGGCATCGTCCTTGACAAGTTCCTCCACCTTCTCACCGTTATGATAGATAGCCATAACAGGGAGACCCAGAACCTTTTGTCCGATGGCAACTCTTCTTGCCTTTGTAGTATTAAGTGCACAGAACTTCAGCTTATCACTGAATTTGTCTGCTGTAGCATGTACAAACGGCATAAGTGCCTGGCAAGGAACACAGCCGTCACCATAGAAATCCACAAATACATAGCCCTGTGCATTTAATACTTCTTCTTCAAATGTCTTCTTATCAACTTCTAACATGATTTCCTCCTTAGCATTTCTGATCCTTTGATCAGGTATTTTCGTTAATATATTTTTCTGCCTGTGTAGCGGCGATTGCTCCGTCAGCGGCTGCAGTAACTACCTGTCTAAGACTCTTGACGCGACAGTCTCCGGCTGCGAAAACACCGGGTATATTTGTATGCATATCGTCGTTTGTTGGGATATATCCCTTGTCATCCATATTTAATCCTGTGTTCTTGAAAAGCTCGGTGTTAGGAATTCTTCCTATGAAGCCGAATACGCCAAACATTCCGTCATCAGGATCTGCGGTGATTTCTGTAAGCTCACCGGTTTTGACATTTTTAACGGTCATTTCGCTTATTATGCCGTCACCTTTTACTTCCTCCACCACTGAATCCCACATGAAGTGGAGCTTGTCATTCTTAAAAGCTCTTTCCTGAATGGACTGTGCGGCTCTAAGCTGATCTCTTCTGTGAATGATTGTTACCTTTCGGGCAAATTTTGTAAGATACATCGCCTCCTCAACGGCAGCATCTCCACCTCCGACAACGTAAACCTCGAAGTCCTCGAAGAAGTTGGCGTCACAGGTGGCACAGTAAGAAATACCCTTTCCGAGAAACTCCTGTTCTCCCTTGCAGCCGATAGGTCTTGGGTAAGCGCCTGAAGCAATGATTACGGTTTTAGCCTCATAGGTATCCTTTGTGCCTATAAGTTTCTTTACCGGGCCGACTAATTCGGCGGTTTTTATGGTGTCGGAAACACGTTCACATCCGAATTTTGCGGCTTGTTCTGTCATACGCTCGATAAGCGATGGACCACTTTCACCTTCCACCTGCTGACCGGGATAGTTCTCTATACTATCAGTGATGGCGATCTGTCCGCCGTCTTTACCCTTTTCAATAATCAGGGTGTTGAGTCTTGCACGACCTCCATAGAGTCCGGCTGAAAGTCCTCCGGGACCTGCACCGAGAATAATTACATCATATAACTTTCCCATTTCTTACTCCTTTTGATTCATGATTTTTTACTATAAATTGCTTTCGGGTACCTGCAGGCACATGTCTGTAAGCATTCGAAAGCCCTTTACAGCGGTGTACTTATAAAAAGTACACCGTCTTTAACAAGGCTTTTTCGGAGGCATCCGAAAAACTATTTGGCTATCTTTTCTTTTCCAAGGATGATCCCCAAAGATACTATCTCGGCAAACATAATAAATATGAAAGGAAAGGCTGCTGCTATTGAAATGGTCTGTAGGGGTTTCAGACCACCTGCAAGCATCATTCCTATTGCCATAATTGACTGGATGATACCCCAGATAACCATTTTCTTTTTTGGCGGATTCTGAGCGCCTTCTGTTGACAACATAGAAAGCACGAAGGTGCCTGAATTAGCTGAAGTAATGAAAAATGTGTTAAGAAGGACTATTGCAACAAGTGAGAGAACTTTTGCAAGTGGATAATGCTTAAGTACCATAAACAGTCCTATTTCCGGTGCGGCTGCAATTGCGTAAATCTCATCAGATGAGAGTACACCTGATGATGCAAGATGAAGACCTAAAGACCCGAAAATTGAAAACCATACTATAGACATAAGTGCAGGTACAAGTGCTACACCCATGATAAACTGTCTGATAGTTCTTCCCCTGGAAATTCTGGCGATGAAAACTCCTACAAAAGGTGCCCAGGCTATAAACCAGGCCCAATAGAATATTCTCCAGCTGAAGGTCCAGGAGTTGTCTCCGTAACCGTCAACAAGAAGTGAATCCTTGATGAAATTCTGTATATACGCTCCTGTTCCGCCAATGAGATTGTTCAGAATCTCAACTTTGGGGCCGATAAGGAAGCCTGCGATCATAAGGCCGACGAACAGATAAAGGTTTATATCAGAAATGAACTTGATTCCCTTTTCTATTCCTGATGCTGCAGTCCATATATAAATAACAGAAATGATAAGAATGATGACTATCTGTACTGTAAGATTCGATGGAACATCAAGCACCATATTGAGACCGGAATTGATCTGCATTACACCAAGTCCAAGAGAAGTAACGACGCCTGCTACTGTTGCAAAAACTGCCATAACATCGATGGTCTTTCCGAGCCACCCTTTGGCAAGCTTCTCACCCATAAGAGGAACAAGGGTCGTACTGATCATGGAATTCTGTTTTTTTCTGAAACCGAAATAAGCAAGAGCCAGTCCCATGATGGCGTAATTTGCCCATGGAGATATACCCCAGTGCATAAACGCAGCTTTCATGGCGAAATTGGCTGCTTCGGAAGACATGGGCTCTATGCCGCTAGCGGGACCGGCGAAAAATGCCATAGGCTCTGCAACGCCCCAGAATACAAGTCCTACACCCATTCCGCAGCCGAAAAGCATGGCTATCCAGGAAAGTGTGCTGTATTCAGGCTTTTCACCATCCTCACCAAGAGTTATCTTTCCGTATTTACTGAATGCAAGATATGCACAGAAAACTACGAAGATAATCATGGCTACGCAATACAGCCATCCGAAGTCTACTGTAAAAAACGAGAACATCGCATTTGAAGCAACTGTGAAATTTGCATTGAATACAACTGCCCATATGGCGATGACCGCACAAATTATCAACGAAATTATAAATACTAAATTTTTATTCTGTTCCATAATCTTCCCATACGTTTCTTATGATGTGAAAATACACATCATATATAAAACCGTTTTGACAGCTCCCATCCGGAAGCTCTGCTTCCGGATGAAATTGCAGTCTATGAATAAGAGGATATTCTTTGTCGGTTAAACACGAAATACTGTCTGCTCCTTGATATCTGTTGCAAGAGCTTCAACAGCAACCTTTACTCTGTGATAACGCAGCTTCCACTGATCTTCCTTTGATGTAGCAGGATCACCGAGTGGATACGGGATAGAAATGGTAGGAACGATTCTGTTTGCACCTACAGTTTTTGAAACAGGAACAATATTACACATATGAACGATTGGAAGACCTACACGCTCAATTTCTTTTACCATCGTTGCACCGCAACGAGTACATGTTCCTCACGTACTCACCATGATGCAGGCGTCAACATGGTCCTCCTGAAGAAGCGGGATGATTTCCTTTGCCATTCTGGCTGCTTCTTTCTCTGTGGTTCCGGTTCCTACGGTTGTGTAGAAGTACGGATGAAGGCTGCCGTATACACCTTCCTTGAGTAATGCCTTCATTGCATCGATAGGCATGATGACATTAGGATCAGCATTGGCTGCTGCCGGATCGAATCCTGCGTGGATGGTCTTGAATACTCCACCCTCAAGTCTGTCCATGCTGGAGATATCATATTTGCCCCAGCGTGTTGCGGATGCGGACTGGATACGATCAGGATTATCTACAGGTACGATTCCGCCTGTATTGAGAAGTGCTATTCTTGCACTCTTAAGATCCTTGAGAGGAGCTGCGATAGGTACACGATCCAGCTTTGGAACGATGAGCTCTGAAACATATGGCTCGCCCTTGATTCTTGCATGAAGCATCTTCATGAATCTTGAAGTTGCATCTTCATCGATAAATACCTGATGACGATGACCTGTAGGGAAGTATCCCATCTCATCTGCAGGTCCAACAGGAACTTCATCAAGGAAGCAGTTTGCAACCTTTGCTACTGCAGGAAGATCCTTACGCATCTTGGAAGCAATGTTTCCGCCTTTAAGGATGATCACATCCTTACGGAACATCTCAACGCCCGGATTTTCCTCGTTCATTGATGTGATTACAGGAACGCCGAACTTTTCCTTAACTGCCTTACAGATAGTACCGCAGGCTACACCGTAACGACCCGCATTAAATGCAGGACCTGCTACAAATACATCAAACTCAAGGGGCTCGAGCATATCCAGGATCTGCTTAACTGCATCTTCAGGATTTGAACCCATGTAGTTATCTCCGCAGATGATGGTATGGGTTACTTCGGCATGCAGTTCCTGGTTGTAGGCCATAGCAGGTCCTATCTGACCTTCATGAATGGAAGGTCCAACGCCTGCGGTGTCCTCACCACCTAACTGGCCGAAGAACTGATTTATATAAACAATGGCTTTCTTCATTATTTATCCTTCTCCTTCCTTATTAGAAATCCTTCATGGTTTTATGAGACCAGCCAACGGTCATATCTCCGCAGAAAAGACCGTTGTCCTCCATAAGGATGGAACCATCTTCTCTTACTGAAGGACCTATGTTCTCATCATAGTCCCATCCGCCGGAATTTCCGTCTCTTGCAAGTGATTCCAGCTCACCAAGTACGATTTCCATAGGCGGAAGTTCGATGAGTTCTGATACGTTTCCGGTTGATACCATGGCAACAAGCTTTTCATCAAGTGTTACCAGCGGCTGTGATGCACCGTCTCTTCCTGTACACTCATTTGCCACACCAACAACCTTGATACCTGCGGTTTCAAGAGCAGCTATAGCACCAACATAGTCTGCGTCAGGGTTGCCGTAACCCTCTTCTGTTACAAGAGCAAAGTCTGCACCAAGTTCAGTTGCCTGCTGAACGATCATCTGGATAACTCTTTCCTTCTGATCCATGGCTACGTTAAGGTTTGCCATGATAACACCCAGGAAATTGTATTCCTTTCCGTCCTGTGCCATAAGTTCTCTTAAAATAGGGAAATTCTGGAAGTCGTAGGTTGACCACTTTGATGAGCAAGGCATAAAGGAACCTGAAACAAGCGCTCCGTCAAGAACTTCCTGTGGACTCATGAGAGTCGGAAGATAATGGTTCATATCCCATCCGTAAATGAGATCGTTGTATCCCATAGCCTCCATCTGTGACTGGGGCTGAAGTACAGCTACAACTGAAGGAAGATCATTGATTTCCTTTGATCTCTTTGTTATCGGAGTTGTTTCGTAGACATCTGTATCTTCAGGAGTAAGCTCCTTTACACACTGTCCGATATACTCTGCCAGCTTATGACCTGCACGACGAAGTGCATCGTTCATCTTCTGCTGTTCATGCTTTTCAAAATCCTCGTTGGTATCTGCAACCAGAACTATGTTGTTGAGACCGCCGAAGTATGTGTGTTTCTGTCCGGGACCGCTCATATCGATGAGACCATCCTGGAAACCTCCCCAATGCTTACCTACAACGAGAACACTGCAGTTCTTAAGGGCGTGAAGTGTACCCTCACCTGACTGTCTTAATTCACTTGTATATCCCGGGAAGAGTCCCTTTCCGTCTGTACGAACTCTTGGTTCGATGGCCTCCTTAACCGGAGTTAAACGGATTTTGTCGCCGGGCTTTGCGATGTAAAGCTCTGCCTCAGTTATCCTGTCATCTTCGCGGACAAAGTTCAGAGCCGCTTCTTTATCAACAGTAAGAACACCGTTCTTAAATGAGAGCTCATCACCAAATACAATATCCTTCACATAGAAATTACCAATTTCCAGTTTCATGAATACTATATATCCT
>ALYD01000022.1 GCA_000513555.1 Lachnospiraceae bacterium JC7
GAAAAAATTTTTTTGGTTTTGTTTAAGATCATAAATCATAAATTATAAATCAATTCTGAAATCAGGATTACTGAATCCGTCTATCGTGAAGTATGCACATGACTCGTTCGGCTTAATGAAAAGCTCGATATCATGAGCAACGATATATGGATGTGTACTGATATAGGACTTTACTCTGTCATAAAGATCCTTCTCAGAATACTTCTTATCATTGAATTCAATAGTAAGTGCCTTGTAATTAAGTTCCGGTGCGGATTTCTTTGCTGTAGCTGTCTTTGCAGGCTTCTCTGCTGCCTTCTTGTCAGCCTTCTTTGCTACAATCTTTGTACCCGGCTTTCTGCCCGGCTTCTTCTCGGAAGCCTTTGTTTCGGTCTTCTTTACTGCTGCTGATTTTGTTGTTGAGCCCTTCTTACGACCTCTCTTGGGTTTTGTTTCCGCAGTTGCTTTTGGTGTTTCTACAGAAGCATTTACTTCTTCCTTTTTAATTTCCTGTGTCTTTACTTCATCTGCCATTTTTTCACGGCCTCCCCTTCATATTTTTATTATTTTAATTATATGCGGATGAATAAAAATGTAAAAGTTTTTTTCTTATTATTTTATCTGCAAAAGAACCGTCATCAATAATACGTATTCTTTGAATAATTATTTTTCTCTTTTTTCGTAGGCGTATCTTGGATAATTATCTTCCATAACATGAATTATTCCGCATCTTTTAAAACCTAGTTTATTTAAAAGCTTCTGCATCACCACATTATCCGGATGGGTATCTATCCTGAGATAACCTGATCGTTCATACGCCCAGTCAAGACAGTATTTTCCCGTGCCTTTAACTGAACCGTCTGTTGCTATCCTGTGCACCACTCCATACGCTGCATCTTCCGACCATTCACCATCGATGATATCCCGATAGGCAGGCTCGATATCATTTCCAAATTTAAAAAAGAAAGTTCCTATAATTTTATCATCATCGTCTGTACATACGTAGCTTTGTCCGTTCTTTATATCATCACGTATCAATGTTTCCGGCGGCCAGTTTGTCGGTCCCCATTGATAAGGATTACCTGTCTTCGCCATAAAATCTCTGGCAAATGCATATATTTCCATTATTCTATTGAAATCGGTTTCTTTTGAATTTCTTATCTTCATACAGATCCACCACCAAACATTTTTTTATTTATTATTTTCTTTTTTTTGCAGTCTTATTTTTATATTTCCAATATACGATATAAACTATTTATCTGTCGAATATTTATAAATAAAAAAATCAAGAACGCGCATTTCAATGCGCGTTCTTTTATATGTCACACCTTTCTGTTGCCTTTCAGAACCTCCCGGTAATCCTCAAGATTCTTTCTGAGAAGCTCCGGAATGCGAAGCTCATACGGGCATTTACTTATACACTTACCGCAATTTACGCAATCTTCGATCTTATCCATTTCTTTCTGCCAATGCTCACTGAGCCATCCCTTGCTTGGGGCACGTCTAAGCATAAGTGACATTCTGTTGCAGTTGTTTATCTCTATACCTACTGTACATGGCATGCAGTAGCCACAGCCACGGCAGAACTCTCCCATCAGCTCATCACGCTCTTTCTTGATAAAATCAAAGATCTCATCATCCATAACAGGTGTCTCATCCATATAGGAAAGCCACTCCAGAAGTTCGGATTCTCTTTGAATACCCCAGATGGGCACAGCACCATCAAACTGCGAGATAAATGCCATTGCAGCCTTTGAATCAGTTATGAGTCCACCGGCCAGACCTTTCATTCCGATAAATCCAACATTATGTTGATTCGCCAGTTCTATAAGCTCGATCTCCTTTTCCGACGTAAGGTAGCTCATGGGATACTGAACAGTGTCATAAAGCTCTGATTCTATAAGTTCCCTTGCTATCCCCAGCTTATGGGCGGTTCCTGAAATAAAGCGGATCTTTCCCTGCCGCCTTGCCTCCTCCATACATTCATACATACCTGTTCCGTCTCCCGGTCTGTAACAGGTATTCATCATGTGGAACTGATAGATATCAAGATAATCTGTCTTTAGATTAGACAATGTTATATCCAGATCCTTCCAGAAATCATCCGGAGTAACAGCCTTCGTTTTTGAAGCAATAAATATGTCTTTACGATCCACATATCCTGTTCCGAATGCTTCACCGAGCTTCACTTCACTGTCACTGTAGGCTCTTGCCGTATCAAAAAAGCGAATGCCTCCGTCATAAGCTTTTCTCAATATCTTTACAGCCTCCTCCAAAGGCACCCTCTGAATCGGCAAAGCTCCAAATCCGTTCTGAGGCACTTCAATTCCGGTTCGCCCTAAAACAACGTTTTTCATAGTGTTCTCTCCCTGTACTTTCTCCTGTTATGATAAAAATGTCAAAAGCCGATATCGGACCGCCTGGCGTTCCTTTCATATCAAACATTATAAATCATAGTAACATGGATTGCACCAGCACATAGAGGACATTTCCTTATCTGTCTCAGCTCTTTATGGCACCGTCTACAAGACCTCCCATGATCTGCTTCTGGGCAAATATGAACAGAATTATCATCGGGATAATAGCGAGAAGTGCCGCTGTAAGTATCAGATCCCACTGCTTTACATATGAGCCAACGAAAGCCTGTACTGCTACCGGCAATGTCTTTACCTTTCCGTTGTGACCGAGCATCAGGGAAGGAAGAAGATAATCGTTCCATATCCACATACCGTTCAGTATGGTGACAGTAACTACAGGTGGCTTCAGGAGCGGGAAAATGATCCTGAAGTAGGTTCCTTCCGGTGAGCATCCGTCAATGGATGCTGCCTCTTCAAGCTCATATGGAACAGTTTTGATAAACCCTGTAAGTATGAAAACAGTCATGGCACCGCCGAATCCGAGATATGCAAAGATTATTCCCGGAAAAGACTGAAGCATTTGTATTCCCAGAAACTTTCCTACATCTCTGAAGGTAGAGATAAGCGGAAGCATTACCACCTGAAATGGAATAATCATAGATGTGATGAACACCATATAAATGAACATTGACCATTTTGTCTTATTACGACAGATGACCCATGCAGCCATACCTCCGAAAAGTGCAAGAAAGAAAATAGACAGTACAGTGATCAGGGCTGATGTTCCGAAAGCTGACCAGAAGCTGAAATTACTGTTGTTGACTACTGATGTAAGATTCTTCGTCAGCTTCGTAAAACTCATACCTGTTGTGCTTACAGGATTCGCCACTATGTCATTGGCACTTCTGAATACGTTTATCACCACCAGAAAGAAGGGGAAAAGAACGTAAAGTGCGATAAGAAAAAATGCCATCCTTATCAGAATATCGGCCGGTGTAAGTTTTTTAACCATTACATTTCCACCTCTCTCTTATTTGAAATACGAACCTGAATTACGGACACGATAGAAAGTATGATGAAGAACAGTACGGCCTTCGCCTGACCCATTGCATAGTTGTTCTTTGTTATGGCCGTATTGTAGATGTTGAGAGCCAGCATCTGGGTTCCGTTTGAAAGATACTGTCCCATAAAATTCACTGAACCTGTTCCGTTTGTCAGCGCCATATTAACATCAAACTGCTTGAATGCCGATTGTAGTGTCAGGAAAGTACATACAGTTATGGTGGAAGCTATCATAGGAAGTTTGATCCTGAAAAATGTCTGTACCGCAGTTGCTCCGTCAATAGCAGACGCTTCTATAACATCTGATGGAACCGTTGTGAGTCCTGTGATGTAGATCATCATGATATATCCTGCATACTGCCAGATGTAAACAAGTATTATCGCCAGAAAACCGGTGTTGTACTTCGAAAGTAAAGAACTGTTGTATTCAAATGTATCAAAGGTCCATTTGAGAACGACATTGTTGAAAATAAACTGCCAGATGTATCCTAGAACGATACCGCCGATGAGATTCGGTATGAAGAAAGCTGCTCTGAAAAAGCCTACGGCTTTCATTTTGCTCGTGCAGAGCACCGCAAGTCCGAGGCCGATAACATTGACCAGGACCATGTTTACGATGACGAACATGACAGTGAGAAGCAAGGACCAGAGGAAACCGGCTTCATTGAACATATTGAGATAATTTCCGATTCCGACGAATTCCGTCATCCTTATTCCGTTCCAATCGGTAGTTGAGTAAAAAAGCCCCAAGCCGAAGGGGATGATCACCGTTACAACAAAACAGAATAACAGGGGAAATAGAAAAATGATATTTACGATGGTTCTGTGATGTTTCTTTGTTGGAAACAGGTATAAGCCTGCAAAGAATACGATTATGCCTGCCAACAGGAGTTCACCTCTGAAAAAGAGTCTGCTTCCGGTGAAATCCAGTATCAAAGCCGTCAGTGTGCTTAATATGCCTATCAACAGCAATGCCTGAGACATAGCTTTATTTGCCGATCTGCCGTCTTCCATGTTCTGTCCTCCAAGATCCTTTTTTAAACAGCAGGATGAACCTGAAGTCCATCCTGCCCGGTCATTACTTTCTTTTATCCTGCATATGCAGATTCAGTTACCTGCTTAAATGTAGATACGAAGCTGTTCTTATCCATGGAGCCTGCAGCAAAATCAGCAAATACCTGTCCTGTGTAGTTCTGTGCATAGCCTTCCTTCATGTTGAGCCAGTGCCATGCTGAAGTCTTTCCTGCAGCTGTGTAATCTGAAATAGTCTGGGCAAAAGGATCTGAAGCTACGAAGCTGCATGACTTAAACGGACTGATGAATCCGCCTTCATTTACCAGAACTTCCTGAGCCGGGTCGGTCGTGAGCCACTGGAGGAATGCCTCTGCCTCTGTAACATTACCATCCTTAAATACAGCCCACCATGATGGAGAGTTGGTAAGGATCGTATCGATGCCCTCTTCGAAAGCATAAGGGATCATTCCACACTTGAAGTTTCCTGCCTGGGCATATGCATCCTTATCATCACCTGTCATGGTTGCACCTATCCATGAACCCTGTGTTACAAATGCATACTTTCCTGATGCAAAGTTAAGGATCTGCTGATCATAGGTTCCTGATACAAGAAGCGCCTTATCTGAATACTGATTGAAAAGATCTACCATGTCCGCAAAATCACTGAATCTCTTCTCATCGATCTTTCCGTCATCGTTAAGCATGTCAATATAAGTTGAATCATCACGTGAAAGACCTGCATCAAGGTAGTTGGCAAAGAGATGGTTTCCTGTTGACCAGTAAAGATTTACAGGCTCTGCGTAGTAGCCGATAACAGCTGTAAGTCCAAGCTCATCCTTCTTTGCATCAAGGGTCTCGAAAGCCTTCTTCATGGATTCAGGACCTGTGATGGACTTAGGATCAACTCCGGCTTTCTCAAGGATATCAGCATTATAGGCAAGACCTACAGCCTCTGTGGTGTAAGGAAATCCTATGGTTCCCTGTTCGTCCTTATATGCCGCATCAGTATCACCGGCCCATGGCTGATCGCTCATATCCTGAAGAAGTCCTGTCCAGTTTGCGAAATCAGTCGCACCGCCGCAAACGAAGATGTCAGGCATATTGTCAGACTGATAGTAGGCCTTGAGCTCTCCCTGAATATCTATACCGCCGCCCATGGACTCGACCTCTACATGAACACCTGACTCCTTTTCATACATCTCGGCAAGCTTTTTAAGCTGTGAGTCAACCTCTATCTTTCCGTTTACGAGACGGATGGTCTTGGCTGAACCTGATGCTCCGCCTGATTTGCTTTCAGATGCGCTCGTTCCCGGAACTGCCTCTCCACTGCTTCCGCAAGCCGCAAGGCTTGATACCATCAAACATGCCATTAATGCCGCCAACTGTTTCTTCATAACACTTCTCTCCTTATATTTTTATAATATTTACAGAGTCCGACGCCCTGTATGATTAAATTCATTATGTGTTTTAACGTCTCCACAACTGCTGCAACAGTCATCTCAGATCTCCCAGACTGCGGCGAACCATGGTTCAAGCTTCATATCTTCATGAAGTTCCGCTTCACCGTAATTGGAAATGAGCAGTGTCTTCGCCTCTTTGAAAGAATCTCTGTGATAATGTATCTCCCGGTCAGTCAGGTTGCATAATACAAACAGTTTTCTTCCATCCAGTTCTCTCTCGTATGCAAATGTCTCTCTGCTGTCTTCATCCAGAAGTCTGTAATTTCCGTATACTATAAGATCTGACCAGTCACTGTGCCGTCTCAACGAAACCAGTTTTTTATAGTAACTGAAAACAGAATCAGAATCCCTTATTTCTTTCTCTGCGTTTATTTCCTTATAGTTAGGGTTCACCATGATCCATGGCTTTCCGGTAGTAAAACCGGCGTTATCGCTGTCATCCCACTGCATCGGTGTTCTGGCATTGTCTCTGCCCTTTGCTTCGATACCTGCCATCAGTTCCTCAGATGTCATCCTTCCGCCTTCAACAAGCTCATGGTAGGCATTGATCTCTTCGATATCTCTGAGATTATCGAAACTTCCGAATCTGCAGTTCGTCATTCCCAGCTCTTCACCCTGATATATATAAGGGGTACCCTTCATGAAATGAAGGAATGTGGCTATGGACTTGGCTGAAAGAGGAGAATCATCACCGAGTCTTGATACGATTCTCGGCTGATCATGATTATCCAGGAAAAGAGAATTCCATGCCTTGCCTTCAAGCTCTGTCTGCCACTTGCTTAGGTTTTTCTTGAACTCCCGAAGGTCCATCCTTCTGGTGGTCCACTTTCCATGTTCGTCATAGTCGAGCCCCACATGTTCGAACTGGAACACCATATTGAGCTCGGAACCATCCAGAGCCGCATATCTTTTGGCTTCTTCAATGGTGACGCCGGCACATTCTCCTACGGTCATGATGTCATACTTCGAAAGTACACGTCTGTTCATTTCTCTCAGATACTCATGAACATGAGGACCGTTTGTGGTATTTTCAAGTCCACCGTATCCGGTACTTTCATCTACCTTTCCATCGGGAAGACCTTCCTTTTTGGAGATCATGGAGATAACATCCATTCTGAAGCCGTCGATTCCTCTGTCGCACCACCATGTCATCATCCTGAAAACTTCATCTCTTACTTTCGGATTATCCCAGTTAAGATCCGGCTGCTTTTTCGAAAAGCAGTGAAGATAATACATGTCTGTTCTTTCATCGTATTCCCATGCCGGACCGGAAAAACAACTGCCCCAGTTGTTCGGCGGATTACCATCCTTACCTTCACGCCAGATATAAAAATCTCTCTTATCGTTGTCCTTTGATGATCTGCTCTCCACAAACCACGGATGCTCGTCCGATGTATGGTTCACCACCAGATCCATTACTATCTTTATCCCGAGTTCATGTGCTCTTTTTAAAAGCTCATCAAAATCATCGAGAGTTCCGAATTCATCCATGATGTCCTGATAATCGGAAATATCATATCCGTTATCATCGTTAGGAGATTTATATACGGGACTTAACCAGATAACATTAATGCCGAGTTCATGCAGGTAATCGAGTTTTCCTGTTATTCCCCGAAGATCTCCGATTCCATCACCGTCAGAATCGCAAAACGATCTTGGATAAATCTGATAAACTACACTTTCCTTCCACCAGTTCTTGTCCATGTGTCCTCCACAAGTTCCAGAAAATTATCTGTGCATAATATCCGGTGCACTTCGGTTATGCGAGTAACTGTTGTGAGATAAAACTATCGCACATCACGTATTATGTCAAAGGTTATGCACATAACTATCATATTTTCTCATAGTAAAGCCCGCAATGTTGTGTATATTCAACAACATTGCGGGCTTTTTACCTGAATCAACTCCTCTAAATCAGACTTCTGTCATAAGTGAGGCTGTATATATAGATATATAAGTTAACATGCATAACTTTTATTCCTGATATTCTCTGCATGATCTTCTCACCACCAGTTCCACCGGCAGCTTAACATTATGCTTTACAGACTTACCTGCGATCATCCTCATCATACTGTTTACAGCCGTTGTTGCCTTTTCTTCAACATTCTGCCTTATGGTGGTAAGCTCAGGAATAGAAAAACGTGAATAGGCTATATCATCATAACCGGAAACAGAAATATCCTCCGGTACTCTGATACCGTTACGGGACAAGTGATTGATGATCTGAAGTGCATAATTGTCCGATACACAGAATATCGCCGAATAGTTTTTTATATAAGGGAAGACCCTGTCCATTCCGTCCTCAAATTTCTCTTTGTTTATGTCGATTATGTAGTGACAGTCCTCCCCGAGGACCATCCCCCTCTCCATATAAGCCTGTCTGAATCCTCTCCATCTGTGACGGTTCACTTCCAGATCACTGTCATCGATCATGGCTACCTTTTTATGCCCGAGACTCAGGAAATACTGGCCCATGAGATACCCGCCGTTAAAGTCGTCTATGAATATCTGAACCAGCTTGTCATATTCGTAAACGTAGGAAGCGTCTATGGTGACTATGGGGTTCAGAAACTGGCTGCTGACCTCTATCATCATATCCTTCATCTGATTACAGAGTATGAGGCCGTCCAGATTCCAGCGTCTTGCATCTCTTATGATGACATCGACCGACTGATCCAGAATGACAAGCATATACTTATCGTTCTTTCTGAACTCCCTTTCGAGATATGAAAACAGAACTCCAAAATACGGGTCTGCCATAATGTTTTTGTTTTCACCATGGTTCATGACCGCAACGCCTATGAGACCGGAGCTTTTACTTACAAGCGAAAGCGCCGACTGATTGGAAATATATCCCGATTCAGCTATGGCAGACTCTATACGTTCTCTCACTTCTTTTGAGACCTTGCCCTGACGCCCATGGATAACATATGAAACTGTTGCCGTACTGACCCCGCATTGTTCAGCTATATCCTTGATCCTGACCATTTCTACACTCCCCTGTAAATTTAACCGTACTTAACATAACTGCATCTATGAACACTGATATGCGTCATGCCCCTTATATCACCATGTTACACCACAACAGTCCCATCTGTTTCAAGTTATACGCGTAACCTATTTACCTGTCAATACAATCATGCTAAGTTTTTTCTCGAACAGCTGATGCAGTAAAAATCTTTCGCGAAGATGCTTTAGCTATATAGACAAAATTAATGCACTGATGATATGTGCGGAATGATCAGTGACCTATAAAGATGTTTGATCTCTGATCATCTTGGAGGAATTCATGGAAAAGAAATGGTGGCATGATAAGGTCGCTTATCAGATTTATCCAAAAAGCTTTAAAGACTCAAACGGTGATGGAATAGGTGATATAAGAGGGATAATAGAAAAACTGGATTACCTTCAGGAACTGGGGATCGATCTGCTCTGGTTATCTCCCATTTATAGTTCCCCCCTTGCAGATCAGGGCTATGACATATCTGATTACTATAACATCGATCCAAGATTCGGAACCCTTGAGGATCTTCAGGAACTTATCGAGGAGGGCAAAAAAAGAAACATCGGTATAGTTATGGATCTTGTGGTGAATCACTGCTCCGATGAGCATGAATGGTTCAAAAAAGCAATCGCTGATCCGGACGGTCCCTATGGAAAATTTTTCTATATCGAAGATCACAAGGAGGGTGAAAAACTCCCATGCAACTGGAGAAGCTATTTCGGAGGCTCCTGCTGGGATTATCTTCCGGGTCATGATGATAAGATCTATCTTCACGTATTTCACAAAAAGCAACCGGATCTCAACTGGGAAAATCCTCTTCTGAGAAAAGAAATCTACAAAATGATAAACTGGTGGCTGGATAAGGGTATAGCCGGTTTCCGTATCGACGCCATCATAAACATAAAGAAAAAGCTTCCTTTCTCCGACTATCCGGCTGACAGATGTGACGGGCTTTCATCTATCGAAAATATGCTTAAGGAGGCTACCGGTATCGGTGAATTCCTGAATGAGATGGCTGATGAATGTTTCAGAAAGCATGACTCCTTCACAGTTGGTGAAGTATTCAACGAAAAGGATTCGGAGCTTCCTCTCTTTATCGGAGAAAACGGATATTTCTCAACCATGTTCGACTTCTCCACCACCTTCATCGATGAAACTCCTGTATCTACTGTGGAGCCTTTAAAGGACCTTGCGGAGAAGTACAAAAAGGCTGCATTTACATCCCACAAACGAGTAGAAGGCATCGGACTTCTGTCAAACATCATCGAAAATCATGATGAACCAAGAGGGGTTTCCAGGTATATCAGATCCGAGGATCTTTCCGACAAGAGCAAGAAGATGCTGGCGGGAATCTACTTTATGATGCCCGGAATACCGTTTATCTATCAGGGGCAGGAGATCGGAATGGAAAATCTTCAGGAGGTCAGGAGCCTTGATGAACTTGATGACTGTGCAAATCCCCATCTTTACCAGAGAGCTATCGAGGATGGGCTTTCCGAGCAAGACGCTCTGAAGATCCTCAGTTTAAGATCAAGGGACAATGCGAGAACTCCATTCCAGTGGTCTTCCGGAAAGTATACAGGATTCAGTGAGGCTGAACCGTGGCTTATGGTCAATCCTAAATATAAAGACATCAATCTCGAGAAACAGGAGAATACCCCCGGATCTGTATTCAGTTTCTATAAGGAACTTATAAAGCTTAGAAAAAATCCTGACTATAAGGATACTATAGTCTACGGGGATTTCGAGCCCTATCATGCGGAACAGAAAAACCTGCTGAGCTTTAAGAGAAGATCAGGAAAGACCATACTCGTAGCAGCAAACTATCAGAGTGAACCTCAGAGCTTAAAGCTTGACAGCCCTGTAAAGTCCGTAATAATGTCAAATCGAGACGATATAGAATACAATAACGAATCCATCAGCCTTCAGGGATATGATTTCATCATCGCAGAGCTGGAAAACTGATGTCTTGAAATATCGGTCATCTTATGTCAGTCAACTTTTACGTTTCTCTCATCTTTTCAACTTAAATACCAAAAATTAAAAGGCCGTATTTCCCTTTAAAACGGGAAATACGGTCTTTTTTAATGGCACACACCGTCCTTGAACTGTTTCATCATTTCATTTGTAAGACTCAGATTATTGGGCTGAAGAACTATATCCTCACGTTTTACCCACTCCGCATATTTAAGCTCGCTTTCATCCATAGTGATCTCTGAATCCTCTTCCGCGTCACAGTAGTATCCCACCAGGATGTCCTGAGCCATACCCCATGGCTGAGACTTATAGTATCTGATGTTCTTCACCTTCACACCGGTCTCTTCCATAACTTCTCTCTTTACAGTCTCTTCAAAGGTCTCACCGATCTCAGTGAAGCCTGCCACCAGAGCATTGTGGCTGAATCCTGTCCTGTATCTCGTGATGAGAATGGAATCACCCTTTATAACACCAACTATTACCGCAGGATTTATCCTTGGATAGATAATGTTTCCGCATTTAGGGCATCTCAGAGCCCTTTCCTTATCATAAAGCTCAAGTCTTTCACCGCACTTCCCGCAGAAGACATTGTCAGAATACCACTTCCATAGATGATAAGCCGTAAATACCGCGAAAACCTCTTTTCCCGAAAAACATTCTCTCACTTCCCGGATAGAGTAAAAAGCGAATCCCTCTTTTTCATATGAGATATCATCCAATGAGAGAAAGAATCTCCTTTCATCCAAAGAGAATAAATAAACGGAACGATGGGGCTTTATATCATTTCCATCAGGAAAAACTATCTCTTTACCCTTACTTCCCAGATATATCCTGCCCTCTTTATCGAAAACTATCAGGGTATCCTCAGCCCTCATATCCACATGCATGTATTCGTTCTTCAATCTGCTTGGAAAAATATCCTGTATCATAAATCTTATCCACTCCTGTAACTGTAAAAATCCGCTTTGAAGATCCCGACATCCGCCGGAGATCCGAATCCTGTTCTCTATCACATGATCTGTAACGAGATGGAAACATCAGCTCCGAACATTTTCTGCCGATGTTCTCAGCCTCTTAGGTTTCCATCCTCTCAGTGCCGCTCTTCCCTCGGGGGTCACCGGTTTTATCCATTTGCCGCGATACAGATGTACCTGCATCATGACATACCTTATGGGCTCATCCAGATAGCAGCATGCAAAGACAAGAAGCGTAGGCCACTTCAGTATCATACCTGTGATCCATACGATCGGTATAAGCATGAACCACATGAAAACTATCTCCAGTATAGTTCCATATGATGCGTCTCCTGCGGCTCTGAATGTATCGTTGTGAGTCCAGTTGCCCATTCTGATAAAGGCTGCCACTGCATAGATACACAGGAATCCGAAGGCTATCCTGAAGCTTTCTCCGCTCATGCCCATGAGAGTAAGTATCGGTGTATGAAGCAGTACCAGTGATGATACCACAAGTCCTATAACCAGCTGACACAGATATATGAGTCTCCATGCCCTCGAGTAAGCTATATCCAGATTTCCGGTTCCCACTTCTTTTCCCACAAGTATGGATGCGGCGTTGGAAAAACCTGCGAAAAATCCTATGACCAGTCCCTCGAGAGTTCTGAACACCGCAACCGCTGCGATGGCCTCCTCCGGCTGTCTTCCCAGAACAACATTGATGACCATGTTTCCGAGACCGATGAAAACCTCGTTTGCGATTATGGGGGAGCATTTTTTGAAAAACTCGGCTATAAATGCTCTGTTAAATCTGAAGTGCCTTCTCACTGCAAAGAAATACGGATGTCTGTTCTTTAAAGCAAAGACTGTTATGATGCAAATGCTTACTCCCTGTGCTATGACCGTAGCAAGGGCAGCTCCTCTAACTCCCATGGCATGAAATCCGAGATTTCCGAATATCAACACCCAGTTTAAAAATACGTTGGTAGCAACAGCAACCAGCGAACTGTACAGCGGAATACGGACTCTTTCAGTGCATCTTAAAAGCACCGACATGGCCATGGATAAAACCATAAGAGGATATGAAAAACCGGCTATCCTGAGATAATCGATGCCTATACTGTGGATGGTGCTTTTATCAGTATATAGGCTCATTACAAGCCCGGGAAAACAGGTTGCCATGATACAGAAACTTACTGCCACAGTCATCATACATAAAAGAGTAAGTCCATATGATCTGTTTATTCCATCCTCATCCTTGGCGCCCCAATACTGGGACAGGAATAACATTCCTCCTCCGACAAATCCCCAATATCCGCTGAACATAAGGGATGAAAACTGTGCACAGAGCCCAACGGCTCCGACTTCTATCTGTCCTATGGATGCAATCATCATGGTGTCCACCATGGATCCGGTAGTAGTCAGCAGATTCTGAAGAGCCACGGGAATCGCTATGACAGCAACCCTTTTCAGGAAGTCCTTCCAATCAAATTTTTCTGTAACAACACTGCTCATATATATTCTCCGGCTCATATCTTTCAATCTTTCAAATATACCATAAAAACAGCAAAGATATGAGCATCAAACTTATCTTTAATTCCCTTATGATACACTATCATATCGATGCAAAAAAACCATGCACGTTATTTCATAACTTTTACACCGTTTCCGGCCTATAAAAGAATGTTTACGAAATGTATTTCTGACTACTACCTTCTGAAATTTTTTCCATCCCGGGTCAAGCGGCAATTAGCCCAATGTCATAACTGATTATGTGTGCATAATGCCTAAATTAAAAATTAAATACGTTATTTTATTGACAATATTTATAGTTATTCCTTATGATTAAGATGCTTTAAATGATAATCTTTTAACAGTGTTTCGTATATTAACCCCAAAGGGTTATAAAATATAAACAAAAAAGAAGGAGTAATCACATGAAAGGTTTTGCAATGCTTAAGATCGGCGAGGTAGGCTGGATCGAGAAGGAACGCCCTGTATGCGGACCAATGGATGCTATATGTAAGCCACTTGCTATCGCTATCTGTACATCAGATGTACACACAGTATGGGAGGGTGCCGTAGGTGACCGTCATAACATGATCCTCGGTCATGAGGGATGTGCTGAAGTAGTAGAAGTAGGTTCCATGGTCAAGGATTTCAAGCCGGGCGATAAGGTTCTCGTTCCTGCTATCACACCGGACTGGAATTCACTTGAGGCACAGAGCGGCTATTCAATGCATTCAAACGGAATGCTCGCAGGCTGGAAGTTCTCAAACTTCAAGGATGGTCTTGATTCTGAATTTTTCCATGTTAATGATGCTGACGGAAACCTCGCACATATGCCAGAGGGTATGAGTCTCGAAGATGCATGTATGCTTTCAGACATGGTTCCTACAGGTTTCCATGGCGTAGAGCTCGCAGATGTACAGTTCGGTGATACAGTTCTCGTAATCGGTATCGGACCTGTTGGTCTTATGTCTGTAGCAGGTACACATATGCGTGGTGCCTCCCGCATTATCGCAGTAGGAACACGTCCTAAGTGCGTAGATGCTGCCAAGTTCTACGGCGCAGATGAGTTCATCAGCTACAAGGACGGAACCATCGAAGATCAGGTTATGAAGCTTACAAACGGAAAGGGTGTTGACCGCGTAGTTATCGCAGGTGGAAGTGTTAAGACCTTTGAATCCGCAGTCAAGTCTCTTAAGCCGGGCGGAAAGATCGGTAATGTAAACTATCTCGGAAGCGGTGATTTCATCACTATCCCACGTGTAGAATGGGGTGTAGGTATGGGTCACAAGCAGATCAACGGCGGTCTCATGCCGGGCGGACGTCTCCGCATGGAGAAACTCGGTGCACTCGTATCATCAGGCAAGCTCGATGTAAGCAAGCTTTCCACTCATGTATTCCATGGCTGGGAGCACATTCCTGAGGCATTACAGCTCATGAAGGATAAGCCGGCTGAGCTCATCAAGCCTGTTGTTATCCTCGATAACAACCCATAATCAAAATAAGATAAAGTGAGATCTATTATTTCACTTCTATCAGGCAGGAATTTCCTGCATGCCTTTATCCTATTAATGCATACACTATAAAATTCCGGAGCGGTCTTTGACCGCTCCTTCTCTTGAAATTGGACAGAAAGGATTCTACCATGAAGATTCTCGTTGTATCCGGTTTTTTAGGCGCCGGCAAGACCACTTTTATAAAAGAGCTTATACGCCGTACAGGCACTGCTCCCGTAATTCTGGAAAATGAATACGGAAACAACAGCATAGATGCCGGAGAACTTCGCAGTGCCGATTCCGGAGAGAAAAAACTGGAGATCCTGGAGTTTATGGAAGGCTGCGTATGCTGTACCATGAAAGACAGCTTCATAAATTCTGTAATGACTGTATTTTCCGGTCTGTCTCCCGAGTATCTCATCATAGAACCCACCGGTGTAGGCCAGCTCAGCAATATCCTTAACAATTTAAAGCCCATACTTCACGATCCTGTCTCTCTTCTGAATCCCATAGTTGTGCTTGCTCCACGCAGCTACAACCAGAACATGAAGGATTTCGAAGCGCTTTACAGGGATCAGATCGCATATGCAAAAACAGTTGTATTTTCAAAATGTGAAAACGAGGATGAAGAAGTTCTCAGAGCTACAGAAAAAGCCATAAGAGAGATAAATCCTGACGCAGATATCCTGTGCAGACATTATAAAGAACAGGATGATGACTGGTGGCGCTCTGTAATGGCCATTCCCGCAGAAAATATCGATTTTGAAACATCGAAATCAGAAAGTGATGAATTCTCACAGATTACTCTCAACAATGCAGGTATGGAGAATCCTTCACAGCTTATTCAGCTTCTGGAAGACTGCCTGAGAGGACAGCTCGGTCATATAGTACGTGCCAAAGGTACTATCACTGTCGGAAAAGAGACTCTGCGTTTTGACCTTGCGGACGGTCTATATTCCATTTCCGGCTCTCCCGAAAAAACAAATCAATGCGTTTTCATCGGTAAAGACCTGGACAGATTAGGTCTGTGTCTCCGAATCGGAAGCCTGTTTGACGGACGGGAGCTTTCCATAAGCCGAAAGATCGTAAAGCCCGAAAGAAGGATGAAAATGGCCATGAGGGCATGATATGTCATAAAAAGCTCAAGACCCGGCACCATACGGTGCAGAGCCTTGAGCTTTTTTATCATTCCTGACATACCGAAGGATATATATCTTTTATCTCCAGAATATCCATATAAATATGTAACCTGCGCCTGCTGCCACAAGAGTAAACGGCAGTCCTATCTTCATGAAATCCGAAAAGGAAACATCATAGCCCTCTTTCTTCAACATTCCTACAGAAGTAATATTCGCACTGGCTCCTATGGGTGTGATATTACCCCCGAGAGTAGCTCCGGAAAGAAGCCCGAAATAAAGAAGATAAGGTTCTATACCGAGGAGAGCCGTGATACTCGTGATAATGGGAAGCATTGTGGCTACATAGGGTATGTTATCAATGAAGGCGGAAAACAGTACAGAGCCCCATACGATGATGGTGTACAGAAGAAAGATATTGTCTCCTCCTGCATTTACTATGAGCTTTGCCGCATCGTCTATAAGACCCACATCAGTGATTCCCTGAATAACAACAAACAGCCCGGAAAGTACGAGCAGGGTCTCAAGATCCACTGAAGAAAAGGCATGCTTTATATTGAGGCTGTCCTTATTTTTCATGTAGTCGTAACACACACTTATTGCGGCTATCACCATACAGATGATTCCGTTTGTCAAAGACGGTGTATCAGGAATAAAGGATGCTATGATGAGGCATACCACTATTCCGCAGAGTGCCAGTGTCGGCACCCTGTCTCTGACAGTAGTCTTTTCCTTTGATTCTACCGCCTGTGTGAAGCTGTGAAAAAGGAACATCATAACCGGTACTGTCAAAAGAGCTCCCAGCTCAACCGCAAAAAAGATCCCCGGTCTCCCCTTCATCCAGAAGAATTGAACGAAATTCATGTCAGCATAGTTTCCAAGCATGATAGATGTGGTATCTCCCACCAGTGTGGCTGCACCCTGAAGATTTGAAGATACTGAAACGGAAAGAATCATGGGTACCGGAGAGATATCCAGTTTCTTGCATATGGCAAGGCCTACAGGAGCGATCATAAGCACCGTTGCAACATTATCTATAAACGCGGACACCGCACCGGAAAACAGAGACATCAGTATGATGACCCACATTACATTGCTGCACTTATCAAGTATGATATCCGCAAGAAGGTTAGGCATCCTGGATTCAATGAAGTAGTACACCACTATCATGGTACCGCCTATCATCATAAGCACATTCCAGTTCACCACCGACAGAATATAGACCGGATCTCTTTTGATGATTCCGAGAACCACAAACACAGCCGCCGCAATCCAAATAGCATACAGTTTCCATTCGGATCTTGCGATCATGACTACGTACATCAGTATAAAAAGTATCAAAGCTACGGTCTTCAGTTCCAAGATTGTCTCCCCTCCAGCCCTGTCATATTATGATTTCACTCAGAATATATTGTACCACTAAAACAGAGCGGCATCACACATATGTGGGATGCCGCTCTGTAAAATGAGCTTACTTTCTGTATATCAGTATCACTGTATATCAATATTACTCGGACTCCATGATAGAACTCATGATATAAGCCGGAATAATGATAGAATCATCATCTTCATCTGTAACAGGTGCGAAGGTAAACTCAAGGATCTTACCCTGATCTGTTGAAAAGCTCAGTGAAATACTATCCTGTTCCTTTATTCTGTAACCTACAGCCTCGAGGTCATTCACGATACAATCCTCGATCTCACTGACATCATCCATCTTCTTCAGTTCCTTTTTGTATTCATCAAGAGTCTTGCAGCCATTATCTATATATACTACAGAAATAACCGCCTTATCCTTTTTCCTCTCATAATAATCTACGAATCCTTCTTCCTTTTCTTCATCAGTTATCTCAACCGCTTTATAGTCATCAGGTACCCAGAACTTTATAGCTACATCATCAAGTGTAACGAATTTGCCCTTGATACCATCCTCTTTAACTCTCTTCTCTCCGTCACTCCAGCTCATTTCCGTAACATTTCCCTTGGCAAATGATACCATTCCGAGTGAGAAAATCGCCATAATAACTGCTACCACAAGTGCTAATCTCTTTTTCATCCCATCTTCCTCCTTTTATTACTGCTTTGGAATCGAAAAAAGCCTTCATAAAATAACTAATCGGCGAAATTTTTTTGGTTATTAACATATCGGAGAAAAATATTTTATTTAAGGTATAGTATTTGTCAAACAAAAAAGCCGGAGCTATAGTCCGAAGACTATGCCCTGGCCATATCGTTTTCTGATATGAAAGATCAGTCATCCTTCATGTGATCCATGCTTTCTCCCATCCCTCTCAGGATCTCGGAAAACACCCTCACATACTCATCCGGGATACTGTCAGCTTTCGCAAACATCTCCTTGAACCAGAATTCATAAATAAAATGAGAATACTGTTCATATATCTTTTCTCCTTCAGGAGTGACTATCGGATAAATGTTCTTCTTGTTATCTCCGCGGCGTTCCTTAGCCAAAAATCCTTTCGCCACAAGCTTGTTTACAATGTTGGAAAATGCTCCTCGTGTAACACCCAGACGATTTGCCACCGAGACCATATTTCCCGAGGTATCTTCAAGAAGATACTCTATCACCTGCGCCTCACGGGCCGTTATCTTGTACTCTGTCCCGTAGTGGAAGGGAGTCACGAAACCTGTACTTGAACTGTTACAAAGATAAATGATGCTCTCCACCATCTCTCTGTATTTTCCCATCCATTCAGTCTTCATATCGCTCCCCCTCATGACATAAGATACTCCGGTAACGGAACCCGACGTTCTAAACGCTCTCACATTCCGAAAACCGTGGACGTTAAATCGTCCTTGAATCATTTATATCATGGTACTTAATAAAAGAACCGATGTAAAGACTATCCGAAATAAAGAATAAAGGCATCCCCACAAAAATGGAGATGCCGATGACTTTTATCATTTTGCAGCCCAGGTAAGAGTGTTTGAACAGCTTACAAGAGTAACTATGATACCGTTTATGATACCCGGAAGATACGGGTTTCTCGTTGCTTCAAAAACCTTACGTGAGATAACAGCAGACAACGGAAGGAATACAAGCATAGGGAACAGCCATACGATATACATGCTACCCGGATCAGTCCATACCATAAATCCTGTTGCGAGGTAATGAATGTACTGAATTGCCAGTATGATGATGACCGGTACTACATTAGCCGCAGCAAGGATCGCGATATTGCTCTTTGCGTTGTAGTTATTGTAGACATTGACCGCTACAGAATTTGCGATGTAATAAACCAGGAACATCGGCATATACGGCATAAGCGAGATCAGAAGAAATTTCGATGTAAAGGGCTTAACTGCCAGAACCCAGATTCTGAAATCCGTTCCGAATAAATAGTGAATGGTGGTGACGCAAAGGAATCCCGCCACTGTCACTGTAACGGCAGCAAGAGCTGTCCTGAGAATGTCTTTTCCGGCGAGCTTCGCATGAGCATAAAATGCTTCTCCGGAGCTCTTTTTCGAAGCCACAACCATAAGGAGGATTGCGCAGATTCCGCAGCACATCGCCCACATCCCGATTCCGAATACAGTACTCTGTCTCCATGAGGAATTATCCTTCATAAATGAATTGAAGCCGTACATGATGGGCAGATATGTCAGGGTTCCGAATACAGTCGTTATGGCAAGACCGCTCCAGAAAGAAGCTTTCTTACCGGTGAGATCGGGTACCTTGATCTCCATATCACGTTCTACACGGAAACAGTCGAGCTTTGAAACAGCGATGGCAAGGTTCGTTACGAAAATGAAAAATCCTACGAGTCCTACGAGATTGAAGAACTCCTTCCACTGCCATACCTGATTTGCAGAGTCTATGGGATTCGGAGCTCCGAGAGTCTTCTCGAAATATTCGATGGTGGCCTTTACGGAGCGATATGAGAAATGTGACCATGGATGGATCATGTTTATAGGATAGATGATACGGTTTGCCGTAACACCGTTTATATCCTCTGTGTAGAATGTATTGCCCTCACGATGATCCAGTCCCCTTGGATCCTGACCGAAATGTAAAAATGACTGGGCATTGTTATAATTCAGATAATCACGGGTCGCTGTTTTAGCTCCATTCTCGTCCACATCCGACATGAAAAATTCATCATAATCCGCAGCGATGATTCCTGCATTACGTGCTCCGTAAATATTCACGAAATTTCCGTCATCATCGGTATAGAAAGCATCGTTACAGTTCAGAAGCACCGAGCTGATGAGGGGAGTTTCAGATGCATTATCCTCAAGGATAGCTATGTTCGCATTCAATGCTCCAAGCGAATGTCCTGTGATGCCGATCTTTGTTTTGTCTACATAGGGAAGTGTGGAAACATAATGTACGCCCTCGATGGTTCCCACCAGACATCCATCAATTATTTCAGTATCATCCGAATTTCCGTGAGACGGCATATCGACTGTCAGAACCACATATCCGCGGCGTGAAAGCTCAACAAAGAAAGCATCCTGCATCTCCTTGTCATTGAACATTCCGTGACATGTCACGATGGTTGGCAATGAATCATCGGCTTTGATTCCCTTAGGTGTTAAAAGCTTAGCCGACAGCTCGAATCCTTTTGTAGTCACAAAGTTCAAATCCTTTACTGTGACCGTGTTACCTGAGGTCTGCACCAATGATGCACCAATTCCACTTAAAAGCATAAGCAGCATAGATATGCATAGCCAGACTGCAACCCCATTCCTTTTTGTTTTCATTTGGGTATCCCCCCTCTTCAAGTTATTTTTGTATTATGTTAATACAATCTGACTATAAATCTTGCTCAATAGAATTGCAATAGGGTAATACAATTCTGTGGAATACGCACAAATAACATGATCAAAAGTTGGTAATAAGCACAAGCAGTATTTGATAAATCCGTGAAATATCCGGCAGAATAAGTGAAGTATTGAGCATCTGTAGATCCTCTATGATATACTGTTTTATATAAGTTTCATTTTTCAGATAATTTATGCGTTTGAAAGGAGAACATCATGTGGGACAGAGCTTATGTAAAATCACAGGGTAAGGCTAACTTTAAAAAGAATTACTGGAATTCGGTCCTCGTTGCATTCATTTATTCACTGTTTTTTGTAGCATCGGGTTCAACTGTAAGAAGCCGTTCCGGATCCATCAGCAAGGAAACACTTAATGATCCGGATTTCATGAAGATACTCATGATCATTTTAGCCATCGTAGGAGTTCTCATCGTGTTCGGTACCATATTAAAGATCTTCGTTTTTAATCCACTGGAGGTCGGCTGTAACAGATTTTTCCTTGTGAACCAGCTCGAAAATGCCACCATAGGAGAAGTCGGATTCAGCTACAAGAACAACTATATGAATGCCGTTTCCGGTATCTTCCTTCGTGATCTTATAACAGTATTGGGGTATATGCTTTTGGTCGTCCCCGGAATTATCCTTAGTTATTCATACAGACTGGTTCCCTATATTCTTGCGGACGATCCACAGATCAAGGGGGCGGATGCCCTCAGGTTGTCCAGAAAAATGATGAACGGTCATAAACTGGATGCCTTTGTGTTCGATCTTTCCTTTATCGGATGGTACCTTCTGGGCATCATCACCTGCGGAATCGCCGTAGCTTTCTACGTTCGTCCTTATAAGATGAATGCTGATGCTGCTCTGTATCTCGCCATAAAGAACTCAAACGGATATGAGGAATAACAACTGTATTCTGACTGATCCGCAAAAAAATAAATGCAGGTGCCGGAGTTAAACTCTGACACCTGCATTTTTATTTCAGACTTCCATGAACTGTTCTGTTTTCTTCCTCTTGATATGATGATCCAGTACTATGGCAAATCCCGAAGGTGAAACCATCAGTGCTGCTATGGACGAACCTGTATCCAGTATCCTCTCTCCATACGCATTCTTAAAGCCTTTTGATTTCAAAAATCCATAAGCTTCATCAAAATTATCAACATTCATCCTTATGGCGTTACGATCAGAAGTTCCCTCTTCAATTTCTGTAACGTCCACATGAAAACCACCGGAATCCTTCATTCTTACACTGGTGATGATCCCTTCTTCAACTTCAGTAGTCTTCTTATGCCGACATTCAAAACCAAGTTCCTTAAACAAAGAAATATATTCCTGAGATCTGTTGGTAATTATATGCGGATTAAATGATGAGATCTTCATGATGTATTCCTCCTCATCGACTAAATACAGCTCATATAAAAATCTCGACATATTTCCTGTTTTGGATAAGCCGGCCTTTTAAAAGTGAAACCTGCTCTATAGCCGATCCACAATTATACCATCGTAAGAAGATACTTTTTCACCTTGTCCAGACTGCTTTTCTTCCATGCGCCTTCCTCTGCAGTACGGGAATAAGGCACAACGACAGAAAGATCCATATGGGCTTTCTCGAAATAGCCGTCAGGTTCCGTGCTGAAGAAATAGGCATTCCAAACATCCTCTCCGGCATTTTCAAACCGGTCCTTCTCAAGATAGATCATTTTTTTACGTTCTTCCTGAATAAAGGCGGCTGCCGCAAGTGGGGATAACAATGCAAATTCTTCTGCCCTGATATCCGTAAAGATATCAGGCAGCTCAGCCTCCACTATTCTTTCCGGTCCTCTCAGAATTTTCGTTCCCACTGCCTCAAAGGACATTTCAGATTCCGTAAAGTTCAGCTTCAGAAGAACTCCCTCATCGGTATAGGGATGAGCCCTCTGATAGTCGGTATCAAAAATGAAATTTCCAAGAGAATAAAAGATCATTTTACCGTCATCAAACGTCTCATAGTTCTCTACAACATGGGGATGATGGGCTACCACCGCATCAGCTCCCATCTCAAGGTACTTAAGATATCTGTCTCTGGTATATGGATTCGGCATGGCTGCGAACTCCTCTCCACCGTGAGCCACAACTATGCACCATCTGCAGTGTTCTTTTATCTCTTTTATCCTCGCTTCTATACGCTCCATATCATCCCAGCGGAACACTCCGGGATCTGTGGCCGTTGCGGGAATACATTCAGCCATGTAGGCAACGCCGAACATGCCTATACCGCCGGCTTCTTCAAGGATCACAGGCCTGGAAGCCTCCACCTCGTTTATATCAGCCCCGATGGTGAACGCTCCCGATTCTGCAGCGAGACGCCTGGTATTTAAAAGTCCGTCCTCTCCCGCATCCATGATATGGTTGTTTGAAATATTCCAGATATCAGCATGAATGTTTTTAAGCACGGATACCGCAGCCGGATCCATGCTGTGGAAGAAGACGCCGTGACTTCCGTTATCCTCTGCATCTGTCAAAGCACCTTCTACATTGGCAACAACATGGTCAGCACTGTGAAAGAATCCGAGAAGCGATTCCGATATCAGTTCAGGGTCCTCCCAGCGATTCAGCATATATTTGTCAAAACCTATATCTCCGGTAAAAACGATGGATGTTTTTTCTTTTTTCATATTTTATCCCCCATGAACCACTCACCATTTTCAAAACCCGTATAAAAAACATCACGGCCGGATCATAAAGCATCATAGAAAAACTATTTCAGCCTCCTGAGTGTTTCCAGCGTCAGCTTATATATCCGTCCGGTGCTCTCGATATGCAGTCTTTCCCTCGGGGTATGAATATCCGTGAGATCCGGCCCGATGGAAACCGCATCGAGTCCCGGCATCTTTCCTGAAAGAATACCGCACTCAAGTCCCGCATGAAGAGCTTCTACCTTTGGATCTGTACCGTTAAGTGCCCTGTATGCCTCTATCATGATGTCACGAAGTCTGGAATCCGCCTTATACTCCCATGCAGAGTATGCCGCTCCTGTTTCTGCATCCGCACCAAGTGCAAGTGCCAATGCTTCGATACGTTCCACCGTCTCATCCCTCTGGGAGTTGACACTTGATCTCGTAAGAAAACTGAAGGATACCGAATCCCCCTCTGTATATACCTGGCCGAGGTTTGTGGAGGTCTGAACGAGTCCCTCCACATCCGCACTCATTACCTGCACTCCGTTTGGTACGGTGAACATAAAGCATACTATTTTCTCAGTGAGTTCTCTGCCGAAAACGGCACAGGCTTCTGCAGGCTCAAGCTTCGCCCATACTCCGGGATCTGTGACCCTGTACTCATTCCTGAGTTTAAGGTCAAGCTCCGTCACTGCCTCCTCCGCAGCCTTCATATCAGAAACGACTATCGTTGCCTTTGCCTCCCTCGGGATAGCATTGTCCTTGGTTCCGCCGGAGGCCTCCGAGAGCCGCATCTCAGTCTTCCGGGATATCTCAAACAGAGCGCGCCCCAGCAGGATGTCAGCATTGGCACGCCCCTTGTGTATCTCCTCTCCGGAATGCCCTCCGGAAAGGCCACCCACTGTAAGCTTCAGGGCTTTTCCTTCAAATGTTTCTCTCTCGCCACTGAACCTGACCACTACTCTAGCGGCTCCGGCACAGCTTACCGTAAAGATGCCGTCAACTTCCGAATCGAGATTAAGCATATACTTTGCCTTGAGGTCTGCGGTGTCCAGTGCTCTCGCCCCCACCATTCCTATCTCTTCACCGACGGTGAAAACGCACTCAAGATCAGGATGCTCGACTTCGTGAGATGCAAGGATGGCAAGCTCCATGGCTACAGCTATTCCGTCGTCACCACCGAGGGTGGTTCCCCTGGCACCGATCACATCTCCATCCACGAAAAGATCCAGACCTTCTGTCATCATGTCCTTCTTGCAGTCGGGATCCTGCTCGGCAACCATGTCCATATGTCCCTGAATCATGACTGTCTCCGCACTTTCATATCCCTTTGTTGCAGACTTAAAGATCACCACATTACCGGCTTCATCCTGACGGTACCTGAGGCCATGATCGACGGCGAACTTTACGAGATGATCGCTTATTGCCTGAGTGTTCCCGGATCCATGCGGGATCCCGCAGATCTCCTCAAAATAACTGAATACTTCCTTTGGTTCTAAATTTGATAATACGCCCATATTTTTTATTTAAGCCAATGCATGCATGATATTGGCACAAAGTACCGCAAGAGGTGTTCCTACAACGTAACCCATGAGAGCCATGAGGATACCTACAGGAACGAGTGAACCGGAGTAAGAACCTGCAAGTACAGGTGCTGATGCTGTTCCGCCGATATTGGCAAGTGATGCAACTCCGGCAGTAAAGAGGTCAAGCTTAAGTACTCTGCAGATAACAAGCATGAGAACCGCATGAATGGCAAGAATGATAAATCCTGTAAGGATCCATGCAGGTGCATCACCAAGCTCCAGAAGACTTGCACGGCTGGCCAGAAGACCGATTACGGAATAAAGGAGCAGGTTTGAAACTTCAGCAGAACCCGGAACCTTGCCAAGAGGCGTAACTGCAGCTATAAGTGAAACAGCTGTGATGAAAAGAACTGTCCATGTTGCCTTATCTGAGAAACCGGTTGCATCATAAAGTACAGTTCCTACATTTGATGCGATGGCACTTGCAAGGAATGCTGAACCTATAAGAAGGATGAGGCTCTGGAATGTGATCTTGCTTGTGTTTGACTTTGCCTCTTCCTCAAGCTTTGATGAAACCTCATCAAGCTTTGAAGTATCTGCCTTGGTCCACTTGTTGAACTTTGGTGCCAGCTGTATAGCCCACAGCAGGAACATTACCCAGAGTGAATAGTCGATGGAATCGATAACAAGGGCATATCCCATATCAGCTTCACTGATATTGAGGGCTGCCTGAACCGCTACCATGTTTCCTGAACCGCCGATCCATGATCCGCAGAGAGCACCGAGACCCATCCATGCATCACTTCCGATAACACCCTTCATCAAAAGGAAAGCTACTATAAATCCGATGATGATAGTTACTGTTGCCGAGAAAAATCCGATAAGCATCTTAGGTCCGAGCTTCAGAACTTTTCTGATGTCACATCTTAAGAGCATGGCGAAGATCATCGCATATGTCAGATTGTTCTTCAACGCACTGTAGGCAGGCTTGGTTTCAGCCATATCCCACACCTTCAAGGTGCAGAGAAGCATCGCAATCAGATAGCAGAGAACAACGGCCGGCACGTACTTGAAAAACTTCTGGAGACCGCCTGTGGCATGATGCGACATCGTGACCAGAACAGCTGCCATAAACAACAGCACTGCAACATAAGTGAACCCATTAGTAATCATAAACAACCCCCTTCAAAAGTTATTTTGGTGATACAAACGCTTAATTAAAGTCTGTGTTTTTATTTAATTATTCGTATCACAGTATTATTTTTAATCATTATATCACCTGGTTTTAAGAATTGTCGCTAAAAAATAGTGGGGAAAAGCATAAACTTTTCACCCACCATTGAGCATTCAAATTCTTAAGATAGATGTGAGCACGGTCCGTGATCACCGACTTCATCGAAAAACATCGATGCAGTAAATGATACATCATTGTGTCAGAAGCTGCAAGAGCTCATTTCTTATATCATCATAATGCTCCTGATTTATTCCAAAATCCATATTCTTATATGTCCAGAGAGCACAGCCTATATTCTCCTCGGAAAAAACAGTCATTACATCCCTGAACCAGCGGAGTGTATCAGGAACAGGTGCCTGATCTATAACTCCGAACTCCCCGACATAAAGTGGTGCCCCCTTCTCTTTTGCCGCATCCACGGCCACCTTCACCATAGACCTGAGGTATGAGATATTCATCTCGTCATACTGCCGGTCCAGAACGTTCTCTCCCTGAGCTCCCAGGATACGGGATTTCTCCCTGTATACCTCATAGTTGTCAGGATAATGCACAGTCTTTATCTCCTGCATAACAGGCATCCAGTGTGCCCACTGATGGGTGAACACCAATGGCTCATAAAAATGGAAGGTGAACAGTATCCTGTCATCTGCAGGCTTCTCCAGATATCTGATGGTACCTGCACTGTTCCACTGTATGCCGCCGTAAATTATCCAGGCATCCTTCGAGAAATTTCTGATGACCTGAACCGCCTTTTTAATGAGAACATTCCATGCATCGGCATTCTCATCCTCCACTACCTCATTCAGAAGCTCAAAAGCGAGATCCCTGCATCCCGAAAATTCCTTCGCTATGGACTCCCAGAGCTTCAAAAATCTTCCCTGAACCTTTTCATCGGTAAAGAGACGGTTCTTCTCCGAATCACCTGCATCATTGAAATCGTATCCGTAAGCCTTATGAAGGTCGAGGATGACGGGCAGTCCCTGTCCCTCACACCATGAGACTACCTCATGCACCCTCTCAAAGCCTTTATCCTTACGAACCCCTTCTTCAGTCTCGAACACCTCATAATCAATAGGAAGACGAATATGGTCAAACCCCATTTCCCTGATCTTTCGGATATCTTCCTCTTTTATGAAGCTGTCATAATGCTTCTCTTCATGAGTGCACTGGGACAGGAATCCCCCTAAATTGATACCCCTTCTGAGTGTCGTCATTCCTTGACCCCTCCTAATGTTACACCTTCAACTATGAACTTCGATAACAGGATGTAAACGAAGATAATAGGTACGATGGCGATGGTGATAAGCATATAGACCTTACCCATATCGAACTTAAGGAAATCCGCACTTCTGAGGGAAGCGATAAGTATAGGCAATGTCTTTTTCTTCTGTGTGCTGAGCACCAGTGCAGGAATGAAGTAGTTATTCCATGATGTTACGAAAGCGAATATGGCCTGAACTGCCATAGCCGGCTTCATAACAGGAAGAACGATGCTGTTGAAGGTCCTGAACTCGCTTGCTCCGTCTATTCTCGAAGCTTCCACCAGAGACATGGGCAGTGAAGCCTGCATGTAGCTGTACATGAAATAGAAAACAGATGGTGCTGCTATAGATGGAAGTATAAGCGGGAAAAAAGTATCTTCCATATTCATTTTGGTGATCAAACGCAGGAATCCGAGGGCGGACACCTGTGTAGGCATTACCAGAATAAGCATGATAAATATAAATGCCGGCTTCTTGAGTCTGAAATCATAGGCGTAAAGCCCATATGCTGTCAATGCTGAGAAATAGCATGAAAGCAGGGCTGAGAAGGACGATACGATAAGGGAGTTGGTGATACCGTTGAAGATAGGAACATTGGCATCGTTTGCTACATTTGTAAGATTCTTAATGAATGCCGCACCCGGAATAGCCGAAAATCCCTTCTGTATATCCACATGCTCTCTTGTTGAATTAATAAGAAGAATATAGAAGAAGAACAGACACATAAAAGTCAAGACCGTCAGTAAAACATAAGCTGCCACGGTTCTCACTTTGGCCTCTGAGATCTCTCTTTGCTTTATTGCATTCATACTGTTCCCTCCTTATACCTTATCTCTGTCTCTAAATCTCTTCTTTGGCTTTCCGTTATCCTCACTGTTCATTGATGAATAAACGCAGAGACAAAGGATAGCGCATACTATGAAAAGTACCACCGAAAGTGCACCGGCCATTCCATAGTTCTTGCTGAAAAGATGCTTGTTCAGATACATTATGATGGTCATGGAAGTTCTGTCCGGACCGCCGGTTCCATCTGTAAGGATCTGAGGTACATCAAACATCTGGAGACCGCCGATCATGGAAGTGATGAACACATACACCAGGATCGGTTTGATGTTTGGCAATGTTATATAGAAGAAAGTCTCACGGTGATTGCAGCCATCCAGCTCAGCCGCTTCAAAGAGTGACGGGTTAATGCCCATTACCGCAGCCATGAGTATGATGGTGGTATTTCCGAACCACATAAGGAAGTTCATTGAAGCAACGAGACCTCTGGTTCCCCAGACCTCAGAAAGAAAACGATACGGCTTGAAAAGTAATCCCGAATCCACAAGGAAAGAATTGACCGGACCGATATCGGAGAAAAGAGCAAAGAATAACATAGAGAAGGCACTGGCCATGATCAGGTTAGGCATATAGATGACCACTTTGAAGAACTGTTTGCCCTTGATCCTGAGTCTTGCATCTGTGAACCATGCCGCAAGAATGAGAGAAACCGTGATCTGTGGAAGGAATCCCATTATCCAAAGTATGAAAGTGTTTCCCATATACTTCGGAAGATCCGTTTCAAAAAGTGTTCTGTAATTGTCGAGACCGACAAATGTAGGTCCTATGTCTCTGAGTCCCGATCTGTAATACTCAAAAAAGCTGTAAAAAATGGTTGATCCTAAAGGAATCAGCTGAAATATCGCAAAGGTTATAAAGAATGGAAGGATAAATATATATCCCCATTTCGAATAGCTTACTTTTTTTCTTTTAACCTTTTTAGTTTCGGACATACTAATCTCCATTCCGCCGTCCTTCATGACAGCATTTGCTGTGATGGAAAATCTGTTTTTCACGCTATCCCTCCTGAAAACCAACTCAGGGTGGGGGTATCCCACCCTGAAATACATTATCCAGCCATTTATACCGGTCAACCGCTTTATCATCCTGCTCTTAAACAGAAGTCAAAAGCTCACATCAGGTCATTCTTATACAGGCCAAACGACATCTGTGATCTCCGGATATGATTCCTTGATAGAAGTCTCAAAGTTCTGCTTTGCTGTATCGAGATCAACATTACCATTGAAGTAATCCTTCATAGCTCTCTGCATAAGCTCATTACATCCCTGATCATATGGAGAGATATTGCTCATATCTATCTGCTCTGCTGTCTTTGAGAAAAGAGCTACATGATTCTCACCGCCGAGGAAATCTGAACCGAAGTTTTTATCTTCAGCGATATCCTTCATACCTGAGATAGTATTTGTATAATCCTGAATCTCCTGATCTCTGGTCATAGACTCCATGATCTCGGTGTTACATGTAAGCTGTTCCATGATGTCCTTGATATCGTCAGCATTGTCTGTTCCCTGTGCTGCACAAAGCCATGTTCCACCCCAATAGTAAGGTGCAGGTCCGTAGCATACTGCCCAGTCACCGAATCCCTTCTCTCCTGCATTTCCGAGAAGAGTAAAGTTGATGCCCCATGTTGAATAGAAGAAACCGAATACATCGCCGTCAGCACCCTGATCTGATGCCCATCCGTCATCCCAGAGTGAAGTCTTGTTGTTATAGCCCTTGTCTGTGTAAGCCTTTGTCTGCTCTACCCAGCGCATGATGTTCTTATCTACATTTACTGTCGTTCCGGTTACCCATGGAGAAGAAACATTGTTTGAGAATGTACGATATGAATCATCAAAGCCTGAAAGCATCTTGTAGCCCTTGTCATGAGCCTTTGCTGCAACCTGATCGAACTTATCCCAGTTTCCGAGAGCTTCCTGAACCTTATCAGGATCATCTGTTCCGAGAACTGCCTTTGCGATGGATCTTCTGTAAGCAAAAAGTCCCGGGGTAGCCTGCCATGTGGTTCCCTTCTGAACGCCGTTTACAGAAACGATATCCTTTGTATACTGATACTGATCAGCAAGTTCTTCCTTGGTAAGTCCGATATCCTTCTGGATGTCCAAAGTATAATCAGAATCTACATACTTTAACGCATAGTCAGCCTCTACCAGGAACATATCGATCTTGTCATCGGCAGCTGCCTTGGCCTGTGCTATAAGAGCCTCATCCAGCTTATTCTGGTAGTTGTTGTTTACGTTCTCATTGATGGTCCACTTTACGACTGTTCCATCCTTGAGCGTTGTGGTAGCCTTATCACTTGATACTTCAGCTACACCCGGATAGAAGTCATTGAAACGGGAACGGAATTCTTCATTCCAGCACCATATGTTAAGTACCTTTCCGCCATTTGTAACGCTCACACCGGCAGGAACATCTTTGTGTCCGCATCCTGTTAAACCCACCATAGTTGCTCCCAGTAACAGAGCTGTGCCAACCTTCATTACTTTCTTCATACTTCCTCCTATTTCATTTAAAAATGTATATGTGATATACAATGAATTACACTTTCAGGTCTTTTTCAAACCCTGATCTATCAGAGGGTCTTTACTGTCTTGCCTTCCTGTATCCTTCCCTTGACCTTTATCTGTTCTGCGATGCTGGTCTTGGGATTTTCGATGATATCTATAAGCTTCCTTACGGAGCGAATGCCTATCTCCACAGTATCCTGATAATATGTGGTGAGCTGTGGACTCAGAGCTCTCGTCAGTCTTATTCCGTCATATCCCACAACACTGATGTCCTCAGGTATCCTTAATCCCATTTCCTCCAGTCCCTGACGACCTCCTATATATGAGTAATCATCCGGGAAAATAATGGCCGTAGGGCGATCCTTCTGATCCATAAGGATCTTTACAGTATCTCTGCATCTCTCGATGTCATGATATCTGGATTCCATAACATAACTTTCCGGAACCTCAATACCGTTTTCCTCGCAGGCTCTGTAGAATCCGGCCAGTCGTTTATCAGTGACAGAAGTACTTTCACCGTGTATGAATGCAATCTTCCTGTGTCCATGATCTATGAGATACTTTGTCAGCTCATACTCACCTTCAACATTGTCGGAAAGTATGCTGCTTCTGTCGTTGTAGACATAATCGATGGAAACTGTGGGAATATTGCTGTACACCAGATCCTGAACCGCCTGACTCTTGAAATCCACACTTGCCACCAGAACCCCGTCACATTTACGGTATCTGGCATGTTCAAGAAATGAAGCCTCTCTTCCGGCGATATTCTTACAGATAAAGGTTATGTCATATCCCAGTCTTTCTGCCTCGGTCTTTGCACTGTTCAGAATCTCCGAAAAGAATTCATGGGTAAGTCCGCATGCTGTCTCATCAATAAAGAGAACTCCGATGTTGTGAGAAACGCTGGTCTTCAACTGTTTCGCTGCAGCATTGGGATAATAATTCATTCTTTTTGCTGTTGCCTTGATCAGGTCAGCGGTTGTTCTGCCTACGTCTCCGTATCCGTTCAGGGCCTTGCTGACTGTCGCAGTCGATACACCGCAAGCCTCTGAAATATCTTTTATTGTTACCATTTATCGGGCTCCTCATGTTTCCGAAATCGTTTTCGTATCTCAATCATAATTCATGCAAATTTCTTAGTCAATTATTGTCTTTTAATAATTAGCTACCCTTTGTTTTGGTGATTTTGCACATTATTTTCAAGTTTTTAAATATTTCATTTGCAATTATTCAAAAGGCATCTATAATGAAGGCACGATTCAACGAAAACGATTTCGCATTAGGAGGATCAAATGAAATACGGTTATTTTGATGACAGTGCCCGTGAATATGTTATTACCACTCCGGAAACACCTTTACCATGGATCAACTATTTAGGATGCAGGGAGTTCTTCGGACTTATCTCAAACACCGCCGGAGGCTATGACTTCTATAAAGACGCCAAGCTTCTCAGGATCACACGTTATCGTTACAACAACGTTCCTTACGATACAGGCGGACGTTACTACTACATAAAGGATGGCGACTGCATCTGGAACCCCGGATGGCAGCCGGTACAGACTGAACTCGACAGCTACAGCTGTCGACATGGAATGGGCTATTCTGTCATCGAAGGAAAAAAGAACTCATTAAGTGCTACTCTGACCGCATTTGTTCCCCTTTCCGACTCCTGCGAGATCAACCATCTTACACTCAAGAACGAATCTGATGATGTTAAAGAAATAGATCTTTTCAGCTTCATAGAATTCTGTCTCTGGAATGCCGAGGATGATGCCACAAATTTCCAGCGAAACTATTCAACAGGTGAAGTCGAGGTAGTGGGAAGCACCATCTATCACAAGACAGAGTACAGAGAGCGCCGTAATCACTTCTCTTTCTATTCCGTAAACAGAGAGATCTCCGGTTTCGATACAGATCGTGCAAGCTTTACAGGCTTCTATCACGGACTCCACAACCCGGATGCGGTATTAAGCGGCGAAAGCAGAAACTCTGTTGCCCACGGCTGGTCTCCTGTAGGAAGTCACCACCTGAAAGTAGCATTGGCACCCGGCGAAAGCTACACAGCCATTTTCATTCTCGGTTACTGCGAGAATCCTGTGGAAGAAAAGTTTGTGGCTCCAAATGTTATAAACAAGAAGCCTGCTGAAAAGCTCCTCGCAAAGTATCAGACCGATGAACAGGTCGAGGCTGCGCTTAAAGAGTTAAAAGCATATTGGGACGGACTTCTTTCTGTATATTCCGTAAAGACAGGAAACGAGAAGCTTGACCGTTCGGTAAATATCTGGAATCAGTACCAGTGCATGGTTACATTTAACATGAGCCGATCCGCCAGCTATTTCGAGAGCGGCATGGGACGCGGCATGGGATTCAGAGACTCCTCACAGGATCTTCTCGGATTCGTGCACCTCATTCCGGAGCGCGCAAGAGAAAGGATCCTGGACATTGCCAGCACCCAGTTCGAAGATGGTTCCGCATATCATCAGTACCAGCCTCTTACAAAGACAGGAAATCTCAATGTGGGCTCAGGCTTCAACGATGACCCTATGTGGCTCATCGCCGGAACCGGAGCATATATCCGCGAGACCGGAGATTTTTCCATCCTTGATGAACTCTGTGATTTTGACAATGATTCCACCAAGGCTGCTCCTCTTCTCGAGCATCTGAGAAGGAGCTTCAACTACATAGTGAACCACAAGGGACCTCACGCTCTGCCGCTCATCGGACGTGCAGACTGGAATGACTGTCTGAATCTCAACTGCTTTTCCGAGACACCGGGCGAAAGCTTCCAGACCACAGGACCTTCTGAGGGGCCGGTTGCTGAAAGTGTATTCATCGCAGGTCTTTTCGTGAAGTACGGAAAGGAATATATCAGCATCCTCAGACACCTGAATCTGAATGAAGAGGCCGATAAGTGCACTGAAGAGATCGAGCTCATGACAAAAGCCATCGAAACTGCAGGATGGGACGGCGAATGGTTCGTCCGCGCATACGATGCATACTCAAATCCTGTAGGAAGCCATGTTTGCGAGGAAGGACAGATCTTCATCGAACCTCAGGGCATGTGCATAATCGGAGGTGTCGGTGTAGAGAACGGCATGGCAGAGAAGGCACTGAAGAGCGTTGAAGAACGCCTCGATACGAAATACGGTATCATGCTTAACCAGCCTGCATATACAAGGTATCATGTAGAGCTTGGCGAGATCTCCTCATATCCGCCAGGATACAAGGAGAACGCAGGTATCTTCTGCCACAACAATCCATGGATCGCATGCGCAGAGACCATGGTAGGCCACGGAAGCAGGGCCTTTGAAGTATACAGGAAGACAAATCCTGTTTTCCTTGAGGACATAGGTGAGATCCACCGTACAGAGCCTTACGCATATTGCCAGATGGTGGCAGGCAAAGATGCTCCGAGTCACGGAGAAGGAAAGAACAGCTGGCTCACGGGTACCGCAGCATGGACCTTCACCACCATAAGCCAGTTCATCCTTGGTGTAACGCCTGACTTTGACGGTTTACGCATTGACCCGTGCATCCCCGGAGATGTTGAAAGCTACGATGTTGTCCGCAAGTTCCGCGGTAAGACCTATAAGATCCATGTCGAGAATCCTGCCCATGTAGAAAAGGGTGTGAAGGAATTCTACGTGGACGGCGAGCTCCATTCAGGCAATCTCATAACACCTGAAATGGGCGGCCATGAAGTTGATATAAGAGTTATTTTAGGATAAAGATATACTCTCCAACCCCAAAAACATATCCTTAAATTACTTCTTTATATAAAGCGAAAGTCCCTTAGGCGCTTCTAGTGCCCAAGGGACTTTTGCTTTTAGTGTCCACGATGTTTTTCTTTTTTCTTTTGCTGTTTCTGTTCGTACCTTCGTTTGAGTTCCATATCCAGTTGCTCTCTGCTTTGCTGCCTGCGCTCGATTTTCATTTCCTCACGCTGCTTCGCGAGAGCCTGCTGAGATTTGGTGCCGCTCATTATGTCCATAACTATCCCTCCTTAAAATGTCATGAACAAAGAACGGACAACCCGGAGGGGCAGGTTACTTACCCTGTGTGGATCAGGACGGCCGGGCTACCTTCCGGCTCAGGCACATCTTTAGATGCACGTTGCGTTTTTATCTTTGTTTTGATTATATAAGCACTATTGCTTATTTTTTTCATTATAACATATCAGATTACGCCGAAATACTTTTTCCGCTTATTTCCTCAGCCTTTTCATCCCAAACCGGAACATCTATTCCGATCACCTCAGAAGTAAATGGTGTTCCGTCATTCTTTTCAAAATGCTCAGTAGCCTTCTTTACATACTTGAAGCCGACATATAAAAGCGGAATGTTGCAGTATGCTATCAAGATATTGGCAAAATCAGAGAGATCCCAGAGAGCACCGAGATCCATGCCAACGATGGATGTGAGCATTCCGAAGCAGATAACTGCGATATCGATAAGTCTTATTGCATTGATGAATACCTTGCTGCGACTGATCCTGTTGGCACATATCTCTGAGAAAGACATAAATCCGAGAAGACATGTGAAAGCAAAAAGTCCGAAACAAAGTGATACAAGCAGTGTAACCACACTGTTGAATCCGGTTCCCGGAGTAAGCTCTTCAACAGATGCGAGGTACTTGGGAAGCTTTCCGAGCTCCATCCATGCTGCTCCCTTGTCTGTAAGCCATACACGACCCATGATGACAACAAAACCAGTAAGAGTACAGATAACTATGGTATCAAGGAAAACACCGATAGCCTGAACACAGCCCTGATCGCATGGATGTGCGGCATCTGAAGCTGCTGCCGGCATAGTGATGGTACCCTGACCGGCTTCGTTGGACATAAGTCCTCTCTTTACACCCTGCATGAGAGCTGTTCCGAATGCACCGCCAAATACTGCTTCAGGTTTGAATGCCTCTGTAAAGATGGCATAGAAGAACCATGGAATTCTGGCGAAATTGATCAGTACAAGAAGCACTACTGTAAGAACATAAACGATGGCCATCACAGGAACCAGGACATCTGTTACCTTGGCAATCTTTTTTGTACCTCCGAAGGATACTGCACAGGTAGCGAGAATAACAGCAGCAAATCCGACCCAGTATACCGCATGTGTGGTCGGAAGCTCGGTTCCGCTTATAATGCTTGCGATCTGTCCCATGGCAGATACTGTATTGAATCCCTGTGCCGGGAAGCATAATATCGCATAAATTATGTACATCAGCGAAAGAATAACACCGATGATAGCTGAGTTCTTAAGAAGTCTTCTTCCGTAGAAGGACATGCCGCCCAGATACTCATCATTCTTTTTCTCTTTGAAGATCTGAGACAATGTTGATTCAACGAACGCAGTGGCCATACCGAAAAACGCCGAGACCCACATCCAGAGAAGTGCTCCCGGGCCTCCGACTGATACCGCTCCTGTTACACCGAGGATGTTTCCCGGACCAACACGCATCGCTGTTGAAAGGAAAAATGAAGCCAGCGGAGTAATACCTGTTTTTGCCTTGCTGTTTTTGAGTACCTGTAATCCGTACTTGAACTTTCTTAATTGAATGAATCTGAGATTAGCCGAAAAATAAATTCCCGAACCGATGAGAAGTATGATAGCCAGCGAAAAATTCCCCAAAACAGGAATGCCGGAATACCACTCAAAGTTTGTCGGAAAATCCCAGAACAAATCAGAAACTGTTTGGATCCTGCTACAGACAGCAGAAATAAAAGCCAATAACCCTTCCATACATAATCCCCCATGTGAAAATTATTTTTTATAATTATAATCCTGTATTTATTTCTGAACAATCAGTATAATTCCCTAATCACATGGCTTTTGAGTTCTAATCTGTACTGTTTATACAAAATTTCGAAATATTGCCCCCTATATAATATTTCTTTTTTATTTTAACCATTGTTCTCGGTTATATTTCCGTCCGGATCAAACAGAAGGGGATAATCAGTTGTATCCAAAGCATTTTTTAAGGCTTTTACATGACAGCCTCTCTCGATCAGTCCTTTTCCCATATCTGAAGCTTCCATATAAAATGTATGTCCTTTATATACAAACACTATGTCGTAATCAGATGTTGTGGAATCATGATAGAAAGGAACTCCTAATGTATCCTGTAATTCCTTAAAGGTATATACATCCTGTCTGACATCAAAAAATGTGTCCAGGGTTCCTTCTATAGTGTGATCCGTCTGTACATAACAACCGATACCTCCGCCCAGCCAGAGGAAGCTCTCTTCATAATTCAGATACCTGTTCCCGCTGTCCTTATCTTTTTTTACTGAACATCCAAGCATCCTTGCAGCAGGAACACCGAAGCGATTTTCTATAGCTGTAAAGTCCATAGAAAAAACATCTTCGATCTCTTTATTGTAGAAACCATATACTTTTCCCTTGGTCTGTGTTCGGAGATAATTATCTATAGAATCAAATGATCCGGGAGTAGCTGAGACATCCCCCGTGAGATCTCTGTTTAAATTATCCTCTGTAATGGTCCACATGAGAAGCCTGTTGAAAGAGCCTCTGTCCTGACTTATGTATTTCTGATAGGTGTCGGGATCCTTTGTCTTGTCAACGCTTTCCATTATTTTATCAAGTACGAGGAAATCCGATCTCTCCATGGAACCGTCAATCATCCGAAAAGCATAGTGGTGCACAGAATCCTTTCCGGTGCGGACAAGCAGTTTTCCTGTTTCTTCCCCGAAGCCCAGATCAAAACCGGCTTCATTATCGGACTTAAGCTCCAGGCATTCTGCTGCATTAGTGCTTTTATTTATGTAAGCTACTAAAGATATGTATTTCCCATCCCCGTCAGGAACTCTGGCAGTTGCTGCCATTTCACAGACATTGTCATCATTTATGTCGACTATGCAGTAGTATCCGCCTTCGGGGAAATTCTTCAGCAAAATGTCTCTGTATGCCTCAGCGGCTGATCTGTTAAATTCATTATCAACACTTTCCGGGACAGTTGTATCAACGGTATCCATGTCAGGCGAAACGTCATTCTGATTTGATTTTCCCGCTTCTGAAGCCTCGGCTTTTCTGACACGTTCCGGCTCCGCCGAGGTGCCTTTTCCGGTACCACAACCTGAAAGAAGCATTACTAATATAATGATAAAAACTCTATACATGGTTTTCCCTCTTATATACATCACTATATCTTTCAATATATCAGATATTCTTGTCAGGTTGACACAGTCTTCATATATAAATTATTTTTATAAGCACTAAATATTCCATTTAGTGTAAAATATCTCTCGATTGCAATTTTTTTCACAATCAACTTTGCTTACAAGCAAAAAATGAAAGGGAGTATTATGGAAAATATCAGATCATTTTTGAAACGGAAAGACATCGAGATCTCTGTACAGCGTTACCTCATTGACGCTATGGGAGCTATGGCACAGGGCCTGTTCGCTTCTCTTCTCATAGGCACCATCTTAAATACACTTGGAGCACAGTTTCACATTTCATTCCTCACCAAGGTGATAGCTACCATCGGAGGAATCGATTATACGATCGGAGGTCTTGCTTCTGCCATGAGTGGTTCTGCCATGGCTATCGCTATAGGCTATGCTCTCCATTGCCCTCCTTTAGTTCTTTTCTCTCTTACAACAGTTGGTTTTGCTTCCAATGCCTTAGGCGGAGCAGGCGGACCACTGGCAGTTCTTTTTATCGCCATCATAGCTGCCGAGATCGGAAAGGCAGTTTCAAAAGAGACAAAGATAGATATACTCGTAACTCCACTCGCCACTATAGGCGTAGGTATCCTTCTTTCAGCAAATTGGGCACCGGCCATCGGAGCCGCAGCTCTTAAGACCGGAAATCTCATAATGTGGGCAACAGGCCAGCAGCCTTTCATAATGGGCATAATAGTATCAGTTATAGTCGGAATCGCACTGACTCTTCCCATCTCCTCTGCTGCAATATGCGCAGCTCTCAGCCTCACAGGACTTGCCGGCGGAGCCGCTGTAGCAGGATGCTGTGCTCAGATGGTGGGCTTTGCATTTATGAGCTTTAAGGAAAACGGAGTAGGCGGTCTCGTATCTCAGGGAATCGGAACCTCCATGCTTCAGATGGGAAACATCATCAAAAATCCAAAGATCTGGATCGCTCCTATCCTTTGCTCTGCCATAACCGGTCCCCTCGCCACATGCGTTTTTAAAATGGAAATGAACGGAACTCCTATTTCATCCGGCATGGGAACCTGCGGTTTCGTAGGCCAGATCGGAGTATATACAGGCTGGCTCAACAGCATAGCCGAAGGAACAAAAGCCTCCATAACCACATTTGACTGGGCCGGTATGCTGCTCATATGTTTCCTTCTTCCTGCCGTTCTGTGTCCTGTTTTCAATTCATTCTTCATGAAACTCGGCTGGGTAAAACAGGGTGATATGAAACTGTAGATCACTCTTCTCTTAATTCAAAGCCGGCACCGATGCACACTTTCGAAACGGCCACCTCTTTTGAAGGTGGCCGTCGGAAAATGTGCTCTTTAGTTTTTAAATTACTGGTGAAATAAGTCTGTGATCAAATCGCAGACTCAGCCTTTACAGGCTCAAGATCCACGCTCCTGACTTTTTTTACCCTCAGACTTTTTACAGCCGGGATGTTGGAAATGATAGTGATAAATGTGATCACTGTAAGAACTATAGTTATGGGACGTCCGAATAATGCAATCACCGGGTTTTCAGCTGTAGAAGCCAACGATACTGCACGCCTGAAATTTGTATCCATCATTCCTCCCAAAACCAGTCCCAGTGTAATAGGAGCTACAGAATATCCTCTGGTTCTCAGGAAGTATCCTAAAATTCCGAAAAAGAACATAAGCCCTACATCGAACATCCTTGTATTGCATGCATATGCACCGACAACACACAAGACTGTGACCACCGGCAGGAGAATCTTTTTAGGTACTGATATCACCTTACTTACTACGGGAGTCAAAAGTGTCCCCAAAACAAGCAGGAATATACATCCCAAAAATCCACCGGCCAGAATTGCATTGAAGGCTTCTCCGCTGGTCTTAAGGAAATTAGGTCCAGGCTGCAGTCCATGAATATAAAATACAGACATGATGATAGCTGTGACCGCATCTCCCGGAATCGCCAGAGTAAGCATAGGAATCAATGCACCGCCGATACAGGCATTGTTTGCAGATTCCGATGCCGCTATTCCCTCAACGGCTCCTTCTCCAAAGGGTACACTTGGATTTTTAACGATCCTCTTGGCCTCTGAATATGCAAGAAAAGCAGCTACCGGCCCACCCGCTCCCGGAAGGGCTCCTACAAATGTTCCTATGACACAATAATAGAGAGAATGCCAGAATTCCTTTAAAACTTCTCCGGTCTTAACAACCATTTTTTCCAGCTTTGTAACTTCACCCTCTGCATATCCATCAGAAACAGTACATAAAACCTCAGCAAATCCAAACAGTCCCACCAGTGCAGGAACTGTTGCGATACCGGATTTCAGTCCCTGAATACCGAACGTAAGTCTGGGAGAACCAACAACGCTGTCGAGCCCTATCAAGGAGAAGAATATACCGATAAGAGCTGCTATAAGTCCCTTTGAGAAGGACTTTGAAGTAAGCGAACCGACTGTTGCAAGTCCGAACAGTGCAAGAAGGAAATAATCCATGGGCTGGAATTTCAAAGCCAAGGCAGTAATGGGCTTTGCCAGTATGGCCAATGCAGCCAGTCCGAAAACAGATCCGATGAATGAATATACTGTTGCATATTTAAGAGCTTTAAATGCTTTTCCTCTTTTGGCCAGAGGATGACCATCCATGGTAGTGACAACTGAAGATGGCGCTCCCGGAATATTCACAAGGATAGCTGAAAGTGCTCCGGAAAACACACCTACAACATATACTCCCATTATGGTTCCCATTGCATCCTCAGTGGACCATGTATATGTTATGGAAACCAGAAGGGCCGTTGCCATGGAAACAGACAATCCCGGTATGGCCCCCACGAACATTCCCGCCAGAGAACCTAAAAATGTCAGTATGATAAAGCGGATATTAACGCAATATGCCAATACACCTAAAATACTCATATAATCCTCCGAAATACCTCTTTATGGGAAACGAACATTAAGCAAGATTCCAAACAAGAGATAAATGATAAGCGAGGTGGCAACTGCGATAACAACTATCATCCACCATCTTTTTTCTCCGAAAAAACGGATCATGGCCATAAGAAAAACAACCGTAGCAGGTATGTATCCTGTGACATTCATAAGTATTTCATAAACAACCGCCATAAGGGCCACTATAACGACCCTCTTAAAATTAATGAGACTGCCGGAATCCTTTTTCTTTTCCTCCGGAGCCATCACTCTTCTTCCGTCGGCAAACAGTGAAAATGCCAGCAATATGGCGAATACTGAAATCAACACAGGAAAAAGATAGGGAGACATCTTCCATTCTGTCTGAACACGAGCTGTGTAATGCTTGAACAGGCTATATATCAGTAAAGCCACACCCAGAAGCAGAACAACTATGCCATCCTGAATCTCAGGATTACTTAAAGTTTTTTTCTTATGACCATCCATATGAGAACACCTCTTACATTATTAAGGCTTTGCTATTCCGTAATCCTCCGGGCTGTTTGTTGCAGCTCCGGCATCAAATAACATCCATGAAACCTTTGATTCCCATGCTGAATAGAACTTATTCATATCCTCTACAGTCTTATAGGTCTCATACAGTTTATCAATGTTGTTATCATCCATGAACTTTTTGAAATCTTCATTCTGTTCAGCCTTCTCCGCAGCAGAACGAAGAACTTCCTGAACCTCTTCAGGAACATCATTCTTAACAAGCAGACTTAACGGAGTATATGGAATAGACAAGTAGTCTTCAGCACCTTCCATAACTTCACTGAGAGCACTTACATCAGGATACTGCTCCATACGTTCTGTTGCACATACTGCAAGCATCTTTAAATCACCGGATTCGATATAAGATTTAACCGTTGAATAATTTGAATTCGTGAATTCAACCTGTCCGCCCATAACAGCAACAATTCCGTCAGAACCGGATGAATATGCAGTGAGTGCCGGCTCATAACCATACTTATTCATGATAAGTGCCTGAACATGACCTGATCCGCCCGGACCTGTATATGCCATCTGGATAGTTCCCGGATTTGCCTTAATATCACTAAGAAGATCTTCAATTGTGTTGTACTTGGAATTTCCTGCAACAACAATTACCTTAGGATCATTTGCAACAAGAGCGATAGGTGAGAAATCGGCGTAACTCATTTCAGAAATACCCATAACTCTTTGAGTTCCCAGTGATTCTGCTGCGAACAAAACAGTATATCCGTCATTGCCCGCATCCAAAGTTGCCTGGCATCCTACAGATCCGGATGCTCCGGCCTGATTCTCAACCACGATTGACTGTCCAAGCTCTTTACTCAGGGCCTGTGCAAACTGTCTTCCTACCAGATCAGTTGTTCCTCCTGCTCCATATGGAACTATCATGGTAATTGCCTTAGTCGGATAATCCGTCTTTGCTGCTTTATCAGCCGAAGAACCGTCAGGAACCGATCCTCCGCCGGAACCACAAGCCACTGTGGACAGCACCAATGATGTCATCAATACCCCTGTTAAAATCTTTTTAAACATCCCTTTCATACCTCCTTGGTAATGATTCGACTGCGCCGCAGTCGATATTCCTTTGCGTTATGTCATATATAACGTAAAGCGTTTTACTTATACCCCGTAGTTATATTTTCTCTATTTTTACCCTGTTTGTCAATGTAAAGGAACGTCGTATTTCATAAGTGAATCAACAAGCTCTTTACATATCTCAAGCTCTGTTTTGTTGTCGGTTTCCAGTACTATATCTGCTGCAGCCAGATACTTATCCCGGCGTTTTAGCATCATTTCCTCAATAAACTTCACATTTTTATTATTTTTAAGAAGTGGTCTTTCCTGTCTGTCTTTGACACGTTCAAGTATAGTTTCCGGTTTTGCCGTAAGAAAAACAACTCTACCATTTTTCCTCATCTCAAGAACATTTTGTTCTCTCATGGGTGTACCGCCACCACAGGAAATAACTGCATGATGCTTTGACCTTAATTCTCTGAGAAGTTCTGTCTCGGCATTCCTGAAATACTCTTCTCCATGCACTTTAAAGATATCTGAAATACTCATATTCTCGCGATCACAAATAATCTGATCCATTTCAACCACTTCCATGTCAGTCAATCTACCGAGTAAGCCGGATATGGTGGATTTACCTACCCCCATAAAACCTATGAGAAATATGTTGTAGTCAAAAAGTTGTTCCATAATAGCTTCTCCTTCAAAATGTGTCATAGTAAAATACATACTTTAAACATTTTACCAATAAGTCACCGACCTCGATAATTCCTTTTTTCACCCCATAGATATAACCACGATAAAACTGCGTATCCATTCATACCAAAAAAGCAGGTGGCAAATACCTGCCACCTGCTTCATATTACTTTCAAACTGTTTTTTATTTTCTTCTGAACCTGAAAAATGCTTCAGATACAATTCAAGGAGCTGTTATTTCTTATATTATTTCAGTCCCCTTTTTCCATGACTCACTCATCAAATCCAACGAACCATGTGATAACGAATCCGAGAACTGTAGCTATAACTGCTGCCACACATGCAAGTGCGAAGTTCTGCATCGTACCGCCGAGGAAGATCGGAAGTGTAAGGAATGAGCAGGATGCTGTAGCATAAGCACGAACATCGAACATACCTACGAAGATTCCTGTGATAGCAGCTGCAGCGATAGCAGAGATAAGAGGCTTTCTGAGACGGATGAGACATCCGTAAAGTGCAGGCTCTGTTACTGAAAGAAGTGCTGTAACACCTGTTGAGATACCTGTCTGCTTATTCTCTGCCTTCTTGGCCTTAACTCCTACTGCGAGAGCTGCACCTGCGATAGCGAGGTTTGCTGCAAGCGCCTTTGTAAAGAGAAGTGATGAGCCATAGGTTGTGATCTCGTTTACGATGAGCGGAGTGATGATAGTGTGCATACCAACCATTACGAGAAGCGGATGTAATGCTGAAAGCACTGCCATGCTGATTCCGCCGAAGCTTGTAAGCCATACACAGAAGTTAGCGAGAGCTGTACCGATGATGGTTCCGATAGGTCCGAGGATGAGAAGTGTAAGTACGAACATAACGAGGCCAAGGATGAATGGTCTGAGTATTGACTTAACAGCATCAGGAAGTACCTTCATGATGCTTCTGTCAAGGACTGCCATAACAGGAACCATGAGAAGTGCAGGCACGATATTTGATGTGTAGCTTACCTTGGTAAGAGCGATACCGAAAAGATTCAGCTCCTCAACTCCTGAAATAGAGCTTGAGCAAAGAGCAAGCATTACGAATGCAGCCACATATTCATTAGTCTTGAGACGACGTGCGCCTGCGAAGGCAACCATAACAGGAAGATAGCTGTAAGCTGCCTGTGCCAGTGCATTGATCAGTACATATGTGCTTGTCTCTGTTGCTGCCGGATTCATGAACTTCACGATGGCAAGCAGTGCGGAGATAAGACCTGAACCGATAAGTACAGGAAGTGTCGGTGTGATACAGCCTGAAATAAATGCAAATACCTTGCTTACTGTGTTCTCCTTTGCATCTCCGTCGAGATTCTCGTTAACAGGTGCCTCTGCTCCTGTCTCCGGAAGGAGTGGGAGCATCTCATTGTAAAGCTGCTCTACAGAAGGTCCGATAACTATCTGATACTGTCCAGCCTGATCGATAACGCCCTTCACGCCTTCGATCGCCTTCAGTTCCTCTTCATTTGCCTTCTTCTTGTCTGCAAGTACCAGGCGAAGTCTGGTCATACAGTGTGTATGAGTTTTAATATTCTCAGCGCCGCCTACTGCAGCTATTATGGCAGGTGCCATAGTCTTAAAATCAAGTTCTTTCTTCATTGTTGCTCTCCTTCTCAGATAAGTCAGGTCTTTCTAAGCCAGTAAAAGATCTGACTTTATATTTTTCTCCGGACCCCCTTCAGATCCGGCTAGATTCACATCTCTTCCCCGTTTGTCTCGATGACCTTCTTATACCAGTAGAAGCTGTCCTTACGGGAACGTGCCAGCGTTCCTTTTCCGTAATCATCCTGATCAACATAGATGAACCCGTAACGCTTGCTCATCTGGTTTCCTGAAGCACTGATGATATCGATAGGACCCCAGCTTGTGTAGCCAAGCATCTCAACTCCGTCATCGATAGCCTTTGCCATCTCAATAAAATGGTTTCTGAAGTATTCGATCCTGTAGTCATCGTGGATACTTCCATCCTCTTCCACCTTGTCTCTTGCTCCGAGCCCGTTCTCTACAACGAAAATAGGCTTCTTGTATCTGTCATACATCTCGATAAGGGAGAACCTCAGTCCCACAGGATCTGTCTGCCATCCCCATTCACTGGACTTAAGATACGGATTCTTGACTCCCAGAACCGTATTGCCCGGTGTTCTCGGTGCATCAGGTGACACAGACTCTGTCATGCTCATGTAGTAACTGAAGCTTACATAATCAACTGTGTTCTCCTTTATGAGCTCGAGATCACCCGGTTCCATCTTTATGCCAATGTTTCTCTTTTCCAGATCCCTAAGTATCAGTTTCGGATACTCACCGAAAACAAGTACATCCGTGTAACTCAGGTTCTCGAGATTTCTCTTCTGTGTAGCCAGTGCATCCATAGGCTCACAGGTGTATGGATAACATGTAAGCTTAGTGAGCATACATCCCATAAGAGCTCCCGGAACCATCTCGTGAAGCATCTTTGCTGCCAATGCTGATGCCACGAACTGATGGTGAAGCGCCTGATAGCAGGCCTGATCCATACCCTCGGTACTAAGCTCCGGAATGATTCCGGCAGAGGTAAAGGGATGTCTTCCGCAGCTATCGATCTCATTGAAGCCCATCCAGTATTTAACATACTGACCATACTCCCTGAAACAGGTCTCACAGAACTTCATGAAAAGTCCGATCACATCTCTCGATACCCAGCCGTTGCCTTCAAAAGCAAGACTAAGTGGCATCTCATAGTGATGAAGTGTGACCATAGGCTCAATGCCTCTGTCCTTCATAGCTTTGAAAAGCTTATGATAAAATTCAACGCCTGCTGCATTGGGCTCTGCCTCATGACCTGTAGGATAAAGTCTGGTCCATGCAATGGAAACACGAAGGATCTTGAAACCCATCTCCTTAAAGAGATCCAGATCCTCTTCATAGCGATGGTAAAAATCTATTCCATGACGCTTCGGATAGTAGGTGGTGTCAGTTTCCTGTGCTGCTGACCTGAGACCCTCGAGTGTAACAGCGGTATTCTCTTTCAGATTCTTCTGATCCACCTTAGGCTTAAAGGCCTGAACATCCTGTACACTGAGTCCCTTACCGTCTTCATTCCAGGCACCCTCGCACTGATTCGCCGCCAGCGCTCCGCCCCATAGAAAATTCGAAGGAAATTTCACTTTCACACGCTCCTTTGTTCTTGATGTAATCAGAATAAACTCTTAAAAATAATAAATCCATTCCATAAATTGCGATGTTTTCATGCAATAAATGGAATGGATTTATTGATCATTTTACTCGGCTGCTGTTGAAGTATTTCATATGAGCTATGCCATAGTCTGATCCCTTTTCTATGGGACGATCCTCAGAATCCTGTTTTTAATTCATCGATCTTTCCCGGTCTCAATATCTCGCTGATCAGGTTATAGAAGTCTATCATCTCATTTGTTTCAGTATAGTAATCTGTGACCACCACTGACCTTATATTTGTTCCGCGATATAAAACCGGCTTTTCGAGATAAAGTATCTGTATGCTGTTTTCGTCCTGAGGATCTGTTCTTCTTGTGTGTACACGAGGGAGCAGGAACGAATCCGTATCAAGGACAAATTCATAACTTTCGGAGGTTTCAGAACCACTAAAATCTTCATTATTTTTTTGACATAAACATGCTGTTTCAGGAACTGCCTTTTGAATCAATTCCGGTAAATCCATTCCAGTATCAATCTCTTCAGCGGACACTGTTTTAAACCTCACATACCTGGCTATAGCCTCCTCAAGCTCCCTGTCTTTTAATCTCTTTTTTATCTCCTTTAACCGCCTGCTTATGAGCTCATACTCATTATCAAGGGCGAACAGCTTTACAAGCACAGCCTCCGGGCACGACAGCGCCATGGACGCACTGGCTGTGAGGATTAAAGCATTGTCCTGCTCAGGCACATACTTCCTGCTAAGTTCCTTATTTAACCAAAGATAATGTTCAACTACCGTTACCCGTCCTACCTCATTAGGGAAATGCTCCTCCATCCACTGCTTCATGGGCCACACGAGACTCGGATTCTTCGAGGTAACTATGATGCAGTCAACGGGCTTTTCCCTGAATCTTATGGCCATGGCAACATACAGGGCGATAAAAGTAACTTCTGTTTCGGGCACCTTGAACCCAAATGCTTTTTCAAAGCAGCTCACTACGATCTGTGTAGCAAGGACATAAGTCCTGTTTATCTCCCGCTTATAGTAATTACTTATATGATGTCCATAGACTGCCCTCTGATGAAGCTTATAAACATGAAGAAGAAACCTCAGTTTCTCATCCTCCTTCATGGAAAGCTCCAGTCCGAAGGTCTCCCTCACACACTCTCTGAACCGCTGATAAGCCGGCTCCCATTCAGTGATCCAGGCCTTCCTCGTCTCAGGAATCTCTATGAGAAATGCCGGAAGTTCATTGAGCTTTGCCTGCAGATCCTGCTTCTCAGAATCCGTAAAAGTCATGCCCGTTACAGAATGTATGATATCCATAAGCTCATTCATGAGGGAAGATATATCGAGACCGTGATCCATCTCTTCCAATGTATATCCCATGCTGCTTCTGATAAGAGAAAGTATCATATATCTCCGGAAGCTTCTGAGAGATTCACCGGAAACGTGATACTGATGGGAAACGAAAAGCTTCGCCATATAGGATCTCATTATCCTGTCGAGTCCTTTGTACTTGGCAGAAACATTGGGCGCATATATCTCCGCCGATTCCCTGTCAAAGACCTTCGTGAGATACTGTCTTTTCTGGAATTCAGGAAGCTCCACTATGAGTCCCTTTGTCCTGTTCACAGTGACCAGCTTCTTCAGTACACTTGAATTTTCTATGGTCCTGAAAACCGTTCCCTTGGACATAAAAAGCTTTCCAGCCAGAGCCTCCATGCTGATGTAGTCTTTCTCGAAAAGCAGTGCGGAAAGTATGTCATTCACTCTCTGTTCCGGCATAAGCATGGTCTGACGGTCGTCTGCCTGTGCAAGTATGGTCTCCCTGGCCTTTTCACTGAAATTCTGCACCGCATAACCGTGCTTTCCCGCATTGATTATGGCAGCTCCATCTTCTAGACTTTTGTTAATGTCTCTGATCTCAGTCTGCAGCGTACGCAAAGAAATCCCGGCTTTTGCAGCCAGGTGATCCGCATTCATCCCTTCAGGGTGATTTAAAAGATATGAAATTATGTAGATTTGTCTGTTGCTAAGTTCCATGTTTTAGTGTCTTTATATAAAAGAAACGAGAGACCTTTCAGCCTCTCGTTTAAAACTCTACTCTTCGGTCGGTTTTCATTTTACCGTACTGTGGTCTACTGAACAAGACCTCTTATGGTCTCCCAGTCAGGACAGCGACGGTAATTTGCTCCCGGAAGTTCACATTCCTGATTCCATGGACGGTCAAATACCATAACCTTCATTTCCGGCAGGTGCTCAAAAAAGCGGAATGCCAATGGTGAATCTTCAACCGCATAGTCAAAATGCATCTTGTAGTAATCTTCAAGCTCCAGATTGAACTCACTGTTCTTTATGAAACTGTCACGTCCGTACTTATTGAAACAGTATAATCTGACCCGATCGAGACCATGTCTGTCAAGCCATTCACGTGATGCTTCATAGGCACTTCCCGGACGTCCGGTAATTATGGACACATCATAGCCTTTATCTATCCAGCTGTTTATAGTCAGGGATGCACCCGGAGTCTCATCATAAGATAAAAGAACCTCCGGCTTATGAGCCTCTATCATGAGATGTTCATACTGGTCATCCTCCAGAGAGAAGGTCTTTTGAAGATTGAAGAACTTTATATCCTCATAAGGCACTTTTACATCGAAAAGCTCATCCACAAATCCTGAAAAGTGTCTCGCGGTCTCACATAAACAATCATCAAAGTCAACGTATATTTTCATAGCTGGTCTCCTAATCTTGATATCACAAATATTATATACATAAATCTAAATTGTTAAAGACATATATGGTCACCTTTCACCTCGTTCTTCATAACACCTCCCATATTATGAGCCCATCATAGCAAACGAGAAGGACATAATATGTCACTCTGATGTTTTTTCTTTAAGATCTGATTACTCTTTTGGAAATGAAGAGCCGGCTGTTATCTATAAGCTCCAGTCCTAATTCCAATTTTATCAGGTATTGCTCCTCATCCAGTCCCAGAATCTCACAAATGTTCGGACTGTACTCCAAAAGCAACTTGACCAACTTGTTGAATCCATATGATTATTACCATCCATATCACATCTCCGGTTTCTTACTCATGGTCTTGCATATCCTCTATCTTTTCTCTATATATTTAAACTCCACCCATGATCTCCATGATAGATCATAA
>ALYD01000023.1 GCA_000513555.1 Lachnospiraceae bacterium JC7
AACATAGGTATAAAACCCGTTCTTCTCTTCTCTGTTCTTTTTTCTCCACGAACCTATATGACACTCATAAATTGAGATAGGCTGTGCAAATGTCGGTGTCTTAGCTCTTTTGCTGAGCCACTCGGCATCTCCCCATTTATAGTCTGCCACATCCGCAGTCTTCGATGCTGTTCCCGGGCGAAATTCTGCTGAAAAACCGTATGGATCAGCTTTATAAAGAACTTCTCCTCTTTGTGTGTGTATGGCAAACTTGTACAGCTCGTCATAGCCCATGTCCTCCATGAAGCCTTCGTAAATTCCGCTGTCCTCAAGCGGAAGCATATAGTTTGCCGTTACATCCCAGTTATTTCTATCGCAAACTATGGATACAGCCTTTGCATGCGGTGCCCAGACAGCAAAGTGCATACCCTTCTTTCCAAATAATGTAGCGGGATGTGCTCCCATTTTTTCATATATTTTATAATTTCTTCCCTGCCCGAACAGATACCTGTCCAATTCTGTTATGAAAACTGGATCCAGTTCTGCATTACATTTGCTTGCTTCCTTTGAAACCTCTAAAGTCTCAAACTGTTCTACCACTCTAAGTGCACTTTTTTTTGCAGTACTTTTTTTTGCAGCGCTTTTCTTTACTGTTTTTTCACTGGTCAGTTTTTTTCCGGCTGAAGACCTTGTAGCCATAATTCCCCTCCATACCCTCATAAATCGCTAATCATTCCCATTATACAACAAACCGATCAGCTTTTGCCGATCGGTCTGAAAAATAAATCTCATATTAGTTCAAAAAATGGAATTATTATTTAATTTTTATGATCTTTCCGGAGTTAGGCTTCAGTGTTATCATGATGCGGTTATCCTGCTCTATCGGGATCTCATCTTCAGTCAACAGATCAAAAGCCACATTTCCCTTGACAGGAAGAGTTACATAAAACACTGCAGGTTCCTCATCGTTATTCAGAGCCGTAATCACTGCACTGTTTGTATCGAGACGTGCATATGCCCACTGCTTACACTGAAGATAAAGCTCCTTATACTGGCCCATATGAAGCTCAGAGTTCTTCCCGTGTATTTCCGCAAGTTTCGCTATAAATGAGGTAAGTTTATTCGGTTTCATCTCATCGATGTTGATCGACGGACGAAGAGGACTGTCATCCCAACCATCCCTTTTCTTTCCTTCCAGTCCGAATTCTCCACCGTAATATATGGAAGGCTTACCCGGTAACGTGAAGAGTGCCATATAGCATGATCTCAGATTATCTTTGTTCTCAAGCTTAGATGCTATACGATCCACATCATGGTTCTCAAGGAACAGATAAAGATCTCTGGCGATATTCATGTTTCTGTTAAGATTGTGTGCTATCTCAAAAAAGTTATGGCTGTTAAATCCACTGTATATGGACTTATGCAGTTCATAGTTCGTTACGGAGTGCAATGTCTCTGCATTGACCCATCTCGGATACTCCCCATGAATAACCTCTCCCATTATCCAGAATTCCGGTTTCATCTGGGTAGTGAAGTATCTCAGTGACTTTTGGAAGTTAATGTCAAGGACATCTGCACAATCAAGGCGCAGACCGTCTATATCGAAGGTATCCACCCAGTACTGAACTATATCTATGAGATACTTTCTCATGTATTCATTGTTAAAATTCAGTTCCGGCAGTTCCCAAGCATTTCTCCATGCAGAATATGAAAAACTGTCTCCCAAAGGAGATCTCTGAGAAAAATCTATCCCTTTGTACCAGTCTTTATATGGACTGTCCCACAGTTTCTCCTGAATATCCTTGAATGCAAAAAAGCCTCTTCCCGTATGATTGAATACCGTATCCACGACCACATGGATCCCATAATTATGGGCTGTATCCACAAATTTACGGAAATCCTCATTGGAACCGATCCTCCTGTCCACCATCTTATAATCGATAGTATCATAACCGTGACTTCCGGATTCAAAGATCGGTCCGATGTAAACAGCGTCACATCCAAGTACCTTTAAATAAGGAATAAACGCCGTAAGCTCATGAAAGTGCTGCCTTACTTCGCCTCCGTCATTTTCCTTATCCGCTCCAACCATACCAAGGGGATACATGTGATAAAAAATTGCACTATCGTACCATGCCATAGATTCCTCCGCTTTATTTTGTTTTAAGCCGGCTTACAAAACGCTCTATTCCATCCAGAGCTTTCTTCAGATCCTGAATGGAATATGCATAGGAAATACGCATAAATCCTTCTCCGCAATCTCCGAAAGCAGTACCGGGAACGATGGCTACCTTTTCCTCCTCAAGAAGTTTTGTGGCAAATTCCTCAGAACTCATGCCAAAATTCTTTACGGACGGGAATACATAAAATGCTCCATATGGTTCAAAGCATTCCATACCCATATCACGAAGTCTGGTAACGAGATATCTGCGGCGCTCATTATATGCCTCTCTCATCTTTGCGATATCCTCATCACCGTTTTTCAATGCTTCCACCGCTGCATACTGTGATGTTGTAGGCGCACACATAATAGCAAACTGATGCAATTTCAGGATCTGCTTCATTATAAGCTGTGGACCGCAGCAGTATCCGAGTCTCCATCCTGTCATTGCATATGCCTTGGAAAAACCATTGATGTAAACGGTTCTTTCACGCATTCCCGGGAACTCAATGATACTTGATGATTTACCCTTATAGCTTAACTCACTGTATATTTCATCCGTGATCAGATAAATATCATGCTCTTCAATGATGGAAACAAGCTTTTCCAGATCTTCCTTCTCCATTATGGCACCTGTTGGATTATTTGGAAACGGAAGAACAAGAAGCTTTGTTTTTTCTGTTATCTTTTCTTCAAGTTTCTCAGGTGTGAGCCTGAATTCATCCTTCTCCTCCAGTTCGATAGGAACCGGAACACCGCCTGCCATGATGGCACAGGGGACATATGACACGTAACTCGGCTGTGGAATAAGTACCTCATCCTCCGGATCCAGCATTACTCTCATGGCGAGATCAATGGCCTCTGAACCGCCTACTGTTACCATAACCTCTGTTAAGGGATTGTAATCAACATCATAGTTCCTCTTTATATATTTGGCGATCTCCTGTCTTAACTCCTTAAGACCTGAATTGGATGTATAGAAGGTTCTTCCTCTTTCCAGAGAATGAATACCCTCTTCTCTAATATGCCACGGAGTATCAAAATCCGGTTCACCTACACCGAGAGAAATGGCGTCCTTCATATCTGCAACTATATCAAAGAACTTACGTATTCCGCTCGGCTGTATTCCTGTGATCTTACTGTTTAAAGGATTTCTCATGGTGATACCTTCATTCTCTCATCAACTTTCGGCTGTTCAATGACAGTGCCGTGATCCTTATACTTCTTAAGTACGAAATGTGTTGCAGTTGAAAGTACAGAATCCATAGGAGAAAGCTTGCTGGAAACAAAAGAAGCCACCTCCTTCATGGTCTTTCCGCTGATAAGAACGGTAAAATCAAAAGAACCGGACATAAGATATACCGCATCAACCTCATCATACTGATATATACGCTGTGCTATGGAATCAAATCCGAGTCCTCTCTGTGGTGTGACCTTAACCTCGATAAGAGCATCTACTCTCTCATCGTTTGTTTTGTCCCAATTTATAAGTGTATGATAGCCGCAAATGATATGCTCATTTTCCAGTGCTTCGATCTCGGCAGTAACCTTTGCCTCATCCTCACCAAGGATACTGGCTATATCCTTAACAGTAAGACGAGAATTTTTTTCTATTATGGTCAATATCTTCTCTCTCATATTATCTCCTCACTTTTCTTGAGAAATTTTTCCAATTCCTCATAAGATTCCTTTGTTAAATAGGCGATTTCCGCCCCATCTACACGTATTCTCTTCTTCTCAGACGTAAATCTTCCAAACACAGAAGCCTTTACAGGTTCAGTGGTACGAAGATGACCTTCGCTGTCAAAGCCTGCTCTCTGTCCCTTTAAAAATCCCTCATCAGCAATACTTTTAGAATGTTCAAGCTGAAGCTCTACAAAATCCTCACAGAACTGTGTTCCTTTATCCATTGCCATGAGCCAGCAGTTTTCAGACCATAGACGGAAGGGTGACAGATCAAAGATCTCACATATTTCGGCAGTGAACTGACTTATGGGGATGCGATCATACCTGAATCTGCATCCGGCACCATTTCCCTTTTTCTTTCCTGTTTCCGGGTCCAATGCCTCTGACTCGCAAAAATCCCACAGAGCCTTCAGAACTCCACCCTTCTCAACAGTATATATCTTTGATACACCATACTTTCTTTTATATCCGGGAATCAGGCTCTCAACAGGATCCCCTTCCTGTCCCGCTCGTGCCTCTCTCGCTGAGTTATACCACTGGTGCAGAGCCTCATCCTGTTCAGACAGCTTTCTTATTTCTTCCGTAAGATATGTCTTTGAGAACCTTTCACGAATCTTATCCGGATATAATTCCAAAAGCTTTTTGACCGCATAGGTTCCTACTTCTCCGATCATAACCAGATCCTGACCTGGAGTGATTCTATAATTCATATTTTAAATTCCATTCTGCTATTATGTTCTGAATAAGAAATATCAAATCTCAATGCTGTTATAAAAAAAACGGCTGTCCTCAATGGACTGCCGCTTCGTTTTACTCTGTCTTCTTCAAACAATATAAGGAAGAACCATAGTCAGCACCATTGCAAGTATAAGAGCAATGACAATAACCGCTGATATAGTCTTCTTTGCTTTTGGACTCATCATCTTAATTCAATCTCCTTGAAATCCCTTTTGGTATTCAATGTCAAAACCGGCATAAACTTTGCCAATATTTTTTATATAATACACTTTTTACGTAATACTTACAAGTTTTTTATGAAAGTGATTAATATATGATGATTCCTGTAAGCGGTATATATTCACAATTTAATTATTCATTTCTCCTGAATTGCCTTTATTGCAGCTATAACCGCCGCTCTAAATCCATGCTCTTCAAGAGCCGCGACTCCTCTTATAGTGGAACCTCCCGGTGAACAGACTTCATCCTTCATCTCTCCCGGATGCTTTCCACTTGCAAGCTGAAGAGCTGCATTACCCTCTGTCATGGCTGAAACCATTTCATATGCAGTTTTTCTCGGAATACCGTACATCACGGCAGCATCAGCCATGGCTTCCATGAAAAGATCCGCAAATGCCGGTCCGCAGCCGCATACTGTTCCTGACGCTCCCATGAGTTTTGTTTCCACAAATATCACTCTTCCAAGATAAGAAAGAAGTTCCTCAACCGTCTCAAGCTGCATTTCTGTCAGAGAATGTTTATTCTCAGCCACAAATATTCCTTTATTTATGGAAACGGGAGTATTGGGACAAGTGCAAAGAAGATGCGTGCCGTCCTTCAGTATATCTTCTTCAAAATATCTGTCAAAATTATAGCCCCATGCTATGGATATAACCAGTTTTTCAGTATCCCCTGCCAATGCCTCGGCCAAAGGCTTCACTACATCCCTTATTTTATTCGGTTTTACAGAAATAAAAACTATATCTGAAACAGCCGCAAGCTCCATGGGATCTTCAAGCGCATGGATTCCGCCCATTTTTTCACACTTTTCACTGAGCCTATCAAAATGTCCGGAAACCGCATACATATTCTCTGCTTTGAGTCCGGACTGTATAAGTCCCCGGGCTATCGCTCCCGCCATGTTTCCGAAACCGATATATCCTATCTTTAGTTCATTTATGGTCTTCATAGGGCCTGCCTTTCTATCATGAGTTCTCTATTCATTTTATAATTTTGCATTGGGGATTTCTATTTCTTTTTGGTTATGATTAGCATTGCTACCGCAATCGGCTCATAGCACTTCGTGCTACGTGCCGATTATGTGGCATTGCCACATAACAATTCAAAAAAGCAACCTCGCTTGCAAGTAAACTTGCAGCGAGGTTGCTTCCTTGTCTTGTTGCGTTTGCAACGGCTGATCAAATATAGTGTTTCTTCTGGCTGGAGAATTCCAGTCGGGTCAGGGCACGGGCCAGAGCTGACTGGGTCATCTTGTATTCTCCTACTGACTGTTTCTGTCTCAGCTGCTCAAGAGCTCTTTCCTTTGCTTCTTCAGCTCTTCGTACATCGATCTCATCAGCCGTTTCACATGTATCTACAAGAACTGTAAGTCTGTTGTTCGCACAGGAACAGATTCCGCCGCTTACTACAACGGTCTCTCTATCTCCTCCCGGCTTCACTATACTCATGGTACCGGTCTCTACGGCAACTATACATGGTGCATGATGCGCCATAAATCCACGTGAACCGGTAAGTGTAATAACCTGCAGATATTCTGCCGGTCCGTCATAAAAGACCTTATTGGATGCTATTACCTTCAGGCTGAACGTTGGTGTCTCTGCCATTTCAAAACCTCACATAATCTATCAAAAAATGTCAATATTCTCTGCCGCTTACAGATCAAGGTCAAAGAAGCCGATTTATCCTTTACGGTATGAGCCGCTTCTTTCCTTATATCTTCTTGGCTTCAGCGTTTGAAATATCCTGAGCCTTCTTCTTCACATCCTCAATGGTTCCTACATTAAAGAATGCATTTTCAGGATACTCATCCATCTCACCGTCAATGATAGCCTTGAATCCCTTGACTGTCTCCTCAAGAGGAACATACTTTCCGGGAACACCTGTGAACTGTTCTCCAACAAAGAACGGCTGGCTAAGGAAGTTACGTATCTTACGTGCACGATATACAGTCAGCTTATCCTCTTCGGAAAGCTCTTCCATTCCGAGGATGGCGATGATATCCTGCAGTTCCTTATACTTCTGGAGTATGCGCAAAACACTCTGAGCTGTCTCATAGTGTTCCTTACCGACTATCTCCTCTGTAAGAATTCTTGATGATGACTCAAGCGGATCTACAGCAGGATAAATACCCTGTTCAACTACCTTACGGCTAAGAACGGTAGTCGCATCAAGGTGGGCAAAGGTTGTTGCCGGAGCCGGATCAGTAAGATCGTCCGCCGGTACATATACTGCCTGAACAGATGTTACGGAACCCTCTCTGGTGGAAGCGATTCTTTCCTGAAGCTGTCCCATTTCTGTTGCAAGAGTAGGCTGATAACCTACTGCTGAAGGCATTCTTCCGAGGAGGGAAGAAACCTCTGATCCAGCCTGTACAAAACGGAAAATGTTATCTATGAACAAAAGTACATCCTTATGCTGAACATCTCTGAAGTACTCCGCCATGGTGAGACCTGTCTCCGCAACTCTCATTCTGGCTCCCGGCGCCTCGTTCATCTGTCCGAATACAAGCGCTGTATTCTTGATAACACCGCTTTCTGTCATCTCGCTGTAAAGATCATTTCCCTCTCTGGAACGCTCACCTACACCTGTGAATATGGAATATCCGCCATGCTCAGTAGCGATGTTTCTGATAAGCTCCTGAATAAGGACGGTCTTACCTACACCTGCACCACCGAAAAGACCGATCTTTCCGCCCTTTGCATAAGGTGCCAGAAGGTCTATTACCTTTATGCCTGTTTCCAGAACTTCCTGAACAGGATTCTGATCTTCAAACTTAGGAGGTTTTCTGTGGATTTCCCAACGCTCCTCTGTTTCAGGAGCCGGCTGTCCATCTATGGCATCACCGAGAACATTAAAAAGTCTTCCCAGTGTCTTCTCACCTACAGGAACAGTTATACCGGCCCCTGTATTCTGTACCTCCATGTCTCTCTCGAGACCTTCGCTCGCTGTAAGCATTATGCAGCGAACGGTACTGCGCCCTAACTGCTGGGCAACTTCCATGGTACATTTAGTACCATGATTGTCTACTGTAAGTGCGGTCTTGATCTCCGGAAGCGGCGTTGATTCAAATTCAACATCTACTACCGGTCCCATGACCTGCACAATCTTTCCTGTCTGCATATATATCTCCTTATGGCAGCTGACAATGCTTTGCCCTCTGCTCACTCATCAACACTTTACATAAGCTGTTTCTTCCTATATATAAAGCGTACTTCGATTTCTTTATCCGTTACCGTTTTTTCTGGGCTCTCGCTCCTGCTGCTATCTCAGTTATTTCCTGTGTGATGGCAGCCTGACGGGTTCTGTTATACTGGATGCTCAGTTCCTGTCTAAGCTTGTTGCCGCTTCGGTTGGCAGCGTCCATGGCAGTCATTCTTGCATTCTGCTCGGAACAGAAGGACTCTACCAGCGCACTGTATATAAAACCATTGATGTAGTCAGGGATAACATTGTCGATAATTGCCTTAGGTGTAGGACGAAGTCTGAAATCCTCCATTCCTGCCACCATAGGTATCTGATTGTTGCCCAATATTCCGCCATTGATCTTATCGATAGGAAGAAGCTGTTCTGTCTCCGTTACCATCTCCAGAGAATTCTTCATTCTCGTATATACGATATAAACGGAATCTATTTTATCTTCCTGGAAAAGATCCAGCATTCTACCTGTTATAACACGGGCACGATGCAAAGTCGGATTCTGTGCTGTGTACTGGAACTGCTCATCTACATCTACTCCGCTGGAACGGAAATAAACACGTCCCATTTCACCGACCACATATAATCTGTGCTTCGGCCTCTCTCTGAGAAGCTCTTCTGTACGTTTAATTACATTATGATTGTATGCTCCCGCAAGACCCTTATCAGCAGTAACGCAGATAATAGCGGTGCGATAATCAACGGGATCCACTGTCTCACGGAGATTCTCTCTGAGATCAAGATACGGATGAGTGAAATCTTCAGGCAGATGTCTGAGGATTCTCTGAATCATGGTCTGAAGTGTATAAAAGTACGGCTCAGTCTGCTGAAGTTCCGTCTTTGCTTTACGAAGCTTCGTGCTGGAGATAAGATACATGGCATTTGTTATTTTTAAAGTATTATCAATACTCGAGATTCTGTCTCGCAGTTCTCTTATGGTTGCCACTATTTAATCCTCATTATAATCTATTTCTAATTGAGCTATACCGCTCTCGGTACAGCTCAATCATAGTTACAATCACTTTTCTTCTTCAGAAAGCTCAAAATGTCCGTCTTTTTCATCCCAAAGACGCTTAAACTCGTCTGCCACATTAAGGATCTGATTCTTTGAATCATCACCGAGAAGTCTTGAGATCTCGATATTCTTGCCGATCTCAGGATATCTCTGGGCAAAATATGTCAGCATCTTACCCTGGAATTCCTTAACCCTCTTAGGCTCAATATCCATCATCTTATGATTAAGTGAAACCACAAGAGTTATGACCTGATCGCTAAGGGACATCGGAGATCCTAACGGCTGCTTCAAAAGCTCCATCAGTACCTTACCCTGAGTAAGAAGATCTCTTGTATTCTGATCAAGATCTGAAGAGAACTGTGTAAATACAGCCATCTCTCTGTACTGAGCCAGATCGATACGAAGTGATCCCGAAGCTTTCTTCATTGCCTTGGCCTGGGCTGCTCCGCCTACTCGGGAAACAGAAAGACCTACATTAACCGCAGGACGCTGACCTTCGAAGAAAAGGTTTGACTCAAGGAAGATCTGTCCATCTGTTATGGAGATAACATTGGTAGGAATGTATGCGGAAACATCTCCATCCTGTGTCTCTATGATAGGAAGGGCTGTGATCGATCCTCCGCCCAGCTTATCATTCAGGTGGCAGGAACGCTCAAGGAGTCTTGAGTGGAGATAGAATACATCTCCAGGATATGCTTCACGTCCCGGTGAACGTCCGAGAAGCAGTGACAGTGCTCTGTATGCTACCGCATGCTTTGAAAGATCATCATAAACGATAAGCACATCGTGTCCCTTATACATAAAGTACTCGGCAAGTGATGTTGCCGAATAAGGCGCTATGTACTGAATCGGCGCAGGATCAGCTGCTGTGGCAGCCACTACGCAGGTGTACTTCATAGCATCATGCTTTCTCAATGTTTCAACCAGCGCAGCTACAGTAGACTCCTTTTGTCCTATTGCTACGTAGATACATATGCAATTCTTATCATGCTGATTAAGAATAGTGTCAAGAGCAATGGAAGTCTTACCTGTCTGACGGTCTCCGATTATGAGCTCACGCTGTCCTCTTCCTATAGGGAACATGGAGTCAATGGCAAGGATACCTGTCTGCATAGGCTCATTTACAGGCTGACGGTCGATGATGCCTGGAGCCGGCTGTTCTATAGGTCTGTACTCAACCTCATTGATTCCGCCGAGACCGTCTATAGGATTTCCGAGAGCATCTACAACTCTTCCCAGATAATCGTCTGAAACGCCGATACCTGCCATACGTCCTGTACGGATTCCTCTGCTTCCTTCACCGAGACCTGTTTCATCACCAAACAGGATTACACCTATCCTGTCTCTCTCGATATTCTGTACCATTCCCTTTGTACCATTGTCAAAGGAAATAACTTCGCCATACATGGCATGATCAAGTCCGTTAACTATGGCGATGCCGTCACCTATGCTCTCGATGAAACCGATTTCCTTCTTCTCTGCCTTCAGATCAAAGTTATTTACACTCTGCTGAAGGATGGTAAGGATATCCACGTCACTGGTAAGTCCGGAACGTGTCACCTTAAGCTGCTCCAGGAACTGGTTTCTTCTTCCGCTGGTGGACCAGTCATACTGATCGTTTCCTACCTCGAGGATAAATCCGCCGCCTAAGCTCTTATCCTCTGTCATATCAAACTCAAAATGATGAGTATTATATTTATCAAATACAAACTTCTGTATATCCAGAAGCTGCTTTTCAGAAGGTCTGGTCACATATCTAAGCTGCACATGGAGCTGTTTTTCAGCATTGGCACGTATGCTCTTATACTGATCAGCGATCTCATGCCACATAGAAAGCTTATTCTCGTCACACAGTTCTTTCAGTATTCCTCTGACCTCTGTCGGGAACACACTGTCAACTACGTCATTACGCTTTACTGAATCTATAGTCGGATCGCTGAGCTGTGACGCGGTCTGTGGCAGTACTTCAAAAATTCGTGAAGTAGCCTTGATCACGCTTGCTGAAACCTGTAACTGAATCAGACGTTCTGCTATTTCTCTGGCATTCTGACTCACTATTATGCCTCCTGATCATTCTTGTTAGTTGGCTGGCTGTTGCTGCTGAGGAACTGATCGAAAAGATTCTTGTCGTTTGCCGCACTGTCCTGAGAAGCTGCGATCTTATATGCTGCCTCTGCTACGAGTACAGCCATCTGCTGCTGCATCTCGCGCTGCTTTGTCTCAGCCTCCTTGGCTGCCTGAAGCTTTGCGTCTGCAAGAATCTTATCAGCCTTCTTGTTGGCATTATTTACGATCTCATCATATTCCTTTGAAGCCTCGATCTTAGCATCGTTTATAGTCTGCTTACGCTCTTCTTCAATATTGTTGAGACCTTCTTCATACTTTGCTTTAAGCTCATTAGCAGCTGTATTTGTCTCCTCTGCCTTCTTATAAGACTCCTCGATCTCAGCCTGACGCTTTTCTAAAACAACACGGATAGGTCCGAAAAGGAACTTCTTCATAAGAAAAACAAGTACCAGCAGATTTATGATTGTAAATACTAAATTGATATCTACTCTTAACATGTGTTTTCTTCTCCTATAATTTTAAATTTTTGACAATGAAAAATTATTTAAGGAAGAAAATGCAAAGGATACCAAGAACGAATCCGTAAATTGCAGTTGCCTCTGCAAGTGCACAACCGAGAAGAAGGATTCTCATGATCTTTCCGTCAGCCTCAGGCTGTCTTGCGATTGCCTCTGCTGCCTTACCTGTAGCGATACCGATTGAAAGACCTGCTCCTAAACATGCAAGTGCTGCTAAACCTACACCAATAGCTGTCATGCTCATAAATAATTCTCCTTTAATAATAAAATGTTAATTTGTTACTTTTAAATTTTTTATTCTGTTGCGTCCTGAATATAAAGAGATGTCAGGAATACAAATACATAGGCCTGGATGAGTCCATCGAAAATATCAAAATAAAGACTGAAGATGGCAGGAATACCTACAGGAACTACCATCTTGATAAGCTCCATAATGATAAACGCTCCGAGTACATTACCGAACAATCTCATGCACAGTGACAAAGGTCTGATAACAAGCTCTAAAATATTGATCGGTGTAACTATGGCTACCGGCTCCGAAAAATGCTTTATCCAGCCCTTCGCTCCCTTCTTCCTGAATCCTGCGATTTCGATAAGGAAGATACTGATGATCGAAAGACCAACTGTTACGTTGAGATCCTTTGTAGGGGGCTTCAATCCAAAAAGCCCGATAACATTTGAAAATCCGATGTAGATGAGAATAACGGAAATTATGGTGCTGTACTGCTTTCCATGTTCTCCAAGTAGTTCTCCGGTAAAGTTATCGAACCATGTGACTAACATTTCAGCCAGCTGCTGACGCTTACCAGGGTTTCTGACCTTCAGATTTGAACCAAGATAAACTGATAATGCAGCAAGTACCGCCATGATCACCCATGTGATAACTGTTGACTCGGCAACTTGAATTCCTCCGAACACCGGAACAGTAAACGCGGTGGATACCTGTAGCTGTTCCTGGAGTTCCTCGGTAAAGTGCTCCATTCTACTACCTCCATTCTTAACTTTTATAATGTGTTAAAAGTCCTGACATATGCTCCTGACATACATCAAAACTCGTGCGACCTTATTATATTTCGGGTTTTTTAATATTCAAGCCGTATTTTTTACATATTGCTTATGTCAATTTGACATACATTGTCATATTTGTTATATTTCAACTTATAATTTCGATGAATATTTATAATTTTTTGATGATAATTCACACCTGAAAGCCGGTGTTTGAGGCCTGCATTTTTTTCATTAATTTTTTAAATATTTCACCCCATACAATTATATAAGCGACAGAAAAAAACAACTTATAACCGGTTACGCTCTTCATATTGAGATTTTTACCAAGGTCTATAAGCTTTCCTTTTTTTCAAAGCTTTACCATATTAATTTTAATCATTACTTAGGCATATTTAACCGGATCGTTGATCTGACCAGATCAAAATGGAGTTTTTCATGATTTCATATGACTACTACAGGATTTTCTACTATGTAGGTACATTTAAAAGTTTTACACAGGCTGCAAAAATACTCGGTTCCAACCAGCCTAATGTAAGCCGCGCCATGAACCATCTTGAGGAAAGTCTCGGATGCAAACTCATGCACAGAGGCAAGCGTGGTATAACTCTCACTCAAAACGGGCAAAGACTGTATGAGCACGTCATCATAGCATTTGAGCAGCTGGAACTTGGTGAAAGAGAGCTTGATAAGGATGTAAATCTGGAATCAGGTCAGGTAACCATTGCTGCTTCCGAAAACGCTCTGAGACTTGTTCTGCTTCCTGTACTGCATGATTTCAAAATCAAATACCCCGACATAAGCATTCGCATTTCCAATCATGCAACTCCAAAGGCCATAAAGACCCTCCAGAACGGTTCTGCGGATTTTGCACTTGTCACCACTCCCCTGACTGTCCGTGAACCTTTCACCATGGATCCGCTGTTTAATTTCAGGGAGATTCCCATAGTAGGTCCGGGTTATAAACATCTGACCAAACGGCCAATGTCTCTTAAAGAGCTTAATCAGTACCCTATCATAAGCGTAGGCCGTGATACAGGCACACGTGAACTCTATGTCCAATACTTCCTGAATCACCAGCTGACTTTCCAGCCTGAGCTTGAAGCCTCCTCAACTGATCAGATACTTCCTATGGTGGAAAATGATCTTGGCGTAGGCTTTTATCCTGAAGCTCTTGCAGCGGATGCCATTGAACGAGGCCTCGTATACAGGGTTCCACTGCTTGAACCGATTCCCGACAGAACCTTTTGTCTCGTTATAGACAGATCCAGGAATCTTTCCACCGCAGCGGCAAGACTCATTGACACCTTCGTTACAGAAACAAGGATTTGATCTTCAACAAAAAAAAGCGATACCGTTCCTTTCGGAACGATACCGCTTTTTTTTGATTTACATATCAGCTGAATATTCTCCATCCTACGATAAAGTGGTTTGCCCACCATGATCCGAGAGATCTGTGTACTACTCGGCCGTTGGATGACGAAGCATCAATTATGGTTCCACCGCCGGCTACGATTCCAACGTGACCTGATACTACGATGATATCTCCGGCCTGAAGTTCATTATAGGATACCCTCTTGAATCTTCCCGGATTTCTCCATCCTGATGAAGTCATGTAGGAAATACCGACTCCTGCCTGGTTGAGACACCAGTATACGAAACCTGAACAGTCAAAGCTGTTAGGTCCCTTTGCTCCCCATACATACGGACAACCGATCTTTGATGCCGCAATGGCTATGAGAGCTGCTGCCGAACCGGATACTGTCTCTCCACCTGTTCCCACAGCTGCTGTAGAAGGAATGGATACTGCAGGTGTTCCTGCATTCGCTGCTGCGTTGGCTGCAGCACTTGCAGCTGCATTAGCCGAGCTTGAGGAACTTGAAGAACCGGAACTGCTTGTAGTTGTGTTCTTCTTTGCATTTCCACTGTGAAGAAGTGATATGGTCTTGGCTCCTGCAAGTCCGTCTGCAGTAAGTCCGTTTCTTCTCTGGAAATTTGCGACCGCACTCTTCGTGAGTTCACCAAAGTAACCTGTTGCCTTATCGGATGAAAGGTAACCATACTTAACGAGATACTGCTGAAGATCCTTAACAGAATCAGACTGCTCACCAAGGCGCATGGCGAACGGTATAGCATTAGGTGAATCCAGGGCTGTTCTGGTATCAGGTCCCAGATATCCGTCCACTACCTGATCGTTTCTGGACTGGAACGCCTTGATCGCATTCTGTGTTCCCAGTCCGAAATTACCGTCTGCTTCACCTTCAAGATAACCAAGGTTGATCAGTACCTGCTGATATTTCTTAACGAGATCCGAATGCTCACCGAGGGCTACTACATTGGCCTTTACTTCATCGGAATATAAAAGATTATAGGTACTTGTACCATATATTCCGTCGGGAGTAAGTCCGTTAGTCTCCTGAAGCTTCTTTACTGCATTCATGGTAGTCTCATCGTAAGTACCATTTATGTCAGATCCGTTGTACAGATATCCCAGATTGTACAAACGATACTGAGCGTGAGTAACATCGTTTCCCTGGAAACCAAGTTTCAGTGCATAATGAGGAGCGCTTTCTGACATAATCGCGTCCCATGTGCCGACACCGCATATACCATCCATGCCCATGCCTGCCTGTCTCTGAAAGTACTGTACGGCAAGAGATGTGGCATCTCCGTAATATGTTGTCGGTTCATCGGGATCCATATATCCGAGATCCATAAGTCTCTGCTGAAGATCCTTTACTACAGAGTTTATTACACCAACTGTAAGATTGACCGGTGCCAGCTCCTCAGCCGAGTCATCCACTGTTACTCCTGCTATAGATGGCAAAATATTGGAATTAATGCCTAATGCAGCTACCATCTCAACAGATTCAGTTTCAGGCGCTGTTGTGACAATTATCTCAGATTCGCTTTCTGAACTTTCGGTGGCACTTATCTGCTGCTCGCATCCTGTCATGATAAGCATACTTGCAGCAAGCAAAAGTGAGGTTCCTCGCAATAATTTACGATTGAACATAAATATCTCCATTCCTCCGCTTTCATTCGGAGCACAATATATATCGAGACCTCTTTATATCAATGTCTCTGTGCACGATATGATAGTACACAATTCTACTCCATTAGTCTTAAAATTATATCATTACCTTTATAATATCTTGTTACTTTATTCTTACAATAAAAAAAACCTTGATTCCCGAAAGAACCTAGGTTTTCCTGGACATTAATCAATTTTAGGCATTAAAAAATGCACCTTCAGGGACTTGAACCCTGGACAAACGGATTAAGAGTCCGCTGCTCTACCAACTGAGCTAAAGGTGCATATCTTTGCGCTGTTCCTCACAGCGCTCGTTTATATTACAAGATACCCTTGAAATTGTCAATCATTTTTTTAAAAAATTTTCAGGCATCACTGTACAGCTATAAGCTTATATATCGGATTTCCTTTTGCGGAAAACTTCTCTTCATATTCAGTCATGATGTTTCCTTCATTCATGGAAGAATCGTGATGAAGATCTCTGGTCACCTGAGAAAGCTTCCATCCTGACTCAGGAATGGATTCCAATGAATAATCAAAGAGTCCCATATTATCTGTTTTAAATTCAAGCTGACCGTCTGCCTTAAGAAATTCTCTGTATATCTTCATAAAAACAGGGCTGGTGAGACGACGGTTTGCCTGTCTGTCCTTGGGCCATGGATCAGAAAAATTAAGATATATTCTGTCCACCTCTCCTGGTGCGAAAACATCTGCAAGAAGTCTTGCGTCGATTGAAATAAATGTGAGATTTGATAAATCTGCTCCTTCCTGCTCAAGAAGCTCTCTCTTCTTTATAGCTTTAAGGATCACTGTATCATAACGCTCTATGCCTATATAGTTGATATCGGGATTTTTTGCGGCAAGAGACTCTATGAACTGCCCCTTACCCATTCCTATCTCGATCCTGACAGGATTATCATTTCCGAAATACTCTCTCCACTTACCCTTGTTCTTCTCCGGCTCGTGTGTAACATACTCTGAATTTGCAACAAAATCCTCAGACCCTGTTATATGTCTTAATCTCATATTATATAACCTTTCTGTTATTTAACTCTTTTCATATATCGTTTAAATATTTATCAAAAGATGAAAAACGACCATTCTGATATTCCTCCAGGAAACACTCCGGGATTTCGTAAATGGTAACTTTTTTGAAAATTACTCTTCAGATAGCGTTCACATCTCCGTAATAATTTATTTCTACTATGTTTAACATAGAAACCCTTTTTCGGCAAGTACATAAGATACGGGCTTCAGTGTACTAAAAATCGGGCATTTACCATACTGTTCCCTTGAAGCGACTTTTGAAATTGGGTATAATAAAAGTAAATTATTCGGGAATATTTAATAAAAAGATTAGTTTTCCGATTCACAGAAAGTCTCTTTTTTCTGCATCGATTCTCTTTTTTCTAATCATTATTTCCGTTAAGGAGGTTTTTCATGCCAACGCCAAGAGAAGCTAACATCTGGGGCAAGATTCGTAATGATTTAAGTCAGGCACAGCAGAGTATACTGAACGGACAGTATAACGATGCTCTTATTCTCGACAAACGCATCCTCAAGGCGCTTGTACGTATGCAGATAGACAGGGCTGTGCTGGTATCCAACAATCTCGAAAGCGATATCGATCAGCTTTTTGATACTCAGCTCATATCCTCTCAGTCCAGAGATAATTACCACCTTATCCGCATGTACGGTGACCAGGCTGAAGCCGGTGAAGCGGCTACTTCTCAGGCTGCCAATGAGTCTTTTTCTCTTATACGTGACGAACTTAACAACTATGTGGATTCTTTTCAGTCAAGGCCCACAACCGGCTCATACGATTCCACTCAGAGCAGATATACTGAAGCCGATCAGGCTGACGGCAGTGGATTTGACAACAACTATCCGGAATCTCAGGTGTCAGCTGCTACTGCCACATCTTCAAGAGCTTCTGATTTAAATGCTGTTAATGTTCCTCTTTCAACAGGTTCTTCAGAATCGAGAATGAACGGTAACAGAAGAAACGGACGCCCGACCAGACCTCTTCGTGACAGCGAACGCGTTGCCAGAACTTCCGGACGACGCTCTTCATCCCAGAGATCCGGCCGTTCAGGTCATAATCCGAACCGCAGACCCAAGCGCAGAAAAGGCGTTGAATGGGATCTTTACAATATCATGAAATTCCTTATTCCTATTTCATGTGTGATACTGCTCATTATACTTATAAAGATCATAAACGGCGGTTCATCAAAGCCCACTATAGAAACTACGGCGCCAACTACAGAAACAGCTGCAGAGACTACCATGGCACCTATGGAGACTGTTCCGGAAACCACTGCTGTTCCGGAGACCACTGCTGTTTCATCAGTATGGGTGACAACCACAGGTGTAAAGGTCCGTACAGAACCGAATACGAACTGTGAAGTTCTCGAAGTTCTTGATGCCGGCGTGCAGGTTACATACAAAGGCTCGCCTGACAATGAATGGATCATGATAGACTATAACGGCAGAGACGCCTATGTAAACAAACAGTTTGTTCAAGAGGTAGCTCAAGAGTCCCCTGCCGCATAACTTGATGGCTGATTAAAGCTTCCGGTACTGTTCCGGAAGCTTTTTATTAATCAGGGGCATCTGAAGTTTTACAAAATCTTTATATTATTCCACGCTCTTTGCATTGAATAGGGCAATAATGTATAATAATTTAGTTTATTAGTATCCTTGATACTATTACCTGCTAACAGGAGGTCATTATGCAGACTATACTCGTATGTGACGACGATAAGCAGATCGTCGAAGCAATATCAATTTATCTTACAGGTGAGGGCTTCAATGTCCTAAAGGCTTATGATGGTTATGATGTTCTTGAGATCATGGATCAGAATAAAGTGGATCTTCTTATCATCGACGTGATGATGCCCGGGCTTGATGGTGTCCACACTGTACTAAAGATAAGAGAGTCCAGTTCCATTCCTATTATCATGTTATCTGCCAAGGGCGAGGACAATGATAAGATCCTGGGGCTTAATGTCGGCGCCGACGACTATCTCACCAAGCCATATAATCCGTTGGAGCTGGTTGCCCGTGTAAAATCACAGCTCCGAAGATATACCCAGTTAGGTAATATCGGTGAAGCAGCTGATAATGACAACATCTATGCCTGCGGCGGTCTTGTTATGAATGATGATACAAAAGAGGTTACCGTTGACGGCAATGCTGTGAAGCTCACACCTATCGAGTACAATATCCTTCTTCTTTTAGTTAAAAATGCAGGCAAGGTCTTTTCAATCGATGATATCTATACTTCGATCTGGAATGAAGAAGCCATCGGTGCAGATAACACCGTAGCTGTTCATATTCGTCATATTCGTGAAAAGATTGAGATCAATCCAAGGGAGCCTCGATACCTTAAGGTCGTATGGGGCGTTGGATATAAAATCGAAAAACAGGATGCAGCTAAATAACATTTCCAATTTTTTCTGAACACATTACACAACATTTCGCCGGGTTGGAGATCGTTCTCTTGCCCGGCGTTTACATTAGCCCATATATTATGAAAAAAACTTTCACAACTTTTATTAACATCATATCCTTCCTGCTGATCATCTTCAGTGTAGGCATACTTACCCTCGGTGCAGCTGACGGTTCTGCCCTTGAGTACATAAGACAGCCGAATTATGTTCAAAGTTCTGCTTATGAAGAGCAGGCAAATCACATGATGACTGATATCTTTGATTATGTCCAGCTTACCGACATCTTCGAAGAAGACGGCAAACTTAATCTGGGACTTATAATCGCCCAGGCTGATGTTCAGGGACAGAATGTTTCCTATTCTCTGGATTACCTTATCCAGTATGCCAGATCCATGGGATATTACTTTGATGCGTGGAATCAGCTTCAGAATGATGGCTCAAGGACCATTTCAAAGGCAGAGGATGAGCTGAACCATCAGATCATAGTACAGTACAGAGCTTATCTTCCCGACTATAAGCAGACAAGCCCTACCGACGGGCAGATGTCTCTCGGTACTCTTGCCGAGGAGGCTCTCACTTATCTTGCCAGATATTATGCCGTAAAAAGTGAATTCAATAATAAAAATACCAATTTTTATTTTAATATCACCTATACATCAAAAAATTCAGATGTCACTTTCACCAATGACCCCTCCCGCTCAGAGGATGATATCCGCAGTCTTCCGAGTTTTGCCTACGCAGACTCCAATTCCCTTGAGGTCTCAACAAACTTCAGAAGTCTTCCGCAGAATCTTGTTCCTCTTTTGCAGGCCAGAAATCCTTTCAAAAACGTATCTTCACAATACCATTTTTCCGTAGGTATCGATACTTCTTTTCCCCGTGAGGATAACTTCCGGAAACAGGCCAGAGAGTACACAGATCATCATGTTACAAGCGTTGTGGGACTCACCATGCTGGTTCTCTCCAGTATTACCGCACTTATAACATTTGTTCTTCTGATAATCTGGAGCGGACGCAGCAGCGACAGATCCGATTTGAAGATCCATCTACACAGAATAGATAACTGTCCTACGGAAATTGTTTTAGGCATTTTCATACTTTGGGGATTTATAGCAGAGATATTATCACCAGAAATACTCGAGTCAGTCGAAAGGATCATAGGAACTATAGATAACTGGGATTTCTGGACTTCAAGTATCAGCCTGCTAATGAAATATGCGGTTTTCTTCCCCCTGACCTTTTCTCTTGTGAGAAAATACAAGGCCGATCGATTATGGTCGTCTTCTCTGTTAAAAAAGATTTGTGACCTGTTTGGACATTATGTAAAAAGTGCGGAAAGGACCAGTTCCAGACTTTTCAGCTACATACTTTTTGTATTACCAAATACCTTCGCTTTTATTATGATAGTTGTGCTTTTCGTCCACTTCATCAATAATCAGAGTCTGAAGGCCTTTCTCACTGCAGTAGCTATACTCATAATCATTCTTGCCATAGATTTTTACACATGGCGTATAGCAACAGGATTAAGTGAGGCCGTTGATGAGCAGGTCAAGTCAGAACGTCTGAAGGCAGATCTCATTACAAATGTATCCCATGATCTCAAGACTCCTCTGACCTCCATCATAAGTTATGTGGATCTTCTCAAACGCGAAGAGATAGATAATCCAAGAGTCCAGGAATATATAAAGGTTCTTGACCAGAAATCCACCAGACTTAAAACTCTTACGGAAGATCTGGTTGAAGCCAGCAAGGCAAGCTCCGGAAATGTCAAGATCGATTTCGCCGATATAAACTATAACGAAATAGTTGAGCAGGCCTTAGGAGAATTTGAAGATAAAACAAACTCAGCCAAACTTGATGTTATTCTTAACTATCCTGATCATCCTGTTATGATCAGTGCAGACGGAAGGCATCTCTGGAGAGTGATCGAAAACCTTCTGAACAACTGCTGCAAGTATGCGTTACGCGGATCCAGAGTATATGTTGACATTACAGATGATCCGGAATCAGAAAACGCATCCTGCACCATCAAAAATATTTCATCAAGTCCTCTCAATATTTCTCCCGAGGAATTGACCGAAAGATTTGTCCGCGGTGATGTCAGCCGTACCACAGAGGGTTCCGGTCTGGGACTTTCCATAGCAAAGAGCCTGACCAAGCTTATGAACGGAGAACTTGTAATAACCATAGACGGAGACCTTTACAAGGTAAGCGTTATTTTAAAAAAGGCTGTAAAGGAAGCAAATGATACAAAGAACTGATTCAATTAACAAATTTAAAAAATTCGGCAGACGAGTGGCTTTGACCCTCTCTGCCACATTCCTTATAACAAATTCCATATCAACATATAACATCACCGGTACCCTCCGGACAGGTACTGCATCTTCTTATCCACATTCTGTGGGAGCTGTCCACAGAGTTTTTGACACATTGAAACTCCTGCCCATGACCGGATTTGCGGCGGTTTCATGGCCTCAGGCATCCTTTAGTCTGAATTCTGAAGGAGCGATACTTATTGATGCAGAGTCTGATGCGATTCTTTATGAAAAGAATTCCACATCGGCATACTTCCCCGCTTCCATAACCAAGGTCCTTACTGCCATACTGGTTTTGGAAAACTGCAAGAACCTCGAGGACAAGGTGACTTTTTCCTATGCTGCCGTAAACGGTAATCTGGAGCCCAATTCCACCATTATAGGTGCTATCCCCGGCGATAAGCTTTCCGTTCGGGATTGTCTATATGGACTGCTTTTACATTCTGCCAATGACTGTGCCAATGCTCTTGCCGAATATATTGCAGGCTCGAATGAGAAATTTGCGGATATGATGAATGCGAAAGCCGCAGAAATCGGATGCATAAATTCTCATTTTGCCAACCCGTCCGGTCTTAATAATCCTGAGCACTATACCTGTGCTTATGATTTTGCCAAGATCATGCAGTATGCAATAAAAAATGACACCTTCAGAGCCATCGATGCTACTCAGGTTTACACACACGCTCCCATCTCGAAGTATCCCAATGATACTGACAGTGAAAATACTGTCTACGCCCATCATCATATGATGAGAAAAAGCTATGCAGAGTACTACCCTGGTGTTTTTGCCGGAAAAACCGGATATACGACATTGGCAGGAAACACTCTTGTGACCGCCTGTGAGAAAAACGGAATGACCCTTATCTGTGTCATCCTGAACGGACATAATTCACAGTATACAGACACAAAGAATCTCTTTGATTTCGGTTATAAGAATTTCAAGTCTCTTGAAGCAGCCGCATATGATGAGAATATAAAAAAGCTTTCCAGCAACCTGAAGGTCGATGACATTCAGCTTGTAAACTCTCTAAGCTTTGACATTCCATCCACATACCACGTGACTATACCTGCAGATGCAGTATTCGATGATGTATCAAGTTCCATCAGTTACGATTTAAGTGATTCGGAAAAAAGCGACGGAGCATTTGCACGCATCGATTATACATACGGTGACAAGGCCGTCGGTAATGCCTACATCAGACTTTCTGATGAAACTGACGTATATCCATCCGAGCCGAAGGATTCCTCCAAGGCCGACACGAATATAATGGAGACTGTACCGGAAAGTATCAGTGTGACCTACAACGACGACACTCACCCCACTGTTTCAGGACAGCTTCCCGTGGAAAGTACCGAGAATCATGCACCTATAGTCCTTAATCAGGAGGAAGGTCGTATCGAGATACAGAAACCCATTATTAAACTTATATCCATTCTTGCTGCCATCGGATTAGTTTCCATATGCATTTTTGGAGTATATTACCTTCTGGAGAGACGTGAAGAGTTCCTGCGTAAGAGACGACGTATACGCATGATAAAAAATACCCATGATCTTTCAAGAGAGCAAAAGGCCCGTCGTGATATGCTTTTGAACAGCCGCTCCAAGAAAAGAAGCAGAAGAAGATAAAAAAGAACCGTTAGTACAACGACTGTACTAACGGTTCTTTTTTACTCCATTCTGCCTATTATCACTCCGCCATTATCATTAAGCCACTTACGCCTTACCCTGTAATCGGGAAGCACCTTCTCTACCTCTGACCAGAACCTGGATGAATGATTCATTACTTTCCTATGGCATAGTTCGTGCACGATAACATAATCTATGATCTCCGGAGGAGTCAGCATCAAAAGACAATTAAAATTCAGATTACCTCTTGAACTGCAGCTTCCCCATCTCGTTTTCTGGTTTCTGATGGTTATCCTTCCATAATCGACCCCTACCATACCCGCGAAGTATTCCACGCGCTTTGGTATGTACTCCACAGCCCTGTCTCCCAGTTTCTGGAGTTCATCATTGGAAAGCGGTTCAAGGTTCTCTGCCCGCTCCCTTTCCCTGTTAACCTTATCCACATGCTCTTTGATCCATGCAGCTCTTTTTTTTAATATTTCCTGTATTTCAGCATCAGTAGTCCTGTAGGGTGCCTTGATTATCACCTGAGCCTTACTGTTCACAGTTATCACTACCGATTTTCTGTTGCATCTTTGTATCTCTATCTGCATAACCACCTCAATATAGATACTATTCTACCATAGCTCTAAATAAAAAAACGCTTGAATCGGGAATTCACCCAACCCAAGCGCTTCTAACAGGTTCATGAGATCACTCTACGATAAAATCCTTAAGTGATGACTTAACGTCTGCAAGATTCTCTGTTCTGAACTTAAGACTGAGAACCTTTCCGAGACCCATATATATAACACCAAGTATTGACTTGGCATCAACGATCTTTGATCCCTGAACGATATCCATATCAAACGGAAGTTTTGAAGTTACTTCAACGAAATCACTTACGGCCTCACGATCCGGAATCATAATGCTTAATTCACTCATCGTTTATTCCTCCTGAAAAAATAAAAAAATGGGATGAACTGTCTATACCCAATACTTTTAAAACTCATTTGATGACATGCACTATATCACCAAGTGTTAAAACAATCCATAGCTGATTCAAATATTTTCGAGATTTTAATAAAATTTACAAATTCTAAATTTTCCGCACAGCACTTTTATGCCTGCAGTGCTTATCTCAAAGCTTAGGATTTAATAATCGCAAGGAATACTACCACCATAAGAATTAAATGGCAATGCCCTATTGTGAACATTAATATTTTTTGTGATTTTTACACAGTTTATATTCCGTCATAAACATAAAGATTATAATTTTTTAATATTGAACATTTTATTCTTACTATGTCTATTATTCTCTTAAATTATTCGTTTTACATGAAGGTTCTGTCCTGACTTTCTTATATCCTCCGCAAGTTCCAGATCAGCCCCCTCCAGCTTTTCATATTTTGAAACTGCAGCTTCTATCTGAAACTTCACCTGCTTACGAACTCCGGCCATGCCACAGCGTGCAATTGCCAGTTTTAGATCATTCATGGATGCTGTAGTCGGCTGCATGGTTGCGATCTGAGCAAAGGTCCTGAGCATTCCTTCTGCCCTGAGTGATGATATACCTGTCACTGCGATCAATGCTCCTGCAAACATCACTATGGCGGCAAGTACCATCAGCGGATTGTTCTGTTCTCTTATGATCAGTATGCACATGATTCCAACCAATACTCCCACAAGCCCTATCACAGTGAACTTTCTTGCATTCCTGATATAATTCTCCATAAGGGATTCTCCGGCATCGATACCGGGATTGGTATCATTTCCCGCCATTTTATTGTATTCGTTTATTTTCTTTTCATTTATCATATTTATCTTCATCTCCTTACACGGTTGTTTTATACTTGATTCCCTTCAAAAATATAGCAAATAATTTCTATATATGCATGCATTATATATGTGTTTTTCCATTAATTGCAGACTTATAATCAACATCGTTTGTGCATAATGTACTTTGGTTTGTGATTTACAAGTGACTATTTGATAAAATTATGCTATAATATCTTCTTGTATATAGAGTATTTTGATTTTGCCGGTTGATTGTATATCTGATTGATTATCAACCTATTTTGGCATTTATTCTGCTCTTTGATATCACTATAAGGAGGGGATAGCGATGGATAGAATTCGTAAGGTTCTGTCACAGCTTAATGGAGACCACCAAATCAGTGTTTACCGTTTTAATTCACATTTTGATATCGAGATGACAAATACATCTGTCGATTCTTTTCTTGGTATGATTTCAAACGGTTCCATGGATCCAAATCAGGTGGTTGAAATTAAATGTGATAAGACAATCATCTTTTCAGTTTAACTATCATTATTAATTCTCATTTTTTAAGTCAGACATTTAATGTCATGACTTGATTTTTCTTCTATAACCGCCTCTCGTTTTTCGTGAGGCGGTTTTTTCATGCCACAAAAGCCCTGAACCGTTTTTTCGATTCAGGGCTTTTATATCACAGTACTACTCCGTCCTTAAATATGGATATCTCTCTGAACCCATGCTTTTCTGCCTGAGTCTGCTTTCCTGAAGCAATTTCTTTAACAAAATCAAAAAGACGTCTTCCTGCATCATCGATAGATTCACCCTGAGAAGCAACCGGACCTGCGTTAAAATCTATCCAGTTCTTTTTCTTCTCAGCAAGCTTATCATTGGTAGCGATCTTTGCAACCGGTGCCGGAGAGCCAAACGGTGTTCCTCTTCCTGTTGTAAACAGGATCAAAGTACATCCCGCAGCAGTAAGGTTCGTACTTGAAACAAGATCATTTCCGGGGCCATATAACAGATTAAGTCCCTTTGTATGAACCTCCTCACCATAGGCAAGTACATCTGAAATCGCAGCCTTTCCACCTTTCTGAACGCATCCGCAGGATTTGTCCTCAAGTGTTGTTATACCGCCCTCTTTATTTCCGGGTGAAGGGTTATCATATACCACCTCATTGTGACTAATGAAATAGTCCTTAAATCCGTTAAGCATATTGGATGCTTTGTTGAATATCTCTTCATTCACGCATCTGTCCATAAGCATGCTTTCAGCGCCGAACATCTCCGGAACCTCTGTAAGTATAGTGGTTCCTCCCTGGGCAACTACCATATCGGAAACTCTGCCTACCGTCGGATTCGCGGTTATTCCGGAAAGTCCGTCTGAACCGCCGCACTTCATTCCCAGTACCAGCTTGTCGATTCCAACTGTCTCTCTCTTGAATTTTGAAGCATATTCAGCAAGTTCCCTGAGAAGTGCCGATCCGGCCTCAAATTCATCCTCGACATCCTGACATGTAAGGAATTTCACTCTGTCCGGGTCGTATTCGCCAAGCTCCTTAAGAAACTGTTCGTGAGTCAGATTTTCGCATCCCAGTGACAGAACAAGCACTGCTCCGGCATTGGCATGACAAACCAGATCGGCAAGTATCTTACGTGTCTGAGCATGATCTCCACCTGTCTGGGAACATCCGAAAGGATGAGTATATGTGTAGAGTCCATCTATTGAACCCTTTACCAGTTCCTGATTCATTTCTACAAGATGCTTTGCCACATCATTGACACAGCCGACTGTCGGAATGATCCAGATCTCATTACGTGTTCCCACTTTTCCATCAGGTCTCACATATCCTTCAAATGTTTCAACAGGCATATCTGTCTTTGCGGGAACAGCCGGATTATACGTATACACTACTTCCCCGCTTAAATTTGTCTTCATGTCATGTGTATGAACCCATTGTCCTGCTTTAACATTTTCAGTGGTGTGTCCTATGGACACACCATATTTAATTACCTGCTCGTCTTCGGGAATAGGCTTTACCGCCACCTTATGTCCCTGAGGAATATCCTCGATTGCTGTGATATCGATGTCACCGGTTCTTATCTCATCACCCTTTGCTATGGGGGCAATGGCAACAACAACATTATCCTCCGGATTGATATGTACTACCTGTGCTTTGGCCATATTTCTTTTCCCTAAGAAGGTTTCCTTTCATTAAAGTACTGATGCGTATGCAGCCTTCGCTCCCTGCTCCTTGATAAGAGTAAGGTTCTTTACTGTTACTGCCTCAAAATTCAGAACCTTTGTAAGATCCTGTCCCCAGAACTCTTCATTGGTCATAACGGCATGAACGAGAGTCTTCACATCATCATCCTTATGAGCCTCATAGAAGTCTATTACTTCCTTATCATCCTGAATCTTGTATTCATTACCTTTTGGACGTCTGCAGATAAGTCCATCCTCTTCACGACGCTGCACATCATTGTTATAGAATGCGATATATGCGGCAAAGCTCATGGCAAGAACCTCAGGAAGCTTTCCGAATTTTTCAACATACTCGAGAAGTGAAGGCATATTTCTGGCTCTCCACTTCGATGTGGAGTTAAGAGAAATACTCATGAGCTGGTGATCAACAAACGGGTTATTGAAACGATCCTCTACAGCTGATGCAAAGTTCTCGCAATCCTCCTTATCTAACGGAAGAATCGGAATGATCTCATCCTGAAGCATCTTGTTCATATAATTCTTAACCACATCATCATGCATGCAGTCACGAACGATATCAAAACCTGCAAGATAGGCACCAAGAACAAAACCTGTGTGAGCACCGTTAAGGATACGAACCTTTCTCTTCTTATAAGGAGCTACCTCAGGAACAACATGAACATTTACTCCGGCCTTCTTGAAAGGAAGCTTATCCTCAAGCTCCTTAGGACCCTCGATGTACCATACTCCGAATACCTCACCGACATCTGTGAGCGGATCAGTGTAGCCATTCTCCTTATCAAGCTCTTCTACTTCCTTTGGATCACGTATACGACCGGGAACGATTCTGTCAACCAGTGTAGAACAGAAAAGAACTTCATCGTTAACCCACTTCTTAAAATCGGCTCCGAGGTTCCACTCATCGATATGACGGTTAACTATCTTCTTGAGCTCCTGTCCGTTATTGTCGATAAGCTCGCAGGAAAGAACCACAACCCCGGCTTTTCCCGCCTTAAATCTCTCATACAGTACCCTGGTCATTTTTCCCGGGAAGGAAACAGGGGGCTCCTGCTCGAAGCTGGTCTCAGGATCATAAACGATTCCCGCCTCAGTAGTGTTGGAAACGATATATTCAAGATCATCCGACTTGGCAAGCTCGATCATAGCCGCAAAGCCTTCCTTAGTATATGGATTGATGGCATCCTTAACTGATGAGATAACTCTCTTGTTGTTTACCTTCTTTCCGTTCTCAGAACCGCGAAGATAAAGTGTGTAAAGACCCTCCTGCTCATTGATAAGCTCAGTAAGTCCCTGGGCTATAGGCTGAACCAGACTTGCCTTGCCGTTCCATCCCGCCTTCTCATTTGACATATCGAACCAATAGTCAACAAAGGCCCTGAGGAAATTACCCTCACCGAACTGCATGACTTTTACAGGAGCATCTTTAAGGATATACCCCTGATAACCTGACTTCTCAAGTACCTGATAGTTTAACTTTTCCATTGAATTATCCCCTTTCAATCGAATCAACTTCATTTTTATTTTATGCTTACATGTTCTCACAGTTCTCTGCCGCATTTCTGTAAGCGCTTACATTTAATATATTCTGTTTATACACATATGTCAATTAGTAAAATAAATACGAATTTTAATACCTTTTTTGTCAGTATTTCACTAAATAAAAAACGTTCGGAAATGTTGCTCCCTGAAATCGTTTTTTTCTGACTTCAGGAAACATCATATCCAAACGTTAATTCTGTAAACGACATAAAAACAGTTTCATCGGTGACCGTTCCCGGACTTTTGTCTGTTATCTTCTATCGTTCTTTTTAAAATGCTTAGGATCCAGTTCAGGTATCATTTCATCCGTAATAGTTGCGATCATATGATCCAGCCGCTCTATATCTTCCTTTGAGAAGCGTTCCTCACATCTTTCAACTATCTTCTGCAGAAACTCATAACTGTTTTTATAATAATCCTTCAGCTTATCAGTTGCTCTTAAAAAATACTCTCTGTGGTCTGTTTCTGACTGAACCTTTTCTATATACCCCTTCTGAATCAGGGCATTGACTTTATAAGCCGCATTGGGAGCTGATATACCCATCATCTTTGCAAACTCAGCCACAGTAGGTTCTCCGAGGGACTTTATACATTCAAGACTAAAAGCCTCAACAGAGGTCAGCGTATCATCACCGGAATTTTCTTTGGAAAACACCTGCATATAAAAATGTACTCTGAATCGATTATATAATTCCTCGAAAGTGTTACTTAACATATCTGATCTTCCTTAACTCAATAAAAATCTTATACTTTGTATTCTTTTTAACCATATGCTACAGATTATAACATATATACCCTTTAAGAATAATACAAACAAGTGTGAAATCATTATAGCAAATAAGGCTATCGATTAAGAAGATAATCGATAGCCTTATTATCACTGCACTGCAAATGTAAGTTCAGCAACAACTGCCGTCTTTCCGTCTACGGTTGCTGTTGCAGTACCTATACCTACAGGTCCGTGCATTTTTGTAAGCTCACAGTGGAATTCAAGCACATCTCCGGGTCTCACCTGACGCTTAAAACGTGCATTTCTGATGCCTCCGAACAGTGCGATCTTTCCTTTGTTTTCCGGCATACTGAGAAGTGCCACAGCACCGGTCTGTGCCAATGCTTCGATAATGAGCACTCCAGGCATTACAGGATACTCCGGAAAATGCCCCTGGAAGAAAGGTTCATTTACACTGACACATTTTATCGCATCTGCAAATTTCCCCGGCTCATAGTCCTTAACTTTATCTATAAGAAGGAATGGGTATCTGTGGGGTATGATTTTTTTGATCTCTTCTATATTTAATGTCTTAGGTATTCTTGCTTCAGAAGCATTTCCCTGTTCTTTAATATCTTCTGCCATATATATTCTCTCCTTTATATCCCAATCAGGCTTTTGCAAAAATAAGACAAGCATTGTGTCCGCCGAAGCCCAGCGAATTACTCAATGCATACTTAAGCTCAGAATTTCTTCCTTCATTGGGAACTACATCCAGATCGCACTCAGGATCAGGACTTCTGTAGTTGATGGTAGCCGGAATAAAGCCTTCCTCAAGTGCCTTTACACAGAAAACAGCTTCCACTCCTCCTGCAGCTCCGAGAAGATGTCCTGTCATGGACTTTGTTGAAGACACAGGAATATTGTAGGCACCGTCCCCGAATACTGCCTTTATGGCCTTTGTCTCACAGGAATCATTAAGATGTGTGGAGGTTCCATGGGCATTGATATAAGAAATATCCTCAGGTTCTATGCCTGCATCCTTTATGGCGAGACGCATACACTCAGCTCCGCCTTCTCCTTCGGGATTTGGACTGGTGATATGGAAGGCATCACAATTTGCGCCGTATCCTACGATCTCGGCTATGATCTTTGCACCGCGGTGAACCGCATGCTCATACTCTTCCATAACGAGGATACCGGCACCTTCGCCCATAACAAAGCCGCTTCTCTCACTGTCAAAAGGAATGCTTGCCCTGTTAGGATCCTCTGAATGATTGAGAGCGCGCATACTGCTGAATCCACCTATTCCCAGTGGTGAAATGCAGGATTCTGTACCTCCCGCTATCATTACGTCTTCATATCCGTCTCTTACTCTGTGAAAAGCATCACCGATTGCATTGGAACCGCCTGCACATGCTGTAACAGGACATGTACACATTCCTTTAAATCCATGACGTATAGCCACATTTGCTGCTGCCATATTTGAAATGGTCATAGGGATAAAAAACGGAGAAACTCTCTCAAAGCCATGATTCTCAGCCTTTGTATGCTCTGACTCTATGGTATCCAGAGCACCTATTCCGGAAGATACTATAACACCTATACGTGACGGATCATATTCACCTGATTCTTTTATTCCGCTCTGGACTATGGCCTCCTCGGCTGCCACAAGAGCAAACTGAGTAAATCTTGAAAGATGTTTCTGTTCACGGCGATCTATAAGAGCCGAAGGATCAAAATTCTTAACCTCTCCAGCAAGCTTTACAGTGAAATTCTCTGTATCAAAATGTGTTATAGCTGCGATACCGCATTTCCCCTGGCGGATACTGTCCCATGATTCTGCCACTGTGTTTCCTGTGGGGTTGACAGTTCCGAGACCTGTTATCACTACTCTTCGCTTTTTCTCCATTTTCGCTCCAATCTAATAATTAATGTAAACTCTCTTTATATTCGCGTTCCGCCGGTCAGGTTCGGTTTTGTCAACCTCACCTGATCCCTTCGGGACCCGAGCCCGCTCGGGCCATATCGCTCCGGAGTTTGCTGATGCAAACTCCTACGCTCCCATTCCACCGTCGATGCCGAGGACCTGGCCGGTAATATAGCGGGCATCATCCGACGCAAGGAAAGCTGCTGCCTTTGCTATATCTTCCGCCTGGCCGAATTTTCCTGCAGGAATACGTGAAAGCATGGTCTCCTTTACCTTTTCCGGAAGTGAACCTGTCATATCAGTATCGATAAAGCCGGGAGCTATGACATTGGCAGTGATACCGCGACTTGCATACTCCAGAGCAGTTGTCTTCGTCAGACCGATTATTCCCGCCTTTGATGCAGAATAATTTGCCTGACCTGCATTTCCATGAAGACCAACGATTGAGGAAATGTTAACTATCCTGCCGGATCTCTGCTTGAGCATTATCTTTCCCGCATACTTTGTCATCAGGAACGCCCCGCGAAGATTTTTGGAAATTACCTCATCAAAATCTTCAGCACTCATTCTTAACATAAGGTTATCCCTTGTTATTCCTGCATTATTCACAAGGATATCAATACTTCCGAAGTGCTCCTGCGTCTTTGTTATAAGTTCGTTCACCGCATTCTCATCAGAGACATCCGCACATACGGATATTGCCGAAACCCCGGCCTCCTGACAGAGCTTTACTGTTTCCTCAGCAGCCTTTTCATTCCCTGCATAATCCACAACCACATTACAGCCTCTTGATGCAAATTCAACTGCTATGGCTCTTCCTATACCTCTTGATGCACCTGTAACGATTGCGGTCTTTCCTTTTAAACCATCCATCTTCTTCTCTCTTTATCTTGCTGTAAGCTTTTCAACATCTTCAGATGTTTCAACAGCGTTTACGGTGTAATCACTTATTCCCATATCTTTGGCAACTTTCTTAACAAAACCGCTAAGAGTATGTCCGGGACCTATTTCCACAAAATCAGTCACTCCTTTTGCGAAAAGGTTCCTTATTATAGCTTCCATACGTACAGGTTTCTGAACCTGCTCAACCAAAAGCTCCGGAATAGCTTTCCGAAAAGCTGCCGCTGTTGTGGCTGTAGTAGATTTAACTGATGAACTGACTGCTTCCGATTCATCTCCGAGATAATTGAAAAGAACGTTGCACTTGGGACGATTCATACGTATATTCCTGAAATAACCCTGAAGTGCATCACCTGCCGATGACATGTAGCTTGTATGGAAAGGTCCTGAAACCTTAAGCGGTATACAGCGTACCTTATCAAATTCTGAAGCAAGCTCTGCGACCATTTCTACTGCTTCCTTCTCTCCTCCGATCACTATCTGGCCCGGACAGTTATAGTTGCAGATTGATACTATCTTACCGCTCTCTGTTCTTACCTTCTCGCAGCAGGCCTCAAGGTCTGATTCACCCATCCCCAGAACTGCCGTCATACCGCAGTCCACACCTTCACTGGCCTCAGCCATCTTCTGTCCTCTGAATGCTACCATCTCAACCGCAGTTTCTGAATCCATTACTTCTGCTGCCTGTAATGCAGAATACTCTCCGAGAGAAAGTCCTGCTGCATAGTCGGGACGAATTCCATGAACCTTAAGTATTTCTGTTACACCACAGGCAAAAGCCACCATAGCCGGCTGTGTATAACGTGTCTCATTGATAACCCCGTCAGGATCTTCAAAGCACAAACGGCAAAGATCATAATTTCTGTCAGAATAATTCTTCTGCAATCCCTCTGAGACACCGTCAAACACTCTGCGAAACTCAGGATAATCACGATAGAGGTCCGCTCCCATTCCTGCATGCTGACTTCCCTGTCCTGCATATAAAAAAGCTGTTTTCATTATTTCGCCTTTCCATTACATCTGTGTTATATCTTCCAAAATCTCAGCTACCGGACGGATATCGTGAAGCTGTCCGCAAACCTGCCCCGACATGAGTGAACCGGTCTTCACATCACCTTCGAATACTGCACGGCGTAAAGACCCAAGTGTATACTTTTCAAGTTCCATTTTGTCGGCTCCTGCCTTCTCCTGCTTGAGATACTGAACTGTCATCTGGTTTTTAAGTACTCTTACAGGTGTACCTCCGATACGTCCTGTAACTATGGCATCAGAACCCTTTGCCTTGAGAAGTGCCTCTTTGTAGTTTTCATGGATCGGACACTCGGGAGATGCAAGAAGAGCTGTACCTATCTGTACGCCGCATGCTCCAAGTGCAAGAGCTGCCTTGAACTGGCGATTATCTGCCACACCGCCTGCTGCAATTACAGGAATATCAACTGAATCAACAGTCTGCGGAACCAGCGCCATGGTTGTCATTTCTCCAACATGTCCACCGCTTTCGCATCCTTCGGCGATTACCGCATCCGCACCAAGCTTTTCAACATGCTGAGCGAGAATAGGGGCTCCGATAACAGGAATAACTTTTATTCCCGCAGCCTTAAAATCCGCCATATACTTACCAGGATTTCCTGCACCGGTTGTAACGACCGATACTTTCTCTTCGATGCAAACCTTTACAAAATCATCTGTAGCAGGATTCATAAGCATAAGGTTGACTCCGATAACAGGCTTGTATCCATCCTCTTTTTCCGGTGCCAGCTCTCTTGCTGTACGAATCTCATTTCTTAATTCTTCTGCTGTACGTATTCCTCCTGTACCAATGAGTCCAACAGCACCTGCATTGGCACAAGCCGCAGCAAAACGTCCTGTAGCAATATTTGCCATTCCACCCTGAATGACCGGATAACGAGTTCCTAAAATTTCGTTTAAAAGCTTCATGTTCTACCTTTTCTCTTCATTATTATTTGAATATCTTTGTTCTTACCGCACAATCACCGGAAAAGTATTTTCTTTCCATAGTGTGCGAAACATCAAAAATCCTACTTATAACTGATGATGCAGCCTCCCCATGTGAGTCCGCCGCCAAATCCAGCAAGTATCAGTCTTTCGCCTTCCTTCAGAAGTCCTTTCTCATGCATCTCACTCAGGGCTATAGGTATGGATGCTGCGCTTATATTTCCAAGCTTTTCCATATTCATAAAGAATTTATCCTCAGGTGCATGCATAGCTCTTATAACATGTCTGATGATCCTTGCATTGGCCTGATGACAGACCACATGATCTATATCATTAAGTTCAAATCCTGTTTTTTTGAGTAGCCCGTTTATGATCCTTGGAATGATGTCACAGGCAAATATAAAAACATCCTTGCCATCCATAAGCATATGATCTATTTCGGTAACATCTTCTTTTTTTCGATATTTTCTTTCATATGCCTTTGAATATATCGAAGGTGCCTCTATGGCTCCTGAACCTCTGGATCCCAAAAGGCTTACAAATCCTGTTCTCATGCCGGTTTCACGACAGGAATTTATATCTATAGTATTCGATTTATGTTTCTCGTGATCCTCAGTATTATCCGATGTAACTATCACAGCTCCTGCACCGTCTCCGAATAATATTGCTGTTGTACGATCTTCCATGGAAATAAGTCTGGATAACTGTTCTGTACCTATGACCAATGCATATTTTCTTCCGGTATCACCGGTCTCTGTCTTTTCATTTTCCGGGTAGATATCATTTACACACAGGTTCGCATTCAACAGTCCTCTAGCTACTTCCAAAGCATAAATAAATCCACTGCAGGCAGCATTCAGATCCATGGCCGGGACCTCAGGCAGTCCCAGTTCTCTCTGCACGAGAGCCGAAATGCTCGGTGTAGCAAGGTCAGGTGACATTGAAGCCACAACTATTGCCGCAATCTCTTCCTTTCTTATTCCTGCATCTCTGATTGCTTTTTCTCCGGCTTCTACAGCCAGAGTCAAAGCGCTTTCCTCCTCTGAGCAGAACTTTCTTTCATGGATTCCTGTTCTCGGATATATCCATGCATCCGAAGTATCCATTATTTCTCCCAGATCATCATTGGTAACTGTTCGACTGGGAAGCGCTCCCCCCAAGCCTATTATCTTTATTCCGTTCAAAACTATGCTCCCGATAGTCTGCTTGCCAAAGCGACTTTTTATATATTTCTGTACTTTTCCTGTCTCTGCCTTCTTAATTCTTCAGGAGAAAGCTTTAAAAGATCCGTAAAAGTTTTCTCTAAAACTATATCTAGACTTGCATATAATCTTTCCGGATCTTCCTGTGCTCCGCCAAGAGGCTCAGGTATAACATGATCAGCCACACCGGCTCTCCTGAGATCATGTGCAGTGAGTTTCATCACTTCACATGCTTCCTCATGTCTCGCTGCATCCTTCCACAATATGGATGCAAACCCCTCAGGACTAAGTACAGAATACACAGAATTCTCAAGCATCAGAATTTTGTTCGCAACTCCTATCGCGAGTGCTCCGCCGGAATTACCCTCTCCTGTAACTATGGATATGATGGGAACATGGAATCTGCTCATGGCAGCAAGATTTCTCGCAATTGCTTCACCCTGTCCATGCTCCTCTGCCTCCATTCCCGGATAAGCTCCAGGCGTATCGATAAACGTTATGATAGGTCTTCCGAATTTCTCAGCCTGTTCCATAAGACGAAGTGCTTTTCTGTACCCCTCAGGTCTAGGCATTCCGAAGTTGTATGCAAGATTTTCCTCCATTGTTCTGCCCTTCTGATGGCCAAGGACCGTTATAGGACAGCCCTTATATCTTGCAATTCCTCCAAATATCGAGAGATCTTCATCATATAGATGATCCCCTTTCTGTTCAAAAAAATCTGTGAACAGATTGTCAATAAAGTCCTTTATATGAGGACGTTTTGGATGTCTTGCAAGATATACCCTGTCTGAAGGATTAAGTTCTGTACACTTTGATAACAGTTCATTTCTGGTTTTATCAAGTGTACGTATTTCTTCCGCATTCTTCTCTAACAGCTCATCATTTTCCGATAAAGCATCAATCTTGTTTCCTATCTGCTCGGCCTCTTGTATTATTTCCTTGATCATCCCTTATTCTCCAAAGCTGCGCTTTTTCTTACAGTACTGAATTTTCTTGTATCTGCATGAAGCTTCAAAATATCGGTAAGTACATCCCTCATTTCGCTTCTCTCGACTATTCTGTCCACAAATCCATGATTCTCCAGATACTCGGAACGTTGGAATCCCTTAGGAAGTTTCCGGCTTATGGTCTGTTCGATGACTCTTGGACCTGCGAAACCTATAAGTGCTCCCGGTTCTGCCAATGTTATGTCTCCAAGTGTTGCGAAGCTGGCTGTTACTCCTCCGGTTGTAGGATTTGTCAGGAAACTTATGAACAACCCGCCTTTCTCACTGAACTGCTCTATGGCTGAAGTTGTTTTTGCCATCTGCATGAGGCTGTAAATTCCTTCCTGCATACGTGCTCCTCCGCTGGCGCTGAAAATAAGCAGCGGCAATTTCTCTTCCATTGCATATTCAACGGCTCTTGTTACCTTTTCTCCAACAGCCCGTGACATTGAACCCATGAAAAATCTGCTGTCCAGTACAACTGTAACAAGCCTGATTCCCTGTATACTTCCGACTGCGGATATAACAGATTCATTGAGTCCTGTTTTTTCTTCCTGTCGTTCTATTTTTTCTTTGTAGCCCGGAAAACCCAACGGATCTTCCGCTTTTATATCTGTATCTATCTCTGTAAATGATCCCTTATCCAGGATTAGACTCAGACGATAGTATGCTCCTATAGGCGCATACTTACCGCATTCAGGGCATACATAATAGTTATCTTCCCATTTTCGTCTCAGCGCACGTCTTCCACATGACCTACAAGTAATAAAACTTGATGGAATCATTACTGCCGGTATCCGTAGACCATTTTTATCCTTTACTTCTTCAGGATAAACATCTGCTGCTTCACTCTTCTTATCTTTATTTTTTTGATTATCCGCTTCTTCAGCGGTTGCCTTAGCTTTTCCAAAAGTAAACCTGATACCAGTATGTCCGACTGTATCAGCATGAGCCTTCTTGCGAAGTGCTCTGTCCTTATACATTTCGTATATTTTGGTTATTGGAGATCTCATAAGTATTCCTCCTTGTGTGGGAGTAAGAAAAAGCCAAAGACAGGCTTTGGCTTTTTTGAAATTAATATTTCTAATTACTTATTGCAGTAATCTACAAGTTCCTGTACTGTCTGAAGCTTTCCGATTTCTCCATCCGGAATAGAATGTCCGAGAGAATCCTCAAGAGCCATATGAAGCTCAACAAGTGAAAGTGAGTCCACCTCGAGATCCTCAATAAATCTTGCATCAGCTGTGACCTTCTCCTCATCACAAGCAAGAGTATCAACTATAATTTCCTTTACTGCCTCAAAATCCATTTTTTCTCCTTTTGGTCGATATAACGACCTCTCATAATTATTAAAACTACATAAAGCAGATATAAAAACAATTTCGTTAAATTTTTTTAACTATCCGCCCGATGGTGTGTACTATACCGAATGCCAGCCCATTCGTCAACGGAGGAAATTTTCAAATGGAAGTAGTTTCCAAAACCATGAAAAATGGAGACAAAAGCGTATGACGATTTTTCGTCATTTCTTTTGTCTCCATTATTTAAAAAATTAAAGTTATATAAAATTTTTTAAATAGTTAATGAACACTTTCGACCTTATATGTCTTTAAATATATTCTCTATACTCCTTCTTCTCATATTTCATACTTAATTATTATCAATACTGTATATACAGAATCACAGTTGCTTTTTTATGATAAAAAAATATATTTTTCACTTCTTATATAGAAGCCAGTCAACTGCCCGCTCTAACCAATCTGCCACATGTATATCCGGATAGCGTCCTTTATCCGGAGTCTCAACCTCTTTGGTCGCAAGACTAAGACCGTGTACTCCGGCAGGGTACATATGATATTCTACCTTGATATCATGCTCAACCATTGCTTCTACAAATAAGATCGAATTCTGTACAGGTACTGAATCATCAGTCATGGTCTGCCATACAAAGGCCTCAGGCGTTGTTTCATGAACCTGCTTCTCCAGTGAAAACCATCTTAAAGCCCTTTCATATTCCGTGTCATCTCCATATTTATATAAGAAGTCCTTCTTTTTTCCGAGAAGTCTCTCAAAACTGCCCTTATGGGCATACTCACCGGAAGTTATCACAGGATATGCCAGGATCATCCCATCGGATCTGAATAGTTCATCCCATTTCTTTTTATCATCCCTATCCCCAGCTGCTGAGAATATACTTTCTTTTTCTATAGTGCTATATGCATTTTCTCGTGAATGTTTTTTTATATATTCAATCACATCATCAAACAGACGATCTCCATTCCAATCCACATCATCAAAATGAATACCTATAGAGGCAGCACAGTGGGCTCCTGCACTGAATCCGCACAGATACACAGGCTCTCCCGGAAAATGCATCTTGGTCTCAGCCACTGCCCATGCAGCCTGCTTTAAGGGGCGTAAACCCAATATCTCGCTCTCACAGTCATACCTCAGTATAACTGTCCTGAAACCATACCTGTTAAAAGCTCTTGCAACCGGATTTCCTTCTCTGTCACTTAGCCAGCTGTATCCCCCTCCCGGAAATATGATAATTGTACCGGATTGTTTTCCTCCGGAAGTTTTAACATCATAATTACGCAGTATTTCTTCCTCGGAATATCTGGCCTTGTTATATGTTTCGGAAATCAGTCCCGGCAAAATCCCCCTGTTAAGTTTTTCTTCCTGATCCTCATCATAAATGAGTTCTGCACCGTATATTCCTTTTATTATCATGGATTCACCTTTGACTGACCTTTCAGTCCTTCACAAAATCCTCTCTATAAGGTGCAAATACATCGATGAGCTGTCCCTCTTCGAGACAGATACATCCATGTTCTACCCCGTTTGTCTTCAGTAGCGTATCCCCCTCTGTAACGATATGTTTTTCACCATCTATCTCAAACTCAAATTTTCCTGACTTAATATAAGTAATCTGTGTGTGGGGATGATGATGAAGCTTTCCTACCGCATCCTTTGCAAAAGTATTCTCGACCACCATTACACCATCAGAATATGCAAGTACTTTCTTTTTTACCCCTTCTCCACCTGACTCTGACTGTACATCCTTATAGAATACCCATCTTTCATTTTTGTGTTCATGATTTAACATGACTTTTCCTCCAATCCTTTTTTATTGTTCATTATCTTATACTTCGAACAAATTATATTTATTTTACATCCGGGTATACCGGTTTACAACACATGTATACCTACGCTTTTTTGATTCAGCATTCTCATAATCCGAAAAAGTGTAAATGTTTTTCATATATGTTATAATTTAATATATTACGAGCCTTTTTTATGAAAGGAAATCTTATGACACCAAAAGACGAAGAAAGAGAATTAATTATATCCGAATTGGACACAGAGGATATTTCAGATCCTGAAATGGATGAGTCCGAACATGAACCGAGTAATTCAGAGCTTATGGCCGAAATTCTCAAAAACCGGAAGATTATTAACATTGCCTTTTTTTTCTCCATCACTACTTTTTTGTTATTTATAGGTGTAAGCTATTACCTCTATACTATTGCAATTTCTTATAAGATCGAAATAGACGAAGCTTTTGAGACTATGAAAAAGATCGATACCATGGTGGAGCAGCTGGAAGTGGATTACGGCGGATACAGCCATAAGATAGATGAATTTTTCAGTACTGTAAATGATCTGAAAGCAAATCTGGATAACGTGAACAGGATTCTTGGTTCATTATCAAATCTCAGGCTTCCGTTCTGATCCAGTCTTGCTTTTCTGTTCATTTATTCAAGATATTTCAGCGTCATTGACGCAATTTTCCGGCAGTATAACACTCATTATTTTCAATTTATACTGTCGGTTTGGGGAGATAAGTATTATGGAACTTTATATAGTTCGACACGGTGAGACCATGTGGAATCGTCAGCATAGACTTCAGGGACATACAGACATCCCATTGAATGACGCAGGTCTCGCCGGAGCACGTATCGCATCAGAAGCATTAAAACATGTCCACTTTGACCATGTTTTTTCCAGCCCTTTGATAAGAGCCCGAAAGACAGCCGAGATAATATGCAAAAATCACAATGATCTTAATCCTGTATTATGCGAAGATCTAAAGGAAATCTCTTTTGGGATCGGTGAAGGTATCGATCTGAGCGGTGAAACTATTACTTCAGAATCCGAAAAGGTTACATTATCACACATAAAAGACTGGTTTCAGGATCCTGAAAAAATATCACCTCTTCCCGGAGGAGAGTCCGTCACAGAAATCAAAGCCCGTCTCAATCATTTTCTTGATAAAGAGATCTATCCTAATGAGGGAAGATATAAAAAGGTACTGATTACAGCACACGGCGGTATTGTTCGTGGTCTCGAGTGCATTATAGAAGATCTTTCAGATTACGATTTCTGGCACGGTCCCATAGTTCCTAACTGTGGCGCCCTTGTTGTTTCGCTTAAGGACGGAAGACTCAGGAAAACCAAAGTTCTTGACCTCATAAATATGACTTAAAAAAGGACGTATGGGAAAACCATACGTCCTTTTTTGTTCACTGTATTCAACTCTCACTGTGAGGCTTGGACATCTCTCCTCGTATCATGGAGAACTTATCCATAGGATAATTCTTTATGTTGTCGAGGATCTTACGGTCATCTGCCTGATTAAGGAGATCCTGGCGAGACTTTCTTATCTCAAGCTCAGTCTTATGCTTTGAAGGACCACCGACACAACCGCCTTCACATACCATGCCTTCGATAAAGTCCTCAGGAAGCTTACCCATCTTAAGAAGAGAAAGTGCAGTGATACACTCTTTTCCGCCTGCTGCTGCACGAAGCTGAATGCCGGTAGCATCCTGGTTACGTTCTCTCATAACTTCCATAACAGCATTTGCTACTCCACCTGAACTTGCAAAGCTCTTGCCCCAGATTGATGACTCCTGATATGGATCAACTACAGGCTGAAGCTCAACCTCCTTTGATCTCATAAGAGCCTGCATCTCACCGAAAGTCATAACGTAGTCTGCATTGTCCTTGATTCCCATCTCATGAGCCTCAGATTTCTTCGCGATACATGGTCCGATAAATACGGTCTTGCATCCAGGATGGATCGCCTTGAGGTATCTGGAAATCGCACACATAGGTGAAACTGTCTCTGACATGTTCTCATGGAACTGCTCCGGGTAATGCATTCTAAGCATATTGATAAATGCCGGGCAGCAGGAGGTTGTCATCTTCTTACCTTCCTTACGTGCCTCATACCATTCCTCTGCTTCATATGCAGCGGTCATATCTCCGCCCAGTCCTACTTCTACCATATCGGTGAATCCGACCTTCTTTAATGCCTCTCTGATGGATCCCATGGTGATATCCTTACCAAACTGACCCTCGATAGCAGGAGCGCACATTGCATATACTTCCTTTCCTGCCTTGATATCCTTGATTATATCGAGAACATCCAGCTTGGAAGCTATAGCTCCGAACGGGCAACTGTGAATACACTGTCCGCATCTTATACATTTCTTATCATCGATCTTACAGATTCCGTTCTCGTCATATGTGATCGCATTAACCGGACATGGCTTACGACATGGTCTGACAAGGTGTGCGATAGCTCCGTAAGGACAAGCATTGGCACACATACCACATTCCTTACACTTATTTGGATCGATGTGTGCTCTCTGATCTCCCATTGTTATAGCACCGAAACGACAGCTGTTCATACATGCCTTTCCAAGGCAGAGACGACAGTTATCAGTTACTGTATATGAAGACAGAGGACATTCCTCGCATGCAGGATCAATTACCTGAATAATATTAGGATTAGGCTCTGTAGCATATGGGTTCGCATCAAGATTCTCTGTAAGACGGATACGCCATCTGAGAATCTCTCTCTCCTTATATACACAACATCTCCATGTTGCGTGTGGTCCCGGTGACAGAGACATTATCAGTTCATTCTCAGCCTGCTCCCCCAGTCTGTCTTCCCAAGCAGCCTTAGCTAACCCTTGAATGACGTTGTGCTTTAATTCTATAGCACCCTTATCATTTGTTACCATTCTTTTCCTCCTGTGCAGATACACACATATTTCATTAACACGAAAATTAAATAAAGCTACCTTTATTTATAACGTCTAAAAAATGATTTTAATTAATGAAATAATGAAATAATATGACTCACACCTCACAAAGGTTCCTGACTCCCCTGTTCGGCATTTGGATTATAGCATCTAAGATCAGTTTCTACCATCCATTTGACATAAATATAGCAATCATAACATTTTTTTATTTAGTACTTGATCAGGATTCCACCGGTATCTTTATTTATCCATTCCAGGTTGAACTATTACTTATTAATACCGTCTATCTCCTGCTTCTGTATATTATGTAACTAATATCTCATTTTTATTGCATTAATCCCTGTATTTCTTTACACTGATTTATCATACTACATACATTTTGCGTTACACTCCGGGTTTACCGGATACAAAAAAATATCCTTTAATCCCTGTTTTAGCGTTTATACTGTAGATCCTTGAATACTTGATTTTAGAATGGATATATTTTTATGAAGTCAGATAACAAATTAATACTGTTTTCAGTCTCTGAAGCCTACATTGACAGCCTTGAGCTTTTATCGAAAAGATTAGATATTTCATACACTCTGGATAAAGCTGTACTGGACTCCTTTTTAACAGAACGATCGGACATCTCTGATCAGAGCTCTGAACCTAAAGATAAAAAAATGCCCCTTTACCTCAAAATGGATGAGGACGGACTCTCTCTGACCGACGGAAAACATGAACTGCGCGGAGATTTTACGGATAATCTTTCTCGTCTTAAGCAGTCAAATCTGGAGCGGGAAATGCTGGTTAAGGCAGCAAAACTTAAAGGCCTGGATCATCCTCCTGTGCTTATTGATGCAACAGCAGGGATGGGAGAAGACTCTTTACTCCTTGCTGCATCAGGCTTTAATGTCAAACTTTACGAATATGACCCCATTATTGCCTCTTTACTTGAAGATGCTTTGCGACGTGCAAAAGCGGTTCCGGAACTGAAGGATATCGTTTCACGAATGGAGCTTCATATCGAAAATAGTATCGAAGCAATGAATAATCTTGATATTACACCTGATGTTATTTTGCTCGATCCTATGTTTCCTGCACGCACAAAAAGCTCTCTTGTGAAGAAAAAATTCCAGCTTTTACAGCAGCTTGAACCTCCCTGTTCCGATGCCGCCATGCTTTTGAATGCCGCCATATCATTACGGCCTCGAAAGATCATTATCAAACGTCCTGCAAAGGGACCTTATTTAGCAGATATTAAACCGGACTATTCTTTAACAGGTAAAGCTATTCGTTACGACTGCATCCTTCCGGAAACTCGAAAATTTTAAAATCTTTTCACGATATCTATTATATAATGCTGGACTATTATACAGCTCATTCCTTTACTTATGGTAAGCATGTGCTTTTTGCACAGTGCTGTATAATAGGTCAGTATAATACAATTTCTCAGTACTGTATTTTCTGCATCTGTTATATCTTTGTTATACTTTTTACATCTTGGTCACTCAGCACAATTCACAGGCCTGTTTTTTTCTATTTTTAATCATTGTAACGTATCTGCTTTTGCACTTATTAAAATACAATAAAAGCGATTTTCACCTTGAGCCGTTTAGTCTATAATACGTGAGTTGCTCAAAAACCGACTTATAAATTAATGTGACTTATAACAAATTATGGACAAAAAAACTTTAGATCCGCTTGCTTTTAAAAGTATCTTAAAAACACTCAATTCTTTAAAAAAAGCTCAGAGCGGTGTTATTTCCGAAAGACAGTTAAATGACTCTTTTTTAGAATATGATGTAACTGAAGAGCAGATGACAAACATTCGTGCTTATCTGACGACTCAGGACATTACAATTTCAAGCAATATTCCTAAACCGGAACCTGCACCAACTGCTTCCCCGGTTTCCTCCATCTCAGAGTCAAAGTCCGATTCTGCTGAATCATCTGAAGAAAATGATGAGAATGATGATACCGATGAGATATCTGAAGAAGACATAATAAGTGACGATGAGTTTTCTGATGATGAGCTTTCGGACGAAGATAAAGATGCCAGAAGCATTAACATTGATTCATTAAAAAGTATAGAATCCATAAGTACAGATGATCCTGTACGTATTTATCTTAAACAGATAGGTATATATCCCTTACTTTCCAAAGAAGAGGAATATGCCCTTGCATGTCGCTCAAGAGACGGAGATTCATATGCAAAGTCACGTCTTATTGAGTCAAATCTCAGACTGGTGGTTTCCGTTGCCAAGCATTACGTGGGAAGAGGTATGAATTTCCTTGATCTTATTCAGGAAGGCAATCTGGGCCTTATGCACGGTATAGATAAATTCGATCCGGATAAGGGATTCAAGCTTTCCACTTATGTAACATGGTGGATAAAACAGTCTATCATCCGTTCTCTTGCAGATCATTCCCGTACCATCAGAGTACCTGTACATGTGGTTGAACTTATAAATAAGACTAAACGTATTTCCAGAGAAATGTCCCTGGAGCTCGGTCATGAACCTTCATTGGAAGAACTTGCAGACCGCATGAATCTTACTCCTGAAAGGATCGCCGAAATTCTTTCTTATGATAACGGTCTTACTTCATTGGACAGTAAAGTCGGAGACGATGAGGACTCTGAGCTTTCAAACTTCGTTAAGGATGATAAGATCATAAGTCCTGAGCAGAATGCAAACCATATCATGATGCGCGAAGAGCTGGATAAGACACTCGGTATCCTTACAGATAAAGAAAAGACTGTCATAGAATATCGTTATGGACTCATAGACGGTCAGGAACGTACTCTCGAGGAAATCGGGCAAATGTACGGTCTCACCCGTGAACGTATCCGTCAGATCGAATCAAAGGCTATCCGCAAGCTTCAAAATCCTAAGTATAAGAGAATGCTCACCGGTTTCCTTGAAGACTAAAAAAGACCTGCCGCTGTTAGCGGCAGGTCTTTTATTTTCTATATTAGATTCCGAATTCCTGTGCCCAGTATGTCTTTCCATCCTTAACTGTTGTTGAGATAGCACATGTATTGTAATTTGCGCTTAAGATATTTGCTCTGTGTGAAGGAGATGCCATCCAAGCATCAACAACTTCATCAGCTGAATTGTATCCCTTGGCAAGATTCTCGCCCCAGACATTAGTTGCATCTACTGTATAAAAATCTGATCCGTCGAGTCTCTGATGTGAGAACTTCTGTGTGATCTCGCCAACTCTTACTGTTGATGCACCTTCAAGTGATGCGCTGTACTTAACTTCTGAAAGACCGTTTGCAAGTCTTATCTGATTAACCTTTGCAAGTGCCTCAGCCTCTAAATTTGTCTGTGCAAAAGCTGAAACTGACATCATAGCTACTAAACAAACAACTGCTACTATAGTTCTAACGAGGTTCTTCATATCTTTTTATCCTTTCAAGTGCAACTGGCTGACCTTTCGGTCCCTATAGCTTTGCGTCACCGGATTTCTCCGGGTTTGCTATTTAAATGAATCAAATAAAAATGGCACCGGGTATCACCCGCTGCCAGTTAACCTAGAACCTTCTTTGAATTAGTCTTGATTCGAGAACTAACCTTCGGAGCTCCTGCTCCTTGAAGATTGCAACTGGCTGACCTTTCGGTCCCTATAGCTTTGCGTCGCCGGATTTCTCCGGTTTTGCCGAATGTGATCTAGGTTGGATCACATCCTAAAGAGAAGCGAACTGTTTTAAGTTCTTTTCTTATTCTCATCTTCTCTTTACATTTTCTATTTTATCATTTATTTTTTAAATTGCAAGGGGAAATGTTAAAAAAATCAAATTAATTTTTGAATTTAATTTGATTTTTGCCTTTATTTTTTAATATTTTTGCCGTTCCACTTCTTTTTGAAGTAAATTACTTCTACTATACAGCAGCTCATCCAGCCTACAGGATAACCTAATGCCACCAGAGCCGGTGTATTGGCAATGAAATGTGTCATGATGAACAGATATATCTGTCGCACCAGAACAAAAGTCAGCAACATGATTATCATAGGGCCTTTTGAGTCTCCTCTTCCTCTGAGAGCCCCCGCAAGCACATGATTAATACAGTTAAACATAAGGAAGTAAACATTGGTCCTCAGAAACAAAACTCCAAAATCTATTACACTCTGGTCAGAGGTAAACAATCTTACGGACTGTGCGGCAAAGATCCAGATACATGTAGCTATCACACCGGTAATTGCAAATATCATTCCTATAGCTATATTTGTACCTTCATTGGCCCTTTTCATTTTTTTTGCCCCCACATTCTGACTTACAAATGTAGTGGATGCCATAGCCATACTCTGCATAGGAAGCATGATAAACTGATCTATCTTGTTATAACAACTCCATCCGGCCATGCAGCTTGAACCGAAAAAATTAATATAAGCCTGTACAAATACATTGGAAAAGGCAGTTATAACTGATTGTACACCTGCAGGAAGTCCAACAAGCATTATCCTCTTCAAAGTTGCCTTCTCTATTCTCAGATCATGCCAGGTAAGTTTATATATCTCATCAGTTGTTGTCAGCAATCTCAATGTCAGAAAGGCTGAAATGAACTGAGAGATTATGGTCGCCAGTGCGACTCCCATTATTCCCATATGAAAATATATAACAAACGTAAGATCCAGCACTATATTAAGAAGACTCGTCAGAATAAGGAAATAGAGAGGTCTTGTTGTATCACCTACCGCACGAAGTATACCGCTTCCAATATTATATATAAGAAGTCCCGATATTCCTGCAAAATATACTCTCAGGTATAATGTAGCTTCGCTCATTACATCATCCGGAGTGGACATGAAATTCAGCATGGGAGTTACGCCCAGAACACCTATAATAGTGAAGATAACCGAGATAACAAAGGTGGATGCAATGGTAGTTTCCGTCGCCACATGTAATCTCTCCATGTCTTTTGCACCGAAATAGGTTCCTATGACAACTCCTGCACCAACAGAAAAACCGTTGAAGAAAAACACCAGCATATTTATTATCATCGTAGTAGAACCGACTGCTGCAAGAGCTTCCGTTCCCACAAAATTTCCAACCACTATGGAATCTACGGTGTTATACAGCATCTGAAATATATTTCCGAGCATAAGCGGCATGGCGAATAAAAGAATTTGAGCTACTATGTTTCCTTCTGTCATATCCAGTGTTTTTGTTCCTGTTTTTTTCACGTCATACCTCCTCAAGCCCTCATATTTAAAAATATACTAAACTTAACTGATTTTAGCTCAGATTTAATACTATTATCAATATATGTTAACAAACTATCAAAAAAGACCATGCTTAAAAGCACAGTCTTTAAATCGTCAAACTTTATTATAACAAAAAATGCACCTTCAGGGACTTGAACCCTGGACAAACGGATTAAGAGTCCGCTGCTCTACCAACTGAGCTAAAGGTGCATATCGTTGCTCTCTCACAACGCTCGTATAATATACAAATAATTCCGTTCTTTGTCAACAACTTTTTTATTTTCTTGAACATGCCTCCTAATTATGCTAATATAAAGTGCCTAATAAAATATGTTTCTGTAGCTCAGCAGGATAGAGCGTTCGCCTCCTAAGCGAAAGGTCGTGCGTTCGAATCGCATCAGGAACAGGTATTGGAAACGAGTGTCACAGGACACTCGTTTTTTTATATTATTCATGATAAACTATTCCTCAATCAGATTTCACTTAGGATTGGACTTACATATGAAGACAATACATCATTCATTTCTCAGTATCATTTTTTCAATAATGCTTATTTTCATCCTGTTTGTCACCAGCTTTGAGGCTGTGTGCTACTGGACTCCTGATTTTTACCGGAATGAATTCATAAAATATGATGTAACAGGTTCTCTGGAAACCTGGATGGGTGAGTCCATGAGCCTCGATGATATGTGTTATGTTATCGACCAGACCATGGTATACCTTCGGGGAGATCGAGAAAATCTAATCATAGAAACCAATATAGATGACCGACCGGCTCAGTTCTATAACGATAATGAAAAGTCACATATGGCAGATGTCAGGGTCCTCTTCGTAAAATGTATCTTCCTTAGATCCATATTTATCCTTACATGTCTTGCCATATCAGGATATCTCATAGTTATCACAGGTGCAAAAAAGGCTCTGTACCATCTTTCCAAAGGCTATATACAGATATGTATGCTGATACTTCTCATAATAACTGTCATTGGTCTCCTTGCAGCCGCTGACTTTACAAAGTACTTTACCATTTTCCATGAGATCTTTTTCAGTCAGGGAAACTGGATGTTCGATCCCAGAGAAAGCCGTATGATCAATATGCTTCCTGAAGGCTTCTTTTCTGACTGTGCACTCAGGATAGCAATGACATTTACAGGTACGGTCACAGCCCTTCTTATTTTCTGTTCTGTATTTGTATCATCCACAAAAAAGCATTTTTCTAAATAATCGGAGTATATATGTTCGAAAACGAAACAAATGATAAAAGACGTAAGGCTGTGCTGGTTGGTGCCTGCCTCAATAACGATCCTGATTTCACTGTCTCCATGAGAGAACTGGAGGGACTTGCCGAGGCTGAAAACCTTCTTGTTGTTGCTGATATCACTCAAAATCTTGATTCTCAGGATTCTGCCTATTATATAGGATCCGGAAAGGTTCAGGAACTTAAGGCTGCAATCTGGGAAATGGATGCAGATATCGTTATTGTCAACAATCAGTTATCTCCTTCACAGCTTGCAAACCTTGCACATGATCTGGAAGTGGAAGTAATTGACCGTACAAATCTTATACTGAATATATTTGCTGACAGAGCGAGATCCAGGGAAGCCAAGATGCAGGTGGACTACGCCAAACTGCAGTATATGCTTCCCAGACTGGTGGGACTTCGTCAGAACCTCAGCAGAC